>JANMGV010000165.1:0-5303 GCA_031374825.1 Pirellulaceae bacterium
TCGCAAATTCGCGGCAGGGAACATTTTACGTGTAGGACGGGTCTCCAGGCCCGTCCGAACTGACTTGGACGGGCCTGGAGACCCGTCCTACGTTGGGTGAGGCAATTCTTGCCGCTCGCCCTAACGCCACTCCATGTATAATATCAGGAGAATTTCTGTCAACAATGATGTTTATTCCTGAGTACTCCGGATTGTCGCGATGGCTTCTCGTTAGAGAAGCAGAAGGAGAAGCCTTGCTTCCTTGTGCCACAATGTCGTGTTGCTTAGGATGGGCCGATAGGATGAGGATGTTTCCTGAATGCGACTGTCCGTTTTTTGAAGCCAAGTTTCCGCTTCCGCATCATTACCCAGCTTTTTTTGCGTCATAGCCATGAGTGGCCAATTCAGCGCATTGATGATGCAACCTCCGTCGCCGTTTTCATTTTCAACAATCAATTTGGCCGCTTGTTCAAACTCGCCTTTGCGAAAGAGAATTGCGTTGCGAGCAATGCGGAGATAGCGGTTGTTGTCGTCTACGTCATACCCTTTCACTTCGGGCAACGTATCCAGCAAAATTTGATTGGAGATTCTCGACTCTGCTGACGCAGTACAGGCCAGGGCATTCATCGCAATCGAATTGAGATCACGAGTATTTCCATACCGCTGGATGAGCGTTTCACAGGCCGAACGATAACCAACCAGATTTCCAATTTGCAGTTGCAATAGGGCCTGATTCCTCCATGCGTCCGAAGCATCAATCGGTTCGATTTCAAAAGCGCGATTCTGAGCAGCCGCTGCTTCAATCCAGTGGGATTGTTCTGCGAGCACATGAGCCCGGTCAAGCCACAAATTCGCATTGTCCGGCTCAGATTGAATTGCTCGTTGCCAATCCGCGTCCGATTCCTTGCTCTTTTCAAAAGCTGAATACCAACTCGATCGATACAAATACTCCCATGGGCTATGGAGTTCAAGCTGTGCCAATCGGTCGAGGTGAAAGCTTAGCTCTAATTGATCGGCAGGGAGCTTCAAAAAACGTTCTTCTTTGAAGTGTTTTCCAGCGGCACGACGCTGCCAAGAATCCGTCTTGTCCAAATCTCCAATCACGCGAGCAGTTGGTTCAGGATAATCCGCTACTTGGTTCTCGAAGGAACTATTCTCCGTATCGTAAACGGGATGTTCTTCGCGAATCGACCACAAACTGACGGATTCATCGCTATCGTGGCATATGGCCAAGATGTTCTTGCCGTCGGGGCTAATGCGAACGCGCGGGTTGAATCCGTTACTATTAAAGGTCGATTGGCGAAGGCTGCGTAGCGTCAAGGTTTCTTCACCATTTGAAGCGTCGAGCAACTTGACCATCAAACGACCCGCAACAGCTAGCCGCGTTCCGTCGGGTGTAAACGCCACATCCATTCCCGTCCTTGGACCATTGGTTGTTACAACTTCGCGATCGTTAATCAGGTCATGAACGATAACCGTACCCATGTTCGCGCCGACTGCAGCTAGTCGATTTCCGAGTGGATCGAAGGAAAGTCCTGCGATGTAATCGCCGTGTCCTTCGATCGCCTTAATTTCGCGGCCAGTCGCAACATCCAATATTTTCACTTTGGAAATAGTCTCAAATTCATCCGTTGCATTGGGTAACGGAATCCGCATAAGTGAGGCAATTGCGACAAGGCGTTGCGTCGCGCCAGAGTTGAATGCCAGACGAGTTACCCGCCAGCCAGGCTCATCAAATTCAAAAAGCAATTTCTTGTTAGCGACGTCCCAAACTTTAACCTCTGCATCCCATTTGTTTTCCTTTTCTTCGCGCTTCAATCCGGCGGTGGCTACAAATTCTCTATCCGGGCTGATTGCAGCGTGGAAGAGAGGAAAACGATGCCCCTCGAAACGAGCAATCTCTTTGCCGCTTTTCACTTCCCAAACCTTTGCAATCCTTCGGTCATCAAGTGAAACTCCAGCCAATAAAATTCCCTTGGAATCTTGGCTAATCGGCTCTGCCGGAGTCAGCCATTGATTTACAACTGGAATTCTTATCTTTGCAATTCGCGTATGGCCAACGGTTGCAAAAGTATTAGCGACTCCCGTTCCTGAGCTGACTCCTCGCCGAATGGCTGTGAAGGATTTTCCGTCTTCACCGAAGGAAATCGATTCTACGTTGGCCATATCGGAAACAATTCCGTGTATGCCTGCAACACTCACGTCGGCGTATTCAGGATGAGTCGTCAAGTCCCACAGTTTTATCGAACCATCGGAAGAACACGATACGAGTCGATCGCCGTTTGGAGCAAAAGCCACGGATTCTGCGATATTGGTGTGGCCACGGAATACAAATGCCTCACGACCTTCACGAATATTCCAAACCCGTACGGTCGCATCGAAACCTCCGGAGGAAATGTGCTGTCCATCGGGACTAAACGATACGCATCGCACTCCACCTTGATGGCCGGCGAACACTCGCTGTAATTTTCCAGTTTGAAGGTCCCATATGGAGACCCCTTGAGCGCTTGCAGCCGCAACCAACTGCCCATCTCGACTGACAGCAACGCCAAAGTGATAACCACCATTTGCTTCGAGCTTGACTGTTTCCTCGCCGGATTCAACATTCCAGATTGTTACATGTCCAGCCTCGTAACTTGCGAGCGTTGAAGCAGCGGTCAAAGTTGCACCATCTGGGCTGAATGCAATACCGTAAACCGGCTTTCCATCACCGGGAAATGCTCGAATCAGAGCGCCATCTCGGGTGTTCCAAAGTCGAATCGAGTGATCGTCGGATCCTGAAGCGAGGCGTTCCCCGTCGGGGCTAAACGCCAGAGACCGAATGACGCCTTCGTGACCAATGCAATTTTTAATCATTTCGCCGGAAGCAACATCCCAAATCAATACTTGACGATCCGCGCCCGCCGTCGCCAATCGTTCTCCGTCGGGGCTGAACGCGAGTGCATAGACTACATTTCCATGGCCTTTGAATCGTTTAATCAGGGATCCGGATTTCGCGTCCCATACGCATACTTCTCCAGGCTGAATCGACTTTACTCCCTGAGATTCCCAAAAAGGATTGCCACCGCCCACCGAAGCAAAAGAATTGCCATCTGGACTGTATGCAACACCGAGTACCCAGTTGTTGTGACCGTAAATTGAATACTGTTCGGAATGATTGAGTTGTTTTAGGAAGTGCCACTCCCAACCGCGTTGTGCAGTTGGACAAGTATCCAATATCTGTTCCGAACCGGAGACGTTATTGGCTCGCCATTCCAATTGTGCTCTAGCAATATTGCTTCGATAGAGAGCATGTTCCGTATTAGCGCGTGCAGTCGATTCGGCTCGAGCATTGTCTAACGCATTTTGCTCGGCGATGACGGCACGGGTACGCTCCGCTTTTTCGGATGTTGCCTTGGCTTCTGCACGCCGCCACTGAGTCCAGACGCCGGCAAAACCTGCGAAAAAAACGACCAACAGTAGTCCCAGGAGGCTTGCCACAAGCGGATTGCGCCGGCACCATCGCATGAATCGTTCGGTTTCGCCAATACGACGAGCTTGAATCGGCAAGCCGTTTAACCATCGACGCAGGTCGTCAGCAAACGCATTTGCCGTCGCATATCGCGAGCCAGGAGCCTTTGACATTGCCTTGAGGCAGATCGTGTTTAGATCGCGAGAGATCGCAGGATCGACTTTTCGAGGTGGTCGTGGTTCTTCACGCATTACTTGTTGCATGATAGCGATCTTCGAACCGCTGAAAGGTGTTTTCCCTACAAGCATCTCATAGAACAGTACACCGAGCGAATAAACGTCACTGCGACGGTCGACGCGGTGACTGTGGCCAGACGCTTGTTCTGGGCTCATGTAGGAAGGGGTTCCCAGCACTTGTCCGTCAACGGTCATTGTTACTTCAACTTCGTCGCGAAGCGCAAGCCCGAAGTCCAGCAGTCGAACCCTCGGTCCGGAACGTTGCATGCTGTACGTTGACATCGATACGGCAGCTGATGCGTTTGACGATGCGAGCGAAGAGCTTGGCTGTGCCTGGTCAAAAGGCGTATTCAAACTCGCGTTGGGGGCTAACTCAATCATCACGTTGGCAGGCTTCACGTCGCGATGAACTACCTTGAGCGTATGAGCATAGTCCAGAGCGTCTGCGATCTGTGCGGCGATCTCGGCCGCTTCGCGGTGAGTGAGTTTACGAACCTGCATTAACTCACGTAGCGTCACTCCTTCGACAAAATCGGAGACAATTGCCGGTACTCCGTTGATCTCGAATACCTCGTAGACCATAACAATACCGGGATGGCGAAGCTGAGCTGCGGCCCTCGCTTCCCGAAAGAAACGTTCACGATCAGCAGTTGCTTGGAGAAGACTTGAGTGCAACGTTTTGACGGCAACGATCCGTCCCAGATCAGTATCTTGGGCTTTCCACACCGACCCAAATCCACCCGAACCCACTTTTTGCAACAGTTTAAATTTGCCAAAAATCTGAGGTTCAGCGGCCGAGGTTTCGCCAAGGTCATCGACACTCGTGATCGAGGTACCACAGAATTCGCAGCAGACATTATCTTGAATATCAGATGATGTCTCCGGTTGGATTGGTTTCTGGCAATTTGGACATTGCAAGTGCATTGTTTACACCAAAAAAGCGTAAAACTGGGTCGAAACGAGACAAAAATCCCAGCTTCGAGTTTAAAAGACGACCGCAAAAACAGAGGCTGATTACTTCGGTCAAAGAGGTTTGCCGTCAGAACAAATTGCAGTGTAGCAATTATTGGATTCATGGACATTCAATACCCGAGTGTATTCATGAATTCTTTCCGACGCGTAGACGTGCAGGGAATTGAGCGATTGAGGACAATCGCTCGACACTGGGGATAATCGCTCATCGTAGAGCGATTGTCCTCAATCGCTCATGCAGCGGTTATTGCATTGCGAATCAACGCATTATCGGATAGCGGGTGCGTATCGTTTTGGTATTTTCGGATGATGCGATTCAGGATTTTCAGACGATGAAGCGAGCGATTGGGGTAATCGTGCGATTGGGGTAATCGTGCAGGGAACTGAGCGATTGAGGACAATCGCTCGACACTGGGGACAATCGCTCATTGTAGAGCGATTGTCCTCAATCGCTCATGCAGCGGTTATTGCATTGCGAATCGACGCATTATCGGATAGCGGATGCGTAACGTTTTGGTATTTTCGGATGATGCCTATTCAGGATTTTCAGACGATGAAGCGGGCGATTGGGGTAATCGTGCAGGGAACTGTGCGATTGAGGACAATCGCTCTACCATGAGCGATTTCCCCAATCGCTCGCGTCATCGTGTGTAAATCGTGTATCG
>JANMGV010000212.1:0-17810 GCA_031374825.1 Pirellulaceae bacterium
CCTAAGAAGCCAAACAATCCGTGAGCAACCTTCGGCAAGACTATTCGCTTCGTTGCACAACATCGTATTTTGGCCGCTCCAAATCACTTAACTTGCAATACTAAATTTATAAAATTCTCGATTGGCTTGCGAATAGTGAAATGTGGAGTGTGCTGGGATATACTAACGTCGTCCATCCGAATGAAACGCACCATAGTTACTCACTCGCTAGGAGCTAACAATTATGTCGTACTTGGTTATTTGCCCGAATGGCGAATGTGGAAAACGACTTCGCATTCCAGCTAATGCAGTGGGCCACCATGTTCGCTGCACGGCGTGCTCCCACAAATTCTTAATCGATGCCGCTTCATTGCAACCTTGGACTGAAAAGCGATTGAGTGATCATAGCGATGAGGATAAGGAAAAAGGCAAACCATCTTTAGAGGCCGCGCAAGCAAAAAGCAATCGAAATAAACACAGAAAAGAACTCGCCAAATCATCGGCTGCTGACGAATCAGTCACACCACAAAAAAGCGACGAAACCAGAGCAATAGACGAACAAAGCGTATCAGACGCTCCAGCAAACAATCTCAATAACGATGCGATGTCCATCCGTGAAACGCAACTCCCTTTTGAAACGCTGGAATCAGCTCCAGATAATGATAATACTGATGGATTGGAACCTGCAGATGCTAGACGCTCGGCAGGCAGCGAACGACTTGGTCGCTACTTAGTACGCGAGCGACTCGGAGCAGGAGCATTTGGATCCGTCTACCGCTGCTATGATCCACAACTCGATCGCGATGTAGCTGTAAAAATCCCGCATGCGACAGTTGTTCAGAACCCAAAACGAGTGGAACGGTTCTTTCGCGAAGCCCGCGCTGCTGCGGGACTGCGGCATCCCAACATCGTTCCGGTTTTCGATTCCGGTAAAGTCGAGGATTCGTACTTCATAGCTGCGGCTTTCATCACAGGTCGACCGCTGGAAAATATCGTCGCCGACGGCGGAATAGAATTTCGCAAAGCAGCCGAACTTGTCCGAAACATTGCACAGGGACTTGCATACGCGCATTCACAGGGCGTGGTCCATCGCGATATCAAACCCGCAAACATTCTCGTCGACGAGAAATATCAACCGTTGATTGCAGACTTTGGATTAGCGTCCAGGCAAGACGATAATAGCCGGATCACGACCGACGGAACAATCATGGGAACGCCGAGCTACATGGCACCTGAACAAGCCAGTGGCCAGCAAGGAGACGCTCAGCCTGCTTCGGATCAATATAGTCTTGGCGTTGTTCTCTACGAACTTCTGACCGGCAAGACTCCATTCGAAGGCCCTCCTTCGATTGTCATGCACAATCAAATCCATACTCCGCCTGAACCACCAAGCAAGCACCGAAAAGACACGCCAAGAGACTTAGAAACGATTTGTTTGAAGGCTTTGGCAAAACGGCCTGAAGATCGATTTACCGACTGCCAAGAACTTGCAGATGATCTCAGACGCTGGATGGATGGCGAGCCAATCTTAGCACGAAGACTGGGATGGGTGGAAAGGGCTATTCGATGGACCAAAAAAGAGCCTCAACTCGCTGCAGCTATCGCGGTCATCATCGCATCCTTGGGTGTAATTGGCGTTCTATTGACGGTCCGGAATACCGTGCTTGTGCGCGACTTGCAAAGAGTCTTGGTTGAAAAAGCTATCTATCGCGACAAGGCTGAAAAGGAGGCCGAGGCTGCAGCAACCGCGATCGAGGGACAGATCGACGCGCAATTTGCCAATGCAGATTCAAAATCTCGAATGGGCGATGCCAACGCAGTTCGACAACTTGTCGACTTTGTCCCACTTGATCGACGAGACTCGGATTGGGGCTTCGTTACGATGCGTGCAGATCGGGCTCCAGATTTTCGAAGGCGATTTTCCCCCGGTGGACGCGTCGATCCACGCATGATTCCAAATTCAAGTTCAGGCGCATTCGCAGTGCTCTTCCCGCCCAAAGAAAAATCAGTAATGGGGCTCACAACTACCGGGCCATTCGCAGTTTGGAATTTGCTGAACGGCAAAGATCGCTACTTGCCGCCAATTCCGGAAATCCCTTACGGATTGCCCAAGCACCAAATCAGCGTAAACGGAGACGGTTCTCGAATCGCATTTGCCGTCATGAATGGCGGGAAACCCGGTCCGCTGGTTCGCGTGCAAACGGAAAATGAGCAATTCAATAACGCTATGCCCTTCGCTCCTATACAGGCGCCAGCGGCACCTGCAGCCATGCCAGCACCTGTACCAACAGTTGACCCTCAGGCATCATTACCAACTCTCAAACCATCAAAAGCTGTCTCTTTCGAGAACGACTCGGTCAAGTTCGTTTCTTTCCCGCTACAACAGCCTTCTCCCGATCCTCAACCCTCTGTCGCGGCACCTTCCGGTGTCGCGGCACCACCCGCAGCAGCACCACCCGCAGCAGCACCACCTCTGCCAAACAATTTGGCTCAGCCAGGTCCTGCAGCCGAGACCAGTGAACCGAGCGAGCCTTTGTCGTTTGACGTCGTTGTCATGACGACCGATCCGCCAACCGAGCTTCGCAAATTCCGAATCGAGGGTACCTTGCCGACAGTAGCTCTTAGCCACGACGGCAATTGGCTAGCCATTGCCTATGCCCTCCCGGGAAAACCGCATCAAATGGGCGTTTGGAATATCTCAACCGGCGAGCGAATCACCGAGCTAAATCGCGAACTGGCTCCGCTTCCTTTTCAAGGCGTCGTCATGGCTTTCAGTCCCGACGATCGTATCGTAGCCGCAACAACGGCTTTAAGAAGCGGTGAGATAATGGGCTGGTCGATTCCAGATGGAAAGCAAGTTTTGGCCTTAACCGATGACGTCGGTATCGTGTCCGAAATCGAATTCTCTCCCGACAGTTCTCGCATCGCCGCCGTCGGCGGGCAAGACATTGTTCAACATGCGGAACCGTTAACGCTGACAACGAAGACTATGTTGATTCCTCAGACAATGACCTACACAGTTACGGTATGCAGAAAAGTTCCAGAAGAAAGAATCGTAAAACAAATCGATGCTGAGGGATTCGAATGCACAGCAAAGCAGTGCGTGGTTAAAAACGTTTTCGAAAATGAGGCGCGAGAACGCACAATTTTTATGCAAAAGGTCATCGCAGCGGAAATTCTCGGCGGTTGGATTTCAGGCATGCCGCGAAGTGTCGTCGAGCAAGTATCGAATGCCTATACAGTAACGGTCCCTGTCACGAAGTCCGTCATGGCAATAGAAAAAATCCCTGGCACTGGAGTTGTGGATGGAAAAGAAGAGCCATGCAATTGCGAAGTGACTGTTGAGAAACAAGTTACAGAGTATAAACTTGAAACCAGAACAAGGACGATTCAACGTGTTAAGCAAGCCATCGAACAGGATTTGGTTCGAATTTGGGATTGCGATGATGCAAAACTAACGTTTCGCGTCGAAGAACCTGAACTCGTGACAGCCATCGCATGGCGTTCGGACGGCAAGCGGCTTGCCGGTGCGACAACCGGCGTTCTAAATTCCCCCTGCGAACTTCCAGGCGATGATTGTAAACAATCGCCTCCAAAATCTCTTTTGGTTAAGTTTTGGCATAGTCGCTCCGAACGTCTACTGATGACGTTGGACGATTCCCTTAATGACCAAGCAGCGGCATTGGCGATCAGTCCAGACGGACTTCATGTTGCCATCGCATTAGAAAAATCTCCCGACGTGATTTGTTGGTCTGCAGAGTCCGACCAATTGATTGCCAATCGCGTTGGTCTTCCAGGCGGTATGCATCAATTGGCTTTTAGCCAAGATGGAGACACGCTCGCAGGATTTAGCCGCTCGAACTGGTCGGCATGGTTATTTGACACGAAATCCATTTCAACGGCTCGCAAAATCAAATCCAACGTGCTGACTGAGGGAATTGGTTTTGGAGATCAAAACGAATTCCTAACGGGGCTTTCTTTGCGGCCAGAGTCCGCCGCGACGAACTGGGCTCGGCAAGGAATCGCTGCATGGGATCGCAAAACCGGCAAACCATTCGTAGAACCTTCATTACAGTGCTTCCAACCGAGCGCCGATGGACGGCGACTTCTTGTATCGGGAAAGGACGCAACGAATGGAACAGACCTCGTTCAGGTTCTCGACGCAAAATCGGGCAAATTAGTAGCCTCACTTGTTGAATCGACTTCACGCGGATTCTGGAGGCTGTCGCGCGATGGTCATTGGGCAACCTGCCTTTCCGAGGTACCGGGAAAGAAGAATGTATTTCGCTTACAGACTTGGGATGCAACGAAGGGCGAAATTCTATTCAGTCGTGAGGGCCTGTATTATGTATCGGGAATTTTAAATGCAAAGCAAGGTGACGAGGAAATTACTCTCTTGGCAGTAATTCAAATCGAGCCTACAGCCGCCATAGTTTTTCTCGACCTGCCAAATGGCAATGTCATCTCTATCTGTCCTTTGGCAGTGGACTTGGCGAACCAGCCACTTGCTCAAGATTTTTTTACCTCCATAGGCGAAATTATTCCGTTGAGCAAAGAGAGAGCCGTACTTGTCTCCAGGAATCGACCGTGGGCCAAACTTTGGAATATGCAAACGCGAAAAGAAATTGCCCATTTAGATTTGGTCCAATCCAACATCGATCGCAGCGATTTTTGTATCAGCCCTGACGGAAATAGTATTGCGTCAATTGGAGTATCTGAAGCAGCTATCGTAGCAGCACCACAAATGGAGGGCGTCGGCGCATTCCCTGCTCCGGCACCTTCCATTGTGCAAGGCCCCAATATCAAGTTTACTGACGTCACAACAGGGGAATCGAAGTGGATATACAACAGCGGGGCACAGACGATTGATGCGTTGGCTTTTTCTCCCGATAGCACCCGTCTAGCAGTCGGCGGATCGTCGTTCAATCAAGCAGGGCTGTTGGACGTATTCGATTTAACACGACAGGATAGATCCGCTCGCTACCTTGGCCATTCAGGCACAGTGACAAGCGTGGCGTTCAATCCATCCGGCACTATTTTGGCTTCATCCAGTTGCGACCGATCAATAAAACTTTGGAAAGCACCTGCACCGGGCTCTGACCCGATACTCGTTCCATGTGATCCCATCGATGCTTTAGGCTCTGACGTTCCACCAGCAACTGTCCGGATGCCAGTACAGAACAACATGCCGATTACATCTCCGACCGTTGCAACAGCGCCAGCTCCCATGCCGCCAGTCGATCCGACAATTGCGGCCGCATCGCAGAAAGCCGTTCCTGGAGGTCCGACGGACAACTCAATTCAAGGTTCCGTTGCCTTCATTGCGCCAATTCAAATGGAATGGGAAAAACTGCAAGTTACGACAAGCGGAAACTTTACTGCCCCGAATAGCCCCGCTGTTCTCATTCCACCCAACACCGATGAATCCGGTGCAAGCAAACCCGCCAAGATAAGCACCAAACCTGTATTAACAACCCACCCAGTGAGCCGGCAGAATCCAGCCACGATCCATTTCACTCCGCTGACTGTAGAACGAAGCGGCATTTTGAAAATTGCCCTGCGCTCGGAAAATGATGAGCCGAGTAAGGGCGGGGGCGCGCGTATAGTAATCAAAGTAGCTGATCAGTTAGTGCACGATCTCACAGTCGGAGCAAAACAACCCACGATTTTGGACGTCCCATTTGACCATCAGCCAATTACGATGGAACATCACGCTACGGGTTGGAACGACGAATATCTGTTTCAGTCATTTGCAATCGTCAAACCGCCCGTTGTCCCTCAGAACCAAGTTACAAATCCCGATAAATCGAAACCGCAAGACGCGCATGGCACCTCCAAAGATTCAAGCGAATCCTCAGTTGGAAACGATCCAAGTAGCGATCCCAACGAGTTGCGATTAGCGCGAGTTGAACAAGAGTTGCTGAAACAGACAAACGCTCAGCGAGCGAAACTTGGATTGAACCTATTGCGTCCATCCGACAAGCTCTTTTTGGCGGCACGTCAGCATGCTGCCAACATGGCGAGGCAGAACCACGCAACACACAATCTTGACGGTAAAGATTCAAGCGACCGTATTGCGGCCACAGGATACAACATGTCAGCAAGCGGCGAGAATGTCGCAGGGGGACAAGAGAACGTTCAAATTGTCATTGATGACTGGATGAACTCACCAGGTCACCGGCGAAATATGCTCAGCCCCGACTACTTGGAGATCGGCGTCGCAATGGCAGAAAGCGCTAACGGAGAGAAGTACTGGGTTCAAGTTTTTGGCACACAGTTCGTGGAATAGGCGAAGGCAGGATATCGAAACTGTGAAACTAACTTTAACGGTCGTCGCTGGACCGCATCTGGGCAAACAATTTTCCTTCGACTCTCGCGATACTTTTTTAGTAGGAAGAGGCGATGACGCCCATCTTAAACTGTCAAACGATGACCCCTACTTTTCTCGACGGCATTTCGTTGTGGAAATCAATCCGCCACGTTGCCGCGTTCTAGACTTGAGAAGTCGAAACGGCACATTGGTCAATGGCAATCGTGTCGAATCGACGGAACTCAAAAACGGAGATCAAATATCAGGCGGAAACACTGTTTTTCGGGTATCGCTGAGTGATCCGATCGCTCAAGAAGAACCAACCCTAGTGCAGCCAACAGCAATCCTCGACGACCCAAATCGCACACTCGAATTGCCCGCATCGCGCGCCACCGCTTTCCAGGGATACGAATTGGGAAGAGAAATTGGGCGAGGAGGTATGGGGATCGTTTATCAAGCTGTTCGGTTGTCGGATAACTCGAAGGTGGCGATCAAGACGATTACACCAACCGCTGGCGTCTCACAAAAACAGATTGACCTTTTCGTTCGCGAATGCCAAATATTAAGCCAATTATCGCATCCCAACATCGTCAAATTCCTGGAAGTCGGCGAAGTAAATGGAACCGTTCATCTTGTAATGGAATTCATTCAAGGTTCTGATGTTCGCAAAATCTTGGACAAGCAAGGTCCACTGTCAATCAAGACGGCAGTGCGTCTAATCTGCCAATTGGCAGCCGGACTCGAACATGCGCACGATCGTGGATTCGTTCATCGTGACATCAAGCCCAGCAATATTCTGATCTCCGGTCAAAAAGGCCAACGCTCGGCAAAACTTGTTGATTTTGGTTTGGCAAGAGCATACGAATCATCTAAGTTGAGCGGACTGACTATGCAGGGTGAAGTCGGTGGCACGCCAGCGTTCATGGCTCCCGAACAAGTCACCCATTATCGTGATGTCAAACCCGCTGCCGACCAATACTCAACTGCCGCGACTCTCTATAATTTACTTACGGGAAAATTCCCTCACGACTTACCCAACGACATCGTCTTGCAGTTGATCCACTTGGTTTCCGAAAAACCTATCGCTATTCAACAGCGACGAGCGGACATTCCCAACGAACTTTCGAGTGTGGTACATAAAGCGCTCTCGACCGATCCAAAGCACCGCTTTCGCGATATCCAACAATTCCGCAAAGCACTCCTCGAGTTCACGTGAGCATGTCCATTGCTAATCCTTCGTGCCATCGTATGCGGTCTTTGAATCTGCACTGCGACGGCACTTGATAAGAACGCGTTAGGATACACTTCCATTCGCAAGAACCGACTACTTTGGCGTGAGATTACTTTTTCAAGCTCCGTTCGAGTTGTTCGATCCTGGCTGTGAGCGACTCAACATCCTCGGTGCGGGCCAGTTTTAATCTTTCAAAAGCGGTATCGATGCGACGGTCAATCATCGTTTGCAATTCATCGCGAGCCTCCTCAGCTTTCTTGAGCGCGGTCGCCTTGATGATGCCGACCTGCACAAACGCATGATCGATGCGGCGGTCAATTTCTTTTTCAAGGTCAACTTTGGCCGCTTCGCTGCGATGCATCAGTTCATCCCGAAATTCTTTTGCCTGTGTTTCCGTCAACTGAGCGCGACGCGCCACCTCCGCCGCTAAAGCTTCCACTTTGTCTTTCGCCAAACTGGCCACGCCCAAGCTCGTGAAAATGCTCTGTTTTAGAGTTTCGAACATGACTTTTCCCTTTTTCCGATAATCGAGTCCGTTAACAATTCTCCTCACCGAACGTATTTTATTATGACAACTCTTTCAAGAGTTAACCAGCTAAATACGACGCTCCGAGCACGGCGAGTAGTTTGGATTCTTTTGAGTTTAAGTATGGGGTTTGTGTTCTCTGTTTGCCGCCCGGTTTCGTGGTGCCACAGTGGCCAGTTGAAAAGTTGGTATTGACAAACCTATTTAGGGTGCTGTTAGGAAATCGAATCATTATGCGGGACGTCAGCGAGAGTCTTTGGCTTTCTGGTTCTCTCTTGACTTCCGTCTCTACACAATCTCGCCTCGCGATTACCCAAGGTTCTCTTTGAAGAATTCGTTTGAGTCTTCGTTGAGGCTGTACTCACTTGTCGAGGCCATATTTAGCAATGAAGTCTTTGAAAAGCTCTTTGGCATTCCCAGCCGTATCTGCGTACACCGTAAATGAAAAGAGCTTCTGAACATCGTCGCGACGGGAACCTGCCACCCGTACCAGGGGAGACTCGAACTCGGCCGTTGTTATGGGTTTTCTAATCCCGTACTCCTGAATTAACTCGCGCATCAATTTGTCCAATTCGCCTTCACCGATGATGGCAGCAATCTGTTCAAAAAACAGCACTCCAATCTGATATGCTCCTGGCTGCGTTATTCGATTCCAAGGATTTCTTGTCGACAACGGGAACTGTCCAGCCACCGCGATATAATGTGAATCGAACCGCTTGTTTTCGATTTCATTTCGCGAGGCATCCATGTAAAACTCGATTCCTTCCTTTTTCAAATAGTATATGGTGAACGCCTCATCAATCCAACTATCGTCTTGGCTCGCAGGCTTCAAACCACGAGCTATGTAACTGTGAAGCAACTCATGTGGTAGCAACGAGGCCGATGTCGTAAAGGCTCCGTCATACTCCATTCCCTCAAATCCTTCGTGAACAAACAGTGTGCACTTGCCTCCATGTGGCCAACGTCTAAACGATGCATTGAATTTTCTCAGGCATCGTTCCGTTGCCTCATGAATTTGCGATAACTCCGGAGGATCAATCTTTCCTGTTCCCGCCAATACGCTGACACCCTCGGTATGGCAAAAGACGTCCAGTTCAACGCGCCTCGGGACGCATGGGTCAGGTTTTTCATCCCACTGCCACGTGGCATTTTCGCCAAAACCTCTCGGTTGTGCGAAATCGCGAATATGCCGTGTTTTGCAGGGTTTCTGAGTACGGGACGGGGTTGGGGGTCGTCCCGTGGTTTCGAGCCTTTGCCCCCGATTTGAGCCTTTTCGGTTGGCTGTGGGTGTCGAGGGCGTCCCGTGGTTTGGAGGCGAACGAAATCCAGCGACTCGAAAAAGCCGCGAAGTTCGACACTTCTCGGCGAACGCCGTTGCTTAGAACGACAAAATACGCGAATTGACAGCATTTTCGTACTCGTACTCAGCCACAGGCGTTACTCGTACTCGTACTCGAATTTGTTCCCGATCGAGTACGAGTACCGTTTCACTGAGTACGAGTACGATTTTGATACGATCGATACCGGCGATCAACGAGGAGTGTCCGAATTTCCGCGTAGAAATGCAAAGACCCGCTGGGATGAGCCAGCGGGTCATTTTGCTTCGAGCCACCTTGCGGTGGCCGTGTTAGTGGAGGCGGCGGGAATCGAACCCGCGTCCCAGGACATTTCCGACTAGGCATCTACGTGAGTAGTTGACAATTTAGTTGTCGTCCAATCTCACCGCTATCAACGACGTTAAGATCAGACCATCTCGGAACGAGTTTTAGAGATTCACGTACCCAGTGTGGAGAATCTCGATTCGGAATTGCGACTGGTTGTCAAACGCCTCCGACGGGCATCTGGAACCAGAGCAGCCAGTGTTAGGCTGCTAGTGCGAGGTTTTCCTCAGCAGTTACATTTTAGGTCTGCTTTTTACGTGGCTAGCCGACCAACCACGTCACGCCACCATAGTCTTCAATCTATCCGGTCGAAACCTAATCGCCCCCATGTGCTTCAAAAAAATGTTGATGAAATAAAACGCAAAAAACAAAGTCTGTGGTTGAATGCGTTGTTCTCAAGTATTGCGAGCAACACCAAATCCTACACTCGGGAACCACAAAACTAACAACTCACTATTGATTCTGCACAGTGGATCAATCAAAAACAAGCTTTGGCAGTCTCTGAATGCCACAATCTAACACACGCAATTCGCATGCCAGGGTTGTGATGATGATCGGCATTCGAACTATTATACTCCGCGCGGTCAGATTTGAAGTTTTGTGAGCGGCAAGGCACCAGCCGCCGGTGCTGACCGAATGCACAACCCGCGGCTAGCGCCTTGCGGCTCACTCAACAATACGTCCCTCACTTCTGACCGCACGGCGTATAGGTCTGACCAAACCGATGAATCGGTGTTTGGAAAAAGGTTCGATTACTGGATATCTTGAGGCTTGATTTCCCAAGCGATGTCGAGGTCTTTTTCGATTTGTGGCATCCATTCGCGACGGATCATTTGCAGTTCGGCTTGTGCAAGGCTTTGCGAATCGATTTGATTCGGTACCAATCCAAACAGCTTGTGAAGCTCGTCATTCTTTGGCGTTTTCTCAACTATTCGAACGACATAGTAGATGGCCTGTGGTTCATTAGGTATCGCGGCAAATTGGCCATCGGGCGTCGCGAACACGCTGCGCATAAAATTGTCGCCGACGGTATCCAGTTTATCGACTCGCGTAATCGATGGCATTCCAAACGACGATTGTCCCGACATCATCCACGTGAATGGCGTCGGCGTGGCAATTAGCGCCCTTTCAGCGTCCGAAAGGACTGCTGTCCAAGGTGAATCTCCGACCGTTTGCAACTGTTTGGCCATCGCTTCAGCTTTTTCTTTGGCAGCATCGCGTGCCTTCTGCATGAAGTAGACGGACTCCACTTCGGCGCGGGCATCTTCGAAAGTCGGCGTCGATTCCGGTTTTTCTTCGACTTTCCAAAACACAAAGGTCGTAAGGCCGCTGGTGTCGAATAACTGACTGTTGCCGGGTGAAAACATTGGCAAGCTTGGTGTCAATACGACCTGACCAAACGAAGAGTTTTGAACCATACTTTTTCCGATTGGCAAACTAAGCACCGATTGAGCGTCCACGAGACCCGTCTTGCCATATTGCAGACTGTTCTCATCGGCCAATTTCTGCAGATCAAGTTCTGCTGGCTTCGTGGCAGTTGTATCTTTGGCTTCGATGCTTCGGCGGTAAATTTGGTTTTCGTCCGAGTAAGCTTGCATCTTGTCAGCGATGCCGGACAGAGACGATTGAAGTTTGAGACGAGTCGTTTCAAAAACCATCGAGCGAGTTATCTGTTCGCGAACTTCGTCAAGCGCCTGCGTCCGCATTTCGGGTGCGGCAGGCGTCGTTGTCGAAGGAGTTGTCGCGGGTGGCGTGGTCGGTGCTTCCCCGACGTTGAGCGAAGAGTCCGATGCTGCAGGAGGCTGTGTTTCGGGACTGGCCGCCGTCGTTGTTCCCGGAGTCGTGGCTTCCGCTGTCGCAGCAGGAGTTGTTGGAGTTTGTTCCGTGGTTGCTGGTGTGTCAGTAGTCGCCGGTGCTGTCGCTGGAGTTGTCGCTGGAGTTTCAGCCGGAGGTTGCGGAGCATCGGTCGCAGGCGGCTGAGTATTTTCAGGCTGAGCAGGCTCTTGGAAACTAACTAATCGCGTTGCCGAATTGGACTTGAGCGACGTTTGACCACCGCCACCATCTTTGGGCGCATCAGCTTTCGGTGCGTCTGGGATTTCTGCAGGTTTGTCGCCTTCGGTAGTCGGAGAAGGTTCCGGATTGCCCGGCGCTGGCTCAGTCGGCGCTGCTGGCTCGGTTGGCGTTGCTGGTGGTTCGGTACCGGCTGGAGTGTTTGATTCGGACGTTCCCGATTCTGGAGAGGCGGGTGTCGCGCTGCCTGGCGCTGGAGGTTCGCCGGTTGTTGGGGAAGTTGTTGGTGTTCCTGTGCCGGCAGGTGGCGTTTCTTTGGTGACAGGCACTCGGAAGCGACCTGCGGCGACGCCCTTCTCATATTCCTTGACGATTTCTTCTTCCGTAAGCTTGGCAATCGCGGCCTTCAATTGATCTTCAAGGTTCGCCGATACAAATTCTACGTTTGCAGCATGTCGTCGTTTGAAACCTGGTTTCGGGCTAGTGGAAAACGGAATCTGATCTTTGCCTTCGTCGTATATTTTGCGTAATTCTTGGTCAGTCGGTTTGTTGGCTTCTTTTGCTTTTTCTAAGAAGTCCGAAACGAGCACAGGAAATGCTTCGACATTGGCTTTTTTGTGAAACTTCTGAAAAATCTCCCAGTTCTGTTCTGGGGTAATGAGCGGCCTTTGTTGGCTGCTCACGCCTGCTTCGAGAACTTCGAGCAACATTCGCGTCGCAAGTTCATCGCGCAAGTAATTGACGAGTTCGTAGTGGGACAAATTGCCTTGGCTAGACTCTTTGAATATCTCGCCGTATTTGGTTCGGTCAATGCGATTGGCGGCCAAGTCTACTAAGTATTGCTCGACAGCTTCGTCGCTGATCGTAATGCCAAGTTGGTATGCGCGCTCGGCAAAGAGTTTCGTCTGAATCACGGACAAGGTGTCGTTGTAGGGATTGAGGCCCAAGTCGAATTGTTGTGGCCCAGTCATTTGAAAGCCAGGGACTCGCGGAACGCCACCGTTAGCGATGACTTCGGTAGCAAGCCGATTTAGGAACAGTTGAGCTTGACCATGAATCTGTTGAAGGCGATACGCGTATTCTTCGGTGATGGTCCCGCCGCGCCAGCTTACAATACGATTTTTGTTAGATTTCGAAGCCGAGTACGAGCTTGAAATTACCTGTTCCAGAGCCGGAGCAATGATAAAGGAAATGATGGCCACAACGACCAATCCCGCCATCCAATAGGTTTGGTTCTTACGAAATACCTGAAAAGGGCTAGCCATCCAACAAATCCTTCAGTTCAACAATCGGTCAAAAAATAGCTCCGCAATTGGGCAGATTTTAGGGGGTAACTGCGAAAACGCAATTCCAACCTAATCGTATAGAGCAAAAGCTTGCCAGCAATTTCAACAAGTCGCAAGGCAAAGTAGTGCGACTTAACTAGTTGCAAGGGCTATGAGACTCGCAATTGTGAAAATGGGGGGTGTAGAAAATCAGCCGCAAATTTGTCGTCAAGAATGCGATTGGGGACTAGTCACGTCGTGAATCGGACGCTAGCTTCCCTACAGGATGGGTTTCGGAATAAACCCTAATTTCGTGAGGAAAGTGTCAGGCAAAGCTTTATTTATGGCATCCGAAAAGAAGAAATCACTGGTCATTGTCGAGTCTCCTGCCAAAGCGAAGACGATTTCCAAGTTCTTGGGGAGCGACTATATCGTCGAAGCCAGTATTGGCCACATTCGCGACTTGCCGCAAGGTGCCAAAGAGATCCCCAAGGAATACAAGGCCGAAAAGTGGGCTTATCTGGGCGTGAACGTTACCGATAATTTTACGCCTATTTATATTGTCCCGGCCGAAAAGAAGAAGCACGTTTCCAAACTGCAAGCTTTGGTAAAGGACGCAAAAGACCTTTATCTGGCGACGGACGAAGACCGCGAAGGGGAAGCAATCAGTTGGCATTTGCAGCAAGTGCTTAAGCCCAAGATCCCCGTTCATCGGCTCGTTTTCCACGAAATCACTAAGGAAGCCATCGAAAACGCACTTTCCCATCCTCGCGAAATTGATGCGGGAATGGTGAAGGCTCAGGAGACCCGCCGTATCCTCGACCGTCTCTATGGTTTCGATGTCTCGCAGTTACTTTGGAAAAAGGTCCGACCCAAACTGTCTGCTGGTCGCGTGCAGAGCGTTGCAGTTCGCATGATTGTGGACCGCGAGCGCGAAAGAATGGCTTTCCATTCAGCGACCTATTTTGATTTGGAAGCTCTCTTCCAAAAGAGCACTGGCGTTTCATTCAAGTCGATGCTGGTTAGTTGTGACGGCAAAAAGATTCCGTCCGGCAAAGATTTCGATGCTGCGACGGGCAAGCTCAAAGATCCAAATTACTTGCTGCTGAATGCCGAGTCTGCCGAAGCGCTTCGGGCTCGACTAGCCAATGCAAAATTCCGCGTTGCTAAAGTCGAAGTGAAACCGTTCACCGAACGCCCAAAACCTCCGTTTACGACGAGCACGTTGCAACAAGAAGCGAACCGCAAACTTGGCTTTACCGCCAAGCGAACGATGAATATCGCACAAAGCTTGTACGAAAACGGTTACATCACTTACATGCGTACCGACTCGACGAACTTGGCACAAGTTGCAATCGACTCTGCACGCGACTTGGTCAAGTCGCAGTATGGCCCCAATTTCCTGCATCCCACGCCGCGACAGTATTCGACCAAAGTCAAGAACGCACAAGAGGCTCACGAAGCGATTCGCCCGGCCGGTCATCCTTTCCAATTGCCTGAGGTTCTGCGAAAAGAACTGGGTATCGATCAATTTCGTTTGTTCGAAATGATTTGGAAGCGAACGATTGCGTGCCAAATGGCGGACGCTCGAAAGAAACGCGTTACAGTCACAATCGAGGGTGATGGCGCAATCTTCCAAGCTTCTGGAACGACGATTGAGTTCGAAGGTTTCTTGCGAGCGTACGTCGAAGGCAGCGATGATCCAGAAGCCGAGCTAGCCGAACAAGAGACTTTGCTACCGGATCTGGCAGAGCAAGAGTCGCTCAATTGTAAAGAGCTGAAATCCTTGTCGCATACGACGCAGCCACCAGCGCGATTCACGGAAGCTTCGTTGACGCGGACTTTGGAAGAAAAAGGCATTGGCCGTCCAAGTACGTATGCTTCGATTATCGAAACGATTCAAGACCGCGAGTACGTGTTCAAAAAAGGTAATGCGTTGGTTCCCAGTTGGACAGCGTTTGCCGTCATTCGCCTGCTCGAAGATCATCTTGGCCAATTGGTCAACTACGAGTTCACCGCCAACATGGAAGACTTGCTGGACGCGATTAGCCGCAACGAACAAGACAGCGTTGAGTACTTGCAGGATTTTTACTTGGGGAGCGACGCTGTTGCAGGTGTCGATCACTTATCCGGACTGAAGCCACTCTTGGATTCCAAAGTTGTCGAGATCGATCCACGCAGTGCGTGTCAGTATTCGCTGGGGCGTCCCGAAACAGGCGAATTGCGCGAAGAAATATTTGTACGCGTTGGTCGCTATGGACCATTCCTCGAACAAGCCGACCGACGAGCGAGCATTCCCGATGTGATGCCGCCCGATGAATTATCGATGGACAAAGCCATTGAGCTACTCGATAAGGCTGCGGTCAGCGATGAGCCGTTGGGTACCGATCCACAAACGGGCAAACTGATCTATGTCAAACAAGGACGATTCGGGCCTTACGTACAATTGGGTTCGGCCGAAGACGAAGAGAAAAAGAACGCTTCGTTGCTTAAAGGCATGGAGCCGGAGACGCTGACTTTAGAAACAGCAATTCAACTGTTGTCGCTGCCTAAGAACTTAGGGGTTTTTCCCGATAACAACGAACCCATCGTCGCCATGAACGGCCGATTTGGACCTTATGTAAAATGTGGTGTCGAGTCTCGTTCTCTCAAACCCGATATGAATCTTTTGGAAGTCACTTTGGACCAGGCTATCGGCCTGTTGCGCGAACCTCGTCAGTTGCGAGGGCGTGCTGCCGCGGCGCCGCGAACGCCGCTTAAAGTATTCGATCCTTCGCCAGTGACAAAAAACCCTTTGCAACTTTTTGATGGTCGCTACGGGCCTTATGTAACCGACGGCGAAACGAACGCTTCGTTGCCAAAAGATACGCCGCCCGATGCACTGACTTTTGAGTTGGCTCTGCAATTGCTTGCCGATCGCGCCGCCATGGGTGGCACGAAAAAGAAACGCGGTCGAAGCTCGTCGACGACCAAGGGAGCTGTTAAGAAAACAACCAAGAAAGCTGCCAGTTCTGGAGACGCTCCGGTTAAGAAGGCTGTTAAGAAAAAAGCAGCCGCAAAGAAAACGACAACCAAGTCAGCCGCAGCTAAAAAGAAGAAAGCGGATACTGAGTCGACCGACGAAGAATAATCGCTGCTGGTGTCGGGCGTAGATGGTTTGCTGTACACACGCGATTGCGTCCGATACACAAAAAACGAATTGAGGGAAAACGCCCATGGTCACGCAAAAAGGGCTGTCGGCAGTTGTGTCGCCTTTGAAGACTGTGTCGTCTTTGAAGTCGTCGCCAAGGGCTCGAAAAGTCCTCTATGGCTGGATTGCAATTTTCGCCGCTGCCGCTGGATTTCTCGCATACGCCAGTGTGAGTACCGAAGATCAGCGAACACCAAATACCGTTTCCCTATCTCAATCAGTAATGCACTACGCAGTGCATGCCGAGAAGTTGCTGCATGCTCGGACGACCGGCGATATTCGAGTCGGTCTGCACGATCCGGTGTTTGCTGTTGATGACGCGAAACGATTTCGCTTAGCAGGCTGGGCGGAAAGTCGCAGAACTTCTATCGACGCGAATGCGCCAAGTGAGGTGACGATTCACTGGCTTGACTCAAGCTTGACTCCGTCGCGAGATGTTCTCGAGTTCTACGAAGCACCCGAATCACTAGCTTGGGTAGCGGAGACTTTATTGCCGCCGGAAAAACGAGCCGCCATGTTAGCTTCGTTTGTTTCTCGTTTCGAGCAATATCGCGAAACATTAACGTCGGACTTGGAGCCGCTCGTTATCGATTCGCTTCGCGACATCATGCCCATTGTCCAAGAACGCCTACAAGCTGCCTTGAGGAAGCGTCAGCCGCAAATGGAGGAATTGGCTCTGAAGTACGAAGATACTTTAGTTCGGCAACGCATCGTACCGCTTATACAAAATGAAGTCATCCCGATCGTTCGCATCCAGGCCGAACCGCTCTTAATGAAAATTGGCGAAGAGCTATTCGAAAGTGCTTCGGTTTGGAGTTTTACTTGGCGATATCTGTACGATGTTTCGCCGCTCCCGCAACGGAATCTCGTTCGCCGCGAATTCGGTCGCTTTGTGACGGAGAAAGCCGAGCCAATTATTTCATCGCACTCCGCAGACATTCTCAAAGTGGCGAAACAAATTTCGCAAGAACTGGTTAACAACGCCAAGATTAAATCGACCACACGCGAGGTGGCATCTGAACTATTCCATGATCCACAGCTAAGGCAGCTTGTCGCGGACTCTCTCGCCGAGACCTTTGCCGATCCCCAGCCCATGCGAGATGCGATTCGACGCCGATGGGAAAGCGAACAGGGGCAGCGTTTCGCTACGAATTTGCAGATGATGATCGAACCATGGTTTCGCGACCTCGGTGCCGACTTGTTCGGAACGCCCGACCAAGGTTTAACCAAGGAGCTTGTCGCCGTTTTGCGAACGCAAATCCTAGCCAAAGACCGTCGCTGGCTAGTCATCGAAAGCCACAACTCAGATGCTGCCCCCGTCAAGAGCGACACGCCCTTAAAACTAATCCGCGGCGATCGCTTACCCATCTATCCGCTGGTAGCCGAAACGGTTCGGCGATAACTCTGCGATAACATATCGATCATCAGGTACCTCTTGCAATCGAGAGTACGACTGCACCCACTTACTTACTCCCCTTCTCCTCGGTACTCCGAGGAGAGATGCTATGAGTGCAAAGAGGGCTGGTAGCCTTCATAATACTGGTTTTGTCTCACCAACCCCAGGAGTATGACATGACTACCAACCCGGTTATCAATCCTATCAATTCAGGCGCTATTTTGTACATGGCCATTGAA
>JANMGV010000217.1:0-57750 GCA_031374825.1 Pirellulaceae bacterium
CCTACCGCTCGCCTTAATGCAATCCAACTGAGTCTCGCTTGATTCGAGCACCACAGATAATAGTCTAGCAGCAAACGAAGGGAATGCACGAAGCGCAGAGGGCTGGACGTGTCGCATCCTTGATAAACAAGCGTCGAATTAGCGCAAATCGCGAATCGACACGCAACCATTGGCAGCCACGACTACATGATCGACCACTTGGATACCGATAATTTTGCCCGCCGAATCAAGAGAATCCGTTACTTGGAAATCCTGTCGGCTTGGTGTTGGATCTCCGGAGGGATGATTATGAACCAACAATACGGCAGCCGCAGCATCCCGAATGGCCGCGCGGAAAACTTCGCGTGGCGACACGAGGCTTGCGTCGAGGGTGCCGACAGTAATCTGATGATGGCCGATTGGATGCAGTTTGGTGTCAAGCGTAACAATATGAAACTCTTCTTGACGTCGATCATAAGCCAACCGCGCGAAATGCTTTTTGCAGTAAGCAACAGCAACCATACTGCTGTCGATTCTTTGTGGAGGACCATCGTCGCGATGAATCGATTCGGCGACTCGTCTGCCAAGTTCAACTCCTGCCATAATTTGGCAAAATGCGGGTTCCGAAATGGCTTTGCTGATGTACTTGATTTCCACGGGTGACATCGTTCGCAATCGATCGATATCGTCGCCGCAATGGTTCGCGATTTTCTCGCCAGCTTGCAAAGCCGACTCGCCGGTGCGACCAGTCCGAATCAAGATGGCAAGCAGTTCAGCCGTACGCAATTTATCAGCCCCCAGACGCAGCAATCGTTCGCGCGGTCGCTCGGTCTCTGGAGTTTGCGTCATTTGCACGCCGCGAATGCGACGATCAATCCAAGCCTGACACGAAAAAGTTTCGCGATCGGTCGCCCAACGGTAAGTGCGATTCTTGCCAGCCTCGTGAACTTGCAAAATGCTGTCATCGGCAAGTTGATTTAACAGCTTGGTGATAAACGCTGGGCGTTCCTCGAAACATGCCGTTCGAATATCTGTCACCGTAAATTCATGTCGGTCAACCAACGAGAGCAAAATTCGTTCGTAACGTGTCCGCCGATCAATCGATTTCACAGGCATAGCAATTCCAAAGCCACTTGAAAAAAGCGCAAGCTAGACCACCATCATTCGTCAAACCGGCCCGAAATTATAGACGCGCGCATCGGAAGTGATAATCCGGCAGTTCTGAGAAAATTGTTCGAGAGAAGTGGACAATCAACAACCAGCGTACTGAGGGCGAAAAAAAAGACCGTGAGGCAATTTCGAATCGAAATTCTCCCACGGTCTTTCGGCGATAAGGCTGCTTTTTTGGCGAGATTTGTTCTCAAGTCATTTGTTGCCCACCAAAAGAGCGAATTTAGTAACGGAAAATCAAATCGGCAGTCAATCGATTATCCAAGATGCCGCGTGTTTGAGTTAGGGGAAATTCGAATGCGACACCGGACTCAATATTCCCATTGGGTTTGTATTTCAGACCGTAAGCATTGGTCACGATATTGTTGCCTTTGACGCCAGCCGCGCCAAAGTTGAACAGGTCACCACCTTCGACTGCGGGGAATGCCGTGCCGTCCTTCATGTAGTTGTACCAGTTTAGCTCCGAGAATATGTAGGCCTTGTTTGCTACGCGACGATCGAGGTGGTTCGACCAATAAAACATCTGGTTTTCAGCGTTCGTGTCGACCGGAAGAATGAACCCGGAGGACGTCAAGAAGTGCGATCGTTGACCAAGCCGTCGACCACCCGACATGAAAATGTCGAATACTCCATCACCGTTGCCTTGTAGCGATTCGGCTCGCCCTGCCGTTGTTTCAAATCGAAATCCAACGGACAGCATTCGACCTGATGCTGGATCTCGGAATAGCGAATACTTGAAACCGGCAGTGATATCCGCCCATCCGTCCTGCAGGAGTGGGCTCTGCGAATTGATATAACCGTCCTTCACAGCAATCAGCGACAACCGCTCGGTCAAACGAACTCGGGCTTGCAACGCATATAGCTGAATTCTTCCTGCCGGAGCACCCAGAATAAAAGGCAGCTTGTGGTCAATAAAAATGAACCGTGCTTCTGTCAGTTGTCGCGGGTCTTCGAAATAAACGGGATTCGTCATGGGGCTGATGAAGTCGTCGTAGCAATGTTCGCTCTTTTTAGCGATTCCAAATCCAAATAGGCCGCGGTCACATCCGCCGACACCGTCACATCCACCGCAATCGGCACAGTTTCCGTTATTGCAGCCATCGCATGATCCGCCAAATTCCATCGGACTTTGAAGATCGCAGCCTACACCCGGGTCGCATGCGCTTGTACAAGAGGCTGGCACGACATCTGTTTCGTTATTTTGCAGAAAAGACTTGTCACTCGCAGCGCACGCAACTGGAACACCTGCAAATGCTACCGTAATTAACCCAGCCACTAGACGTTTAATTCTCACAACGAAATCCCTCCGTGGATATTTTGGTCTCAATCGCCCATTTAGGCATCGTTCTCAAATGAGCATCGGAATATCCATGACTCTTTTGCAGGTATTATTTTCAAATCGAATCCAATGGAAAGAGAGTCGGAAAAAACCGGGAATACCGGCGAAACGATCCTACGGACCGTTCGTTCCGTGTTCGGTTTTATTATGGCGCGTGGTGATAAACTCCAAATGATTCGCTTACCCAATTGCTTCCATCATTTAAGAATCCGTAATTTTCATCCGGATGTGACCAAAGGTGTCATGCTCCCATCAGATACTAAGAACATATGGGGAATTCAATAACCAGGAACAATAGGTGGCCTTCCATGCGTGCCTTAATTCAACGAGCTATGTATCAATCGGACGACTTGGTAATAGTTTTCGATTACGTCGACTCGACGGGCAATGCGAGCCGACGCGTGGTCAGCCCGATTCGCTTTGTCGGCGAAGATCGTTTTCTCGGTTTGTGTCTGAGCCGCGAAGAGCCACGCCAGTTCTATTTGAGTCGCTGCAAGAACGTTCGAATCGGTATGGCGGCAAATTTCGTAATGCCAGTGCCGTTCATGACGATACCTTCAGCAACTGCAAGTGTCGTCGCGGTTTAAGAATCTTGATTCATACAATCGCTGGTTTACAAAAAAACCTCGCTGGGAAACCAGCGAGATTGAATCTTCAGTGAATCTAATTGGACAGGACTCGAGTCAAACCTTACTCGACGCGTAATCGACGCGATGGTTCTATCGCGAACTCGCTGCTGGCTCTGGAGGGGTAGCAGCACCGACTGGAGCAGCAACGGGCGCAGCAATCGGAGCGACCGGAGTCGTTTCTGTGCCCGTCACAATGTCGCCATCAAGTGGCTTCCTTGCGAGTTTTTCATCACGCATCGACGTGTTATAGACAAAGGCGGCCATGATAACGGCAGCTTGTTTGACGTCTTCTTCTTGGATTCGCTCGAAAACATCCATACTCGAATGATGTGTCCGCGTATCGTATTCGAGTGGGTCCTGAATGAATTGAAAACCAGGGATTCCAATTCCGTCGAACGACTGATGATCTGTCCCGCCGGTATTGGATGCAGTCACGGTCGAGGCTTCAAGGTCAGCAAAAGGTACTAACCAAGTGCGAAATACCGAACGAAGCTGTTCGTTGCCTTGAAGGTAGATGCCGCGAATCTTTCCGGTACCGTTGTCGAGATTGTAGTAAGCCGAAATTTTCTCGTGATCGGGTTTGAGTTCATACGTTGTGCGACGACGTCCGCCTCCTTGACCACCTTCGCGTCCGTTTACCTGACTGTTTCCCGCGCCTTCGCCGTTTCCGCTCGCCGCAGGCGTTGGACGTCCTTCGGTGCCGCCACGCGTTGGTGTATTGGCTTTACCAAAATGTTCCGATACATATGCGCGTGAACCTAATAGACCTTGCTCTTCGCCGGTCCACAGTGCGACGCGAATCGTTCGGCGAGGTTTCGCGCCGATCGACTGCAGGATGCGGACGGCTTCGAGGGCAACGCCGCAACCTACAGCGTTGTCGGTAGCGCCGGTGCCGGAATGCCATGAATCGAAGTGCGCTCCGAGCATGACGATCTCGTCCTTCAAATCGGTGCCGGGAATTTCGGCGATGACATTGAAACTGTTTAGTTCATCAGCATGGTATTGGCTGGCAATGTCGATTTCGAGTTGCGGATGTGCACCTTTTTGGATCATTCGAACGAGTCGGTTGTAGTGCTCGGCAGCCATTACCAATTGCGGCAGAATGGCTGGTGCATCCGTAGCCCAAGGGCGTGGACCGCGACTAAACGGGTTCGCGGCTTCGCCATTTGTTCGCGGGGGTTCGGGCGTTCGCGGCATGGTAGCAGCGGCCAAGAAGACTGTTCCGCCATCCCCGCGACCGGCTTCGATAACAACAGCAGCGCCTTCATCATAAGCTAATTGCCATTTGTCCGTTTGTAACTGCATCGCGGTTCTTGGCTCTGGTGCGGCCGGTTTTGCTGCTTCGCCGTTGGCTCCTGCAGGAGTTGCAACTGGCGGTGTTTCGGGTGGCGCAGGGGTTCCGGCAGCAGGAATCGGAGCGCCGGTAGGCGTTGTTGCAGCAGGTGTACCATTACTCGGCGCACCATTACTTGGCGCACCAGTACTCGCCGCACCAGTACTCGCCGCACCGCTTGGTCCGCCTGTCGTTCCGGGTCCGCCTGGTCCGCCTCCACGACGTTGACGTGGAACGGAAGGATCGGCATTTGCAAGTCCCAGAAGCGCGTCAACTGTTTGTCGTGTTGCTGGTGGCTCGAACTGAGCTTTGACTTCGCGGGGTGGACTGATCAAGACGATTGCTCGGCCCAGTTTTCCGCGATACTTATTGAGTTCTTCTTCGGTGTTCGCATCCAAGTAAATAGGTTCGCCCCGCACTGTTTGCGTTGTGCTGGGCGACCAAGCTTTCGGATAAGCGATGAGCGGCGAATAATTTGGCCCGACGAGATTCACGGAGCAGGATTGCAGCGACCAACCTCTTCCGAAAGGCCCCCAAGGTTCTAATTGGGCATTTTGTAGCCCCCATTCATTTAATCGGGAGACGGTCCACTCCCCGGCAACTCGTGCTTGAGGCGAGCCCGTCAATCGCGGCCCATAAACGTCCGTCAAGTAGCTGATGGTTTCCATAGCTCGGGATCGCTCGAATCCTTCTGAACGAATTTGCTTCATGACCTCCAAGTCGACCTTTTCGCCAGGATTCTGCGCCAAAGCCGACGTCAATAAATATCCCATGGCCCATCCAACACAAATCAGTTGCCGAGTCGCTCGCATGATATCCTCGAACGGAAAGGTATTATCTAAAAAACGTAACGGATCGATTCCGAAAGACGTGTTACGCGCGGGCCTTATTATGATTAGCTTGGGAGAAAGTTGCTACTAGCCAACTTGTTAAGTACGCCTCTTTTCGATTATCGCTGAAAAACGAGAAATGGCCCGTTTCAACTGTGTTTTGATTAATGAAGGTCAATAAAGTAAGCTACGGCATTGCAATGATTCACCGATTTCGTTCCCTATTCCTCCCCGTCAAGCATTGCGGCCGTCGTATCGCATTCGCGCAACAACCATCTATCGATCTCCCGTCGAGACCACACCATTATGCAAACTCAATGCAACAGTAAATCGCGTTCATGCTTTCGTCCGGTTGTCGGTTTCACACAAATCAACAAAGTAATCGTGCGATGTAACAAACGAAGATTATCGAAGCTATTCCTACTTACATGGATGGTTCAATGCTGTTTGTTGTCGTCGGTTAACGCCGAACAGATCGTGGCCGGAGTGGGGAAAGTTGAAATTACCGATCGGACAAACAAATTGGTCAACGATCCGTTGTACGCGAAAGCACTGGTAATCAAAAGCGACGCGAGCCAATTGGTGATTATTACTGTGGATGCGGTCGCAATTGGTGGGATTGGTTATATACGAAATGATTTCCTGGCGAATGTCCGTGCGCGACTGAAGGCGGATTTGAACATTGCCCCTGAAAGTTTGGTGGTCAATGCAAGCCATTGTCACGGGATCGTCTGTGCAGATGTCGAGGATCGAACCGTTCAGGCAGTGCGATTAGCCATGCAAAAAATGGTGCCGGTCAATGTCGGGGCGGGAACAGGAATTGAAATTAGGATTATGGAAAACCGACGACTTAAACTCAAGAGCGGTGCCGAAGCCGATGTGCGACATGCCTACGCGCTCCCTGCCGATGAAGAAGTCGCGGCGATTGGTCTGATCGATCCTGAAATCGGCCTTTTGCGACTCGATAAACTCAATGGCGAAACGCTCGCAGTGGTTTACAACTTCGCTTGCCACCCTATTCAAGGTATACCCAACGGAGGCAACACAGCCGACTTTCCTGGATTTGCATCCAAAGTCATCGAGGAGAATTTGAGCGATGGAACGATGGCGTTCTTCGTCCAAGGTTGCGCGGGTGATATCAATCCGGTGCTTTACAAAGACGTCCACAACCCCCGCGACTCGGAACCGTTTGGTAATATGCTTGGTCTCAGTGTATTGCGTGGCTTAAAAAGTACGCGCTCTATTCCGACAGCTAAATTGCAGGTCGTGCGCGAAGTCCTCAAGCTGCCTAGAGGTGCCGACTTGGAAAAGCGGATGGCGGATAATCAAGCGGAACAAGCACGGTTACTGACAAATCTCAAAGGCACAAGCCTCAATTTCAAAACGTTCCTCTCGCTGTTTGTTCAATACAAACTATCGCCAGAGTTTCCTGCATACAGTTCGCATCGTTATCTTCTCGATGAATCGCTTGGCCGGTCCGATTTGAAACGCATGGACTCGGAGAACCGGGCGAATATGGAGCAGTACTTAAAGAACGTGTTGATCATGGAAGAGCTTACGCGTCTTCAGACAAATTTCGACTTGTTGAAAATGCATCATGCTCAAAACCAAGCAGCCGGTAGCGATACCGTGGACGTCGAAGTCGTTGGCTTCAGGCTGGGCGATTTTGTCATGATCACGTTTCCTGGCGAGCTGACAGTGGAGATTGGATTGAATCTCAAAAAGGTCGCGCCGAGTCCGTTGACTTTCGTCGCGGGCTACACCAACGGTTACATTTACTACACGCCAACCGTTGCGCAGAGGCAAAATATCGGCTATGCGCAAGAAGACTGCGACTGCATTGTTGCGCCTGAGTGGCAAAAAATATTCGAGACCAAGGCGATGGAGATACTCACCCGATTAGGAAATTAGTACGAAACAGCCAAAGCCCCATGAACTGCGGGCGATCGTCGGAGAAAAATCCGGGCTTCGATCGCACGCAACTGAAGGCGAACGTCTATTTGGCATCCGGGGGAACACCGATCGCTTCTATCATAATATTCCGGAATCGGACCTCCGTCGGACCGCCCGAGTGCAATTGAAGAGCAAAGACACCATCGCGTTCGCCGTCGGGATCGTCGAGATCAACGCACAATTTGCCGTTGATCCGCGTCTGGATTTTCTTGCCTATGGCGCTGATTTCGTAAGTATTCCAATCTCCGTTCTTGACATGATCCTCTCCGGATTTATCCCAGAGCAAAGCTCGACCATGTTCTTCGTACAGTTTCCCCCACCAACCCGCACCGATATCCGCTTGATAACCTTTGACTTCATTCTCCGGCAACACCATGCTTCGAAATTGAACGCCGGAGTTTCCTTCATTCACGACAAGCTTGACTTCGAAAGTCAATCGGAAATCATTCGCAACCATATCTCCGATTAAGAACTCGTTTCGGCTGAGGCCTTTGGTCTTGCCAACAATTTCGCCATCCTCAACTGTCCAAAGCGAAGGATCTCCAGACCAACCCGTCAAATCCTTTCCGTTGAAAATCATCGGTGCTGTTTCGGGTGTGAGCAAAAGCGGATTTTGTGCTTTAGAAACCAAATACGCGAACAACGAGCGGACTTCCTGTTCGGAGAATTTTCGTAACTGGTCGTCAGGCATCATGGATTTGTCACTCAATTTGCGTTCCTCAATTTCATCGAGCGGAACATCGATGATCTCGGTCGACGTTTGCAGTGTAATGCTCTTTTCATTTTCAGAACGCAGCAATCCAACAATTGCTCTCCCGGAATCCGTCAAGACCATAGTCGGCTGATATTCTTTGGCCATCACGGCACTGGGGTCGACAATGTTGCTCAACAAGTAGTCGAGGTTGGAGCGATTCGATCCTGTCAAATCGGGACCAATCTTCGAGCCGATGCCGTACAAAACATGGCATTGTTGGCAGGTCTTTGCAAAAATTGCGCGACCAAGTACGACGTCTGGCTGCGGCATGTCCGCATTGGCTACCAGTGATTTATAGTCCTCGATCATCTTTGCTTTGTCCTCGGCGGTCTCGCGTACGGTACCCCAGACTGAGCCCAGCAGCGCGTCGATCTCCGCGTTCTTCAGCGACTGAAGTTGTCGGACTAGGTCCGCAGGTAGGTCAGTAGAAGGTAAGGTTTTTGAGCTCATGGCTTGCAGCATTTTCAGGCCGTAGGACGCTCGCGAACTTAATGTGCTAATCGCCAATCGTCGTTCGTTGGTATCCAGCTTGGAATAATTGGCGATGATCCGATCAACCGATTCTGGGGTCTCGATTTCGGCGACAGCGCGCAGGGCAACAGACCGCAGTACAGGATCGCTCATCCAAGCGGTCAACGATTTTGCTAGGCCTTGTTCTTTGACATTTAGCAGAGCCATCGCCGCATCGCGACGAAGCTCTGGGGCGAGCTTTGCATTAGCGGCGATCGTATACAAACTGGTTTTTGCGTTCGCATCACCGAAGACAGCGCCCAACGCGGCAGCTTGATATTGGATTGTGGCATCGGGACTAGCAGATAGTTTCGAGAATGCAACATCCCAGCCTTCTGGTTTTGTCGATTGACGCTGCCCTTTGAGTGCGTTGCGAATCGCGTCGAGAAATGCTTGTTGCAATTTAGAATCGCTAGCAGCCGATAGACCTTTCACCAGCGACGGCATTGCCGAAGGCGAATCGAAGCTTGCGATTCTTCGCATCATGAAGTCGCGAACCTGAGGCTGCGACTCGGAACATGACAATGCAAGTTGCAGGGCGCGTGGCAAGTCCTCTTCGACAAGCGGTTCGGCGGCGTACCAGTACATCAACGGCAAATTGCCATCGTTTACGTCTTCCTTGTGACTGACCAGCCCGTCTAAGACCGACCAACGAGCTGAACTGGGCAAACGTTGTAAGCCCGAGGCCAGGTACATGCGGACGATGGGCGAGTTGTCTTTCTTAGCAAGTTCCGTCATTCGCACGACCAATGCCGACGGATCTTTCGGCGGCTGTTCTAACGCGCATTGAATCGCCCAGCCACGCACGTAGGGACTTGCATCGTTTGTCAATCGAGTGATCAAATCCGCATCGAGATGACCCGTCGCTTGCAAGACCCACATGGCCCGTAGTCGTCGCGTCTCGTCCGCGTGAGTCGTTGCCGTCTCTAACAAGAATTTATGGGCAGCCGAAGACATGCGTTGGCGTTGCGCTCGCTCCTGCAACACTTTGCGAGAATGGCGAACATACCAATCGTTGGGCTTCAAAACATTTTTAGCTAACGCCAAATCGTCTAGTGCCGTCAGATCGACTTGTACTGGCTTTGTGTCGCCGTAGCTGACTTTGTAGATCCGTCCGTTCGAACGGTCGTGCTTGGACGGGTCATTCAAGTGGCAAGCTTGCATGTCGTACCAGTCGATCATCCAAACTTGTCCGTCGGGTCCATATCGGAAATTCAAGATTTGCGACGCCGCGTCCCCGGTCAATAGAAAATCGGGACCGTGCCGACCAACGTAACCCGATCCTCGCGGTTCAAGAATATCGACATTCAGTCGCTGCCCATGGATATTGTTCATGAATATCTGATCGCGATACTGTTTTGGCCAAGCGTCTCCGAGATAAATCATGGCACCACAGTGTGCATGACCACCACCCGCTTGGTCGGACTTGCTGTTCCCTCCGTGCGGATTGGCACCCAAATAATGTCTGTGGTCGGCTATCGTCTTGATGTCATCGTACGTGTACGGATTGAAGTGCGTTCCACCCTGACGTTCGTAACGCGCGCCTTGGATGATGTGATACAAGTGAGGAATCACGCAAGCGGTTAGGAACGATTGGCCTCGATCATTAAAGTCGACGCCCCACGGATTGCTTGTGCCGTTAGCAAAGACTTCGAAGACGTGTCGCGTAGGATGGTATCGCCAAATTCCGGCATTGAGTGGAATTCTTTGATCGTCCGGTGTTCCTGGTTTTCCAACTCGCGAATGCGTAAAGACACCGTGGCATCCATAAAGCCATCCATCGGGCCCCCAAATGAACGCATTCAGTGTTTCGTGTGTGTCTTGCAATCCCCATCCATCCAGTAGAACTTCGGGTTTGCCATCGGCTTTATCGTCACCATTTTTGTCGGGAATGAAGAGCAGGTAAGGAGCAGCACCGACCCATACGCCACCAAAACCAACTTCTAAGCCACTAACTAGATTTAGTCCTTCGGCGAAGACTTTGCGAGTCTCAAGTTGTCCGTCGCCGTCCTTATCCTCAAAAATCAAGATGCGATCGCGACCTTTCCCTTCGGGTGCTCGTACAGGATACTCGTATGCTTCCGCGACCCACAGTCGTCCGCGTTCATCAAATGCCATGGCTATCGGTTGGAGGATATCTGGCTCGGCGGCCCCGACGGTTACGCGAAATCCGTCCGGTAGCTTCATGGCTTTTGCTGCAGCGTCAGCTTTGATCCCGGCAAATGGATACTCGTCCGGGACGAGCACGACAAGTTGCGGTGTAGGATCGCCGGGTTGTTTTTCGTGAAATTGGAAGTCATCAAAATTGATGTGCCCCCAACCTCCGCGTCCTTCATCGACGACTCGAATGATTATCGATTTGCCAACGAATTTTCGCAGGTCGACATTGGCGCGGCGCATGGTTTCCGAAGTTTGACCGGCCACACGAACGATGGTTTGTTTGGTAGCTGCATCGATAATCTCGACACGCGATTCAATTCCAGCTCCACCGCCGATTAGAAATGATGCCCAAGGCATGGTCACCGGTATTGCGTTGGACGTCAGAATACCGACAGGCCCGTCACCTTCAACTTCGTAGGTACCAATCCAATATTCGCCTTGATGGCCGCTCTTCATATCCTTTCGACGAGCAGCAACCGCATCGCCACGAACCGGTTGCTTTGCAAACGCATTGCCTTCTGCCGTCCAGCCTTCGAGCGTTCCTGTTTCGAAATTGAGAGTCGGCTTGGCATCGGGTTGCGCGACCAGCTTGAACTCGTTGGGTTGGTCGTTTCTCGCACCAATTAGTTTCCCATTGCTGTCTCGGATTGCGATGAAGTCGATGCCAGCCATGTTGCCCGGTGCCGCAGATGGATTGGCTCCGACTGATTTTAGAGAAAAGATGTGCTTGCCACGCCCCAGTTTTTTCTTGCCTAACTCGACAAGGCCCGTATGAATTACGTCTGGCGAATTGAAGCAATCAATCTCGCTGCCAAGTGCTTCGCCGTCAATAAGCGTTTGGAAAATTCCGTAATCTCGAGCCATAGTAAATCCGCCTGCCAAGGTGTATTCGCCGTCGACTGGAACATCGAATTCCAAGTCGATTCGATCGCCAATTTGAGGGCCAGTCCACCATAATTGCTCTTTGTTACTCCATCGACCTTTGCTGAATTCGGACATGTTTTGGGGAGCCGCTTCGCCACCTGTGATCTGTTTGATCTTGAGACTTTCTCCCTCGAGAGCGCCCGCTAGTCGACCATTTTCGTCGAACGCAATCTTCTTGCCGACTGGGACGTTCGACGCAACGCTTTCGTAAACTTTAGGCTGCGCTGCTTTCCAAGTCGCTTCGTCAACTTGAGTACGACGATGGATGAGAACATGCCCACCCTTCATGCCACCCACGACAATATCTAGCAGTTTGTCGTTGTTGACGTCGACGATGCTGATTTCACGACCGACCCCCGTGTCGGCAGCGGCTTTGTAAGGCACCCAATCGACGCCATCCTTGTTGCGATGTAACCGAAACCAATAGACTACGGCACCGGCGTCCCACATGGGGCTGGATTTATGATGCGAATAGTAGGTCTTGCCCGTGATGATGTCTTTCAATCCGTCGCCATCGACATCCGCCAAGGCAACCGAGTGCAATTCGCTAAAGACCAATCCATATTTGTTCTTTTCTGGACGGTCGCCCATAATCAAGTGCTCGCGAAATTGTGGTTCGCCGTTTTCTTGATATTGTTCGTACCAAGCTAACCCAAACTCATGAGCAGCGAGGCTAGTGATGATGTCGTTGTCGCCGTCGCCATCGACATCGTAAGCGTACATTTCAGCGCCACCGTAAGCGTTCGTGAACTTGTGCGAATGAAGCTGCCAACGGGAACTGTCGGGATTCGCTTTCGGTTGTTGATACCAACCATCGGGACAAATGATGTCGAGTAGCTTGTCGCCGTTCACGTCCCCCACCCCGAGTCCATGACCGAAAGGAACTGCTGCGACCTTTTCCGATATCGGGTGAAATGTCCACTTAGAAAATGGCTTGGACCAGTCGATCGATGCAAATCCGAAATAGCCATCAAAGGTGCAGACGAGCTCAGGCTTGTCATCGCCTACGACTTGAATCAGTACTGGGGACTCGTTGCAGACGGAGTCGAATACTTGGTGTTTCGTCCACGGTTTGTCCCAACCGGATTTTCCTGGGTTCTCATAAACAAATCCTGGGGTACCGGGAAAGCCGGCCGTAAAGACATCGCCCAAGCCGTCACCATTGAAGTCATAGACCCAGTTGAAAAAGTTGTCGGCATAGCCATCCATGTTTTGAGGCTTGGCGGCATATATCTCATGTTGCTTGGTGAAGTCTGGACCTTCGTACCAGTATGGACCATAAACGGCGTCCGGTATCTTGTCGCCGTTTAGATCACCCGCATTCGCGCCTTCGGAGTAGTAAGTATCAGTCAACTTGACCGAGTCGAACGTGTCGAGGGAAAAATCATCGATGGCGAAGGATCGATTTGTAGTATTGAGTCCTAGGGCGAAGACAAAGATGGCGACGAGTCTCAACGTTGCAATACGCATGCTTAAAAAACTCCTGGCAAAGTTCGCATAACAAACTTCGAATACGATCGGTAGGCGTTGTAAAGTTGGCGAGGTTCGACGAATGGTCGCACAGAAAGGGAAATTTTCTGTTTCCTGTGCAGACAATTTTGTGATCGATAATGAAGTAATAGATTCTACTACATTCAACTGCTGTCGTCTTTGGTTCCATACGACGACGATATCCAATGCCTCCAATGCTCTTTTCTCCCCATTCAGGAGTACCAGAGTACGACTCCTGCCTGCGACGGAGGCATTAAACGTTGCAATCCAAAGGGAAAACACCTCTTCGGTCGGCAAGTGAACTTTCAAATTGCGGAAGTACACACGAGTTCGAAGCATAAAGCTGATGGCGACGGGATTGCCAGAATCTTGTGCTACGGTCAAGGCTTCGGCAAAATGCGGGCTGCCATCAAGTGCGATGACTTGTACTGTGTAGGATTGAGACAACGTATTGAGCGTCGCTTGACATCGCCGCCGAATTCGGAAATCAGACTTCAAACTGGGGGAAATCGATCGAGAAATGGCGATGTTCAAGTGGGTTTGACGTGATGAACTTAGTTGAACGAGTCGCGTTTATCGTTGATTTACTTGTTGTACAATATTTCGGTGCAAGTTTGCCAGGAACCCTTTCGCAAAAATAAACTCTGTGAGGATGAAAGTGAATACCGTTGCCGAAGTCATGAGCGAATTAAAGAAAATGGGGACTGAGCAAACGCGGAAAACATTTGCGAGGCACGGCGCTCCTTTAGACAAAATGTTTGGTGTCAAAGTGGGCGACATGAAACTCATTCTAAAGAAAATCAAAGGCAACCAATCGCTGGCAATGGACTTATATGCGACCGGAAACTCCGACGCACAATACTTGGCAGGTTTAGTTGCAGACGGCGCAAAAATGTCCAAGAAGGAAATTGAAAATTGGGCCAAGACGGCTGCATGGCATATGGTCGGCGAGTATACCGTGCCGTGGGTGGCTTCGGAAAACGATAAAGGAAGCGAACTGGCGATGAAATGGATTAAGTCCAAAGACCAATCGCTCGCTGCAACCGGTTGGGCAACTTATTCGTCCATTGTTTCGACGCGACCCGATGAAGAACTTGACTTAGGCGAAATCGATACCCTGTTGTCCAAGGCCGTAAAAGAAGTACACGATGCACCAGGTCGCGTGGCTTATGCTATGAACTCTTTTGTGATCAGCGTAGGTAGCTATGTCAAACCGCTTTTGGCAAACGCCAAAGCCGCTGCGAAGAAAATCGGCGCGGTCGCCATCGATATGGGCGACACCTCTTGCAAAGTGCCAGTTGCGACTGATTACATTGCCAAGATTGAATCGATGTCCCGTGTGGGACAAAAACGCAAGTCCGCGAAGTGCTGATTACGAATGGCTGGACGCAGCGGCACCAAAAGATTTAACGTCGCTCTGGGCCGTACATTTTCGGTCGAGGTGTGTGTAGCCACCATCAACGAATATGATTTGCCCTGTTGTATGACTTGAACATGGAGAAGCGAGAAATACTGCCATGTTGGCGAGTTCTTCAATGGTTGTAAATCGTCGACCCAACGGAATCAGTTGTTCCATTTCAGCTTTGGCAGCGGCTGGGTCTGGCATTGCAGCCAAACATTTTTCGTAGAGAGGCGTCCACGTTTCGGCGGGCAGTACTGCGTTGACTCGGATGCCGAACGGAGCTAAGTCGACGGCCCATTCGCGCGTCAGGCCATTGATTCCTCCCTTGGACGCAGCGTAGCCCGACGTGCCGCCTTGTCCGGTCTCGCACACTTTCGACCCGATATTCACAATCGTGCCTCGCGATTGCTTTAATGCATCCAAAGCAAAGTGTGCCATTGCGTAGCAGTGAATCAAATTCCGCCGAAGCGATTCAACGAAGGCATCAACGCCCGCATCCAGCCCAACACCATCATTCACGCCCGCATTATTGACGAGAATATCAAGCTTGCCAAATCGTCTCAGTGTTTGTTCTACCGCCATTCGGCAAGCGTTCGTATCCGCAAGATCCCCTTGGATAAAAAAACAGTCTTTACCTTGTTTCGCATATTCTCGCTCAAGTTCGCGGCCTTCGGTATCGCTTCGATTGACATTCGCGACGCGGGCACCTTCGGCGATCAATCGACGGACAATTCCCAAGCCAATGCCTTTTGATCCACCGGTAACCAACGCGACCTTGCCTTCGAGCCCCAAATCCATCTTTTTGTCCTTAAGCAATCACGCCGATTGACGAACCAGTGCATTTCAAAGCGATTAGATAAACTTCCGTTGTTCGACTTGCAAGCCGTTGAATTTTTGAGAGAGAGATCGTCGCGAGGAACTTTATATAAGCCAACCCGACAGTGTAGGTCGAGGAAATCCCCAAGCCGCAGCGAGAGCGTCGGCAGCATCCTCAACGTCAGTAATTTCACCCCATCCGCCATTCCGCAAAAAGGCATGCGCGAACTCGTGTGCAATCACATACCATGCGAAATCCTCGGAAGCAGTAGAGAGCTTGGGGCGAAGCACAACGCAGCGACTGCCCCGCCCAGGCAGTCCCGGTGTGGGCATCAAGAACGACCAGCCAATTCCCGGTTGGTAATTGTCGATCGTTATTTCAAATCGTTCGTCTTCGAAAAAATCCAGTCGGACTTCTTCTGGCAATCGCTCAAGGACGAACAAGAGCCTTTGACGCAAAACAGGATGTTCTGCAAACGGTTCAAGGAACGCTTCGACACTCATGTTGATACCATGCCCATCGTTTCAGTTCTGGATTCGGACAATTCCTCGAAGGCCACAGTTCTCAATTACTTGCAGTGTCGCTGGAATTGAATCCAAAGGGCCACAGCGCGAAACCAACCGCTTGCGCGGACCATTGCTTGTCATCAAGTTAGCTTGTGAAAGCCGATTCCGAATCGGCGCGTTTCGGAGTCAAAGAATCGCTACTGCCGACTACAACTTGTCACCAATCGATTTAGCCGGAATCGAGATGGCTGTTCAATTTACAAGCCACACTCGATCACCGATAATTTTCTAACCAGAACCGGACGGCTCGCGCCGTTCCGCTACTAAAGTCGGTGCCACTGGGCGCAAGCCCTTCGGTTACGACATCGAGCGACATACTTTGTAGGCAGGCCTTAGCTCGCCAAAGCGGCATGTAGCTTGGAAGCTGGCGGCATCCCAACAAATCGTTCCGTCACTTCGCCGTTCTTGATCAACAGCAGAGTTGGAATGCTTGAGATTCCGTAACGTTGAGGAACTACCGGATGCTCGTCGATGTTGATTTTGCCAACTTTGACTTTGCCGGCATATTGTGTCGATAGCTCTTCGATCAGTGGCGCGATTTGTCGGCAGGGACCGCACCAAGGTGCCCAAAAATCGACCAGGACGGGAATGTCTGATCGTAAAACATCGGAGTCAAAATTGTCGTCGGTAAATTCAGCCGCATTTCCCATTAGTAGCACCTTTCCAAATATGAAATTCCAGTCAGCCCATAATTGTGGCAGGCTGCCAAGTTTGTTGGAAGCCCCCGGCGAACCCACAAAATACCGGGTGAAATCGTGACTTTTGAGAAATTCGCCACCGATTCACTTCGCAGCGTATACGTTCAGTGCGATTGTCGTTCCTGAAAAGAATTTTCTGCAAATTTGGTCTCTGCCACGTTTCGGATACTTCGGCCTTGCCTCCCAAATCCGGCTCGTCGATTGGCATTATTTACGAGAAGATTCACGGCGAGAATAACGCAAGACATGTTATGCAGCAATTGCGTCCCAAACTGTCAGAAAGAACAGTTTATCAAAGTTCAAACTGGCGACCTATACGGTTGACCGAAGGTCCTTTGCCAGTATTGCTGGAAGATTTCAAGTCACACCGAATAACTAGTCGGATGGGCGCTCGATCCGTACTTCAAACCCCCGATTTCGTTTGAAAGGGCGATTGATTATTGTTGGCGAAAAACAGCGGCATTCTATTTTGTTTGTTTGCCAGAATTATTTTGGCTTACTTGAGCTGGTTTGTTATCGTTGGTTTCCGTTTTAGGTGCTGGGTTTTCGGCTTTGGGGATGGCTTGGAACTCGAAAGCGCCGGCGATTTGGCTGTCGGCGGCACCAAAGATCTCGGCGTTGGCGGCGTCCATACTGAACACGAGCGAAACGTGACGACCTTCGTCATTGGAAAAATGGACGTTGATCCATTGAACAGGAACTTGTTCTACTTCACCCGAACTGGCGATGCGAACCATCCGCAGGCCGCTTTCGGTCAGGCTCTCGCTGCTTTCCAAGAACTGGCCGAATGACTCTCCCAAAGCTTGACGAATGTCCGCTTGGTAGCCTTCGAGCGTCAGTTGTTTTCCTGGTTCGGTGTCAATCAAATTCGTGATGTTGCACTGCGCAACGATCTTGTTCTGCTTGATCAGCGTTCGCACCGGTTTAGCAGACGGAAAAAAATGGGACGCCTGCTTGACTAATGAGAGTTGACTTTTTCCCTAGTCTGTTTGGACATTAATTGGACTATCAACTCGTGCAGCTACTTCTAGTCGCCATCGTCGTCTAGTTCGTCATCGTCGTCTAGATCGTCATCTTCATCGTCGTCATAAAGATCGTCATCTTCATCGAAATCATCTTCATCTTCATCTTCATCTTCATCTTCGTCTTCGTCTTCGTCTTCGTCTTCATCCACTTGATCTTCTTCTGCTTGCTCCTTTTTCTCGACTTCGTTGGTTTCGAGGTGAACTTCGAAGATTGCCCCAACTGCATTTCCCATCGCGTTAGTCACCATTTCGGCGATCAATGCCTTTATTGAGCTTAATTTGTCGCTGGATTCCAGCCTTGCTCTGGTTTCCCCAGATTCAAGCTTTTGTGCCTGAAGGTGCTGCGCAAGTTCATCGAATTGCCGTGCTAGCGATTCCAGTTCTTGGATGGGCGGTAGGTTACTCAGTTTGGTCCCGCAGTTGGGGCAGTGAATGTCGATCATTTCGTTTTATCCAATAAACAAGTCAATGCAACGATCCAGGCGACAGAAACGGGTTCAGATTTCATAAGCCGATTGAAGCTCAATCCTTGGCAAGTCAAGCGGTCGTGCAAGGAGCACTACGTTTGATTGATCTCGTTATTCGACTGGCGGCGTCTCGGGATTGCTTTGGCATTTGGAGCGCGTATGGAGTGAACAAGTGACCAACAACCGAAGGCGCGCCTTCCGTGCCTATCCTTGGCTGAGCGGGCTAGTTCCGACAACTGTCACCGGACGATCGCCATATTGATCTATTTACTTAATCATCTCAAAGTCGGCCATTTTTGCACCCATCAGACTCACGTTGATTCCGTTCTCTCGTAGCGTCGTTGTAGCCTTGCCATTGATGACCAGCAATGCGATCAAGCCCACAAGAGGAATGAATGCCAAGATGATGTAGAGCCACGCGGCTTTCGAGCGTACTGCGGTCGCTAACTTGAATAGGAAGTAGATCTGAATTGCGCCGGAGATGATGGTTGCACCCGGAATAAACATTGCCACAAACGAAATCAAGATCATCCAAAGGATGTTTTTCTGTTGTTTCGCCACTTCCATTAGGTCTTGCTTTGTCCAGTTTTCTTGTTGTGTCTGATTCATGTGATATCCATCCTATGTGAATACGTATCATTAGCGGTTTGAAACACGAACCAAGCAAATCATCCGATTATGGTTGCATATGGGGAATGATCCGAAGTTTGCTGTAGTCTGCCTTGGATTGCAGAGGTTTAATGCTTCTTGGTCAATCGGTACTTGTCGCATAAAAGAAGTGCGTGCATGAAGTGTTGCGACATGTCGATCCTCTGGTGAGTATCGGTAAGGGATGTACGAATCCCTCCCAACGCAGACTGGGGGTTCTTGAATCCGTAGACATCGTGTTCGTCGTACTGAAGTTGGAAACAAAATCGCAATGCGAGAGTCGTTGAGTTCTCAAATTTGTCAATCAACATTTGATCTTCGACGGCCTTGGCCAAGTGAAAGGCACACGCCAACCCTTCGAGAAAAGCGGCAGAGCTGAAATTAGGTTTACTCCGAAAGCCACCTAGACTGTCTGGTGTTCTTGGGCTTTGAAGAATCTGGTGCTTATCGATGATCCAGTGGTTCATTTCAAAAACAAAGTCGGCGTATTTGCGATCTTTCGTGTGAAGATAGAGGGTCGTATACGCCTGACTCTGCCAAGGGACGAACGCCGTTTGTGGTGATTCGCGAAAATACTTCGAATAGTAAGGAAATGCTCGCTCGAGAATCGCATACGCGTCAGTCGATTTTTTTTTCTTTGCATATGCGGCAATCGCCGTGAGAGCTTCTCCAGGGTAGAAGTCCTTTCCTTTATCTGTTGTTCGTCCGAAGAAAGTATTTAGACCACCGTCTTCTCGTTGTTGGCCAGCCAATCCTTGATAGAGATCCTCGATCCAACGCTCGCGAAATGGGTAATCCTCAACTTCCAAGAGGGTTAGGAGAATAAAGGCGTTGAGCGCAATGCTAGCCTCACCGTCCGGAGGGGCTATAATGCATTTTCCATTGATCCGCTTATGAAATTCGAGGAAATAATCGAGCCCCTCCTTCGCAAGGGCGGCCATTTCCTGGTCTTCGTAGTAATTTGCATATTTCGCGATTCCCCAGAGTGTCCCCAACTGCCTGATCTGGTTGTTGTCCGTCGAATAACTGTCGTCTTAAGGTAGGTATTCATACTTGAGGAATCCGACTCCATTTTCACGTTTGTCCAAAAGCCAGTTGCGAACCAATTGCAATCTGCGACTGATTTCACGTGGAGTCACCGAATGTGTTTCCACAAGAACTTGGCTGCGATACAGATCGATCGGTTTGCAGTCTCGTCGACCGTAGAAACTAAGCAAGCGATAAGCGTTTAATTGAGTCGTTTCCTGATTGATGGCGTTCTTTGAGAGGCCAGCTTTCTTACAGAGTTTTGACAACACTACATTCACATCGAAATTGTATTTAACGAAGACGGACTCCTTGAAAAACGCGTGCTTGTCCCCTTGTGAAATGGAAATCCCGTCGGCTCCAAGCTCTAACTGCTTCGTAATGGTTTCGATATTGTCTGACGATATCGGTCGATGGGCGGTTACGACGGTGAATTAGATCAAGGCTCGCTGAATTTCGTCGGCAGTCAGACCTTCTCCGAATCGACGGTCCTCCAAAGTTCTTGATACCGCTTCCTGGATGCACTCTTGCATGTTCGCACGGTTTGAACTTTGGCAACCACGAAGTTGGGAATCGACATAGATAGTTATATAAATCCGTTCGTACTGTCCTGGGGGCTTGAGTAAATCGGTGAATCTTCCAACGGAATTAGACGGATCAATGGAGCGATCCATACATTGATATGCGAATCGAATGGCGTTTTCTTGCCAAGGACCACGCACAATCGCATTTTTTGGTTCATCCCATTCTTGGAAAAATTCATCATTCGCTCCCAGGCTAAATGGGAGAGCAATTATTAAGGGCTCAATAATTAAGATGGTTAGTAGAGTGGCGGACAATCGCGGAAAAGATAACAAAATCACCTCGTTGCATCGTCAATGAATGAGCTAAAGCAAACCTTTAAGGCTTCAAGGTTCAGGACAAAGAGCATCTCTACGGCCAAACTGGATTCTTTCTACTCGCCATCGTCGTCTCCTCCTCCAAAATCGTCACCGCCGCCGCCGCCAAAATCATCATCTCCGCCTCCTCCTCCAAAATCATCGTCACCGCCTCCTCCTCCAAAATCATCATCTCCGCCTCCTCCAAAATCATCATCTCCGCCTCCTCCTAAATCATCATCTCCGCCTCCTCCTAAATCATCGTCATCGCCTCCTCCTAAATCGTCGTCATCGTCGGCCATGTCGTCGTCATCGTCGGCCATGTCGTCGTCGTCATCGTCGGCCATGTCATCGTCGTCATCGTCGGCCATGTCATCGTCGTCATCGTCGGCCATGTCGTCATCGTCATCGTCGGCCATGTCGTCATCGTCATCGTCGGCCATGTCGTCGTCGTCATCATCGTCGTCGGCCATGTCGTCGTCATCGTCGTCGGGATCATCGTCGTCGGGATCATCGTCGTCGGGATCATCGTCGTCGGGATCATCGTCGTCGGGATCATCGTCGTCGGGATTATCGTCGTCGGGATCATCGTCGTCGGGATCATCGTCGTCGGGATCATCGTCGTCGGGATCATCGTCGTCGGGAGGATCGTCGTCGGGAGGATCATCGTCGGGAGGATCATCGTCGGGAGGATCATCGTCGTCGGGTGGTGGAGGTGGTGGAGGTGGTGGGGGTGGTGGGGGTGGTGGGTCTTTTGGTGGTGGGTCTTTTGGTGGTGTCGGCTGCCCGACATTGTTAATGATCTTAGTAATGGGAGTAGCGTTTCCTCCGCCCGAAATACTACCTGAACCACTTCCGCTTCTACCGCCACCGCCTGTTCCGCCACCACCACCGCCCGCCGAACTGCCAGAGCCGCTTCTACCACCACCGGCATTACTGCCTGAGCCGCTTCTGCTGCCGGAACCGCTTGTGCCTTTACCTCCGCCTCCGATGCCCATACCTCCACCTGCGAGGCTTTTGCCTCCGGTGCCTGCACCTGCACCTGCACCTGCACCTCCACCTCCACCTCCACCTCCACCTCCACCTCCACCTCCACCTCCACCTGCGACGCTTTTGCCTCCGCCTGTTTTGCCTCCAATTTTATTCGATCCATTTTTTACAGGAGAAACTTTCGGGACATTCAGCCCTACGATCATGCGTGTAACCTTTTGCGTGTCGACCGCTCCTCGAACTGTCGCATAGACCACTGGAACGCCTCGGATTTGGGCATATTCGTATTGCACCCCAGCAGCTTTTGGTTGCAAGACCTCTGCTTTCGGAACAGCAGGGCTCACGTCAATCTCTTTGACCTTGGCCCAGGCACCGGGCACGATTTTACCTGGCGATATCGCTTCGGGAACGAAGGTGTTTTTTGTTTGGAACGCATCGTTATCTTTCGGTAGAACACGAAATCCGATGTACGTTGGAGATTGCTTGTAGATCGTACCGGTTTGGCAAAAGGTGTAGGGAACCGAGTGTCCGGAGGCTTCCTTACTGTTCGGTGATTTGATTTCGGTTTTGCCTTTTGCAGGTAGGCAACCTACGATCATTCGCGCCACTAACTTGCCATCCGATTTACCAGTAAGGTTTGCATATGCAATCGCAACCCCATTCAATCGTTCATACTGAAAATCGACCTTCACGAATTCGTTCGAAGTCAAGCTTGAAGCAGGATGGTCCTCTCGAACTCGAATTCCTGTCGACGTCGGCGACCAAGCCTTGCAGTCCTGCTGCCGAGCTTTTTCAACTTCGGCCAAACTGTTGGCGGAGGTGCGAAAAACACGAAATCCGTCGTCGCCGGACTTTATCGCACGAAAAACGAGATACCCTCGAGGCTTGCCTGATGCATCTTGGAGAGGACAAAAGCTAAATGCGGAGTCCTTGTCTTGATCGTCAAACGTGCCGTTATTCTTTGGAACGTTGATTGTTTTTTTCGCGGAGGCACCTTGTCCACAGACAGGGGAAGGATGACACGCGAAAGACAAGCACACGCCCAACAGAAAATACAAATGCGATTTCATCGGTTGCGTTCCCTTTTGCAAAGAATGTCCAGAGTATAGACACCTTAAGTAATGCGAAATTCGGTGAAGGTTTGCACGACAAAAAATCTTTTTTTTCAAAAATCCTCGGCGTTTGGTTTAAGAGCCCCGAGACAAAGCACTTCTTTTGAGTGGGTGCAGACTCACTGCCTCAGTTTGACGGAGAGTTTGCAGATGGACAAATTGATCACTTAATTGTTGGAATTTGATTGCAATTGCCATGGCAAAACAAGAAAATTATCCGTTTACGCAACGGCGGAATCTAAAACAATCTGGACTTGGCGTTATTGGCTCGTTGAGGAATGCTCAATGGAACTCAAGCAGTTGCTGGACGAAGTTGGTGCAGGAAACACCAAGGCCGCTGAAGAATTGCTACCGATCATTTATTATGAACTCCGACTGCTGGCGCGGCGGAAACTTTTGAATGAAGGTTGCGATCTATCTTTGCAGCCGACGGCCCTCGTTCATGAGGCTTACCTCCGATTAGTCGATACCGATGAACCTCAGAGTTGGGATTCACTCGGACATTTTTTCGCCGCAGCAGCAATTGCTATGCGAAGGATTCTCGTGGAGAGGGCGAGGAAGAAAAGATCGGAGAAACATGGTGGTTGCCATCTTCGATTGGACATCGATGCCATCGACCCTGAAGCTATGACAGGTTCAGAAGACCTTCTGGCACTTGACGAGGCTCTTCATGATTTGGAAGCGATGGATCCGCAAGCCTGCCGATTGGTGATGCTTCGATATTTCGGAGGCTTAGGTCATCAAGAAGCTGCCGAAGCCATGGGGATTGGACGCCGAACGGCTGATCGACTTTGGTCCATTGCTCGGGTATGGCTTCGAGAAAGAATTTTGGAGTCAAGATCGGACGCATGGGGCTGATACGTGAATTTTTCGAAATATCGGGTGCAAAACACCTGCCAATTTCGCATTTAATGAATATCTAGTTAGCTAGTATCCATGGCGGATCGCTGAAATTGACTAAGTGGAATCCAATAGCAAACGAAATCTTTGCTGAAGCGATTGAAATTGCCTCTGCGTCCGAACGCGAAGCATTCATAGGCTCTCGTTGCGCCGGCAATCTTGTTCTTCGAGATCGCGTTCAACAGTTGGTCCATTTGCATGAGACCGCAGGAGATTTTTTGTTGACGCCGGCGATCGAATCCGAGCGAGCTCAGATTTCGATACCAGGTTACGAACTTGACGGCATCCTGGGCCGCGGTGGCATGGGAGTTGTCTACAAAGCCCGACATCGGAAATTAAAACGCACCGTAGCTCTTAAAATGCTGCTTGCAGGCATCCATGCAGGGCCCAAAGAAACGGTGAGGTTTCGCATCGAAGCCGAAGCGGGCGCTCGACTGCAACATCCTAACATTGTTCAAATCCATGAAGTCGGAGAGTCCGACGGTTATCCTTATTGCGCTCTGGAATTCGTCGATGGATCCAGCCTGGCGAGCAAGCTAAAAGAAGGATCGATTTCACCCATCGAATCGGCCAAGCTAGTAGAAGTTCTGGCCCGAGCCATGCAGGCGGCCCATAGCCGCAACATAGTGCATCGGGATCTAAAACCTGCAAATATCTTGTTTACTACTGATGGTACGCCAAAGATTACCGACTTTGGTCTGGCCCGACAACTCGACATCGAAAGTGGCGAGACGGAGGCGGGGGCTGTCATGGGCACGATCTCCTACATGGCACCAGAGCAAGCGGCTGGGCAGGCTCATGAGGCTGGTCCGGCAACCGATTTATACGCACTTGGAGCGATCCTCTATCATTGTTTGGTCGGACACCCGCCATTCAGAGGGAAGACATTCGTCGAAACCCTCGATCAGGTTTTGAATCAACAGCCGATGCCACCATCGAAGTGGAAGCCGGGCGTTCCGCTCGACTTGGATACGATCTGTTTGAAGTGCTTACAAAAACAGCCCGAAAATCGATATGCCTCTGCAACCGAATTGGCGGACGATCTTGCACGCTTTTTGCGTGGCGAACCAATCCTTGCTCGACCTGTTGATAGCGTTGAACGGACCGTCAAATGGGTGCGACGCAATCCCTTTACGGCTATGGCTTCGGTTGCCGTCGTGCTGGCTCTCACCCTCGTAACCATGGTGAGTTTCGTGAAGTATGTGGATGCGGAGCAACAAAGGCGAGTAGCCAAAAATGAAGCGATCAAGGCGGAACGAGCCAGCGAATATATCGCGAGTATATTTGAACTCGCCGATGCCAACGGCCAGCGCGGCACCATGACTGCTCGTCAAATTCTCGCCGACGCTGAAAGAAGCATTCCATTGCAGTTTGCCGATCAGCCCGAATTGCGCGACAAGCTGCTGAATCAAGTCGGGAAAGTCAATGACAAGCTCGACGCCGCGTCGCCTTTAGCCATGATCCTCGAGGTTAGCGGCGAGGTAAATTTGATCTCTACAACGGACCAAAAACGAATGGCGGTTAGTCAGGCACTACTCTATAGCGGCGACCGTCTAAGCTTAGCGCACGACGCCCAAGTCCTGCTCGCTTTTCTATTCGATATGCATAAAGAACGCCTCAAACCTGCCTCAGAAGCGACCATCCGACGAAAAGGCTGCGAACCCGTCGATGCAGTTCGCGAACGAGACGATGACCTACTTATGACGTTCGTGCATCTTCCGAAAGGGATTTTTTACATGGGCGGAGGCGGCGGAACAGCGGGAGTTCAAACGAAGATCAATGAGGATTTCGAAATAGCAGTTCACTTGGTCACGCAGGGGCAGTGGCAGCAAGTCATGGGAAACAATCCCAGTTCCTTTTCGCGATTCGGCCCTGACTATGACCGAGCCCAAAACATCCCCGATGGGGAGCTCAGCCTGTTCCCAGTCGAATGTGTTTCCGAAGAAGACATTCAAAAATTCATCAGCAAGCTAAACGAACGCACTCAAGGGCGTGGCTGGAAGTACCGACTACCGACCAGCGCGGAGTGGGAGTATGCTAGTCGAGCTGGCGCAACGACCGAGGAAGCGTGTTCGTACCATTTCTACTTCGCGAAACCAACCAACGCCATCTCTTCAATCGATGCGAACTTCAATGGCGAACTGCCGTTCGGAAGTGCACCCAAAGGTCAGTGCTTGGAAAAGCCAACGCGAATCGGCTCATATCCGCCAAACGAAATTGGGTTGTATGACATGCACGGAAATCTGTCCCAATGGTGCTCCGATTCGGAGGGACATCGAAGGGTTCATCGAGGCGGCGCATGGGGCTCGGACGGTTTTCACTGTCGCGCGTCGGAACGCAACGTATGCGACCAGTGGGACCGTAGCCGAGCGATAGGCTTTAGGCTCGTCAGGACTCCGCTAAAGTAACTCCTATTCGGGCGCTCATCGAGATCACAGAAACAGATGTCGCGCGGTTTCCATGTTTCGTTGCCATATCCTCTCGGACCCAAGAATTCCAAAATGAGTCATTGAAACCAGTAATGATTAAAAAGTGAATCTGTGGTTTCGCAAATTAGGTCGTTTTGTAACGCTGAATCCTGATTGACGCTGGGTGGAGGGAGAACAAACCGAATGGGTTTGCAATTGCTTTTTCGCGCTATTTTCTCAATAGATTTCCGAGCCTTGGCCGCCTTTCGAATAGGGCTTGCGAGTCTTATTTTGGTGGATCTTCTTTTGCGATCATCGGATTTGACTGCCTTTTATTCGGACGAGGGAGTGCTTCCTCGTAAGGAATGGCTATCTCTCTATCATCAGTGGCGAATATCTTTACACGTCGCTAACGGTTCTACGATTTTTCAAGCTGGGCTATTTCTTGTCCACGCGTCGTTTGCCTCGCTGATGTTGGTGGGGCGACACACAAGAATCGCCACGTTCGTATCGTGGTTGCTACTTTTATCGCTTCAAGCCCGCAATCCCATGATATGCAACGGCGGCGATTCCGTGTTAATGCTGCTGACGTTTTGGGGCGTTTTTCTGCAATTGGGAAATCGATGGTCTCTCGATTCAATTCTCGCAAGCAACGCGAACGAGTCACACGCTCGTCATCCTGCACGGACGATATCAGCGGTTAGTTCCGATATGGCTCGGACTTCAAATTCCCTCTGTTGTAATGTGGCGACGGTTGCCCTCTTCATGCAAATCGTTCTGATGTACATTACTACTGGTCTCCTGAAAGCACAAGCGCCTGCGTGGTGGAACGGAGAAGCGATAAGCATTTCTCTCAACATTGACTCTACAGTAACGAGTTTCGGTCAACGTCTATTGGAGATGCCAACATTCTTACAATTCATGACACACATGACATTGTACCTCGAGTTGTTTGGGCCATTGCTTTTGTTGCTTCCTGTCTTTGGTGGCTTAATTCGCGAGTGGGTCGTCTGGGTTTTCATATGCTTTCACATTGGGCTCGGCCTTTGCCTGAGTGTTGGGTTGTTCTCGTATGTGTGCGTGGTCGGACTAATTGCATTCCTTCCGAATCGATTTTGGGATCGCCTTGAAGCCATCGGAATCTTTCAGCAAATCGCGGAAAGGATGGCATCGCTTTGTCGTGCGTTTCTTACAACGCCGCCCGTTCCCGATGAATCAATTTTTCGAGACGCCATAGCACAACCTTTGTTCGTTAAGGGTATCGGAATCGCGCACCGTTTGAGCGCACTGCCACCCGTTCTGGCATTGTGCTTCGTCCTTTGGTCTTGCGTTAACCAACTGAATGAAAGTCTAAAAATTCCGAATGAGGTAAAAGGCGTGGCAGTTGCATTGGGACTCACTCAAAATTGGGCAATGTTTACTGAGGTTGAGCCTTCTCAAGATTGGTTTGTTTTTCCTGGTCAGCTCAAGGATGGACGGGTCGTCAACCTCATGACGCAAGAGACAATAATTGCTTATGAAAAGCCCCGGGTAGGTTCAGCCACTTTCAAGAATTTTCGATGGCGGCGGTTTTGCTACAAAATGAGAAAGTCGGCATATCGATCTGTCCGGGACCCGTTAGGTCGCTACTTGCGTCACAGTTGGGACAATAATCACTCAGGCGACGAAGTCCTGTTGCGTTCCGCCATATATTATCTCAGCTACCCTCCCTCAAGCAATGCACGAGACGTTGATAGAAATGAAACGCCGTTACCGAACAATCGCACAAAACTATATAGTTGGACGAAAACCAAAAAGCTGCCTGCCTTTGCAAATTCTCCGGTTTCATTCGCGCCGGAGATTAGTAAAGTCCCTTGATGCATAGCCGTATAGACCAAGGACGAAGTTTATATTTCAAGCGATTCGCTTCAACGCCTATTTAGCCTTGTTGCTCGGTGCTCAATAGAAATGGACTTCACGATTTCGACGACGAACTTGCTTAAATTTGATTCAACGCCTTGGTCGTCGGTAATGTACATCTCCAATTAGACTTAGGACAACATGCAGCTTTCTATACATCATCAAGATGCGCATAAATGAAAGAGCTTGTTTTTAGAATGTTCTGGCAATTGTCACACGTTTTGGTGCGATGCAGCGCTGGCTCCAGGGGAAGAGATTCCGACAAACGAGATGGCGACTGTTCATGTGATGAATCGAACGGTAAGTCGATGATTTCTAATGTGAGGCGAGCGAGCAAGAACGAGGTTCATCGCAATGAAAATCTGAAGAGTCAACGGCGTCGATCATTGGCAATGAATTTCAAGTGCAGCGAAGAGCTTTATTTGGTTTGTTTACCAGAATTGTTTTGGCTTACTTGAGCTGGTTTGCTGTCGTTGGTTTCCGTTTTGGGTGCGGGGGTTTCAGCTTTGGGGATGGCTTGAAACTCGAAAGCGCCGGCGATTTGGCTGTCGGCGGCAGCGAAGATCTCGGCGTTGGCGGCGTCCATGCTGAACGCGAGCGAAACGTGACGACCTTCGTCATTGGACAAATGGACGTTGATCCATTGAACAGGAACTTGTTCTACTTCACCCGAACTGGCGATGCGTACCATCCGCAGACCGCTTTCGGTAAGGCTCTCGCCGCTCTCCAAGAACTGGCCGAATGACTCTCCCAAAGCTTGACGAATGTCCGCTTGGTAGCCCTCGAGCGTCAGTTGTTTTCCTGGTTCGGTATCGATCAAGTTCGTGATGTTACACTGCGCAACGATCTTGTTCTGCTTGATCAAACGCATGACGGTCTCAAGTTGATTTTCGGACATAATGCTCCAGTAGCGTTCCGCCAAAAAGCGAAAGCCACCGTCCGAAGATTGAAATTCCGACATTTGAAGGGAATCGAGGTCGGCTACTTTGGATTCGATTTCCTCCAAAGTTTCCCCGGCCGTTAGCTTCTCAAGGGGAGCGCGCAGTATACGAACTCGCGCCGTGATTTTGAATCCGGGTTCGGCGTTGCCAATTTCTCGCGTTTCGTCGATCACAACGGCTAACCAAGAAACCATGACCGCCGTTCGATCGACTTGAGCTTTGCCGTTCATTGAAATTTGGGTGGGCACGCCGCGGGCAGCACCGGCAACTTGCCCGTTTATCTCCAATTGAGCTTTTTTCTCGTCGGCCTCAGTCAATCGAACGGTGACTTTGCTCTCTTGCACCGAATCCAATTGGAACAAGGCTTTGATTGCGTCTTCTGGCAAGTCCCAGGATTGGCCGATCTTGACAGGCGTACCTGGCAACAATTGATCGATGTACATCGTAGCAATGACGCCTTGGACCAAGTCACGTTCGTTGTTCGTGAGCGGCGACTCCAAGCAATTGGTTCGCGGGACTCCGTCGACAAAGGTAGAGTAGACAGCGCGGCATTCGTTGCGAAGCGCGGTCGACGCGTTTTGCTTGGCAATCAAGCTTTCCGCAGAGGCTTCATTAAAATGTCGGATAGACGAACTTCGTTTCTCCCGATCTGCAGTCAGCCGAAACTGCTCTTCGAAATCCAAAGTAGACCGCGATTCGACGGTTACGTTCTTTGTTTGCTTGGTCGACGATTTGGGCGAGTTGCTCAAACGTACTTCGCCGCTCAATTCCACGACACTCCGAACGCGAACTGTTTGTGTCGATTTCGACTTATCAGGACTCGTAGCCGAAACATCGGATGCCAATATTGCAGTCGGCATCAACAGGGCTCCGGTCGCTCCAATGATCGAAGCTCGCAGAATAGCGCGACGATAGATGAGGGAATTTGTTTGTGCAGAAATGCGTGAGAAGTCGGCTGCCATGTCGTCGGGACCTCGAAAAGAAATAGGTCAGGAAACGCTTGTTCCTGCTATTTCGGAAAGTTAACTTCCTAAAATCGAGACCTATCCGTTTTTCTGAATTGAATCCCCTAAGTACCCTAAATTGCCGAAAACGAGTCACGTTGGCCGCGTAGAGAGCAGTTGGGTATCAAAAAGGGCAGACATTGGATCACGCTGTCTAAATTTTGAGCACAAGTTGGAATTGCAATTTGTAGAAATTGCAAAAAATTCTTTGCTAGACATTTCGGCATCTGGGTAATTTTGCCCCAATTTGCTCGATATATCAGACTTTGCGAATCAGATTGCCGCTTTAAGAAAATTCCGTAAAACCCGTGAACTATTTGGCCCTTGGTTTGCATCTATAGAACCTGTCAGCGTCGAACTGCGTCTTACACAAGTAGGGGCAGAGAAGGCAAGAAGTTTGCTTTGCGAATTTTGCGACCTTCAAAAGTTCTGATTTAGCCAACGAACTTGGTTGAATCAAAACTTTTCGGACTGGGTGCCGGTTTTTCGAAGCTGGCAATCAGGATGACAGTTATGTCCAATTTTGCGTCAACGGTCTCATGATGAGACCTACCCCGCACACGAGGATGCTTGTCGCGGTCGGGAACCGCAGGGAACAACCAAGCCGGGCCTCGAAGCAGGGAATAGAAGGAAACCATGCATACAGATTACAAGATTGCGTTACTCCGAGAACTTCGTGACCAACAGGTACGGTTTGCGCCCCGCCTCAAGCGATTGGAGCAAGCTGAACGTGCGGAGAAGTTGCTGAACGAACTGGAAGGTCGTCGAGAGTATCCGTATGAATTTTTGTTCTATCGGGTGACCGAGCATCGCCCTGACGAAAGCCCCCGGCAGTTGATTTCCGGAAACGACGCAGCTCACGACCTACGATTGTTTGTCGAAGACATTACCGACTCGTTGAATCTACGTATCGAAGAAGCACCGGAACGCGTTCATACCGTCGAAGAACTGAGCAAAATGTTCAACGTCTCGACCAAGACTATTTCACGATGGCGCGACCAGGGCTTAGTCAGTCGTCGATACGTGGCGGAAGGTCGCAAGCGCGTGGCTTTCTTGCAAAGCAGTGTCGAAAGATTTGTGTCTCGTAACCGCGAGCGTGTTAAACGAGGCGAGCAATTTAGCCAACTTACGAACGACGAAAAAGCCAAGATCATCGAGAGAGCCCGAGAGTTGGCCGCCAACGGTCTGACTCTATCGGGTGTGGCTCGCCAAGTCTCCGAAGAATCTGGGCGAAGCATTGAAACGATTCGATACACGATCAAGAATTTTGATCGCGAAAATATGGCAATGGCGATTTTCCCCGATCATCGCCCTGTACTATCGGATGATGATCGCGTTGCCATTTTCCATCAACATCGGCGTGGCGCGTCGATTACGGTTCTCGCTCGACGCTATGGTCGAACGGTAAGCACGATCAATCGCCTGTTGTGCGAGCAGCGCGCGATCCGGGTCATGGAGTTGCCGCTTGACTTTATTCCAAATCCCGAGTTCGAAAAGAAATCGGCGGATAAAGAGATTTTGGCAGAAATGGCAGATACGGGTTCGACAACTCGCAAGATGCGTGCACCAGCAGGACTCCCTCCGTACTTGTGCTCGCTCTACGATGTGCCGTTGCTGACTCGCGAGCAAGAATACCACTTATTCCGCAAGATGAACTATTTGAAGTTTCGTGCTAGCAAGTTGCGAGAGCAACTCGACATGGCAGCTCCAAAAGTGGCCTTGATGGAAGAAATCGAACAGCTCAGCGAAAAGGCCGTTGCTGTCAAAAATCGATTGGTCCAGTGTAACCTGCGGTTGGTGGTGTCGATTGCCAAAAGGCACGTTGGTTCCAGCGATGACTTCTTTTCATTGATAAGCGATGGGAACATGTCGCTGATTCGTGCGGTTGAGAAATTCGATTACAGTCGTGGAAACAAGTTCAGTACATATGCAAGCTGGGCAATTATGAAGAACTTTGCCCGAAGCATTCCGGACGAGTTCCGCCATAAAGATCGGTTCCGAACAACTGGTGAAGAGCTGTTCCTATCTCGCGAAGATCAACGATCGGATCGAGTGGCCGAAGAGTCGGCCCATCAAACTCGCCAAGATCAAATTAATCGCATCTTGCACAAACTTGATGAGCGGGAACAACAGATCATCATCCGTCGATTTGGTCTGGATCACAGCCACGAGCCGCTGACCCTGAAAGAAGTTGGCGCTACGTTGGGTGTCACCAAAGAACGCATTCGCCAACTTGAGGCCCGAGCACTCAGCAAACTCCGTGCTGCGGCCGATGCCGAAAAGATCGATTTGCCGGAATAGTGTTCTAAGCCACTGCCGTTCGATTTCCCCAAAGAAAACGGTCTGGCAGTACAATGCAGCTAAAGGGAATGTTCTTTATTCCCTTTAGCATTCGGCTAACCAGTTACTGCCTGTCCCGTTGCTTGATCATGCGACCGCCTGAATGGAGCTCCAGCAATATACAAACTTCAAACAGGCACGGTCTTTGATGTCTTCAGAAACCTGCCGATGCCGGACCTGCGTTTGATCGACTAAAGCATGCTTTCTAAAAGCAGTCGCAGCTTCCGCATTTCTTGACGCATATCAAGTCCTTCGGCAGGACGCATGTCAACGTTCAAGGCTTGGTCATAGCCGACTCGCTGAAGCATCGTGATGTATTTACCGTAATCCATCTCGCCTTGACCGATGCGAACTTGAAGCTGGTCTTTCTTGGAGTCTCTCAACTGAACCAAGAAAACGTATTTCATGATCTTTTCAAGGTTCTTATTTCGATGATTCGTAATGTGATAATGCGATGGGTCGAAAGTCAAACCTAGACCGTGAACATTGTCACAAAGAACTTTGACCGTGTCGGGGTCCTCGGTCAGGCAACCGGCTTGACTCTTCATCCCGACGCGAACGCCTTCTGTTTCGGCGATGTCGACTAGTTTTTGCAGATGCTCGACTTCTTCGTTGAATGGGGTACCTAATTCAGCGCTCGGAACTGCTAGGGTGACGACTTTGGTTGCCTTGGCAAATTGGCAGATGAGTTTGAATCGATCGTAATATTGCGGGCGAGGCAGATCGATGAAAACATCATAAGCGCAGATATCCAGGCGATGAGTGTCGCGAACTAATCGCAAGCATTCATTGAACTCCGTTTCCAAACGGGCCGTGGGCATCTGGGGCAAACGATCATCCAGCGGAATCTCGATACACGTGAACTCAAGGTCCATTGCGTATTCGATGGCTTCGGCGAGAGAATTTTCTGGAAAACAAGCTGTCGACGCGGATACGTACACTGCTAAAACTCCTTTAGCGTTCGATTATCACTTTATCTCGGGTTCTGGCAACTACGCTGCACCGAAGCGTGGGCGAATATGCCCATAATCTTGAGAGTGGTGCATAAGCCTTGAAACTGCGTGAAAGACGCGTTCCACCGATAATCCTCGCATGCATTCATGATGTATGAGCGGACACGAGCGCTCATAACAAGGCTGACACGAAAGATTTTGTCGCAAAATAACTTCTGGTTTATTGTAAGTTACCGTCCACGCCGGGTCGGTTGGCCCAAACAAGCTGACAACGGGACGATTGAGCGCTACAGCTAAGTGGCGTGGCCCACTGTCAGTTGAAACGACGACAGTCGCTCGATTCAAAACGGCTTTGGAAAGTCCCAAAGGTAAATGGGGCATTCCTCCCATGCTTTTTATTTTGTCGTGGTTGCACGCTTCGGCGGTTTCTATTGCAATGCGACACTCGCCCGGACCACAATGAAACAAAACTTGAACTCCAAATGCGGTGACAAGTCGTTTCGCGAGTGCTTGAACATACTCCGGCGGCCACAACTTGGATTGACCAAAAGCACCACTGCTGTTGAGGACGATGGTTGGAACGTTGGAGTCAAATCCTACCATCTTCCAGAGTTCATCCGCTTGAGCGTCTTCCGCTTCGGATACGGATAATTCCATGCGTCGGTCGGCAACCGAACAACCAAAGAACGCAGCAAAAGCCAAATAGTAATCGACAACGGAAATCGTTCGAAGCCTCCGCCCGTTCATCGGGACAGCTAATCGGTCTGTGAGGAAAATCCCTCGCCCATCTCGATCGTAGCCAATCCGTCGTGGAACACGTGCCATAAAGGCAACGATCGCGGCGGAGAGAGAATTAGGAAGTAAAATCGTCGCGTCCAATTGGATTCGGCGAAGTTCGCATGCAAGATTCCATCGCGAACGATGCGTTAACAGCGGGCGACGCTGGTAAGCTATTTTTTCGGAAAACCAGTCCAGCCCTTCAAACACTTCGAGAGAACTGGGCTGACCAATCGCAATCAATTCGGTGTTCGGCGCTAAGCCTTGATACAAAGCTCGAATAGTAGGTGTCGCTAGACAAGCGTCTCCCACCCACGATGGCAAAAAAATGCCGAGCTTCATCTCAATGGTCCAATCCGTGACGGTCTATTTATAAAGTTTTTGTAAGTTCGCCGGGCAGATTTTAAAATTGCCCGTTGCTGGCCAATAGGAACCTTGGGGTGTGGTGATTCATTTCCTGCGAGGAATTCCTCGGGGATGATATCTACGAACGAACTTTGAAAGCTAGAGGACTTAGCCAATTTCGCGAAACAGTTTTCTTAGTGCTAGCAATTCCGTATCCATTGAAATCCCGTCTTCGCTTTTGAATCGAATTCGTGTATCAAGTCGTTTCGCGGAAAACGCCTTCCTGTATGGTCGCGGGATTTCGGAGTCATTTGGAAGGCAGGGGCTTGACGGCAATGGGATTAACTCGCTCCCAAGTTACCATGCTCTGTTTGGTCTTTCAGAGAAAATAACCGGTAAAGGAATAATGTGCATGAATCGCAAAGCGCTCGTTACCGGCATTACAGGGCAGGACGGTTCCTATCTAGCTGAATTACTCATCGCTAAGGGATATGAAGTCCATGGTGTTATTCGCCAAGAGTCAGATACGTTTCGAATCAAACACATCCAACCGCAGCTCCACCTCCACAAAACGAACTTACTCGATCAAGACGAAGTGATCGAGCTTGTCGACGTTGTGCTTCCGCAAGAAATCTACAACTTAGCTGCCATGTCTTTTGTCCCAACAAGTTGGGAGCAACCTGCCTATACCGCAGATGTGACAGGCCTCAGTTGCTTGCGAATATTGGAGGCAATTCGTCGGATCGACAAAGGCATTCGTTTTTATCAAGCGGGCAGCAGCGAGATGTTTGGCAATGTGGATCAGTCGCCACAACACGAAGAGACTCGCTTTTGTCCCCGAAATCCGTATGCGGTCGCAAAGATCTTTGCCTATCACACGTGCGTTAACTACCGCGATTATCACAATATGTTTGCTTGCACAGGAATCCTCTACAATCACGAATCGCCACGACGTGGCATCAACTACGTCACTCGCAAAATCACTTTGGCAGCCGCCCGCATCTATCTTGGTCTGCAAGATGAATTGCGGCTTGGCAATCTCGATGTCCAGCGAGACTGGGGGTTTGCGGGTGACTACGTGGAGTCGATGTGGTTGATGCTGCAACACGATCAACCGGAGGACTTTGTAATTGGAACAGGAAGTGTTGCCAGCGTTCGAGATTTTGTGCGTTACGCTTTTGAGCATCTTGGTTTGGACGCCAACCAGTTTGTAACTGTCGATCCTGCGTTCTACCGGCCTTGTGAAAAAAATATTTTGGTCGCTAATCCTTCGAAAGCTAGCCAAATCTTGGGGTGGCACCCTCGAACAAACTTGCGGGAATTAATTTCCTCAATGGTTGAAAACGACGTCCAATTTCTTGGCGATACACAATCGACTTTGCCGATAAAACAGAATAATCGGGCTGCTGCCTGAGCATTCCACGGTTGAATTGGCAAGGACGATTCCATGGATCTGACAGACAAGAACATCACGAGCAATCGTATAAATGCGTCGACTCATTCGAACCCTCGCATGCATATCGTCCAATCGGAGAGTTTCCAATTATTCGACGAAGCGGAGTTTCCCGCTGCGCTTCAATATCAAGAAGCCTATTACCAGCAAGTGCAGCGTGGGTTTGAGGAAATGAGCCGTCTTCGCGTCGTCATCGCGGGCTTGGCAAGAAACGTTGCTGAGATTCTCCCGTCGACGATCGCGCGAATCGAAGCGATGGGAAACCTCTTTGCCGATTACTCGGTGGTAATTTATGAAAACGATTCGTCCGACATCACGCCTGAACTTTTGAATTTTTGGCAGCAAGGAAATCGTCGCGTCAAAATCGTAAGCGAGAATTGTGGCGATCCTCAAAACAAACCTATCCGCTGTTCCCAACGAGCCCAGCGTATGGGAATGTATCGTGCCCGATGTCAGAATACCATTCTCGAGACATGCCCCGATCGCGATTTTGTGATCCTGGTCGATACCGATCTGCAAGGTGGATGGAGTTTAGAAGGCGTCGCGACGACTTTCGCACAGACAGAATGGGATTTCGTAGGATCGAATGGAATCATCTACCGTCGACATGGTCTCATTCCAAACCGCTACGTGCAGTACGACGCGTGGGCTTATCGCACATCTGACAATTTCGAACCGATTTCGACCAAAATCGTCAACGAGATTACTTTCGAGCGAGGTCAACCGCTTGTACCGGTACGATCTTGTTTTGGTGGACTTGGGATCTACACCATGCAAGCTTATCGAATGGGTCGATACGAAGGCGAAGATATTGAGCATGTCGGTTTTCATCGATCACTTTGTCGCCAAGGAATCGACCGATTCTTTTTGAATCCAAGTCAACTGGTTGTATACGGTCGCAAACACAGAAAAATGGATAATTTGGTGGCAGGCTTCATGACGACTCTTGAGACACTCGGAGTCGCCAGTAGTACAGGCTGGCGTTTTCCGCGACAAGTTTCTACCGAGCAATCCGGATTAGCTAGGTCCGCTTGATCGATGCAAATAAAAATTCCGTTGTGCTGACCGGTGATAGTCGAGAGCATACGGAATTCTAGAGACTCTCTAATCTTCGTGGATTACTTTGCCTTGGCGACTTTCACGCGAACGCCGTCTTGAATTTGATCGGTCGGGTACAGGATAACGACCGAATTCTCGGTCAATCCAGATAAGACTTCAGCGTACTCTCGATTCCGATGGCCAATTTCGATCGATTTGCGTTTCGCAATTCCGTTCTCTGCAACGAACACAGCCCAGTTTTTATCGAGACGAAACAGGGCACTTGTCGGGACTCGTAGTACGCGTTCGGCCTCCCAAGTAATAATTCTGCACTCCACCCGAAAGCCATCGCCGAGAGTAGGTCTTTCTGCGGGCGGTTCGGTGAGGTCGAGAATAACGTTCACTCGTTGCTCTTCAACACCCAACGCCGATATCTTTGTGAAACCTGCGGGTTCGATTCGTCTCACGACAGCATGCAAAGCAGTTGCCCCACCCCATCGTTCAACCATTGCGGGGTTGCCCGGCAACACTTTTACAGCTTCGGTCGAAAGCACGTCGAGCTCAATTTCCAGATTCATGGGGTCACCCAATTCAAGCAGCGGTGTTCCCGGTTGCACCACCGCTGAGCTTTCTTGAAATACACGAAGGACACGACCGTCGATTGGCGAACGGATTAGGAAGTCGGGCGATCCGGAATCGGTTGTTTGGGAGTTAGCATGCATCAAGGCAGCTTTAGCTTGCTGCAATTCGAAAGCTGCGATTTGCTCAGCCATAGTTGCCACTGCAAACGAATTTTTCTGACTACGAAATTGTGTTTCGGCTTCGTCCATCTCCTGTTGCGAAGCCGCATCGGTCCCGCGAAGTTGACTGACTCGGCCAAAGGTTTTTTCTGCCAGCGTGAGCAGTTCCCGTACGCTGGCAAGATTCGATGTGGATTGTTTAACGGCCAATTCAGCAGCCTTCTCGCGTGCTTCGGCCTGTGCCAACTGCCTTGCGTCCAAAAGTCCTGGCGAAGTTGGCTGAATTGTCGCTAGAACCGTCTCGTTCGAAACAACCGCATCCCCAGGTCGCAAACCAATTCGCAGGAGCGTGCCCAAAAGCGGTGAAGAAACAATGTATCGATCGTGGATTCGCGTCTTACCGTCTTCGTCAACGGTAACTTGCATTGGACCTTGGGAAACGATATCCGTCTCTACTTCCACTTTGCGGGCATACAGAGACCACAAGTAAAACGTGATCGCTGAAATTCCAGCAATCGCAAGAACCAATTTTCCAAGTTGCCCTTTCACGCTGGCCCTTTCATAATGTCTTTACTCCGGAGATTTGAGAACTTCGACTAGGGACAACTGATCCATTTGCTTTCGAATAAGGACGAATGCCAAAATGGTAGCGATGATTACTACGCCAGCAGCAAACGCATAGGTATGAACGTAAATGGTCATAGGCATCCGAAATAACTCTCGGTCAAATGCATTTACCGTTGAGTAAGCCAAAGCGTAGCCAAGCACCCAGCCAAATGGAATGGCCATCAACGTAAGGAATGCGACTTCGCCGAACAAGATGCCGCTGATTTCGTCTTTCGTAAAGCCTAACACTCTTAATGTTGCCAAATCGCGACTTCGCTCAGCCAATGAAATGCGAGCCGTACTATAGACGACGCCTATGGCGATGATGCAAGAGAACGTCAAGTTCACGACGCGCATTGTGCGAATATTCTCCGCCACCGTTCTCGTAAAACTTTGTTGCATAAGCTTGGTCACCGTGACATTCGCGACTTTTGGCATCTCTCTAAGCTTGCCGTAAATCTCGTTCGTTCGCCCCCCGTCGACGCGAAGGTACGCTCCTGAGACCAAACTCGATTCCTGCAGAATTCGAGCGAGTTGACCTCGTTCCACGTAAATTGAGGTCCCCGCGGGGTCATCCACGGTAGCAGTCACCAGCAATCGACGAAAGGGCCTTTTCCCTTCCAGCACTTGGACATCCACCATATCGCCAGGATGTACTTTCAAAACGCTCGCTAGTTTTCGGGAAAGCATAACGCCTTCATGTGGCATTTGGATTACTTGTCGGTCTCGATCCACTAATCGCGATAGCTTGGGTGCGGTATCCGAACCCTGGATCGCGACCAGGCGTCGCATATTCTGATTGCTGACTTGAACCGCTACTGAACGAAAAGCTTCGCAATCTAACACTCCTTCAATCGCTTTCAAGGAATGTAAAGTTTCCTCGGCGAGTGGTTCGACAAAGACAACTTGCAGATCATGTCGCTGGGCAATTCGAAACATCGAGTCAAACAGGGCCGTAACAGCATCTTGCATGAACGCGCCCAAGATGAGCACTGCGATGGATAACGAAATACCCAAAGATGACAGAATCGCGCGGCGAGGCTTTCGCAAGAGGTGACGGAGGATCATTCGAAATGCCGGGTCACGCGCGAACCAGCCAAGTCTCTTTTCAAGCCAGCTTTTTCCATAACGGGCGGGAGGCTCGGGTCGCATCGCTTCGGCGGGCGGCAGATTCATCGCCGCCGACACGCTACTCCAAACTCCAATAATTGCTGCGGCGCTCGCAATCCCCCATGCCGCAAACACAGCATACAACGGTACTTCGTATTCAAAGGTCGGGAAGTGAAAGAATTTGGAATACAATCGAGTGACCACCCTACCCATCAGGATTCCAATGATGACTCCGGCAATCGTCCCCAGGAAAGCAATCAACATCGACATGCTCAGGTAGTGAAATGCGATCTCACGACGAGAATAGCCGAATGCTTTTAACGCCGCGATCTGCTCGCGTTGCGTCGCAATCATGCGCGCCAATACAATATTGAGTAGAAACGCCGAAGCGCTTAAGAAAATGCTCGGTGCCAAAACGCCCATGCGTTGGAGTTCTTCCAATTCGCTCGAGACAAATCGATGCGATCTTTGATCCGATCGCCCTATCGCACCGACTCCGCCGTAGGTACTTGTCAAATCATCTAACGCTTTGATGACATCGGCGCGATCGCGCGGTTGATTAAGCTGCACGACCAGATCATTGAAGGCTCCCGTCATATCGACGGCTGCTGCAAGAGCCTTGCGTTTCATCCAAAGTACGCCAAACGAACGGTTGTCGGGCAATAACCCACCGATCGGAATCTCGTAGATAAACTCGGGGCTTAATCCAAAGCCAACGACGGTGAGTATCTTGCGGCGCCCGTGGATGATCGCATCCAGCGTATCCCCAATTTCCATGCGATGGGCATTGGCAAAGGTCTCGCTAACGACTACCTCATCGTCAGTTTCCGACTCGGGCATACGACCGCGACGCAAACAGACCTGATTGAGCATTGATGGGCCATCGTCCGGCAGCGACAGCATTTGACCTTGGGCTGGCTCTACCATATCGGCCACCGTGAAGCGGATGGGAGCGTTGATTCGCGTTTCCCAACGGCGCACGCCGGGAATATCGAGCAGCCTTTCCGCTAACGATTCAGGCGCTCGTTTCAAATTAACGAAAACGTCCCCAAATGCGTAGTTCCGATAATAGTTCGAACGCGTCGACTCCAGCGAATGGATCGTGCTAATGGAGAGACTAAACGTGGCAATGCCACACGCCATGACCGCAACGACAGACAGCACTTGGGCTTTCATCCCGAGTAAGTCGCGGACCATTTTGCGATGCAATGCACTCATGACTAGTTCACCAGCGGAGCTCCCGAGGATTCACTTTATTTTCGTTCTTGCGAATGTCGACCACGGAACCGTCTCGCAAAGTAATGACTCGATCCGCCATTCCCGCAATCGTAGCGTTGTGTGTAATCACGACAGTCAACGTTCCCAGTTCTCGGTTGACGCGTTCGATGGTCTCCAGAACCGTGATGCCGGTTTGTACGTCGAGCGCACCGGTCGGCTCATCGCACAACAAAACATCCGGCTGTTTGGCCACGGCTCGTGCGATCGCGACACGCTGTTGCTCGCCGCCAGATAGTTGAGCAGGGAAATGATCTAAACGTTCTCCCAAGCCTACGAGCCGCAGCGCTTTTTCCGGCGGCATGGGATTTCGAGCAATCTCGGTAACCAGCGCAACATTTTCGAGTGCCGTCAAACTTGGGATAAGATTGTAAAACTGAAAAACAAACCCCACGTGATCGCGGCGGAACAGTGTGAGGGCTGCCTCGTCGGCGGCGGTCAAATCGTGGTCGAGATAGTGGACCACGCCCGCCGACGGGACATCGAGTCCACCAAGAATATTCAGCAAGGTCGACTTGCCGCTGCCAGAAGGTCCCAGCAACACAACGAATTCGCCGGAGTACAACTCCAGGTCGATGCCTCGCAGCGCACGAACTTCCACGTCGCCAATTCGATATACTTTGGTAACCCCTTTTGCAGTAAAGACAGACGTTACCATTTTGTCTTTATTCTTAAAGTGCCAGCAATAATCGGCTTGGTGCTTCGAGATATGCGATCACATCATTCAAGAACCGCGCCGCAGTCGCTCCGTCTACCAAACGATGATCGTAAGCAAGGCTTAGAGGCATCATCAATCGCGGCTTTATCGAATCGTCATCCATTACGACGGGTAGCTTGCGTGTTTTTCCAACGAGCAAGATCGCCACTTCAGGAACGTTGATAATTGGCGTACTGTATGTCCCGCCAATTGCACCCAAATTGCTGATGGTAAACGTACCACCTCGCAGGTCGGAAATTGCAAAGTCGTTATTGCGAACGCGTGCCGACAGATTCCCCAAGCTTTGTGCAATGTCGGGAATCGACATTTTGTCGGTGCCGCGAATGGTGGGAACGACCAAACCGCGATCCGTATCCACGGCGATGCCAATATTGATATAGTCTTTGTAGACGATCTGTTCGTTTTCTAAGTCGATCATCGCGTTAAGAGCCGGATGATGGCGAAGAGCCGTTGCGATCGCTTTGATTAAAAACGGCATCGTTGTCAGTTTGACTCCGCGTGCTGCATAATCGTCTTTGCTCGACTGGCGGAAAGCTTCGAGTTCGGTCACGTCGGCGTCATCGAAGTTGACGACGCGCGGCGCTGTCGACCAAGACTTGTGCATTTGAGCCGCAATGGTCTTGCGAATTTTTGTCATCTTCTCAAAGCGAACCGGCCCAAAATCGTCTTGGCCCGGAGTGCCATTGCGACTCTCGGACGTCTTGGATGGCGAAGGCCGAGATTCGCTTGTGCCGACAACCGGAGTTTGTGTTGCGGCGGATGCAGCCGAGGGCGCATTGGATCGCGCAGCTTGACTAGCATGACGAACCACTGCCAACACATCTTCACGTGTAATGCGACCGCTGTCGCCTGTCCCTACGACATCGTTCAAGTCGACGCCAACTTCGCGAGCAAATCGCCGAATGGCTGGCCCCGCCGGAATCACTTCATCCGGATTGCCGATATCCGTCATGACTTGAGCCATGACGGGATTCGATTGCACTTGAGCAATGGGTGTCGGCGCGGGCGCAACAGACGCAGTTGGGGCAGACGCTGCGGGGGCAGGCGCTGGCGTGGGAGGAGCCTGAACAACCGGCTTGCTCGCAGCAGCAGGTGGAGCTGGTGCGGCAGGTGGCGAGGCAGGAGCAGCAGGCTTAGGTGCAGCAGGGGCTGGCGCGGCACTTGCCTCGATTTCCATTTCCACAATCGCTCCACCGACGTTGACCGTCTGTCCGGCCGTAACCAATACTTTGACAATTTTTCCGGGCGAAGGACTTGGCACCGTTACCGTAGCTTTATCAGTTTCAAGCTCGATCAGGCCTTGGTCCTTCTTGACGATATCGCCAGGAGCCACCAGAACTTCCAAAACATCTCCGGAAGTAACGCCTTCACCAAGCGATGGGATTTTTATTTCAGTAGCCATACAGTCTTCTTAGCTAATAGTTAAGTTTGAATCGATTGAATGGTTGGCCTAAAAGGCCAATTGTGTTTTGCAGGACTCTGTTTCTTGAACATAGCCACGTAACGCTAAAACTGTTTTTTATCGAGAACGCCGTGCGGAAATTTCCCGATGAATGTCGTCTCGAAATGCTAATTTGCTTTACAGAAAACACACGTGGCAAGGAGCCCTGGGTTTCTGCGCGGGTAAATTATTCCTAAGCGAATAACGGATTGATTTTTTCGGTATCCAGTTCCAAATCCTTAATTGCCTGAGCAACCACAGTTGGTTTGACGACTCCCTGTTTGCTCAAACGATAAAGTGCTGCAACGGTAATGCAAACGGCATCAACTTCGAAGTGTCGTCGCAAGGCTTGACGGGTCTCGCTACGACCCATGCCATCTGTGCCAAGAACGTAATAGTCTTCGGACATGTAAGGTAGTAGTTGTTCGCCGACAGCTCGAACATTGTCGCTCGCCGAAATGATCGGGCCTTTCACGCCATCCAAGACGGTCTCAATATAGCTCGTCTTGGCTGGTTTATCGGGGTGCAGCATGTTCCAGCGATCGCAACTTTGAGCGTCGCGACGTAATAGGGTATAACTCGTCACGCTCCAAACATCGCTCGCGATGTTATAGCGTTCCGCCAAAATTTTCTGAGCTTCCAACGCACAACGTAGAATCGAGCCGCTGCCGAATAACTGAACGCGACCTATGGCACCGGGTACATCAACGGATTTAAAACGATAGATGCCTCGAATAATGCCTTCTTCTACGCCCTCGGGCATCGCTGGCATTTCGTAGTCTTCGTTGTGCACGGTAATATAGTAGATGCCGTTTTCGCCTTCTACATAGAGTCGTCGCATGCCGTCAAGAACGATGACCGTCGTTTCATAAGCCCAAGCTGGATCGTAGGCACGAACGGTTGGGAAAGCCATTGCGTTCAAGTGGCTATGACCATCTTGATGCTGAAGTCCTTCTCCATTCAACGTGGTTCGACCGGCGGTACCACCGATCAAGAAACCTTTGGCTCGCATGTCCGCTGCAGCCCAAATCGAATCGCCGATTCGTTGGAATCCGAACATCGAATAGTAAATGTAGAACGGAATCATATTGATCCCGTGGGCCGAGTAAGCCGTTCCCGCTGCATTGAAGCTGCTAATCGATCCGCACTCGGTAATTCCTTCTTCGAGAATTTGACCATCCTTGGCTTCTTTGTAATAAGCCAGTTGATCGGAATCGACTGGTTCATATAGTTGGCCGGCGTGTGCGTAGATGCCGATTTCGCGGAACAAGCCTTCCATACCAAAAGTTCGCGATTCGTCAGGAACGATCGGCACGATGAACGGCCCAATCTTCTTGTCCTTAACCAGCCGACCCAGCAAGCGAACAAAACCGTTCGTTGTGCTGATCGTCTTGCCTTCGATTTGGGTGCTCATGAACTTGCGATATTCGTCGAGCGTCGGCGTCTCCGTGGCCGGGTGCTTCGTCGGACGGCTCGGTATTGGACCACCAAGCGCAGCGCGTCGATCTTTCAGATACTTAATCTCATTGCTCGTCTCGGGTGGCTTGTAGAAAGGCGCGTTCGCAACATCTTCATCAGAGATCGGAATGCCAAAACGGCTACGGAACTCCAGCAGTTCCTTTTCGTTCATTTCTTTTTGGTTGTGGGCAATATTGCGGCCTTCGCCAGCTTCACCCAAACCGTAACCCTTGATCGTTTTGGCCAAGATCACCGTTGGTTGGCCTTTGTGTTCCACCGCCGCCTTGTACGCAGCGTAAACCTTTTCGGGATCGTGACCGCCGCGTTTCATCTTTTCAAGTTTTTCGTCTGAATAGTTCTCTACCAACTTGAGCAACTCAGGATACTTACCAAAGAAGTGTTCGCGAATATAAGAGCCCGGCATGCCCGTGTACTTTTGATACTGACCATCGACGATTTCCGTCATGCGTTGAACGAGCAATCCCGATTCATCTTTTTCAATCAAGGGGTCCCAATCGGTGCCCCAAACGACCTTGATGACATTCCATCCCGCGCCGCGAAAGACAGCTTCGAGCTCTTGAATGATCTTGCCGTTGCCGCGCACGGGACCATCGAGTCGTTGAAGATTGCAATTGACGACGAAGATCAAATTGTCGAGCTTTTCTCGCGATGCCAATGTGATTGCACCCAGTGTCTCTGGTTCATCACACTCACCGTCACCCAGGAAAGCCCATACTTTTTGGCCCCGAGTATCCTTCAAGCCTCGGTCATTAAGGTACTCGTTGAAACGAGCTTGGTAGATGGCCATGATCGGTCCCAAACCCATTGAGACCGTCGGATATTCCCAGAAGTCAGGCATCAACCAAGGATGCGGATAGCTGCTCAAGCCACCTTCGGGTTGCAGCTCGCGTCGGAAGTTTTCCAGTTTGTTTTCGGGCAATCGGCCTTCCACGAATGCCCGTGAGTACATTCCCGGCGAAGCGTGACCTTGAAAATAAACCATGTCGCCGCCGTAACCCGTTTCGCCGCGACCACGAAAGAAATGGTTGTATCCAATTTCATACAGTGTCGCGCTGCTAGCGAATGTGCTGATGTGACCGCCTTGGCCTTTGTTCTTCTTATTAGCTCGAACAACCATCGCCATCGCGTTCCAGCGAATGATACTCTTGATACGTCGTTCCAGTTCGCGATTTCCGGGAAACAATGGCTGCTTACTTGGCGGTATGGTATTGACGTAAGGTGTCGTTGTCTCAAACGGAATCTCGACACCGTCACGTCTCGCTCGATTCTCGATCGCTTTGACCAAATAACGAACGCGTTCAGGACCTTTGCTCTTATAGACGTAGTCAAGCGAACCAAGCCACTCGCTGGTCTCTGCAGGATCGACGTCAATCTGCGCTTCAATTTGCCCAGATGCAGCCAAAATTGCAGGGTCCGACTCACCTAACGTCTTCGCATCTGCCATATATTCCTCAGTGTGTTGTTCGAAAAGTAAATCGCGAATTTAGGAAAATGCCATTGTGTTGGGATCGCTGTAAAGCGATCAAACTGCTCGGATCTTTTAATAACTCGAACAACCGCACCACTGAAAGAAAATCGAATGACGATAAAAAGTTCTAAGCTCCGATCGAAACATCAAACTATTCTTTCCCCGGCAATCTGCGAGCAACAAGTTCAGCAAAATGGATCATCACAGCATTGAACTTTCAAAGCCAATCGAATCCTTCGTCGTACTGAAACGGTTGTCGGCAGTTTTTTGCCACAACATCTTGCCAAACCGCTCTCTTGTAATCAAAAAGTGACCGAACCAAAATGGGGTTGTTAAGGGGTGACCGCTAAAGGGTCGCGACCGTCTCCAATCACGAAATTTAGGATAGTCAAAAAACCTAGTTAAGCTCATCTGTAAGTCTAACCGACAACAAATTCTTGCTAATCCCAGCGATTGCGTAAAGGACGAATAGGAGTCTGGAAGGCGCGAACCGGAATATGACGGTAAAATCCTCGTCTACAAACACCCCCCAGTTGGATTGCTGCAGCAGATTACTGCGAGAATTCAAGCCATATTGAAATCTCTAATGCAATCTTCGGCACACTAACCTATACCTTCAATTCACGATTTCAATCTTGAAGAAAGTCGTTTGAAAACCACGAGCGACCAATCGCAAACCAGATAATATGCAAGTTTTCGCCAAAGCGTCCCATTCTGCCCGCTCGGTCGCTTGGTCGTGAAAAGATCTTCGAGCCAAATAGTCCTCCAGTTCTTCTTAACCTCCTCCCGTTCTTCTTAACCATCGGGAAAGCCCAAGCCGCTTCGGGTAGTTGAATCTTACACGACAACTTTTGATGAAATGCATCCAAAGCGAATCGACGACGACGCGCAAATTGTTCCGAGAATACAAGGTGGAGGAATCTGCGTTCGTTGGAATACGATCCGCAAACAGAACCTCCAATCGAAAATGGCCGCCGTTGCAATTTGCACATAACCGACATCAGCTTTTGGGATTAAGCAAAATGTACATCATCCAATGTTCATGCGGCAACAAGATTAGCGTCACGCCGACAATGTGTGGAGATAAAACCCATTGCCCGAAGTGCGGACAGTCCGTGCTTGTCCCTTCTCTGTCGACGTTGAAGCGGAACGCGGGCGAAAGCACTTCGATGGAGTCGACAGCCGTTCAGATTGAACTCGCTCAACTTGAGAAACTTCCACCGTTTGATGGAAAATGTCAGTTGTGTCGACAGACAGCGGCGACGATGGTGCTTCCGACGAAAATCCGATTTTTAGAAGAACGCATCATTACTGGTGATGAACTGCAAGGTGACAAGATTGGATATGCACCCGCCGACGAAACTTGGAGGAGTGTGCCCATTCCGCTTCTATTCTGCGATTCCTGTGCGAAAAATTTCCATAGGGATTGGAAGAACAACCGATTCAAAGCGACGATGGCGGTCCTTGTGAGAATGTCCTGGCTCATCCCGGTAGTCGTTATATTTATAGTGCTCGCCGTGATCTTGCCATTCGTTAGTTGGACGGTCGGTGCGTTCATTGCCTATAACGTCTATCGAAATGCAACACGGAAAAAGGCTGACGCATTTCTTGTAACGCATATCAAGACTCTGGGGTTGGCTGCGAAACTGCTGGATGAAGATGAGTATCAGCTCGAACGAGGCACTCTCCGACGCATTGATTTTCGACAGTGAAAAGCTCGGCGATGTGTTTTACGGAAACACTTGAACGCCAAAATACGAAGGCAAAGTTTGGCAATGTCCGGAACTATCGCGATGTCGGTTGTTTGTGTGAATCATTTTCAGATTTGACTATACATTGCTTCGCGCTCGAAGACCGCGAAACGGAGTCCGACACAGCCGAGATTCACTGGCGGGAGTTACATGTACTTGTCGTTGAGACCAAGCCCAGCTTCGATTTTGGGCAGGATCTTTTCAAGGCGTCTAAGCTTTGTTGCATCCTGTTTCGCTTCGGATACGTACTCCGCGTAGTCTCGTTGCTTGGTCAGCGATAGTTTTGCAAAACTAGATTTGGCAGCTCGATTTTTTGCGAGCGCTTTGGTCAATTCGGGAGGAACGACAACCGGTTTGCTTCGGTCGGGTTTGATCGATTTGCCGTTCTTTGCAAGTTCGATGGCCTCGGTCACGTACGCTTTAACCAATTTGGCATCAATTTCATCGGACGACTGGAATCGCCATTGACGCATTGCTTTGGTAACTCCTTCTTGAGCGTTGAAAAGTTTCTTCTTCTTGTCGCTAAGCAGCGCACCTTGAAAGAACCAAAGACCAAAATAAGATTTGAAAGCTCCTATGCCCACAACGTTCTTACCTTCGTACACAAAAACTGGCCCGCCCCACTTTGTTGTCTCTTGAAGGCCCGTCGATATCAAAATCGTACGGAGGATTTTTAATTCAGCGTTCCAAAGATTCTTTTCGGCGTACATTTTTCTTTGAGACTCTACTGTGAAACTCGCTATTTTGAATGACCAAGGAAGTCATTTTCCAGAAACGCCCAACGAAATACAATGCCGTCAGAAAATTATTTTGAGACGGTAACGAACAAGGGGGGACCGCAGTTCGTGTGCTTCATGACAAAGTTGATGGATACGTGCACGTTGAGCGGTACAAGCTGATTTTCAATAAGAGGTGCATCAGGTGCCGCTGTCAACGTGATGAAGCCAGTGTTCTCACCGGCAGTCAACAATGTTTTGCTCGCACCGACATCGACTTTGACTCCTTTAGGAAGTGTGTTTCCAAAAGGCTGCTCCAGGTGCTGAAGGATGAGATCGAGTGTCACGTTCCCTGTAAAGTCCGGCGCTCGCTCGACGGTGACTTGTATTTTTTGCGACCCTCCGGGCTTGAGGTTAATCGTGGCCGTGTCCAGCTTAACCGAACGCACGTCCATCGGATTCGCGACGGAGACATTGTGCATTTCGACGGGATAGTTACCACGTCCCCCACCCGGTGAATAATATTCCTGCATGGGACGAGCGGTCGCTTCCAGCGTGACCGAATTACTATCAGCCGACGGCAGCTTGGCAGTTCCGTGAATCCGGATATTGCCCGCCCCCATCGGAGCATCTGCGGCGGCTTGAAGAATGATGCAGCCATCGGCCAAATCCCCTTGAATTTTTCCGGCCACCGCCGTGACTCCCTGCGGCAGGCCATCAACTGCAAGCTGTATTTCGCCAGCGAATCCGTTCTTACGCAAGGCTTTCACGAATACAACGCTATTGGTTGCAGGCGCTAACAATGTTTTGTCAGTGTCGGCTTCTAATAGAAAGTATGGCTCCGCCCGAGTCGCTTGTATGGCGTAATGAAAATCGGGGCCGCCTCGCAGGTGAAGATCGCGGATCTCCAAGTGATATTTCCCGTCCACCGGCGCAGTCCAGTTTTCCAAAAGCGAATCGGAACTGCTTACGCGATCAAACGTGCCGTCGTCCGTTTCAACAAGCGCGCCGCCTTGCTCATTAAGAATACGAATGATCGGATCTAAACCTGAGTTGGCGCGACGGGCAATTACTTCGAACGAGAATCGTTCTTGGGCTTTGGCAGTAAATGTGAATCGATCGATTTCGCTTGAGGCACCAATTCGACCCGCCAGCACTGTAGGTAAAACGACCTCTGTCGCGCTGTTGCTGACCCCAACCGTTCCGTCGGTTGCCGCAGAAACGGGAGCGGCTATGTGGGCTTCGTGAAGTATCGGCTGATCGGTGACAAAGACAGGAAATTCGTTCGCTGCGGCGCCACCCACGAGGGGCGAAATCCATTCCAGTCGGCTTGTTCCATTCCAAGCGACGGTCAACATTGTCGATGGATCGGCAGGGAGGTTATATCCGATCAAACTCAATTTCGTTTCTTGAGCAGGATTAATCGCCAATGGGAACGCTTGGGTGATGAAAGGACGGTTGTTAGCTTCGATTGAATAAATCCAATCGGCGTTGCCTTGATAACGCACATCACGCACTTCGAGAATGTAGGTGCCTGCTCGTTCGAATTGGAAATTCAGAAGTGGGTCTCCGGCATAGTAGTTATCGCTGGCTGCTAGCGTGGTACCCGATTCGGAACGTAAAGTTATCAGTGGGTCAACTCGTGATTGCATATCGTGAATTCGATTCAGCAACCTTTGTGCTCGAACGTGAAAGGTCATGCTTGTGCCGGCGTCGACCGAGAATTTGTAGAAATCTACGTCCTCGGCTTTTTCAAGTGTTCCGCAAATTGTCGCCGGTAATGCAATCGATTGCGCGGTCATCAAGGTGTCGTTTTCCGGTACTTCGACGACGATTGCGTCACGGGCGACGACCAACTGCCCCACTGTACTCGCGCCGTGGGGCGTAATGACTCGAAAATCACGAACGCCAGGAATTACGTCGCTGGCAACCGTAAATCGGATCTTGCATTTGGATGCCATGACATCGTTGCGCGTTCGGTCCTCCGGTTTTTCTTTTTCGTCAGGTAACACTTCACCTGTAACCCCCGAGCCAGCAACGATCACTTGGCTTGCGCCGGCAAAGTTGTAGCGAGCGCTGACTTCGACATCGGTCGATTGGCCGATTTGCGCCGCTGTTGGACGCACGCACATGATCATCGGATAGGAGTTGTTCGTTTGCGCAATTGCAAAGCTTGCCACGAGCATCGAACTTGTCAGAACAGCTGCAGTTAAAGTGTTTCTCATGATTGGGATTACCGCACGAACAAAAACTGTTTCGAATTGATTAGTGCCCAGAGAATATCTTGGTAAGCTTCGTCGGGAGTGGGGCTCGTTATAAGGACTTGCTGCGCCGCCTCGGTTTCTGCAAGATTAGGACGCCTGCAAAGCGCTGCTAAGTACAACTCGGTAACAGTCTCTTCGGGTGTTTTTTTTGCAGCAACCAAAGTCGCGACTCGGCCTTTAGCGTCGGCAACTTTTGTTGCCACGATGTCTCCATTGAGCATATGCAGCGCTTGCGTCAAATTTTCATCGGGCGTTCGCTCGCATTCACAAACGCTGGCACGTTTAGGTTTACCAAACGTTGTAAGGAATGGGTTGGTCGTATTAGCATCGGGCAAATCGATTGCATGGGTGCCCAATGGCAAATTCGGATGCTTGGTGAGCGACCCTGTTGCTAAGTCGATGCTATCTAGCAATGGTTCAGCGCTTAGTCGCTTGACCTTGAAGTGGCTATAGAACCGTGTGTCCGCAGCATTCTGCGAAGTGGGTTGTGAGTCAAGCTGATAAAGGCGCGAGGTCATGATGGTTCGCATCAGGTGCTTGACATTGAAATGACTGTCTCGAAAGTCTTGAGCCAAGGCATGCATTAAAGCAACATTGGATGGCGGATTCGTCGAACGCATATCGTCGATTGGCTCGACTAGCCCGCGACCAAGTAAATAGGCGACGTAGCGATTGACGATGTTGCGAGCGAACATTTCGTTTTCGCGAGCGGTAAGCCATTTTGCGAGTGGGACTCGGCGATCCAACGGGTCTTCGATTGGCTCGCCTTCGATTGGCGTGGGCTTCATGATCGCGCCCGTTTTCGGATGAGCCACTTCGCCGCCAGAATTGACCATGACTACCGTCTCGCCACCAAAATTACCGAATTCGGAACTTCCTTTTGTGCCAACTCGCGCAAAGAAGGCTGCAAAGCCGTAGTAGTCAGCTTGGCTGTATTTTTCATACGGGTGATGGTGGCACTTGGCACATTGCAAACGTGTCCCCAAGAATAATTGCGCGGTTGATTCGGCAAGGTCGGGTGGGCTGTTGGCGATGCGATAATAGTTTGCTGGACCATTCGAAAAGATCGAGCCTTTGGCAGTGACCAACTCCCGAACGAATTCATCGAGCGGCTTGTTGGTTCGAAACGACTCACGAAGCCAGTTATGCAGAGCCCACATTCCGCTTTCGCCCAAAACGGTACTGTTGTTGCGAATCAAGTCGGACCATTTCAAGCTCCACAGCGCCGCATAGCGATCGTTGTAGATATCCAATGTTGGATCGCCAGTCATTCCCAACAAACGATCGATCAATTTTTTGCGTTTTTCAGGATCTGTCGAATCCAGAAAGGCAATGGACTCGTCAACGTTTGGCAAAGTACCGATCGCGTCTAAATAAGCTCGACGCAAGAAAGTCGCATCATCACACAACGGCGAAGGAGCAATTCCGAGTTCGCGAAACTTGTTGGCTGCCAATTCGTCCACATAGTTATTTGGGACCCATCCGACTAGATCAACGGTATCAGCAAAGGGAACCATCATGGTCGAAAGCTCAGCTTGTCCGGAGAAACGAACCATCACGGGAGCTTGCCCGGGCCCCATGGCGGTCATAATACCATTGGATGTCACCGTTACCACTGAGTCATCCATTCCGTCAAATCGAGCCCACGAGGTGACGTCGCGCAGTGTTCCGTCTGCGTATTGGGCTTCTACGCGAAGCTGCTGTTTCATGCCGACTCTGCAGATTCGAGCCGCAGGCGAAACAACGAGTTTCGTTACTCGACGAGCATCGACGACAGGAGCCGACGCACCTTGCGCGATCCACGATGCGAGGATACTGTAATCGTTCGAGCCCAATTCCAGACGCTTGCCACCGCCATGAGGAACGGCCATCGTCGGCTTGCGCAGTAGTAGACTGCTCTCGGGATTTGAAGGGCTGATTCGACGGCCACGAGATGCTTTGGTGATTGCGTTGTGATCTGCAGAAGGATCAAACCCCATCACAGACAGCGTGAATCCACCTTTGCCGTACTGGCTTGCGTGGCAGGCTCCCGCGTTGCATCCTGATTTGTACAGGACGGGCAGGATGTCTTCGGTGAATTCAAATTTTGGCTCAGCAACAATTCCCTGAACATGGACCGCAATCGACTTGGTAACCCCGTCGCATGTCACATGGACTTGAGCTTCGCCATTTGCAATGCCGATCACGTTTCCTTCGGCAGAAACGGAAGCGATTTCCGGATGGGACGAAATGTAGGTCGCCCGCGTAGTCAAATCCTCCGATCGATCCGAAATCGGGCTCGTCGAGTCCATTGCTGTAACCAAAATCTGTGTCGGTTCATAATTACGGAAGATTGTGATCGACTCTGGCGCGATCTGAAAATCGCTCGCCAACAATGGAGCGACGAAGAACAGAGTCAGGAGTATGCAAGAGAAAAGAGTACGCAGTAGATTGCGGACCTTTTGGAAATTCATAAGGTCGATTTTCAAGTCTCGAAATCCTCGAACACATGACGCGTAATCGTGAAGCCCAGCAATAGAAAAGCCCAACATGGCTTAAATCCACTCTCGAACGGGTTCGCCTTCGAGCAAGCGAACGGGGCGTCCATCGCTGGCTTGTACGGTTAAGTCCAGTGGCAAACCGAGTTTGTGGTAGATGGTCGCAACGATATTTTCCGTAAAGTACTCGTTGCTCTTGGGAGCGCCGCCTTCGGCATCGGTTTCGCCGATTACAAGTCCACCCGGAACACCGGCTCCTGCCATGACAACAAATCCTGCCGTAGCCCAATGATCGCGACCGCTTGCCGAATTGATTTTGGGAGTTCGCCCGAAATCTGTCATCCAAACGACCAGCGTCGATTCCAGCATGCCCGATTGCTCCAAGTCGATCAGAAGTTGCGGCAGAGCTTGATCGATTTGTGGCATGCGATGCGTCTTTAACGCATTAAAGCAATCGGTGTGGTTGTCCCAACCCGGATCACTAACGGTTACAAAGCGTACGCCGGATTGCACGAGCCGCCTAGCTAACAGCAGCCTCTGACCAAATGCCGTGCGTCCATATTGATCTCGCAATTCTGCGGGCTCGCTGCCAATATCAAACGCACGTTTTGTTTCCGGCGCGGTGATCATATTGAACGCAGTCTTGAAATGTTCATCCAATGCATCGAATGCTTTGGGCTGCAAATCTGCTTGCCGTTGCAATTTGTCGATGGTCGCCAGTACGGATTTTCGTCGTTCGACACGCGTCAGTTCCATGTTGAGTGGGGGCGTGATATCGCGAACGTTGAATTTGTCGACGTTGACTTCGGCGTGGATTTCGAATGCGCCGTGCTCAAGTCCCAAAATGCCTGGCGTTCCACCCTGAAACGTTCGGTCGACATATGCACCAAGCTGGACAAATGGTGGTAGCGCGGACTTAAAACCTTTTTGATGACTGACCACAGAGCCCACGCATGGGTAAGTCATTGTGGGCGTCGGATTACGCCCCGACATGCACCACTGATCAGCGACACCGTGACCAGCGTTCTTTGGATTCCAGCTTCGCATGAGCGAAAAACGATTCAGCTCTTTCGCCATCCGCGAGCAGACTTCGGTAAACTGAACTCCAGTGACTGCAGTTGGAATGGCACTGAACGGTCCGCGAACACCGTCTGACGCCCGTGGTTTTGGGTCGAACGTATCGTGATGGCTTGTCCCGCCTTGGGTCCAAATGAAAATGCAGTTAACGTCATTCGCGGCCTGCCCACCGTTCGCCAACAGTTGAGTACGAGCTAAAAAGCTCGGCAAGGTCAAGCCGACAGTGGCAGCGGCACCGGCATGCAAAAAACCACGTCGGTCGACGCGTCCGCAATGCGGGAATTGGCTCGCAAAAAAATCCATCATCTGATTTTCTCCAAATAGGGGCATCGTGCCTTGGGAGCGGAAGGCGGGTAGGAAGGTAGGAAGGTAATGCAGGTGGGGGTATAGTGCGGAGGCTTGTCTTTTTCCTCAAATACCCATCATACAACGGATCGAAGCCCAGGGCAAGTTTTGCCGATAGGGCCTCGGACAAGTAAATTTCTTGGGTTTGATGGATACTATGCAATCTACAACGGTTTTGAATCCATTCAGCGTATCAATCGACCGCCATATTGGTGGCAACATTCAATGTCTCAATGCCTCAGTAGCAATTTACCGAAGTGCAATTTAGACTTTGGTTTTCTATTCTTTCCCAAACCGAATCAGTTGGCGGATTGCTTCATGCGTACATTTGGCAGAATTGTTGCTCGTTCATTGTTGGTGATTGGAATCGCTTCGAGTGGCGCAAGTTGGCTTTGCGGACAATACGATGGCGCTGCAGCGCCTCCTGATGCATTACGGCCCGGATTCGATTCAATTACCGCAGACCAGTGCAAAGATTGGCTGAACATCTTGGCTGGACCCGGCTTCGAAGGCCGAGGCACGGGACAAGAAGGCTACGTCAAAGCTGCCCACTGGGTGGCAGGCAAAACTGCTGAGTTTGGATTAAAACCGATGGGCGACGCAGGGACCTATTTTCAAATGCTCCCCATGAGTCGTTTGATGGTCGATCAAGCTCAATCCAAAATAACGGGCCCCAACGAGTTGTCGGTCGGTTTCGACAAATCTATTGGCTTGGATCGTTTTGTTAACCAGCCGGAGTTTGCCGGTAAACTTGTATTTGTCCAAATGGCTGGCGAGTCCGTAAAGCTTGACGATAACGTCTCGTTACAAGATAAAATCGTGATCTTGATTGCTGATGAAAAAGCGGCGGGCGCATCCGGAATGGCGATCGCTCGAAAGCGTCCGACCGCAGTCTTGCGAATCACCGATAGCGAACCCAAGTCGACTTCGCAGTTGCAGCGTCCTGAGGGCCGACAAAGGCCTGGTGGCGTTTCTGGGACAATCGCACGAGCGGCCGCTCAACAATTATTAAAAGCCGCCAGTGGCGCGGACGACTGGTTAGTTGCACCAGCAGAGAATACGTCGGTTATCCACGAAACTAACGTTGATGTAAAAATCGAATTGCGAGTTCGCGAAGAACCGACAGCAGTACCCAACGTGCTTGCATGGCAAGAAGGCTCTGACCCCGCCTTGCGCGACGAATACGTTGTAATCGGCGCTCACCTGGACCATCTCGGCAAACGGGGCCAAGAATTCTATCCCGGTGCGGACGATAACGGTTCAGGATCGACTGCCCTGCTCAACATAGCCAAGGCGATCGCATCCAATCCAGTTAAGCCCAAGCGAAGTGTGCTTTTCATGTGGTTTGCTGCCGAAGAAATCGGTTTAGTGGGTTCCGCGCATTACGTTGCGAATCCGATCCTGCCTCTCAAGGACATGGTCTGCATGCTCAATGTGGACATGGTTGGACGCAATGAAGAAAAGGAAAATGAGCCCGCCAGCGAAAATGAACGTTCGCTGCACTTGATCGGTAGCGAGAAAGGTGACAAGTCGCTTCATGAGATGATTCTTGAAGCAAACAAGTGCGTGAACTTTACGTTCGAGTTTGACGAAGAAGGTGTGTTTGGACGCAGCGATCAAATTAACTTTTTCAAGAAAGGCACTTCGGTCGCGTTTCTATTCGGTGGTTTCCATCCCGATTACCATCGCACGACCGATGGTCCCGACAAGATCAATTTTCACAAGATCGCTTCTGCCGCGAAACTGTATTACCTAGCGGCCCACATGGCCGCCGAGCACGGTCATTTTCCTGTTCCGAAAACAGAAGAACCAGCGGCTAAGTAGTTCGATGTATTCGGCTCGTCGCACGATTTTTTTCGAAGTTCCTCATGCCACTCAGCAATTCTAGGTGCCCAAAAGTGCCCCTTGGTGCTGAGATGGCCTGAGCGAAACAAACTGTCAGATAGACGGACGGCGAATGACTTTATTCATTTGTCAACGCTGCGCGGGGGGCCGAGACAGATACGGAAACCATCGCGGGAGTCGGAATAGTTTGGGCCAGCGAGTCCCAGCCGGACGGCACAGCGAGCGTTGCCCGGAACGTCAAAGTAATTTCCGCCACGGCAGACAGGGCGATAATTTTCTGTCATGACATTCAGCTCTTCGTGTCCCCCTGTCGGATCGAAGTGGTCCAGAATAACTTCCCAGACATTGCCGCACATGTCGGCCATACCGAAACCGTTGCGACCTCGCTGACCAAAATGGTCCACAGGGGCCACAAATGCGAATCCATCGCTCCACGGTGCGCTCGCCAGCGGCCACTTTTGCTTTCGATCGGGCAGGAAGTCCACAGCGGAAATATTGAAGCGGCCTTCGCCTTGGCTGAGTTCGTTCCCCCACCAGTAATAGAGACTCTCTTTGCTGCCGCCTCGACAAGCGTATTCCCATTCAGCTTCTGTTGGGAGGCGATATTCAAGTCCTTCCGGCAATCGTCCCGCAGCGCGTTCATGTTTCGTTAGCCACTCGCCAAAAGCTCGGGCGTCCATCCAGCTTACACAAACCACGGGAAAATCGTCACGCAACGGGAACTGAAAATTCGGATCACGCCAGCTCTTTCCCGGCATCGGTTCCCAAGGATGTGTTATTTGAGTCGTCAGATTGTAACTGGTCCATTTCGGGTTAAAGCACTGCGTCTTGCCATCAGGCTTCTCGGCATCGGTGACGTAGCCTGACTCTTCAACGAATCGCCGAAACTGGCCGACGGAGACTTCGGTGCGACCCATCCAAAATCCGTGCTTGACCTGCATCCGTCGCGGCTGCTCGCCTTCGAATGACTCACGGTTTGTGCCCGCCTGGGCTCCGCCCTCGATCCCGGTCGCCCATATTTTTTCTTCCGGCGTGCTGCCCATCATGAATTCACCAGGAGGGATGAATAAAGTCTCAAGCACAATTTCTTTTCCCAACGAAGCCTTCTTAGAATCCCCCTGCTTCGGTCCTTCGCCTCGCGCCGATACGAACAAGCCAGCTCCGAAAAGAAAAATCACAGATGCACAAATCGTCATTTTACGTCGCATAGTTTTCTCCTAAGTAGACGATTGAGTATAACAGCTTTTGTGTTGACTGCAGCGCAAGCATTTTCTCTCGAACTTCAATCCTACAAAATTTGGCACCGCCTATTTTCCGCTATCGGATGTCGATAATGTATCCGATACCACCCGTATGACGTGCAAGCAACCATCCCTCAGATTTCTTCGCCGGAACACCACCAGCCACAACAATTCCACACGTGGTTCTACCAACAACATTCTTTCCCTCGCGACACCAACACCAACCCTTCACTCCCCTCGCCCCACAAATTCGGACGACTTCGTTCGCTTGTCGTAAAACTCAGCCCGAATTTGTGGGGAGAGATGCTATGAGTGCAAAGAGGGCTGGTAGCCTTCATAATACTGGTTTTGTCTCACCAACCCCAGGAGTATGACATGACTACCAACCCGGTTATCAATCCTATCAATTCAGGCGCTATTTTGTACATGGCCATTGAA
>JANMGV010000023.1:0-53591 GCA_031374825.1 Pirellulaceae bacterium
GGTCGATCAAACCACACGAAAAGTGTTCCGACATACATATCAGAAGGATGTAAATCAATACCGAAATCTTCAAGCGAAGGTTTTGCAACAACACTTTGCCGCATAACGACTTCGGCGAAAACGAACAGACACTAGCTAGGCAGGAGCCTTGCTACCAGGGGCGGTTTGTTACCAGGGGCGGTTTGTTACTACATTCCTCGTGGCAAGGCTCCGGCCTTGCTACGCACTGCATGACAGGCTCCTGCCTGTCGGGCGTTGATAGTAGTGCAGCCGCAGGCAGGAGCCTGCTGCTCAGCGGGTAGCAAGGCTGGAGCCTTGCTACCAGGGTTCGTTCGCTACCAGGGTTCGTTTGCTACCAGGATAAACATTTTTATTTCAATGGCGGTCGGCGGAGTTGGATTCGACTCTCTTTATTTGAGGGGGCTGCCATCAAGTGAGTCCCCGGCTGCCGAATTATTTTGTCAATTGAAACCGAGTCAGCTCTTTGCGTCCAATCTTAACGCAACACGCGATTTGTCGCAGGCGAATTTGGTCAGGAACGGCTTAACATTTGCTATGCTTTGGTTAGCAACCGATTGTCATGATACAATTTCGCGACGAACATTTTGCGATAAAACTGAATTCACTAATGGCGCATCCAATTAATTTGAGGACCAACATGAATTGTAAAGTAATCGCTGCGGTCATCGGACTGATGGTGTTAATGACCTCGGCAACGGTGATGGGGCAAACTATCACGGTAGACACGGCAAGCGATGTTGTTGACTTTGGGGGTGCGCAACGGATTGCAGATCTGCCCGGTCCGGATGGCAAAATATCGCTGGCCGAAGCTGGCTTGGCATCGGATAACACCAGCGGCGTGCAGACAATTGCTTTTCATGTCCCGCAAAGCGAATGGGAGATGCAAGCTTTCTATCCTGGCCGCGCTGTACTGCGGCCTTTCTTGGGCCTGACACTTTTCCAAACGGTCATTCTCGATGGCGCTTCGCAGACGGCATTCACAGGTGACACGAATCCCAACGGTGGCGAAGTTGTGATTTTGACATCGATCTATATGAATGACAGCGTGGGAGGCGAGGTGCGAGGATTTGATAGTACGCAGATCTACATTACCGGTGGAAATACCAATCTTGTTCAAAGCAATTCAAACAGCGGAATCAGTATCAGCAATTCCTCCGCGGCGCTCGTCGGTGGCACCAGTCCGGGCCTTGGCAACACCGGTGGTTTTATCAAGATCACAAGCTCTAGCAACGTGGTCGTTGTTGGAAACAAACCGCAGCGTGTGAGGGTATTGGGCAACGGACCATTACAACCGCCGACAATCAATAATCGCATCGGCGGACCCACGGATGCTGAACGCAACTTTATTACGGGCGCTGGAACGCGGAACAGCCAAGGCATTCCCGGGGGAATGGCAGTTGAGATTTTCCAGACCAAAGGAACGATCATTGAAAACAACTGGATCGGCACGACTCCCGACGGATTCGCTCAAGGCAGTCCCTATACGACCATCGGTGTTTCGCTCGATGACAATAATGTGGGCACCATCATTCGTAACAACCGAATCGCCGGCATTCGCGCAGTGGCTTTACCTCCTCGCGGGCCTTCGTACTTTATAGGAACCAGCATTCAGATAAACGGTACGGGGAGAGGTTTGCGAATCGTGGGCAACAAGATTGGTTTAAACGCTAATGACGAACCCGTTCTCGGAAGTATTACGGGCATCTCAACCATCAATTATTTTCTCGGCCAAGTCCAAAACGCTTTTATTGGTGGAGCAGCGATTGGCGAAGGAAACGAGATTGCTGGTCAAGACCGGCAAGGCATCCTTGTTTCAAACGCGTATTCTGGAGTGAGGATTCTTGGTAATTCCATTCATGACAATGGCGGTTTGGGGATCGACTTGATCGATAGCGCATTCCAAGTGGGGGTAACGCCGAATGACTTGCTCGATCCAGATACGGGTGCAAACGGCCTCCAAAATTACCCGATACTTCAATCAGCGACGCGAATCGCTTCGGGCCTGCGTATACTAGGAACGATGAGCAGCAGCCCATCGTCACGTTTTCGCGTCGAGTTCTTTTCGTCGCCGACTCGCGATGCCACGGGATTTGGCGAAGGGAAAGTTTTCCTTGCCGCGAGAACTGTTTCCACCGACGCCAGCGGCAACGCCACCTTTGGCTTGACGCTGCCTGCAGCTGTAGGTGTCGGATCGTTTGTTTCCTCAACAGCGACGCTTGTAGGGGTCGGTTCGACATCGGAGTTTTCCAACGGTATTGAAGTTCGGTAAAGTGCACTGCTAACTGCAGGATACGGGCTGTGCTGAGTACTGCCAGCGGGTCTCTGTTCTTACTAGTGTGCCTAGCAGGCAGGTATTCGCAGGCGGGAGCCTGCTATTCAGCGGGTAGCAAGGCTGGAGCCTTGCTACCAGGGGCGGTTGCTACCAGGGTCCATGTACTACCACCCTTCCTCGTGGCAAGGCTCCGGCCTTGCCACGCACTGCATGACAGGATCCGTCCTGTCGTGCGCCGCCAGTAGCGCATCCGCAGGCAGGAGCCTTGCTACCAGGGTTAGTTTTCCTCGTGGCAAGGCTCCGGCCTTGCCACGCACTGCATGACAGGATCCGTCCTGTCGTGCGCCGCCAGTAGCGCAGCCGCAGGCAGGAGCCTGCTGCTCAGCGGGTAGCAAGGCTGGAGCCTTGCTACCAGGGTTAGTTTGCTACCAGGGTTTTGCTACCAGGGTTAAGTGCAACATTGTGAGGGGTGGTTGGTTGCACTATAATGGAACAGTTCTTCAATCCCGCCTTCTATTCCTGCCTGGCAGATGTTCTTTATGACTGCGATTACAAATCTCTATAGCCGCTGTGCTGCGATCCTTGGCTACATTTGCGCGGGCATGTTCGTCGCCCACAGTGTGGCCGGCGAACCGATTCGATTTAATCGCGACATTCGTCCGCTCTTATCGCAAAATTGCTTTCAGTGTCACGGACCGGATGCGAAGAATCGGAAAGCTGATTTGCGGCTGGATACCGAAGCCGGGATTCAAGCGGCCTTTGGTGGCGGTGTTGAGCAGAGCGAGGGTTGGAAACGACTGACGTCATCTGACCCCGACATCAAGATGCCGCCTGCTGACGCAAACAAAGAACTCAAAGAAACGGACGTCGAAATCATTCGCGACTGGATCAATGCAGGGTCCGTCTGGCAAGGTCACTGGGCATTCATTCCTCCTGCCAAATCGACGTTACCTCAAGTCAGCTCGACAGACCAAATTACAACTCCGATCGATGCGTTTGTGCTTGCTCGACTCGAACAAGATCATCACAGTTTTAGCCCGCCTGCAGATCGCGAACGGCTCTTGCGGCGCGTCACGTTTGACTTGACGGGGCTGCCGCCAACGATTGGTGAGATTGACGCATTTCTTGCCGACGACAGCTCAAATGCTTTCGAAAAAGTCGTCGACCGATTGCTTGCTTCGCGTCATTACGGCGAACGCATGGCCGTTGCTTGGTTGGATGCGGCGCGTTATGGCGATACGAGTGTTTTTCATGCCGACGGTCCGCGCGATATGTGGCCTTGGCGGGATTGGGTTATCAATGCATTTAACGACAACAAGCCATACGATCAGTTTACCGTTGAGCAGCTTGCTGGCGATTTACTGCCCGACGCAACGGTAAGCCAAAAGATTGCGACGGGGTTTAATCGCAATAATGCGACCACCGACGAAGGTGGCGCGATCGACGAAGAATTCCGCGTTGAGTATGCCGTCGATCGCGTCAAGACAACTTCGCTTGTCTGGCTTGGTTTGACGATGGAGTGCGCCCAATGCCACGATCACAAATATGATCCTATTTCGCAAAACGACTACTATCGCTTTTTTGCTTACTTCAATCAGTCCGCAGACCCAGGCATGCAAACACGTGGCGGCAATCAATCGCCGATCGAGAACATCTACAACGATTTGTCTTTGAAGAAAGCAGCCGACTTAAAGCAACAACTGCCGGACCTCGAAGCAAAATTAAAACAGCGAAGCGAGGCGGCGATGCCTCAGTTCGAAACATGGTCACAGGAAGCAGCGATCGCAGCTCGTAACCAACCGCAACTGCCAAGTGACTTGATCGTTCGCATTCCGCTTGATGAACAAAGCGGCGAAGAGATTACCCTCATAGCTGGCACTGGTAACTTGACCGGGAAAGTCTCCGGCAAAGCGAATTGGATTACGGGCAAACAAACCGGCGGCGTGCAGTTGACGGGTGGGGCTTATATTGATGCTGGGCAAGTCGGCAGCTTTGAGCGATCGGATGCGTTTAGTTACGGCACTTGGATCAAACCCGAAGGCGGCGGAAACGGTGCGCCGATTGCTCGTATGGATGACAATAATGCACATCGTGGATACGACCTCTTTGTTTCGGGCAATCGCGTGTCGGTTCACATCATCAGTGCTTGGCCAAGCAATTCGCTGAAAGTTGTTAGCAAAGAAGCGATTGCTGCTGACGATTGGAGCCACGTGTTTGTCACGTACGACGGGTCAAGCAAGGCGTCGGGAATTGGTCTTTACTTTAATGGCAAGAAGCAAGAATGGACGGTCGCTCAAGACCAGCTTACGGAATCCATCGTCACGGACAAGCCATTCTATATTGGTCGAAGAAATCCCGGCTCGTCATTCACTGGCAGCGTTGATGACGTCCAAATATATTCGCGAGCTTTGAACGAATCCGAGGTTGCCGCAGTAGCAGGTGCAGACCCCATAGCGCCCATTCTTGTCAAGTCGCCGGAATCTCGGAGCGAATCGGAACGCACCACGCTTGTGTCCCATTTTCTCAATTCGCTCGATGAACCGTACAAGCAACTGAGCAAAGAGTTTTCGCAACTCAAGACGGATATCGAGGCTGCGGAAAAGCCGATTAGCACGGTCATGGTGATGCAGGATTTACCATCACCAAGGATGACCTATGTGCTGGATCGGGGAAATTATCAGTCGCCTAAAAAAGAGCAACCGCTACAGCCCGGTGTTCCCGCCGCGTTGCCCGCACTATCACTTGATGCACCGCCAACGCGGTTGGCATTGGCGCAGTGGATTGTTCGTCCCGACAATCCCTTAACTGCCCGCGTCGCCGTGAATCGCTTCTGGGAGATGTTCATGGGTAATGGGCTCGTTCGAACTGTCGAGGATTTTGGTGCTCAGGGAGAAATGCCAAGCAACGAACGTCTGCTCGATTGGTTAGCAACCGACTTTGTCGAGAATGCTTGGGACGTAAAACAGTTTGTCAAGCAGTTGGTCATGTCGACAGCTTATCGTCAATCGTCTCGCGTTACTCCGGCATTGATGGAATACGATCCAGAAAATCGGTACCTGGCACGAGGTCCACGATTTCGATTGCAGGGAGAGTTTGTTCGCGACAATGCGTTGGCGGCAAGCGGGCTTTTGGTTCCCACGATAGGCGGGCCGAGCGTCAAGCCGTATCAACCACCTGGCTTGTGGGAAGAAGTCAGCATTGGCGGCGATCGGTTTGTTCAAGATCACGGCGACAAACTTTACCGACGAAGCATTTATACATACCTTAAGCGATCTGCACCGCCTCCGACGATGCAGATTTTTGACGCACCAACGCGCGAGAAATGTGTGCTTCGTCGTTCACGGACGAACACACCTTTGCAAGCTCTGGTGACGATGAACGATCCGCAATTCGTCGAAGCGTCACGAAATCTTGCCGAGCGAGCCATCAAGCATAGCAGTTCGCTGGATGAGCAAATTATCTTTGCCTATCGAATAGCGACGGGGCAAAAGCCGTCACAGCTTGCATTGGACTCGCTCAAGCAATCGTTTGAAAATGAACATTCTGTTTTTCAAGCGAACGCGGATCGAGCGACCAAACTAATTACGATCGGTGAGTCGGTGCGCGATTCGTCCATTGATGCGGCCCAACACGCAGCCATGACCGTTGTCTGCAGCATTATCTTGAATTTAGACATCACGTTGACACGCAGCTAATCCGAGCCAAACAAAAGGTCCCAATCCATGAATCCTCTTGAGCAATCGGCAATACTCATAACGCGTCGCCAAGCACTTGCCAATGCTTCGGTGCCGATAGGTGCTGCGGCACTCGCAAGCTTGCTTGGACAAGTACCTTCCGTTTCGCAGGCTTCGTTTGGTGGAGCCGATGCGCAAGGCGGGCTGGCCTCGTTACCACATTTCTTGCCCAAAGCGAAACGCGTCATTTATTTGTTCATGGCGGGCGGCCCTTCGCATATTGATACCTTTGATTACCATCCAAAAATTCGCGAACTGCACGGCATCGAGTTGCCGTCAAGTATTCGCGGCGACCAACGAATTACTGGAATGACTTCAGGACAGAGTACGTTTCCTGTTGTTGCGCCGATGTTCAAATTCCAGCGACACGGGAAACATGGTACTTGGGTCAGTGAACTGTTCCCCCACGTCGCGAGCGTGGTGGATGAAATCGCCATCGTCAAGAGTTTGCACAGCGAAGCAATCAATCACGATCCAGCGATAACGTTTATCAACACCGGCGTTCAACAACCCGGCAAAGCGAGCTTTGGTTCGTGGGTCAGCTATGGCCTGGGCAGTCCGAATCAAAACTTGCCAGCTTACCTTGTCATGATTTCGCATGGTCCAGGGCAACGTCAAGCTTTGTATAATCGTCTTTGGGGAAGCGGCTTTTTGCCGACAAGGCATCAAGGCGTCAACATTCGCGCGGGCAACGATCCCGTACTTTATCTGAATGATCCGGATGGTGTGGATCGCGACATGCGCCGTCGGATGCTTGATAATATGGCCAAGCTCAACGATGAAGAGTTTCAAAAGTTTGGAGACCCCGAGACACAAACGCGAATCGCTCAATACGAAATGGCTTTCCGGATGCAGATGTCGGTGCCGTCAATCATGGATTTGAGCGGCGAGTCGCAAGCGACGATGGATTTGTATGGCCCCGAGGCGCAAAAGCCGGGAACATTCGCTCGCAATTGTTTGATCGCGCGGCGACTTGCAGAGCAGGGCGTACCGTTCATCCAGTTATTCCACGAAGGTTGGGATCAACACGGGGATTTGCCTCGCAATATTCGCGGACAATGCTTGGGAGTCGACCAACCCGCTGCGGCGTTAGTCAAGGATCTCAAACAGCGTGGGATGCTCGACGACACGCTGATCATCTGGGGTGGTGAATTTGGTCGTACTATTTATTCGCAAGGCAGTCTGTCCGCAGACAATTATGGACGCGATCACCACGGCCGCTGCTTTACTATGTGGATGGCTGGCGGCGGTATTAAACCAGGCGTCGAATACGGACAGACAGACGACTTTTCGTATAACATCGTCAAAGATCCCGTGCACATCCGCGACTTCAACGCAACGTTGCTACATTGCCTGGGCATCGACCACAATCGACTGACCTTCAAGTATCAGGGGCTTGACCAGCGTCTAACGGGCGTCGAACCTGCGCGAATTGTCACGGAAATCTTAAGCTAATTGTTTAACGCGATAATAGCCGTAATTGATTTAATTAAGCAACGTGCTAGCGATTAACTGATCTGGTATTTACTAGCTGCTGAAGTTACAATCGGGTGACAACCGTTATATGTAAAACAATTCGGTTTCGTTCTACGTTTTCGAAATTTCGTTTATGAAGTTTTTTCAACAGCTCCGACGAACGAACATCGCGTGCTTGTCCGTGAAGGGAATTTCTGTCCTTTTACTGGTAATCTGCGTTTGTTGCGAACGACAAAGCCTCGTGGCTGCCACGAGTTGGAGCGTCGAGACAGAATCCTTGGAGACGGATTCCGAAAGCAACAAGGATCGCGAAAGGGATTCCGAGACTACCGAATACGAATCCGACTTCGTGGCCAACGCGGGAGTGGCGAGATTCTACCGCACGCGAAAAACGCGTGAATTTTTTGATCGGAAGACGCGTCAACTTGACGGTCAAATCCAACCCAATTCTTTTCGGCCATCTTCCATCGCCAAGGGGCACCGCTTGCCTTGCGGTCAACTGGCCCCAATTTTGATTTGAGTTTTTCGCTCAAACCATCGCACCTAGCGCACTTCGAGTGTCCATCCGTTTTGAGTGGGGGCTTGCGACTGTTGCACTCTGTGTATTCTGCACCGAGTTAAAAACATTTCGATTTGGACCGCTCGTGCTCGCGAGACACTTCCAATTTCACCAGTGCTAAAAAAAGCACACAGACAAATCAATTTGAACCAACATTCCCCTATGCAATCAGGATGTTGCACAGGCAAAATTTCGGCTAAAGCTGAACCGAGGCTTATCTCGCATCCACGGTATTTTGCGTTGAAATTTCTTTGAACGAATACACTCGTCGGAAATCTTAATTGCTTTTAGTAAGAAAGATTAGTTGATATGTCTCCGAACAATGTGAATGTCCGCACGATGTTGAAAGATGTTATGGCGGGAATCGTTGTCTTCTTCGTTGCATTACCGCTTTGTTTGGGAATTGCGCAAGCCTCCAACGCGCCTTTATTCTCGGGCCTCTTGTCGGGCATCATCGGCGGATTCGTAGTCGGACTCCTTAGTCGCTCTTCGACGAGTGTAACCGGCCCGGCTGCTGGACTAACAGCCGTTGTAGCCCTTGAGATTACAAAACTAGGTTCGTTCGAAAACTTTTTGTTAGCTGTTGTGATTGCGGGCGTATTGCAGATTGCGTTTGCGGTTTTCAAAGTTGGTGCATTGTCCGCTTTCGTCCCCAACAGTGTTATCAAAGGGCTACTGGCGGCGATCGGAATCATTTTAATACTAAAGCAGTTTCCCCATTTACTTGGTCACGACACCGATCCCGAAGGAGAAATGTCCTTCTCGCAGCCAGACCATCAGAATACGTTCACTGAACTTTATGCTTTACTCCAGGATCTCCATCTTGGTGCGGCGGTGGTTGGACTCGTATCTTTAGGGATCATATTGCTGTGGGATAAATTCAATCTAAGTAAGAAGTTCCTTGTACCCTCCCCGCTTTTGATCGTCGTCTTTAGTGTTATTGCCTCTCAGTTTTTGAAATTTTTTGGAAATGCCTGGACCATCGGCGAATCCCATTTGGTTGATGTGCCCGTGAGCGATGGAATCGCAGGCATTTTCAAGTACTTCGCATTTCCAAATTTTGCGATTGGTTTGAGCCCAGCGGTATACTTGACGGGACTAACGCTGGCGATCATTGCCTCTTTGGAGACGCTGCTCAACATCGAAGCAGTGGACAAATTGGACCCGAAGCAACGGTCATCGCCACCCAATCGCGAGCTATTTGCACAAGGCGTAGGAAACATCTGTGCGGGAATGTGTGGTGGAATTCCTATGACCTCCGTCATTGTTCGAAGCTCAGCGAATATTCAAGCTGGTGCTCAGACAAAGTTATCAACCATTGTTCACGGAATTCTCTTGCTTGTCTGCGTTGTTTCGATACCCGGCCTGTTGAACATGATCCCCAAATCCGCGCTTGCCGCAATACTTTTGGCGTTAGGATACAAACTCGCGAATCCAAAACTTTTTGCCGAAATGTGGCGAGAGGGGAAACCGATGTTCCTGCCGTTCATGGTGACGATCGTCGCCATCGTGACAACCGACTTGATGATTGGCATTTTGATTGGCCTAGCGGTTAGCGCTGTTTTCATTCTCCGCAGCTATATTCGGAGGCCTGTTCGCGCGTTCGTCGAAAAACATGTGGCCGGGGAATTACATCGTCTCGAATTAGGTAATCAAATGAGTTTCCTGAATCGGGCTTCGCTTGAACAAGCACTCAATGTTATCCCCGCCGGTGGCGATGTTCTTTTGGACGCGAGATCGACCGATTACATCGATCCGGATATTGTCAATTTGATAGAAGACTTCAAAAACAAAACGGCACCTGCGCGCAAGATCCGAGTTAGTCTAACGGGGTTTGGGAATAAACATCGCCTAAAAGACCAATTGCAATTTGTGGATTACACCTCATACGAAGTCCGTGAAAAACTGACTCAGGATCAAATACTGTCGTTGATGCAGGACGGCAATGTGAGATTCTTGGGAGGTCATCGATTGACTCGTGACTTTGGCCGAAGCTTGATTGCGGGATCGGCTGGTCAGCATCCGCTGGCGTCGGTTCTAAGCTGTATGGATTCACGAAGCCCCGCTGAGTTAATCTTCGATATGGGCATAGGCGATTTGTTCAACATCCGCATCGCTGGCAATGTTACGAGTCCAAAGATTTTGGGCAGTCTTGAATTGGCAACAAAATTAGCGGGGGCAAGATTGATTCTGGTTCTAGGACACACGGCATGCAGTGCCGTCGGGTCGTCGCTGAACTATATGAACAAAGACATTGCAGCCGAAACAAATTGCCCTTACCTTGCTCCAATCATGAAAGAAATTCAATCGTCCATCGATGACGATATGATTGAGCAATTCCATGCAGCGTCAGACGAAAGTCGCACGAAAATTGTCAATGAATTAGCGCGTCGCAACGTCATTCGCTCGGTGAATGTGATTGTGAACGACAGCGCGACAATCCATCGCTTAGTCGCCGATGGCCGAGTCGCAATCGTCCCTGCTCTCTACGATATTGCAAGCGGTCAAGTTGAATTCATGCGTGATTCTGCACTAGGCTTGGCAAAAAGCTGAGCTACAGCCTCCCAAGCCAAAACATCAGGCAATTTGGGACGGAGTTGTCAACGATAAATTCGACTACTGCCAGTTCGTCCAATCGATTTTTGCAAAAATGTTGGCCAATTTGTGTCCACGAACGATATTGAGTTGGGAAACCCAATTGATTCGACCTTGGAGGTACGAGCGAAAATAGGGGATGTTCGCCAAGTTTTGCGACGCCGGTCCAAATCGGACGCAATTGTGCAATGTCGCTTTTAATTGATCGTATTCCGAGCGAATCAAATTGGGATGTTGATTAATCACAATTCCCGTTACGGTTTGACGTGTAGCGGACCGCATTATTTTGGTTTTGCGAAATTGAATTCGAAAACCTTCTTCCATGGCAATCGCGGCAACTTGGATTGAGAACTCCCGTGCAATGCGACCGAAAAAACGGGCTCCCGAAAAGAACAAATCGTCGGCATATCTCGTGTAATCAAGTCCAACACGAGAACCCAACCCCGCAAGCCGACAGTCGAGCCTATAGGCGATCGAGTTCGCCAACGCGGGCGAGGTGGGAGCGCCTTGCGGCAAGTGCTTGCGTCCGTACAACGATTCCATATCTTGAATTAGTCGTCCATTCATTTTCACGTGCTTTGCCAAGGACGGTTCGAACATTGCCAGTTCGCTCGGCGTGCACGACGTCGTACATAGATCCGTCAATAATTGAGTGACTGCATAGGGATAACCCAAGCTTCGAAACAAACCAAATACGCGAGATGCCTGAATCCCTGGAAAGAAACCTTGCATATCCATCCGCAGCACAACGGATTTTCCAACATGCGGCGTCGCGGCCGTCACGGCGGAACGCCCTTGCACGAATCCATGTGCAGCGGCGTGGACCGGTATCTGCTGCAAGATCTCCCGAACGATTTGCCTTTGGACCATTTTCAATCGCATTCGCGGAGATTCAACGAGCCGTATTCCCCCCGATCGCTTTTGAATGAATTGAGATCGATAATGCGATTTACGATGTTTGGCCAGCCAATCAAGCAGTCCTACATGGATATCCAACCAATCTGCAACGCTGCCTACTGACGGTAGTTCGGGAATAGGGTTATGGAATTTAAGGAGTAGATGCCGGCGCATTTGACTCGGTGTCAAATTGCATTTACTCGCCCGGTCTATTCTAGCTCGATTGAAGCCCCGAACGAAATTTTCTCGTCGCTGAAGATCTGCAATCAACCGAGCCAACGATGGAGGCGTTGGGAATTTAGAAGAAAGTTCATCTGCCAACGCAAAACGACTGGGCGACGATTTTTTGGAATACTTCGTAAGAAGCTTGAGCAGATCTTCTCGATTCCATTGCGAATCAATCAAGATACGAGCCAAATTCGCGATCCAAGTCACACTCGACCCAATCCATTTACAATAAAAATGAAAGTGGGTCGTCAGTTCAACGAAACTGGTGTGCGTTGAAGTATTGTGCGTCGGGAGACGCACCGGCCTTCAACATGGAAATGCTCTGCTTAAGGACTCCGCATGGGTAACCCATGCGAGACATTGCTAATCTGACTCGAAGCCAAACTAGATGCCAACTTGAACTGACGACCACGTAGCAATTATGGATTGCGAGGTCCGACCGTGTCAACAAGTAATCTCACGCCTCAAAATCCGTCGGCAGAGAAACGCTCAATCTGCGGAACTTCTGCCGTTGAAACCTAGTTCTTTGCCTAGCGGTTCGTCAAACTGAAAAGTTAGGGTTGCTATGTTTTGGTGCGCGGACGTCCCGTCCGCAGACAACTACAGATTGCGGGCGAGACGCCCGCGCACCAACCCTAAAGTTTAGGCTGGACAGTCGAACTAGGCTTGTTCGTTGGGTTCGAAACTGGAGCAATTGTCTTCAGATGCTCGGAAAACGATTGAGACAATCGTTCGACACTCAGTCGCCAACACCAAAATTCAACGTGAAAGATGCACTAGGAATGGGAACATAAACAGGTGATAGTGGTTGGCGGATGACGGAAAGCGAACTATTTTAGATTCTTCGCCGATCGCATTCAAAAGATCACTGTACGCTTCGCTGAAAATACAGGCTAGAAAGCACGTTATATGCGCAACACGATGTTCAGCTTGATCGCAATGCTCTTTTTAGAGGGACCTGTTCATGGCCAAATCTTCGATGAACGGTTCGACGATTGGCCAATTGACCTCAAGATTAATGGAACCGTTATTGTCGCGGCCTCAGATGCGGCGTTCGAAAATTTCCTAACGCAAACCAAAGCGAAAAATGGCGAACTGCGGTTGGCATTGTTCACAAATCAAGCCGAAACTGACAATTTCGTTTCTGTGCTAACACCTTTGTTCCAATCTGTTTCCGTCAAGTCTTTAGAAGCTGGTTTGGACAGCCAAGAGTCATACGACGTGATAGCTTGGCATGATACCCGCCAAGCCATAGATATTCCGGCGAGCGAAAGATCGCGGATACAAAGTGTTTTCCAGTCTCACATCAGAAAAGGCAAAACTGTTTTCGTCATCGGTCCTCAGGCGAAAATGCTTTCCGAAACATTTATCGCTTCATCCGCTTCGAATCATCCAGCGGTGGAGTTTGGTATTGATCTCGTGCCGGATTGTGTTTTGGAGACGGATTTCGCGGAACCTCATTCCCGTGAGCAGGTACTGAGTGTGCTCGCTTCGCATCCTCGGTCGGTCGGAATCGGGTTGGAGCGAAACATGACGTTGGTTGTTTCTGGCCGCAAGATCTTGGTTGTGGGCGAGGGTAAAGCGACATTCATTTTATCGGCCACGGAACAAGCACCGATTCGAACCCATACGATTTCTGAAATGCAACCGGGCAAGCAACCTGATGAGTGGTTGGTGGACTTGACGGAATGGCGACGTGACGCGATCGATCGCACGCTTGAGCCGTTTCCTCCCGCGCAAATCCAGGAGCCGGTTGTCGAAAATGGAGCATTGGTCATAGTTGGCGGCGGTGGCGTACCAGAAGGCTTGATGAAGACATTCGTTGACCTAGCCGGGGGGACCGACGCCGCTAAACTGGTATATGTTCCGTGCAGCGAAGAAGACGACGTCTCGGCGGATCGCGGTATGTTGGCTTCTTGGGAACAGATGGGAGTAGCTCACCCAGCCATGATCCATACCAAGAATCGCGAGCAAGCCAATAATGACGAGCAATTCTTGTTGCCATTACGGGACGCGACTGGAATTTGGTTTGGCGGCGGACGGCAGTGGAACTTGGCCGATTCATATTATGGAACGACCGCTCATCGACTGATGAAAGAAGTACTTCATCGGGGCGGCGTTATCGGTGGATCATCGGCAGGTGCTTCGATCCAAGCCCGCTATCTTGCGCGTGCAACGCCGATCGAGAATTTTAAGATCATGGCCCCTGGTTACGAACGCGGAGGACTTGGATTTATCAGCGGGGTCGCTATCGATCAGCATTTTTCACAACGAGGCCGTCACAAAGACATGACGCAACTAGTTAATCGCTACCCGCAATTGCTGGGAATCGGCATCGACGAGACAACGGCGATCATTGTCAAAAAATCCATAGCCGAAGTTGTCGGACGAGGGAAAGTGCATTTCTACGATCGCAATCAGCCCGTTCATCCAAAACAACCTGATCATGTTGCTCTTGAAGCTGGTAAGTCGTACGATCTAGCAAAGAGACAAATTGTCGATTTGCCCGAATGATCATTTACCCAACTCGGTAACTCAGTTTCCCCATCAGTTCCTCCACTCTTCCCACCTTTATTTCGTTTAAGGTTCAATCATGCAAAAAATCAATCTGTTAGCGTGCGTGGCTACCGTGACCCTGTCAATTCTCTCCTCGAGCGTGTTTGCTTCGGAGGCTGATGAATTGCGAGAGCGAGCAATAGCCATGCAGAAGGAAGCCGCCGAATTAGCCGAACGCGGACAAACTGATCGATCCGTAAACTTGATGCGAAAAGCGGAAGAGCTGATGCATCAAGCCGAAAAACTCGCTGCGTCGCAAAAAAGTACTGCGAAAGAAGATAACGCGAAAAAGAATCCAGATATTTTACAGCTTTCAAAAAGGCTTCAAGCATTACGAGAGAAGTACGATACGATGCAGCGAAATGGCGCACTTGAGGATGATGTTCGCCAAGTCGAGAAAGAAATGAATGCCGTCGCAGAAAAACTTGTATTACTGAAAAAAGAGGGGCACGCTAGCCAATCCAGGCAATCGGAAATGAAACCGCAGATGGAAAAACTCGAGCGAGCTTGGAAACAGGTGGAACATATTCGCCAAGCTGCCGAGCACCTCAAGATGGCTGAACTGCATGACATTGCGCATCAATTAATGGAGCGTGCCGAAAATATCGAACGCGACATCCGCGCTGCGAAAGAACGTATGGCAGTCGAAGAACGTGAGTTGAAAAAACATGAGGTGCGAGAAAAGGACGCAGCCCCTATGCAGAATATCGTGCGAGAAATGAGGGCCGAAATCGAAAGGTTACGTGATGAAGTGAATGCTTTGAAGAAGCAACTCAGGAATGAATAAACCATCGAAGTCAGCAAAAACCCTCATTCGTGAAAGGACGCGATCTCGCTTAAAGTCTTTTTCGTGATTTTCGGTACTCGCGCACCTTCAGCCGGGTATCCGGTTACCAGCAATACAAAGGGACGCTCATTCTTCGGGCGTCCTAAAATCGTATTTAAAAAAGCCATCGGGCTGGGAGTATGAGTGAGCGTTGCTAATCCAGCATGATGCAATGCAGTGACTAACACCCCGGTGGCAATTCCGACACTTTCTGTCGGGTAGTAGTGTTTTACGATACTCCCATCTTCATTGATGCGATGCGATTGCACAAAGACTGCGATCAGGCAAGGCGCAATTTCTAGAAAAGGCTTGTTCGCATCCGTTCCCAGCGGTTTGAGCGCGTCCAGCCATTCTGGCGTGGCGCGCTTTTCATAAAACTCACGCTCTTCTTCTTCGGCAGCTAATCGAATCTCGCGTTTTTTTGTTGGAGCAGTAACAACATCAAAATGCCAGGGTTGCTGGTTTGCTCCACTGGGTGCTGCACCTGCCGTCAGCAAGCAGTTTTCGATCACTTGACGCGGAACAGGTTCGGGCGAAAAATCACGAACCGTTCGGCGTTTTTGCATTTCTTCGAAAAACAACTCGGAACGCGAAATCATTTCCGCGAAATCGCGTTTGTGATAATCCAGAGTGCTTGTGATATGTGTATCACTCATTTCTGTTTCCTCGAAGTGCGAAGTCAATATGACACTCCGCCCAACCAACGATTTGACTACGCTTCCTTTGCTTTTTCGTTTTCGGGTTTTAGTTGGTCCCATTGCTTTTCATTAATCCGTTTATATTCCGTTTCCGCAGTTGCCAATTCCGTCTTCACTTTTTCCAATCCGACAACAGCACCGTCACCCAATATTTGGAGTAACTCGCCAAGTCGTCCTTGGGCTTTTGTCCCAAGCTTTGGAATAGCGCCTAATTTTCGAGCCCAGTCCATCAACGCAATTGCATACTTGATATCAGTCGGCGCACCATCGGACTTCAGACTTGGAAATGAAAACTGCGTTGCCTTGCGTTCCGTAGCGCCGCATTTCACTTTGTTCATAGCTGTCACAACGGGAATCGGAGCCTTGGCAAGCAAGAACGTCCATCCCTGCCAGCCTAACGAAACCATTGCCTTGTCAGCCATTTCGCCACGTAACATGAACGTTATTCTCGATATGGCTTGAGCGTATTTCCCGACTTTTTCTTCAAGCAGTCGCTCTTCCTTCATCGCTTTCTGTCGCGCTTTTTCATAACTCTTCATGGCGGCTTTGAGAATGGTCAGGCGAGCGATTTTCGTTTCGTTCTTGATTTGCAGTTCGGCAACTTCCATCATGCGATAGTTGAAGTTTGCATACGCCTCCATCTTCTTGATTTCGAGTTCGACAGTCGTCTTGTAACGTTCAAGTTCGAATTTCTGTACATCCAGTTGATCAGCCATGACTTGGGTCCTTTTCTTTGGTGGGAGAGGTATGAAGACCAACAACAGAGATGTCCACAGCATAGCATTCGCCGAAGGACAATTGGAACCGTGCACCAACGATCGCGAAGAAATTCGTCACCTCGATAGCAACCGAACAGGCGTCTAGGGATCGATTGTCCCTGGTCAAAATCCGCCGGTTACTGCCGGATTGCTACTTCGCAGGCAACGCGGCCAGCGAGTGTTTTTCGATAAATTCAATGATCGGCGTGGGATCGTCCAATCCGTGCACATGTCCTACACCGGGCTTGGCGATCAGCGTGATTTGACCGCCAAGCTTGCGATAGCGCTCGGCCACAATCCCTGTGTTTTCGTCCCACGGAACACCCATGTCCGCGTCACCGTAAACATGCAGCAGCGGAATTTTGGCTTTGGCAAGTGGCTCCAAGCGATCGATCGGGTTCAAGGCTCGCGCGTACAGCTCATCTGCGTTGGCTGCATCGTAAACTTGAAGAATGCGTTTCATCTCGTCAGGGTTCCCGGTACCCTTCCCCGCTCCAGCGGGCCAACTATGGAGATCGCAAACGGGCGCATCGCCGAAAATACACGCGACCTTGTCCGGATTTGCCGACGCCCAGTTGTAACAATACAAACCGCCGCGACTCACGCCCACGAATGCCGCTCGCGGCGCGAATCCATGTTTCTCCGTCAGAACTTTATAAAAAGCGTCCCAATGTTTTAGAGCCTCTGGCGATCCGAACAAGTTTGGAATCTGCATGTAGACGACAAGAAATCCTCGCTTGAGCAATTCAATGTCGGGTTCGGGCTTGTGCCCAAAAAACTCGCCGTGCCAAACCCAGGGTTTCCCCGCGACAGCTTTATCGGGAACGACAACCAAGACCGGCTTGCCGTCGACTTCAAAATCGTATCGCGAAAACCCATTCCATTTCGACTGCGTGCCTGGAAATTCGGGCTCGTCCGCTTTGGCAAAGTCCGGCACAACGACGAAGCAGCCTGACAACAGAATTTGAAAAATCAACTTGGACATGCAATGACCTCAGTCTGAATTGTTGACCGCTCGCGAGAAAACCGTGAATTGGCGTTTCGGGCGCAAAAAATTTGGAAGGGAGGCGGAGAATGGAATTTGACTGATTGAAGTTTAGGTGAGCTCGAAAGGTTCGTCTACCATTTTACGTAGAAATCTCGCCTTCTAACCATAGATGCATTGCGCCTTTGGAACTGGCCGCATGCTATCGATTCCGGAGTAGCAATATTTGGTAATCTTGCGATGGTAGACGCGGTGCACGCACACTTGATTCGTCGTATAATCTGCCCACTGCGGATTCTAATCCTGTATCTAATGAGGTTTTACCATGCTTCGTTTGTTTCTATTCACAATTAGCATGTCGTGTGTGGCGATGACCGCACTGGCGGCTCCACCAAAAAAAGTCACCTCGGTCGAAGGTGTCACCGAGTACCAGTTTGATAACGGTGCTCGCTTGTTATTGTTCCCTGAACCATCCCGCTCAACCATCACCGTCAACATGACCGTGCTCGTTGGCTCACGGCACGAAGGTTACGGCGAAGCGGGCATGGCACATCTTCTCGAACACATGGTCTTCAAAGGAACGCCAACTTTTCCAGAAGTCCCGAAAGCTTTGCGCGATCACGGCGCGAATTTCAATGGTACAACCAACGTTGACCGCACCAACTACTTTGAAACACTTCCTGCAAATGACGAAAACCTCGAGTTTGCAATCCACATGGAATCGGATCGCTTGGTAAATAGTTTCGTAAAACGCGAAGACCTCATGTCCGAATTCACCGTGGTGCGCAATGAGTTCGAACGCGGCGAAAATAGTCCGCAAGGCGTCTTGGCTCAACGCGTCCAAGCTGTCGCTTATGAATGGCACAATTACGGTAAATCGACGATCGGTAATCGTTCGGATATCGAACGTGTGCCCATCGATAACTTACAAGATTTCTATCGACGCTTTTACCAACCGGACAACGTCGTGATGATCGTTACCGGAAAATTCGACGAAGAGAAAGCTTTGGCGATCGCCGGTAAATACTTGGGAGCGATTCCACGTCCCGAGCGCAAGCTGAATGCGACGTATACGGAAGAACCGCCGCAAGATGGAGAGCGAAACGTCGTACTTCGCCGTGTGGGCACGATCGGATCGGTCGTTGCGGCGTACCACATGCCAGCCGCTGCACACGAAGACTGGGCTCCTCTCTCGATTCTTGGCAGCATCGTGTCTGAAAGCAAGATTGGTCGACTTGAAAAAGTTCTAGTCGAATCCCGGCTTGCAACGAACGCCTCTGCTTTTGCGGACAACGCCCACGACCCAGGGCTATTTACCGTGCAAGCTCAACCGGCCGAAGGGAAACTTGACGAGGTCAAGGACCTGTTGCTCTCGACGATGGAAGACCTAGGTTCGGTTCCATTCACCTCCGACGAAGTAGAACGCGCGAAAGTACGCGCGAGTCGCAATTACGAAAATACGCTTTCGAGCGCAGCAGCCATGTCGCAAGCTCTCAGTTCCGCTTCGGCTCTCGGCGACTGGCGACTTTGGTTCCTTCAACGAGACCGAATGGCCGCCGTGACGGTTGACGATGTCAATCGCGTTGCTCAGACCTATTTCAAGATACACAATCGAACCGTCGGTGTATTCATCCCGGTCGATACACCGCAACGATTGTCAATTCCATCCGTGCCATCGATCGCGGAAGTTGTCAAAGACTACAAAGGCGGCGCAGCAGTTTCGGCTGGCGAAGAGTTTGATGCATCGCCTGCTAACATCGACGCACGTACCAAGATTGCAGAAATCGATGGCGTCAAAGTTGCCATGCTAACTAAGAAGAATCGCGGCGAAACGGTAAACTTGGCGTTAACATTGCACTATGGCAACGAAGATTCACTGCAAAATCTTGGCCCAGCCGCTGGTATGTTGCCAGCCATGTTGATGTCCGGCACACAAAAGAACGACAAACAAGCTTTACAACAAAAACTCGATGCGCTCGGCGTGCGGCTGTCAGCAGGTGGCGGTGGTGGAGGCCGTCGCGGTGGTCGCGGAGGCGGCGGGGGTGGTGGCGGAACCGCAGGGCAGTTGACGTTTAGCATGGAGGCCAAAAAAGAATCCTTGGCTCAAGGCATTCAGTTGTTGGCCGAAGTGCTCAAACAACCCGCGTTTTCGTCCGATGAGTTTGAACAAATGAAAGCTCGTTCCTTGTCGATGATGTCGCAGATGCAGACGGACCCAGCCGCCTTGGCAGGGAATAAATTGGCTCGCGACATGTCGGATTACCCCAAAGGCGACGTGCGATACGCGCGCACCATGGAAGAGACCATCGACGAACTCAAACAACTGACGTTGGAACAAGTCAAATCGGTTTACGCCGACCAAGTCTCAGCGGCAGTTGGCGAGATAGCGATCGTCGGTGACTTTGAACCCGACCAAGCCATCTACGCTTTGACAGAGGCCCTACGCGATTGGACTTCCGAGACGCCTATTCGCGACATTAACCGCGAAGTCAAGAAGAATCAAACGGGCGGTAAAGAAGACATCGTAACGCCGGACAAAGCGAATGCGGTCTTCTTGACAGGTCTGTGTTTCGCAATGAACGAAGACAATCCCGACAGCGTCGCGTTGCAACTTGGCAATTTCATCTTAGGTGGCGGCACGTTGTCATCGCGACTTGGCGATCGCATACGTCAAAAAGAAGGATTGTCGTACGGCGTCACTTCATCGGTTTCTATACCATCGCAAGGGACAGACGCTAGATTTGCAATCAACGCGATCACGAACCCGCTCAACATCGACGCAGTCGAAGTTGCTGCCATGGAAGAACTGAATCGATTCATCGAAAGCGGTCCAACGGACATAGAACTGGCTGATGCCAAGAAGGCTTTCCTAGAAGCCCAGAAAATTGGCCGTTCTGCTGACGGTTCCGTTGCTGGACAAATCCTGTCCAATCTCGATTTGGGCCGTACCTTTGCCTACATCGCTGAAAAAGAAAAGCAAATCGAGTCGCTGACGACCGCTGAAATTCAGCAAGCCTTTAAGAAATATATCGATCCATCCAAGCTCGTTATTATCCGAGCCGGTGATTTCAAGAAGTAAGCTCGAATTGCGTTGAATGGCACTTTTTTTGAAATGTCCATTCACAATACAATTTACTTATCGCGGTAGGTTTCACTTGCCGCGATTTTTTTTCGGGCCAAGTCCCCATCGATTTCAGGACGCTACTGCGGGGAGGTCACTGCGGCGAGGTCACTATTGCTGGTCTGCGTTTGGCATCGATTGAAATGCCGTCGATGCGTATTTAGGAGCTCGCGTGTGCGCCAAGCGATTGTGGAGGGATGGATCGAGCAACCCAACATCGTTCCACGGCTGAATCATAGTTCGCATTGACTCGACAATCGTTTCTTCGTCATCAATACCAGTGGCTGCAAGCGATATTTTCTGGAAAGTCGCTTCGGCTGCGGCTCGCAATGCCATGTCCTTGGCAAGCAAGAATCCATTCGGCCAATGCGTCGGATCCTGGGCCATCTGTTTTTCAAAGCCAATTGCGGCAGCGAAATAGAAGGCCGCATAGCTTCGAAAAAGTTCGAAGGATGGCAAGCCTTGATAGCATCCGGCAACGAGCGTATCCAACCATTGGATCTCATTGCGAACGTCCCGCGAGTACTCCATCATTCGCTCAGGAATTTGTTTTTCATCGCCCAGCAATAACTCGGATAATCGAGCCACACCGCTCAAACCATGTGCAATGCCCGTGCTGTGCAACGGATCGATAAAACCCATCGTCGTCGGCAGCGCCGCCCAATTCGCTCCGGCTGCAACGTTCGCACAGCGACTTAAGCGAGCGTGAAATCGCAGACCATCGTGAGGAGCAACGAGCCGAGACTCGCTCATCAAGTCGCGGAGGCTTGGATAGCAGTCGAGAAAATCTTGCCAAAACATTTTCCGAAATTCTACGTCGTGGACGAGCGTCGGCCATTCGGTTGTTGGCCGCACCAAGCCGACACTGGTGATGCCATCATCAAATCGGAGCATCCAGTACCAGCCGTCATCGACCACATGATGCTGCGCTGCATCGTCGCCACTAAATGGATCAGCGGTTAACGCGCCTGGAACTTGTGAGACAGGTGCAAAATCCTTGACGCCTGCAAAGTGACCAAACATCGCTCCCGTTTTTGTTCGCATCCATTGGCTATCGTCGTGCTGACCAACCCATTTTGAGACGGCACTGCCACCCCCGCTCGCATCCAAAAGCCATTTCGCCGTTAACTGACTTTGCTGTCCATGAATATCCTGCAGCGTAACGATCCAGTGTTTCGATTCCTCGCACCACCGCGCATCGTGAATGCCACATTCCTCGTGTGCCGTGACGCCAGCACCAATTGCCTGAGTGAGCAAGAAATGGTCGACATCAGCTCGCAACCACTGAGTATCGCTGAAACGGTCGTCGCTACTGGCAGCAACTAATAGAGATCGTGAATGCTGCGGATCATCCGTAAAAATCTGTTCGGGACTGTGTGCGTAATAACTGAAACCACGTTTCTTGCCGCATCGCAAATGCGGATATTGCAATTTCCAACTGCCCCAACAAGCCAGCGGCGCGAGCGCGGGTAGATTCCATCGCTCTGCCAAATGCGCTATTAAAAAATCAGCCGTAGGGGTCGACGATTCGCCAATTGCAAATCGAGGGTGCTTTTGCCGATCCACAACGCAAACATTACGACCTTGGCTTTGCAGAATCCAAGACAGAATACTGCCCGTAAAGCTTGATCCGACGACCAGTGCAAAATAATGGTTAGCAGTCATGTCCATTCAAACCGTCGCTGGTTGATCGCTAAAGCTGGCAAGAAAAACATAACGCCACTTCGCGCGTATTTACAAGTTTAGTTCACGCGTTTAATTCAAAGTTTAATCCATTTGCGAACTGCAAGGGCACTGGAATGTTGGCATTGCCAAGTGTTGTTGGTCAAAATTGATCTTCTCTAATCGGGACTTTCGCGGCAGCGAACAAACGGAACAGTGTCCTCGTAAATTTTTCCAATCCCATAAATCGGCTGTGACGACACATCTCGGATGTTTTCCAGCGGTCAATTGGATAGCTTGATCGAATGCTCGTTCAAGCTGACCGGCAGCGGGCGGCCGGAAAATGCCTTGTTTTTCGAACTCGACCATTTGCCCGTCCCCGCCGCGCGTCGGTATCAAACTGACGTGCCGCGCGCCGTTCTCGAAAGCAAAATCAATCGATGAAACGGCCCATTCGATCGCTTCGTCATCCCGCGTGCCGGGAGGCTGGAGCAATACAAAAGCACGGATGTCGGCTTGATGTTTTATAAGCCACTGACAAGCATGTGCAAAATCATCCAGAGTGGATTCTTTGTTGAGCAAGCTCAGGCTCTTTGGATGGATCGTCTCCAGCCCCATCGCGACCTCCAGCTTTCCGGAAATCATGCCCGCAAATTCCGCGATAGTCGGTTTCAGCAGCCGAGGATGGTTTTCGACGATCACCCGTTCGTAACGGTTGCAGCGACTCGCGATTTCGGGAAGATCTTGTATTGGGACGGCATACGGATCAAAGAAATTACTTGCGTTGTACAGCTTAATCCATTGAGCTGGCGCAACTTGGCATTGCGCGACGTCGATCTGCTGCAAGAGAGCCCCTGGCGGCGTTGCGTGGTCCAAGGTGTGTTTCCACAAGTCGCACATGGTGCAAGCGAAACGACATTCCGCACCGACTAAGATCACGGTCGTCACATCGACGCAATCGCCTTGGCCCGCGTTTTCCCGCTCGTTCCAAACGGCCAACGGAGTATTCTCGTCGACCGTCTCTTTTTTTTTGGATCGCCAATGAAGGATACTTTGCCGCGAAATGGCGGGCAATGTCATTTCGATTCGTTCCAAAGTTCGATAAAGGCGCGGCGGTAGGTGTCTTCGTCTCCCGGGAACAACTGGTCAAAACTTTGGCGATCAAGTGCACCGTGCTGGAATCGTCGCTTTTCAAAGACCGGCATGTCGAAATTCATCACCGACCGAACGCCTCGACGAATGATCTCGCCCTTGAGCGCGTACAATTTGCCATGATCCCAATCGGTTAGCTCGATAAATGGAATGCCTTCGGCAACTTCGATTACTTGAGGCAGGGCAAACGGGCTGAAACCTTCGAAGCCGAGCGTGGATGCGGGCGCGAACGTGCGAATGTGACCGCGACTTTGACCGCCGCTATAGACCAGCGAGTGCTTGATCGCATGCACGCCCCAGCCTTCTTGGTAAAGCATCGTGTTATTGAGAACACTGCGAATGGTTAGCTCAGAATTTTCCTCGATTGGATAGTCTTTCATGTTCTCGTCGCCGCCGTCGCCATCCACTAAGTAACGCCAGTCGGGATAGCGTTTTCGGATGCCGCGACACAGAGCCAATGCCATCGTTGCGCTCTGCACGTCAAGCGGTTTATAGTCTTCGATGACGCGAATGGTTTCTCGCCAGTTGAGGTCCGACGCCGCAACATCGATCACTTCCCAAAGCATTTCGATGCTGCATTGGCGGACAAACTGATGGGCTTGGTCGGCATCTGCAGAGGAGTTGTCGACTCGCAACGTGAAAGCCTTGAGGCGAGACGGAGACTCACCCCGCTGAAGCAATCGGTGATAAAGAGCCAACAGGACCGCGCCGCTGTCGACCCCGCCGGAGAATAAAACACCAATCGGTGCAGCACGAGGAACGCGATCCAACCAAGCATCGCAAACTTGGCAAAGTCGTTCAACATAGCGATGCCCGATCGAATCCAAATCTGCGGACCACTTATTTCGCTCGGGTGAAAAGAATCGATCGTAACGTGGATTGGGATCGGGGCAGCCGACCAATTCGATTTCAACCACATAGTGCGCTGGAACCATTCGTGTGTACGATGGATGGAATTGGTCACCGAGTCCTTCCGCAATCAATTGATCGCGAATTTCCTCCATACGTTCGGCAACGATCAAGCACGGGCCGTCAACCTTCTTGGCCAGAAAATACCGCAGCGGCCGACCAATCGATCGCGCCATACGCACCGATCGCCCAACTTGAGCACAAATAGCAAACTGCCCTTGAATCTCCCCAACCGCGTTAGCATCCCCACTCGCCACAAGCTCCTCCGCCCGCGCGAATTCCATATTGAGCAACACATTTTTTGCCGGATCGAGTAGGTTAATAACGCGATGAATATAAGCGTGATTTTGCATCAGTTGGTCCGTAAACCAGAGGAATAAAATTGTTGTTAAGCACCCCAGCACAAGTTATCCAGCGTTATCAGCCGTTTTGGCGTTAGCCACGGTTACTTCCAGTGACTGTAAACTTATGCATGGGTGCTTAGCAGTTTCACAGTAGAAAATAAGAACTGAAGTTTTGAGGCCCCGTTCTACGATCCATTTTACGAAAAGTTTTTGTAAGCGGGGAAGCCAAGCCCTACTCAGGAAACGAATTCTCGGATGAATCTCATGTTGGAAAACGCCACAGGTTCAATACCGTTTGGCGAGAGATATCGAAATTCAAACTATGGAAGTGTAGCATCCCTCCCGAGCACAGTCCGGATGCCCGTAATTCGCATGCCTCGCCACACGCCCAAACGCATTTACCATTGCGATTCGTTGGGATAAGCACCCCAGCACAAGTTATCTAGCGTTATCAGCCGTTTTGGCGTTAGCCACGGTTACTTCAAGTGACTGCAAACTTATGCATGGGTGCTTATTATGGCGCAAGTGAGATCGGTTCAACTAGGAATTGAATCAGTCATTTCGGAAAGCTCGCTCGATTTGCGGATGCAGGAAGTCGCTTCCGAATGCGCGAGTTTCGATCGTCACTTTTCAAATCGAAATTTCCTGAGGCCAAATGAAATACCCCTTTGTGCCACAATAAGAGAGACAACGAACGAACGCGCCGTGCTAGAGAAACCAACCATCAAGAATTCGATGAATTTGTTCGTAGTCGCCCGCTAGCCAACTGTTTCTTGCTGAGGCCATTAGGGGATTGGTTTCATCTTGGAAAATTGATCGTAAAATTTCGCTGGCAGTTCGGACTGGAGTCTCATCTTTGATCGCACTTAGGATTTCATTTGCAGAGTCACGCTCATGTTCGGTGACTAATGCAATAACACGGCAAGTATCCAATGCATGCTTGGTAGCCTGGGCTTGTGAGAAATCACGAAACGCTTGCGATTTAGACTGATCTTGCGAAAATGCCCATCGGTCACGCATTGCAGTCAATTTCATCACTGTCCATGTGATTGGATTGACAACAAGAAATGTTTGGCCTTCCAGCTCCAATCGTGAGGGGTGTTGCTCGCAGCCAACAGCTTCCGGGTTGGTTCGTCCATGAATCCCAGCAGCGCCAAGCGAAGGTTTATGCTTAACTCGCATGCCATCTACTTGAACGTTGCGTTGTTGTTCGTTTGGCTTGGGTGCATGCAATTCGAGAATCACATTTCGATCTTGATCAATTTTTTTTTCAAACTGCCAACGCTTTCCAAAAGTACTTTTGGTTAGCATGAACTGGTTTTTTTCTAATGCCGCAAGAATTGCCAAGTGGTTCGTCGAGTCAGAAATTAGATCGAGGCTGATGACCAAGTCAACATCTTTCGTTGCCCGGGGCTGCGAATCGCGCCACCGGTCCATCGGTACGACAATAGGCGATCCCGTTTTCCACGCCCATGACTGTTTAAGAAAAAGTCCGTAGCCGCCAGCGACAAAAATATCATTTCGACCGATGAGCTTAAGGTCACCCCAAAGGGCTTGAAAGTGTGGCCAAATTGGATCGTCTACGAGGGTTGCTATGATCGAATCTCCGCCATGATCTGCTGCTGCAGATCTCGTGCTGCTTCTTTTTGACGAGCATCGCCATGACAAAGCTCAAGCCAAGTTTGTAAACGACTTGCGTATCGCATGTTCCCCTCACTTAGCTCGTTTGCAAAGTAATAGCCAGCTTCTTCGGTTTCAACTAACTCAACTTCTGCGAAACTCACGATATCCTCGGGCGTTCCTTGGAGAATCGACCGAGCGAGCGATAACTCGTTGACCGCAACTTGCAACGGTCCAGCTTTTGTGAATGTCGCGTATCGACCTACCGAGGATTCGCCCGTTACGGCCCATCGAAGTCCCGCACACGCTGATAGTCGCGTCGGCCAATCCTTCGATCCGTTGATTCGAAATGCCTGTCGATTAGTAAATTTTTGTGCCCGCCAATTGTCTTTTAACTTGTCCATTAGTCGCAGAGGATCGCTTAATACAATTCGCCCTTGCTGTTTCGTTACAATCAACTCGTCGTTCAGCGCGGCGATTGCTTTCGACACTTGTGATATGGAAATTTTTGATCCTTGCTCCGAAATTGCATTGCAAAGCGTGGATAAATTTTCCACTTTCGGCTGCATGAGAAGCGTTCGGGCAACTACGGCGGAGTGTCCGCGATATGGATTCGCCAAAGGCCGTGAATCGCGGTATTGATTTGGCTGCCCCGTACGCATTACATACAGTCGGCCAGGAATGATGACGATGCCGTTGCCGCACAAGTCAACGCCACTGATTTGCTCCTCTTCAAGTTCCTGCAGCTTCTCATACGGGAGAAATGGAATTTGAATCATCGGCAATGCACTGGTTTCTTTCGCGATTTTCTTAACCTGCGCAATTGCCGATCGAACCGATTCCGGGGTTGAACGCGATTTGCTTTCAACAACGAACAAAAATCCTTCAGACTCGTTAGGAACTGAAACTTCGATCAACGCGTCTCCACCGCCGTCCGGTTGCAAATGCAAAGAACGCAGAATGAGTGGTGGCAGTAGAATTTTGCCGACCTCAAACTGCGATAACATGCGACGCTCATCGATTTTCTTGTTTTTAATCATTTTATCTCGCGGGAAAATAGCCGATTACTAGAAAGATAGAATTCTATTCCCAAAATATCCTGTTTTCCCGCACGCGAAAACATGTATTTTTTAGAAAAAACGGGTGGCTACGTCGGACTTAAGGGTTTTCGCGCGACTCGGTTTCGGGTCTTGTGGCTCGCAAAAAAGAAGTCGCGATCGTCCAAGATTGAGTGAATCGATCAAGACTTTAAACTGCTGCTTCATGTCCGATCGTCGCGAATGCGCGGAACCCGAATTCTCGCCAATCTCAGGCTTCATTTCGGCATTCGGGCTGACTGTCGGTTGTTAGGAAAAAACAACAAAAACGCAGGAAGAGGAGGTCCGATAAGCCGGGTTCTGTGGCTGGGTAAACCCAGAGACAGTCATTTATCTGGGACAACAATTGCTTGCTGCCTCTAGCGATCTACCCGAAAGCACAATGACCCGGACCAGGTCATGAGCGTTGAGCTGCGGCTTTCTGTTTGATCTTGCTCCAAGCGGGGTTTGCTAAGCAGCCAAGTCACCTTGGTCTCTGGTAAGCTCTTACCTCACCGTTTCACCCTTACCACGCACGGCCCGAAAGCCGTCGTTCGGCGGTTTGCTTTCTGTAGCACTTTCCCTAGCCTTGCGACCGGTCGGCGTTACCGACCGCCTCGTCCTGCGGAGCCCGGACTTTCCTCCAACCTGAACTTGACGTTCAAATCAGCGACCGCCTAGACCTCCTCAACCTGCGTCAACGATTATAGACGCAGAGTTGGACATCCAAGACGGCGCACACGACGAATTTCGACTGATATTTGTTTTCGTTGAAATTAGAAGATGCAAATCGAGCGGTTTGTTGAAAAAGTGTAGTTTGGGTGAGAGGCGGAGAGATGTTGGTTTAATGCTGCGAGGAGCGATTGAGACAATCGTTCGACACTGAGAAATACGATGAACGATTGAGACAATCGTTCGACAATGGGGGGCGGATTGGTCGCGAGATGGACAGGCTTTCACGAATCACAAGCCTGTCTCATCAGCGCGTTATCAATTCCAAATTTGGGCGATCTAGCGAATCTAGAGCGTAGACACTGTAACATCGGTTGCAGGGTCACAATCCGCCGTTTCTGGCGAAGTCGACGAAGTCGGTTGGCCTGCGCAACCCGGTTTTCGTCCTCGGCGTTTCTGCTGAGAAGTAGGGATCATCCGTTCATCTAACAACTGAACTAATCGGCTGATACAAAGTTTGTTCACGCTGACCTCTAAACGGTTCGCTTCGTCACATATCCAATCGTGCATGCACTTCGGAATTCGGACTGTGATCATGCGTTGAGCTTCGCTGGGGTCATTCTCGGGTAAGTCGCGAGAGCGCAATGTGGTGAGCATTTCCAAAACTTGTAGGTGCTCTGGCGACTTCTCGTATTCACGATAGCTATCATTCGTCGCAAACAGCGTTCGCGCGACGCCTTCGACACCCATGATCTCACGGAAGAAGGCGATCCAGGTTGGGGCGACACCGAATAATTCCGCTGCGACTTCGACAACTTGGCGACGACGGAGATTCTCCGGAAGATTGGGATTGAGGCGAGTCCGAACTTCGCTTGCAACTTGATTAAAAACCTTGAGGTCAGCAGCAAGCTTTTCGCCAGGTGACGGTGCAGCCTTGGGGAGACGAGAGGGAGAATGGGGGGCTTGATTCATTTGGTTAAAGCGAGAATTTTCGGTGACTTGCGTTGTTTGCAGTGAATCCATGCTTGGTCGTCCTTGAAGAAACGTTTTCGACTGAGCCTCAATTAACCAAATCGGAATTGACTGCAGGTCGTGGCTCGTCGCGACCCAGTCAACCAGTCCCCAACAACGTTGAGGCCGATTAGGCACGGGGATATGATGGCAAACCAGTCAACAACTACGTCGTAAACGCTGTCATTCCAAAGACTTAGGACGCTTTGCAAGCAATGCCTAGATTTTACGCACTCAAGCACGAAAAGGATGCACACGATTCCAGTGCTCAAAAAGTACGCATGCCGTTTTTATCAAATACCAAGTGTCCAAGATGGCATAGGGCTGCGTCATGCCGCAAATATGGGATTTTATGCCAGATTTTCTTCAGACAGCGTCGCGAGAATGACAATCGGCGAGCGGTTCATAATTGCTAGCACTATGTCAAAGGTGGCAGCATTGCAGCCATTGCTAGCCTTGTCATCGATAGCTAGCTTTTTTGTGCTATTGCTAGCTTTGCCGGTCGATAGTCGCGAATGCTCCACTCGTACTCTGCTGGTAGGAGTTCAGGATCGCTATCGTAATCAAGTTCGCATACGCAACGACTGCCGGAGGGAGCGGCCGAAAGCCAGCTTTCAATCAGGGCCACTAATTCCGTTCTTCCCGATTCCCAAAGTGGGAAAGGCGGGCAGATAAAGATGCACCAAGGTAGCTTCGGCAACGCATCGATAATCTCGCGCTGGTCGGCCATGAAGTCGAATGCATTCCCGCGATAAACGGTGATTTGATCTTGAATCCGGAATGTCTCCAAATACTGATTAATGGTCTTGGCCAGATGCGGCAGTAACTCGATGGCGACCGCCTTTTCCGCTCCGCGCGAAACGGACTCCATAGCAATAACACCGGTTCCGGCGAATAAATCGAATGCTATACATCCGTCCATATGATTACCAAGCAAATTGAACATGGCTTGGCGAGTCCGATCCTTCATCGGACGAGTTCGTGGATCGACACCGATCTTCAGCTTCCTGCCGCGCAACGTCCCGCCGATGATGCGAATCGCGGCTTCTTCGGCTGTTCGATCCGTCTTGGGGCGAAGTGCTGGATTCGGACCTGGAGCTGTGGGTCTTCGGCGTTTGGAATTCATAATGGTGAAACTAGGCAAAAAGGGTCGTTTTCTTGAATCTATGCGTTGCGCTAATGATTTCCCAATAAGTCGCTTCTACACTGCATTAGCCAATTAGCCACCCGACGTGCAATCAGCTTAGTCGAAATTCGATGGATCGTGTCAGCGTGCCGGTGTCCAAAAGACAAAGGCTATACCCCGCACTTAACTCTGCACTTCCCAAACCGATCCGAGGTTGAGCCGATTCTCCGATTTAATGGTCCGGACGAATGCGTCGATTGAGTGCGTGCAAACACAATTTCCTCGGACGATCCATCATTTCTCTTCAAACGCTGCAATATATCCTGGTTTTACATCTTTCTCACTCGATCAAAATCGAACCGACGCTTCCAAAAACCGTAAATTCAAATACTCTACATCTTGCGAGTTGCTTCGTGTGCGTGCTTGTTCGGACTTCGGCAAAGACACACTGCAGGGGTCGAAGAAGATAGGCACCGAATTCGACGTGATCGTTTTCCCAGCCATAAAACGTTGCTTGGTCACTTGAAATGGGTTGTCGCCACCGGCAATCCAACTGTTTTTAACGACTGCATTTTTAACAACTGGATTGTACCAAGTCTTAAGACAAACCTTAGGAAAAATAATCGCCCGGCGATAGGAAATTCGACACATGAAGCGACTCGTAACTTGGCTTACAATTTCACTGACCGTGGCGTGCATGTCATTCGTTCCATCGTCTCCCCTAACCTCGACTCCCGCCATGGCTCAATCCGGCCAACAACCGCCGGAACACGACCACGAGCATGACCATCAAGACCCACAGTCAGCGGCGCAGAACGCCGGAGGCGACGAAGAACTCAGGCCCGATGCAGGCGATATCCCTGAGGATGAAAAGTCCCCCGCAGCGATGGCATATCGAAAAGCGGTCGAAGATTTGCGGCAATTCCTAAAAGACTCTCGCAGGGTCATTGTCGAATTTCACGTGTCCGATTCTCCTGCCAGCGACATTCACTTGAAGAAATGGTTAGATGTTTGCGAAGAAGGCCATCGCAAGATGGTGGCCGCTCGCAAAGCAGAGATCAATTTATTCAAAAGTAATCCCGCCAAGTTCAAGGGGATTGGCGACATGCTTTTTTACTTCGCGAAAAAGGACATTGAAGCTGATCGTTGCGAAGGTACGCTCGAAGTCATGCAAGCGTTGATCGATGGCGGCTACGAAGGGAAGGGCTTGTACCACATGGCTGGCTACGCAGCGTTTGTCTCAAACGAATATGAACTTGCATCAGATTACTGGAAAAAATCAAGCGTCATGGGAATGGACGTTCCACAACAAATGCTGGCAACTCTTGATACGCAAGCCGTAAAATGGAAAGAAGAACTTGCGAAACGCGAAAAGGAAACGTTAGCCGATGATTTGCCTCGCGTCGAAGTTCTGACCACAAAAGGCGTGCTGGAAATCGAACTGTTCGAAGACGACGCTCCTGAAACCGTAAATAACTTTATTTACTTGGTTGAAAAAGGTCACTACAACGCGAAACCTATTTTTCGCGTCATCGAGCACTTAGTCGCTCAAACTGGCTGCGAGCGTGGTGATGGAACGGGTACGCCCGGATATTCGATCAAAGGCGAAGGACCGTTGCCGGGCCATCGAAACCATTTTCGAGGCTCTGTCGGACTCGCTTTAGGAGCGAATCCCGAAACGAATCAGCCGGATTTAAATTCTGGTAGCGCCCAGTTCTACATGTGCTTTACTCCCTATCCTCAATTCGATGGCTCCTATTGCGTTTTTGGCAGAGTCATTAAAGGATTCGAAGCGCTCGGAAACTTTAATCGCGTCGATATGTCCAACAAAGAAGAAGCGAAGAAGTCGGATGTTAACCCGGACGCCGTTGTCCGCATTCGGGTTCTTCGAAAACGAAACCATGAGTACAGACCGACGCCGGTCGAAGGCCGGCTCTTGGACTAATTGCCAAAATCCGCAAAACTCCTAATTTTCCATGTCGATTCAGGCTAATCCTTGGTTTCTCGTTCGTCCAATGCCCGTATTTCGCATTCCGAAACGGGACTGAGACGTATACAATGCTGAGGGAAATGGGCAAGCCTAATTCGGTTCCTTCCGAATAAATTTGTTCTGAAGCGATCCTTGAGTGATTGGAAGTGTTTTCGTGGATACCCCCACACAAGATGTCGTAACGACTTCACAAGCAAACGATCTTTACAAACGATACAGCATTACGCTCTTGCTTTTGCGAATCGTGTTCGTGATGGTGGTCGTTGGAATCGCCACTTCTGTATCACGCCGGATAAGTTTGGAACCTTGGTACGCTTTGGATTCAGGGCTGGTAGCCTACTTCTCGTCGCCAAACTCAGTCGCGGCCATCATCTATTTGCTGGCCTTTGGCATCATCATTGGCGACATTTTTTCCGTCAAGCGGCGCATTGAAACCGTATCGGCCATCTACATTGGTTTGCTGGTTGGCATTCTGTTGACATATGCCTTGAATACGGCGTTAACACCGATCACACAAGATTTCAACTACAAGAGTGAGCTGACCCTGTTCATGGGCGCGACGCTTTGTTATTTGTGCATTAGTCGATTGTTACAAACCAAAGACGACTTTCGCTTCATCATCCCTTATGTCGAATTCGCTCGCGACCTAAAAGGAATTCGCCCTCTCTTGCTCGACACAAGCAGTATCATCGATGGTCGCCTTGCGGATTTGGCGGATACATCGATTCTCGACAATCAACTCATCATGCCGCGATTTGTTTTGAACGAGTTACAATCGATCGCTGACAGTTCGGATCGAATCCGTCGCGTCAAAGGTCGACGGGGGCTGGACATTTTAAATCGCTTGCGAAACCACGAAAAAGTCGACTTCGAATTGTACGACCGCGAGCTTCCCGAATTCGCTGGCCAGTCGGTGGATATGAAGCTTGTGCTGTTAGCTAAACAACTCGAAGCAAAAATCGTAACAGGCGATTTTAACCTTAACAAAGTCGCCAAATTGCATAACGTCGAAGTCATCAATCTCAATGAAGTAGCAAATTCGCTGCGGCCGCAATTTTTGCCGGGTGAAACTTTTCAAATTCGCATTGTAAAACCGGGCGAAGGTCCGGATCAAGGCGTTGGATACCTGGACGACGGGACTATGGTCGTCATCGACGGCGGCCGAGCTCGCATCGGTCAGACTTTGGGGGTCGTTGTAACGGGCACATTGCAGACCAATGCGGGACGCATGATTTTTGCGAGGATAGACGACGGCAATCGCTCGGACATTCAAGAATAACGGACATATCTTTTGAGACGGGCGGGACTTTTTGACGGTTTCGTCCTACAATGAAGTGAACGTTGATCGGATATTGGCATCGATTGCTGTGTGGGACCAGCCATTGTGCCCCGTAACTGGCTTATCGCTAACGCAACTCGAATCGCAGAGGCTCGGCGTTCTTGCAACCATTCAACCTACGATGTCCCAAATGCCAATCGTCGCTCAAGGTCAGCTCGCCTAAGTTATTAGGCAAGACACTGCCGTGCCCCAAATGCGCGACTCCCATCAAGGTTATCGAATCTGAACGGGTCGTTGTAAAACCTACGACCAATCACCCGATAGATTCGGGGGCAATGACCAAAATTGGCGATGAAAAATGGCACGCCGCTGCTGGCAACGATCAAGATACCGACGGTCTGTTTTCGGATCTCAATGTTGATCGAATTCGATTCCGAGATTCAGACCCGTTTGGCGAAGAGCAACAGTCGTCCACGATAGCGCCGATCGAAGCGTTGGAGACGATTTCTAATCCCATCCCGCTTTCTTCTAAAGAATGGACTTCTTCATCCGCCCGCAAGTCCAATCAGATCCTACTGGTGACGATGCTGGGAGTTGGCGGCACGATCATCGCCTTGGGGCTGTTTTTCGTCTTCGTGAGGTACTTGGGCAAAGACAACGATAAAGTCAGCCAAAATACAAACACGCAAACGACAACGACCAAAACAGAAGACCCAGATACCTCTGTAAAACCACCAGAAACAAGAGCCGTCGATTCGCAACAAACTCCAGTTGCCAAAGACGCTACCAAGACAGGCTGGGACTCTGTACTGAACGCAAATCCAGAGCCGGAAGTTGCGGTGAACACAGTGCCGACTGGAGAAACACCTGGTACGCCAACGGAATCGGGCACAAAGGAACCGATTGCTACCGAAACGACGCAAACCAATTCTCTCGACAACCCTCCCAACACGCCACAAGAAAATCCTTTGACCGCGACGCCCAATCCGAACGAAACGAATGTGTTCAACGTTCCTCGCGGACTTTGGGATCCTAGCGTCAACGATCTGATTGCCGAGGCGGGCATCGACCCTGCAGAGGCAAATCCGGCGGGCAATGAAACCATCGACCTTGGCGAACTTGTCCACCCGCCTGCAGCTACGGATGTTGTCGTGGATGACGTTTATTCCACGCGCATCGTTTCCTTGAAAGCAACGCAACGACCTCTCGGCGAAGTCTTACTGGTCCTGAGTCAACTGACAGGTGCCGGGTTCGGTGTCGATGTCGACTCATTCGAAGCCGCGGGTATATCGCTAAGCCAACCAATCGACATTGACGTCGCCGACATCAACGTGGCCCAGTTTTTTCAGACGGTCATGGAGCCCTTGCATTTGCAGGTCCGAAACAATCCGAACGGTCTACCCATCGTGTTCGTTGACCCTAGCATCGCTCAGAGCTTGATGCCGGATGTTATTCCTCTTGAAGGATTGGTCGAAGCCAAAGATGTATCGGCGTTTGAGCAATTGCTGAAAGGGGCTTTGCCCGACGAAGCCCATTTGGCTCGTATCGAAGGCACCAACGTCCTCTGTGATGCGACGGCGACCCCGCTTCAAAAATATCGCATCTACTCGCTGATCATGCGGCTGCGCAATGCATTGGGCTTACCGATCGATTCTAAGTATCCCGACAAGTGGTTTGCGACGGGGGGGAATTTTGGCGATGTCCTTGGCAAACTTAGCCAACCCGGTACCGGTATTGTCGAACGCGCCCGACCGGTTTCGCAACTACTTACTAAAGTTGCCGCCGACGCGAACTTAAACTTGTTCTTCGATTGGCCATCGTTGTGGTCGCACGGATTCACGCCTTCGATACGAGCGATCAGCGTTATCAACAAACGCAACTTCCGCCAGATTTCCAACAGATTTATCGAAGACTACGCTCTAACCCTTGCGGTAATGAATGACTCGACATTGATCTTGACGACCCCGGAATCGCGGCGGTTGCATGGTCAAGTCTTAGTGATTCCGATACGCGAAGGCCAGACCATCGAATCGATCCGCGACTTGGCAAGCTTGATTTCGCCGATCGACGTTAACCGAGTAAGTCGCCTGTACGTCGAGCAATTCCTCAATCACCCCTGGGCCATCATCCGAGTCTGCCCCCCCTCCCCCGAAGACCTCGACGACCTATCGCCGCTATTTCGATAAGAAACGATTCACCTGGTAGCAAGGCACCGGCCTTGCTACCCGATGCCTTGCAGGCTCCGCCTGCTCGCCCCGGGACTTGGTGTGCCATCAGGCAGGAGCCTGATCTGCAGCTGGTAGCAAGGCCGGAGCCTTGCTACCAGGGATGCTTGCTACCAGGGATGCTTGCTACTAGGGATGCTTGCTACTAGGGATGCTGGCTGCGAGGGATGCTGGCTACCAGGGATGCTGGCTGCGAGGGATGCTTGCTGCGAGGGGACCCCTGGTAGCAAGGATCCGGCCTTGCTACCCGATGCCTTGCAGGCTCCGCCTGCTCCCGCACCGACACGTAGTCCTTATCCCCACCATTCCCCTAAGGATAATCCGTCATGAAACAAATTCGTTGCCCGTTCCTCAAGGTATTGCTACCATGACAAACGTACCATGTGTCATCCGGAAGAGAAGGAATTACTATGCCACTCTCTCGCAAGATTGTTACCGCACTAGTTCTCGCCGGATACTTGGCATCGTATTCCTCCATCGCTTTTACGCAAGAAATCACTAACCCTGCCATTGCGACGCAAGCGGAGCAAAAATCGTCGAGCGTGCGACTTAAGGAAATCTTGGTGCATCTTTCGGAAACTATTGGCGAACGCAATCTTAGAAAGCCTGAAAAACTAAACGAAGCGGCCGATTTTATTTTCAAATCATTCGCGAAAAGCGGCTACTCGCCCGAGCGACAAACGTTTCAAGTCGCAGGAATGGAATGCGTGAACATTGTCGTCGAAGTGAAGGGCACAACCTATCCCGATGAAATCATTTTGGCCGGGGCTCACTATGATAGTGTGCAAGGCTCTCCCGGTGCTAACGACAACGGGACGGGTACGGCGGCATTGCTGTTGATTGCGGAAAAACTTCGCGACAAGAAGTTTGCTCGGACGTTGCGGTTCGTAGCTTTCTCGAACGAGGAACCTCCCTACTTTCAACGCGATGGATATATGGGTTCTTGGGTTTACGCCAAAGCTTGCCGGGAACGCGGCGACGATTTGCAAGTTGTCATCAGCTTGGAAACGATGGGTTATTTCACCGACGAACCGCAAAGCCAAAAATATCCGCCTTTGTTGGCGGCACTGTACCCGAGTACCGGCAACTTCATCGGCTTCGTCTCGAATCTTGAATCACGGCAACTGTTGCAGGATACGTTTATTAAATTCCGCAAGCATTGCCAAATTCCCAGCGAACGTGCCGCCCTCCCTGGAGAACTACAAGGCGTCGGATGGTCCGATCATTGGTCGTTCTGGCAAGAAGGTTATCAAGGGATCATGGTCACAGACACCGCCCTTTTCCGCTATCCGCATTACCATCTTGATACTGACACCGTCGATAAAATTGATTTTGATCGTTATTCGCAAGTGGTAGACGGACTGACTGAAGTCGTCGCAGATTTTGCGGATAAGAAATAGTAGCTGAACGTAACCAGCCATATCAGGCAGGAGCCTGAACTGCAGTGCGTAGCAAGGCCGGAGCCTTGCTACGAGGAATATTACGATGAGGGAGCCTTGCTACGAGGAAAAGCCTCCTATATCCGTTCCACGCCTCGTTTCCCCTGGTAGCAAGGCTCCGGCCTTGCTACCCGATGCCTTGCAGGCTCCGCCTGCTCTCCCCGGGACTTGTGGTGCCATCAGGCAGGAGCCTGATATGCAGCGCGTAGCAAGGCCGGAGCCTTGCTACGAGAAAGCCTTGCTATGAGAGACCCCTGGTTCTACGCCTCATTTAGCCGTTCCACGCTTTCAATCGCTCGGCTACTTTATTAAACTGCTCGCGCTTCTTTTCAAAGAGTCCGAATAGCACCAAGATGCCGATCCCCAGCGAAATCCCAAGAGCCCACCATGGCCATGTGTGTTGCAAACTTTGTTGAGCGTGCGCGACCATGGCAATCAAAGCCAACAGCGTGAAAATCAGGCCGCTGTACAAGTAGGATCGAACTTGAAAACTGATTCCAAGAAAGATCGTCGCTACGCTCAACACCATCAAAACCATCGGCGGCCAAAGTTCTTTGCCTAACCCCTGCAACAATATCTCGCTTGACGAACTTAGAAAGATAGTGGCCATTGCCAAGTACCGTACCCAGGACTTCGTCTCCGCATTCAATCGACCGCTTTCAAAATGTGTCGCGATCGCAATAGACGCGGCCGGGGGTATCAACCAGAGTTGCGGATGGGCACTGAAATCCAGGCCATCAAATCGCTTCCAAAAAAGTAACAACGCGGCATTTGCAAAAACGCCTCCGACCATCGCCAGTTGCCTCGAACCCTCCGTCGCCCCCATGAAGAAATAGAACAATCCACCCAAAGCCATAACCACATCCGGCTTGGACTCCGTTGCAAAAACCATCATCCCAACCGACGCAGCTATGGGCAAAATCAAGCTCGTATTCGCCAATGGTTCGCCGACAGTTTCTACTCCAGTTCTCTTGAGCAATTGAGCAATTCCTTGACCGATCACTGCAACAAAAAGCAAGATGATCGGCCAATATTCGCGCATCGGGAATCGAAACCATTCGGGATGGACCAAGTACAATTGCATAGCAGTAAGACAGAAAACGACTTCTCCTAAGTAAACGTATGTCGAACGCATTTTCAAGAAAAACTGCGCTACGTTCCAGCGAATGCGAACGGCTTGAACAATGAGTTGTACGATCCAAATAACCGACAACGACACAACCCAGAGCGTTTCTGTCGAGAATAACTTCCGAACAGCCCCCCCCTCTCCACTGGCTGCTTCGTTATGGGTCGCAATCATGCAAATCATTCCCGCGACAATCAAGACCAACGTAAGCAACGAACTCACATGCCAATGTTGTGTTACCGTATCCGCCCAACTTCCCAGCCGATTTTGCCTTGAAAAACTAAGCCATTGGGAAAGGTGAATTGCCAAATTCGGATGCGGCAAATTTCGCTCGTCCGATTCTTCGCTCGCCAAGCTGCCGGTAATCCAAACGTAGATCCCACATAGAATCATGTTTGCAACCAAAAAGACGCTTGTCACCCGCAGAATTCGACTTACCCAAACATCAGACCATTCCGTCTGCGTCACTCCACTCCATACAAAATAGATGACAAACATGCCCGCCGCCGCAATGACCATACTCCGAATGGTCGCTGTCCATCGTATCGGGTTCACCATGAATTTATCTAAACCCAACAAGGCAAACCCGATCATGGCTACCGCCAGCGCCATCAATCGAATCGCATCGGATTGATTCACGAACGCTACATAGATCACGCTCAACGCTAAGATAAGATTCGAGATCAGCACGGCATGGGTTCGGCTCAACTCAAGAGTACCATCAGGAGATCGCGCAGGTGCAATCTGTGCCGATGTGAGTATGGCCCGAGCCAAACGATGACCTTGCACCGAGAACCAGACCAAAGACATCGTGTGTAGAGAAGCCCCCACGACAAGCAGAGCTAAATACGTTTCCAGGCCAAACGTGATATTGAAGGCTCGCATAAGCAAAATCGGCAAATGCAAGAAAACCAACAGTGAGCCAAGTTGGAATAACACGACAAAACGAAGCCCATTTTCTATCAGGGACCGTAGAGCGAACAAAATCATTCCAAGCAAAAACCAAAGAAGTCCCGTTCCAGACAACAACCCATACACTTTTTCTGAGGGTTCAACCGCACCGAAAAATAGACACAGTGTTGTCAGCAATCCCCACAAGACAATCGTCACGTTTCCCAAGAATATCTCATACGACGCTGGCTCAGGAGCGGCAGCATAGACCTCGCGATTTCGCAAAAACAGCCGCGTATCCCAAACAGCAAACCCCAATGCGATAACTATTGGTGCTGTTGCCATCAGCGTCAGTAACGAAATAACATCGCGGCCATTGGGGAACCACATGACTAGGAGCATAAAGGTCGTAACGAAACTTAGCGCGCCTGCAAGCCAAATGTAAATTTGCCGACTTCGTAATGCCGCCAACAAACAAACTGAGAAGAGCAATGCCGCGAAGGCTGAAGTCCACAACGACGCTTCGTCTGTCGCCCCCATGCGAACGGCGCTACTCCAATCGGACCAATTTGCCCAAGCATGAGTCATTTGATACGTCCCCATCGCAGCGAACAAAATATCGCCCATTGGAGACTGCAAAACCTCTAGTTTTTTCAACTGCCTAGTTCGTTTTGCTAAACTTACAATGATGGCAACAGCAAGGACACTCAGTGCCACACCCAGGGCGAAAGCTAGGTCCGGTACGCTCTGCAACGTCGGCGTTTGATGCAGCGCCGCGGCCAACACAAAGCAACTGGCCATAGCGGTTGAGACAAAAGCAAGGAACTGAATGAGATGCAATTCCTTCGACCATTCCTTGACGAAATTGGTCAACTCGATCCCCAAAACTTTTGGTTCACCCGTGTGCTCAACCTTCGCAAATTCAACTTGCGTTCCAGGGAGCGACACGTTTTGCAGTTTCAACATTTCCTGTCGGCCGATTAACCAATGAATAAGCAATATCGCCGAGATGGCTGCCAGCCAAAGCGCATGCCAGGACCATCCCAACCCCAAATCCCAATTGATCAAGAATAGTATTGGAATCAACGCAGTGAGAATTCCCGTACGACCGAACGATTGGAAGAAATTTCGTGGCGAATTGTTTTTTTTCTGCAGTGGTACGAATCGAAGTGCTTGTATGGCAATCAGCACAATTCCTGCATGCATCAAACAGACAAGGATAAGGGATGACGAAATTTTCCAGTTATCAATACCAAGCGCACGAGCAAGATCGGTGTCTGTTCGACCAAATATTGCTAGTGCAAAGGCAATAAAAATACTGCCCGTGACCAAGACCAATTCATTCGCCAAAAATCGCCCCGCAATCATTGCACCGATGGCGATCAAAGACATCGATGCGATCGAAAAAATCAACTCAGGCTGCCCCTTCGAGCTTGCCCCAAGATATCCTGCGATGGCAAATGCAATCAAGCTATGAAGAGCCGATGCGACCAGCAGACTCATCGAATGGGAAACTCCCGTAACCGCGACGCGCTGTTGAGCGGTCGATGAGTTTCCGTCCAAGTTGCTGCTTGGCAATGGCAGATTTTTAGTAGGAAACTGCTTGAAAAGAACCAAGCCCAAAGCCCCGGTCACGACTGCCAGTACCATCGATGTAGCGGAACTCACTACAGTCGGGATGGCTTTCGCAATCCATTCACCCGATATAGCTGAATCCGGAGCGATGCCTTGCCACCGGTGAGCCAAAAGCCATACGCCGATTGAACCAAACAAAGTAGCCATCGCTGTCAACGCAGGCTGATTCCACATCACGGCCAAACCAATAGCCAGTACACAGTTGACAATCGACGCAGCGAGAAAAATATCCGAATTGGATTGAGCGAGAGCTAATGCCATTAGAAATAGCGTTCCACCAAGCATCGACAAGGAAGTACTCAGCATGATGACGCTATCCAACAATCTGGGATGGTCTGCGGGACTCTTAACTACTCTCCATAGCTTCCATTGCCGACCAAAATGCCCCCCCGCACACATTAGCACCGCGCCAGCAAAGCTTGCAGGAATGGCGAATGGCAGCGCCGTATTGAGCTGAGATTTGGTTCGGAAAAGCAACAATCCGACAGACACGATCGTCCCAAAGAGAGCGATTCCAAACAGCCGCAACTGCGAACCAAGCGCCGGGTACTTTTCGTTAATGGGCGGCGACCGAAAACTTGCCGGCATCAAACTCGCCGTTGCGATCGTGACGCCCGTCATTGCCAGAATGGACAACCAACTAAACTCCCATGTACCGAGAGTCGTCGCCGCAAAGCGATTTACAATTCCGGGAATCAAACTGCCAACGACCAGCGACAGACTCCACAAGATCGGCTGACTCGGGAAAAGCGACCGGCCCGAGTAGTACGCGAGTATTGCAAACCCAATTCCGCCAACGATCGCTGGTGCCAAAAAAGAGACACTCGTCAAAGATTGGCTTGTGTCCGATTTTGATAACAAACTTGTTGCCAATGCGGTGATGGTCATCATCAACGACCCTAACACCAACAGCCCTCGCGAAGTCGACGGCAACTTCCATTTCTTTAGTGTGTAGAATCCAGCCAAGTGAATTGCGACAGTCACCAAGAAAAACAGAACGGCAGGGAACATCGGAATGAGTTGATTGAGCTGAGTCCTCAAACTTAAGATCAATCCGATTGCACTTCCAACAATCAGCAGCGCACTGAGTAGTTCCCCCCACTGAATGTTTTTTTCGCTCAAGAATTGTTGCAAGACATCGCCGAGTGCGCGGTGACTTTGCTTGGAGATCTCTTTCGCCATCGAAGGCGGTTCAGGCTCATAGTCTCGGTCCAATGCATGAACTGGAGCGATCGGAGAAAGCTCTAGCTTTGGCTGGATGACGGGCGGTTGAGAATCCAGAGCGAAATGACTTGGCTGTTCGACCGAATTTTGAATCGACATCCTTTCAGCGGTGGTGGGTTGCGCTTTGTCAAGATCCGATGCAAATTCGGCATCGCCCCCCCGCAGCTTGGCAATGATTGGAGGTAGGTCAACTCGCAACTTGGACGCAGCAGTCTGAATGTTGACAGCCAGCGTTTCAAACGAATCTCGGTCGATTAGCCCGGCGCGGAACATGCGATCTATTGCAGCATAGGTGAGCTGAATGTCAGACTCAGCAGACGGGCTTTCCACCGCTCGGATGCTATCAACTTTGGGCCGCTGCCCACTTACGCTTCCGAAAATCTTTGCGATCAACGTCCATATGCCGTGACCGATGATCGTCACAAGGAACAAGACACAGAGCATGCCAATCAAGAACGATAGGATTTCCATTTGATTCGCGCGACCCTAATTTTGCGAAGCGTTTCGGGATGGAACAGAAAGTTTCGGGCTGGAACAGAAATTAGTATGACCGCCGCTAATCTCAAATGTTGTAACCATCTGCCGTTCGAGACCTATTTTTGGTATTCTTTGGGGCGTTGATACAGCGACCAGTCGCTGCACCGTTTACGCCATAATTCGTACTTTGAAGCGGCAAGCCTTCGCGGAACTCTATATCTTGAGCTCAAATCCAAAGAAAGAAAACGAGATTCAAGCGTTGGCTTGTCCAGCTTGCGGCCAAAAATTCAAGTTCGATCGAACTGCGGCCCATATGCCGTTTTGTAGCCCTCGGTGCAAAATGATCGACCTGAATCGATGGCTTGGCGAGGAAATCGGAATTCCAACAGACGGCGAAGGCGATGGTGAGAACGCGGATGAAGATTCCCCGAGACGAGAGTGGAAATTTGATGACTGACTCTGCAAATAGAAGCGACGGACCGATTGATGCAATGGCCGTCCCATTCGTTACGGTCGATTGGTATCGCTCCGCACCTTGGTGGCGATTTTTATCGCGGTCCATTACTGCATCTTGGCGACTCTCACACTTGATCATGGCTGCAGTCGCGTTTTTGCTGACCGGCACGGGATGGAATATTGCGAACAATTTGTTCGCCCCCGATCCAGTTACACCTACGGATTGGGTCGGTAACCCGGCGTTCGTCCGCCCCGTCAACGCGCAAGCTTACTCTTTAGAATCCAAGGACGCTTGGCTAAATGATTCGGGGCTCAGCAACTCGACGATTCAAACGGGCACATGGTGGCGTTCTCTCAGAGAGTCATCGCCTATCATTAAATCTTGGTCAGCCTACGTTCAACCAGCATCCGATTTGCTTGGTCCAGCAACAGCTCGTCGATGGGCATTTATCCTGTTTGGAACTATCTGGACGGCAATGGTTTGGGGAGTAATCGGAGGAACAATTTCTCGTCGCGCGATGGTCGAGTTGGGGACCGGCGGAACTGTCGGGATAATGGAGAGTTTACGGTTATCGATAACTCGGTTGGGAAGCATGATTTGGTGCATTTCGTCGCCACTGCTTTTTATGGGACTATTCATGCTATTCCCTCTCGTGCTCGGGTTGATTGGTCGTGCTGGAATGATTGGCGAAGTCATCTCGGCATTGGGTATGATCATCGCTATCCCGATGATGCTCAGTTGCGGTTGGCTGGCGGTATTGGCCGCCGCGTGCTTTCCACTTGGAGTCGTCGCGATCGTTACAGAAAAGCGAGCGGATGCATTCGAAGGGCTTTCTCGATCATCAGCGTATTTCTTTCAGCGTCCTGCAACCGTTGCGATTGGTTTGCTTGTCGCAACTGCTTTGGGCTTATTCATGCAAGGCATTGTACAAGTCGCGGGTTTCACGGGACGTGAATTCATGATGTACGCTTTCGAAGTCGGCTATGGCAGGGACTTGTCCGTTTACGCATCAGGAGAACCCAATTCAGTCGGCCTCGGCATACTCTGGTTGGCTTATCAATCGATCAGTCTCATCGTTTTGGCGGCACCTTTTTCCTATTTCTGGTGCGCGGCGGCGGGTTTGTATTTGGCCTTGCGACGCGAAGTCGACAATATCGATTTCGACGATTTTGATCCAGCAACACCCGGTGAGAAAAAATCGCTGCCGGACGTAAAGAGCATCGCAAAGCCCACCGGGATCGAAGCCGAAATGGACGTTGCAGAGTAGATCGTGTAGCAACAGGAACCGCCCAGGATGGCAACGCCAACATTTACCAAAAAAAGATGGTTCCCTACATTTCACGTCCTAGCCAATCCCGTCGGTGCTCTGTGCAATCTCGATTGCACGTATTGCTACTATCTTGAAAAAGAGCATTTGTATCCAAATGAAAAAGCGCGCGTCATGGCCGATGAGACGCTCGAGAAATTCATCCAACAATACATCGTCGCCCAAGTAGGACCCACGGTTCAGTTCTTATGGCAAGGCGGCGAACCAACACTGGCCGGATTAGAGTTCTTCCAAAAAGCGATCGTTCTCCAGCAACGTTTCGCCAATGGGAAAAAAATCGAAAACGCTCTGCAAACAAATGGCACGCTGCTGACAGATGCGTTTTGCGAATTCCTCAAGCAGCATGACTTCTTGGTCGGACTTTCGATCGACGGCCCCGGCGACTTGCACGACGGCTATCGTCGATTCAAAGGCAATACATCGTCTCTGGCAGCAACGCTCCGCGGACTCGAATTGCTGAAAAAGCACCAAGTACCATTCAATATCTTGACGGTGGTCCATCGCGAAAACGCCAAGCAACCTTTGGCCGTCTATTCCTACCTTAAAGAACTCGGTGCCGAATTCATTCAGTTTATTCCACTGGTGGAACGTGTTTTTGACAGTCCCGTTGCGGGCTTGTTTCAGTTAATGCTACCCAACGATCATCGAAACGGGAAAGTCGCCGACTGGTCTGTAGTACCGGCCGATTACGGAAACTTTCTCTCGACGATTTTCGACTACTGGGTCCAGCATGATGTAGCAAAAATCTACGTTCAAATGTTCGACATCGCGCTCGAACATTGGCTTGGCATGGAACCAGCGTTATGCATTTTCCGAACAACATGCGGAAGCGCGGTGGCTATCGAGAAAAACGGCGACGTCTATTCTTGCGATCACTACGTCTTTCCGGAATACAAACTAGGCAACATCTCGCAAACCACGCTTGTTGATCTCGTCGAGTCCGACGCGCAACGAGACTTCGGGAATGCTAAACGCGATACTCTGCCCAAGCAGTGCCGCGAGTGCGACGTGTATTTCGCTTGTAAAGGTGAATGTCCAAAGAATCGGTTTCTGACAACAGCGGACGGCCAACCTGGTCTGAATTACTTGTGCGCAGGATACATGCATTTCTTTCGCCACATTCGCCCCTACATGGATTTCATGGCAAACGAAGTTCGAAACCGCCGCGCCCCTGCTCGAGTCATGGAGTTCGCACGACAGACTATCCGCAAAATACAATGACTTTAGGCGAGCGGCAGGAATTGCCTCACCCAACGTAGGGCGGGTCTCCAGGCCCGTCCCATTCAATTCGGACGGGCCTGGAGACCCGTCCTACAGGTAAAATATTTCCTGCCGATCGCCTTAGTCAAAATTACAGTTCTGTTTCCGGGGTCATGCAAAATGTCTATACGTTCGATTTTGCACCCGAAATCGCTCAACCCATCCTGCACCATTCAAGTGACATCATTGCCTCACGTCTATTTCAAGAAGAACAGTTCTCCGTGACCTTGGCGCATCGATTAGCCTTCGTTTACTAGGCGCCATGATGCTCGCAATTCGGCCGCACCTTCGAATTTCAAAGCTTGGGACGCTCATCTCGACACTCAGGTACAGAATTCGTCGTGCCCTTTATACGGCGCGCGGTCAGAAGTGAGGGACGTGTTGTTGAGTGAGCCGAAAGACGCTAGCCGCGGGTTGTGCATTCGGTCAGCACCGGCGGCTAGCGCCTTGCCGTTCACAAAACCTCAAATCTGACCGCGCGGAGTTTAGTTGTATTCGGTGTAGTTGCGAAACGCGGCCTTTGCTTCAGCATCCGGATTGTGGGATGTCAGGGCGGGACCAACCAAGAGTGTGTTGCTTAATTGCAAATCGTGTGTTGCATAAAGCTTCCAACTTTTGCCGTCGAAAGAACCGAATGCCGAGAACTGATTTCCGCGACGGGAGACGCGTAGCCAAGTGTTGGGGTACGACGCTGGGAATTCCGGCGTGGCGGGCGGCAATACTGCCGGATAGATCGCTTGGCAATTTGCGCCGGCCGAAGCACGATACTGCATTTCATACGCGCCGAGGTTGTTGTTGCGAGGCTGGTTGTCGGCAAAGACGACCAGCATCAAGTGAGCGCTGTTCGAAGTCAGCGCTTCGCGAATCATCAATCCCGCCTTCGTGTACAAATGAGCGGGCGTGAAACTCGCCAAGCGAACAGCGATATCGAAGTCACCTGTTTTCTCTTTAAATACAAAATGAAACTGGTCCTCGCTTTCCCAGATATCAATGCCGCCAGCGGTGACATCCCAACCCGTATCAATCGGCTTGGCCGAACCAGAAATCATGGGCGATCCGACATCGAGATTGGCAAAACCCGAGGTTGACTTTGCGGCTGCGGACAAATCGCTATTTGCTTTGTCTGAAATTTTTGAGCTCATTATTTTTACCTGCTTAAGTTCCAGTCCGGAATTCGAGATGTTTCTCTATTGATTTCAATCCACGCCTCACAAGTTTTTGTATGCGACGAGTGTGAGCTTAATCCTCAGCAGTCAAGTCGGTTGAATTCGTACTTGTTAGGATTTACTTTTTGCTCAAGGCACGCCTTTGTATTTGCTTTCGTGCGAAAATGTTTGGCGATCCATGTGAGTGAATTGGAAGTACTCCAGATTTTGTTCACTCTTTTGGCGGCTTGATCTTCAGCGAGCAGTTGGCAATCCAATAAGTTCGGCCGACTTCGGTGGCTAGATTCGTAAAAGTCATGCGAGCTTTCTCGTCGTCCCATGGGCCGGCGAAAGTAAATTCCTCCTGCGTCCATTCGGAGGAAATCGAGATCTCTTTTTCCGTAGAGTGTTCCCATGGATCGTGATCTTGCATGCAGATCGCTTTGATGGCTCCGCTTCGATTGGACTTGATCCAAAAAGTCAGAACATATGACTTGTCTTTTTCAATGTGCAAACCATTCTGATACATCTGTAGTCGCCATGGTTCGTCTGCGATAGTTTGCACTTCGATGCGTATGGCCGACCCGCCTTTCGGGCCTTCTTGAACATTTTCAATCTTGGCTGTCACGCCGTTCTGTTGTTCGATCTGCCAGTTGTCGCTGCCTTTGGCGAAATTGCCGTTTACTAACATTTCAGTGGAAGGTTGATTGTCCACCGTGACCTTCGTGCCGTTTGATTCGGAGGCGTTTACAATGTCGTAGCAGAAAATTTGATCTTGGGATCGGATATACAGTTTCCCATCGGCGATTACAGGGTGAGCCCAGCTTGGACGTTTGCCGCTACCTGGAATCTTGAAATGGCTTACAACTTTGTATTCCGCAGGGTCTGCTTTAGTGAGAGCAAACTCTCCATCCTGAAATTGCATGTAAAGCATTTCGCCTGCACTGATGACAACCGTGGAGCCGCTGCCCGGTCCTCGACCTTTCCACTTGACTGCGCCAGTCGTCAAGTCTGCACAAAATGGCGTGCCTCCATCCCCCGAATCACCGTAGAGGTATTCCCCAATCAATACGACGCCACCGTGTTTGTTTTCTAATTTCTTATCGAGCCCATAAATTTCTTTTACAGTTACCGCGCCGTTCGCACCCGCGATTTGTTGCAGCAATGCACCACCGCGGCCATAACCTACGGTGAAAAAGACGAGATCGCCGCGAACGATTGGCGTTGGGATGACTGCTGTTGTCTTTTCGATTGGATATGACCAAAGTACCTTGCCGTCTTTGGCTGAGACTCCCAAAGCTCCACTTCCCGTTGTCTGAACGTAGACTCGATTCGGTCCGACTTCCGAAATCACGATCGATGCGTGGCCAGCACCGATATCTCCCGGTCGGGTTGCTTTCCAAATCACATCACCGTTCTTTTTGTCCAAGGCAACCATGGTTGCGTTTTCGCCACCGGGGGTGCAAACAAGATGGTCGCCGTCGATCAAAACAGATTCGCTATAGCCCCAAGGATCATCTTTTTTGCCGCCGATTTCGTCGACAAGATTTTTGCGCCAAACTTCTTTTCCATCGCTCGTTTTGCACGCAACCAGCACACCTTTCGGTGCGATGGCATAGACCATGTCACCATCCACTGTCGGCGTACTTCGAGAATTGTGCCAGTCGGGGTTCATTTCTTTCCATGCCGGTCCTGTTTTGGTCGCCCATAGTTGCTTGCCGGTCTTTCTATCGTATGCTGTCAGGTATTCGTCTTCATCACCATCCTTTATGGAAAGCGCGTCGCCGAGGGTGAATAGTTTGTCTCCAACTACGGCAATACTCGAATATCCGCGACCAGCACCGACCGTTTCCCAAACCAGTTTCGGGCCACCCTCGGGCCATGAAGTGAGAAGATTCTTGTCCGATGCTACCGCAGTTCGAAGTGCACCACGGAAAGTCGGCCAGTCTTCGCACCGCGCAAATGGGGAGATACAAGGCACTGCACCCAAGGCGATTACCAGGACTGAACTGCGAATAGAACGTAGAAATGACATGGACAAAAACTCCTGAAGGAACGATTCGTTTGAACTGGAGGCAACAATCCTGAAAACGTGCTCTGAATTCTAATGAAAAAACCGGCAGCGTCTTGAACATAGACTGCTGTTTTTAGAACAAAAGCGGCGAAGTTGCCTCTACTGGGTCGATAAATGGAGGCCACGCCAGTCACTAGGGGTCGAGCCATACATTTCCTTAAACTGCCGTGTAAGATGGGATTGATCGCTGAAGCCACAGTTTAATGCGATCTCTGCAATCGAATTGGACGTTTGAATCAAAGCGGCAGCAGCTCTCGCCAACCGCAGCCGTCGGTGAAACTGCATGGGCGATATTTGCAAGTGAGCCCGAAATTGTCGCTCGAACGCGCTGACCGACATTCCAACCAGCCGCGCAAGCTCGACGTTTGTCAACGAAGACTTGGATTCATCCTGCAACGCCTCAAGTGCTGGCGCTAATCGAGGCAATGGAAACTCAGGTCCTTTTAAGGCAGGCAACAGTTGAGCCATCCCAGCGGTTGCGGCAATTTTGCCGAGATCGTCTCGCAAGGGTATCTTGTCCGTGCGATACCAGCGTAAAGATCGATCAAAGCCGCTAATCAATTCGATACGATCCACAATGCGCCGTCCACCCAACACCAAAGCGTCATCGGCACGGAACGCTTCGGCGATCCACGGTGGCGATAAATCGAAATCGGTCAAACCAATCACAGCATCTCTCGAAGCGAGAGAATAATCCAGTTGAAACGTACGATTCACTCGCAGGTATCGTCCGTTGTCATCTTTGATCCAGAAGAGCGTATCTTCCAGGAAATCAAACAGCGATGATATCTCGCCTTGATCTAATCGAGACAAAAGTTTGGACGATTCAACTTTTTGTTTCGATCGAATGGACTTCATCAGCATCGCCTCTCGACCCAACAACTTCGATCAAGTGTAATTGATGATGACGGATTTGATTTGCGTGAACAGTTCGAGACCGTAGGGACCTTTTTCACGTCCCCAGCCACTTTGCTTGAATCCGCCCCACGGCGAAGCATTATCGAAAGCGTTATAGCAGTTTACCCAAACTGTTCCAGCATCGAGAGCTGCGGCAGCTTGATGAGCCTTTCGAATGTCGCGCGTCCAAACGCCAGCCGCTAGACCAAAAGGAGAATCGTTTCCTTTGGCAAGGGCATCGGGCAAATCATCGAACGGAATCGCGCACACAACGGGCCCAAAAATTTCTTCTCGAGCAATTCGCATGTGATTATTCACTTCGCTGAATACGGTTGGTTCGACAAAGAATCCGTTGGCAAGTGACTCGCCGGGTGCTTTACCTCCGCTAAGAGTCCTGGCGTGTTCTTCTGTTCCGATGTCAATATAACGAAGCACACGTTGCTGCTGGGCTCGACTGACAAGCGGCCCCATTTTGGTTTGTGCATCGAGTCCGTGGCCAAGCTTTACGCCACGCGCCATGTCCGCCAATCTTGCGGTAAATTCATCGTAAATGGTTCGCTCGACTAAAAGTCGCGAACCTGCCGAACAAATTTCGCCTTGGCAAAAAAAGATCCCCATGAAAACGCCTTTGAGTGCCGCTTCCAAATCCGCGTCGGCGAAAACGATATTTGGCGATTTGCCACCAAGTTCGAGTGAGACCTTTTTAAGGTTGCCAGCACTCGCACGAACCAATTCACGGCCAACTTCGGTACTACCCGTGAAGGTGATCTTATCGACATCTGGATGATTCGCGAACGCAGCACCAACAGTTTCCCCAAGTCCCGTAACAACATTAAAAACGCCGTCTGGAAAACCTGCCTCCGTGACGATCTCCGCAAGCCGCAGTGCAACGAGCGAAGTATCCTCAGATGGCTTGATAATGATCGTGTTGCCCGTTGTGAGCGCTGGTGCTGCTTTATAGAGCGGCATCGTCAGCGGATAGTTGGGCGGCGTGATACCGACGACCACGCCGAGCGGCTCGCGCGTCGTATAGTTTAAGAACTGTCCAGGAAGAGAGAGCGGGATGGTATCTCCTAAAATCTTAGTCGTCCAACCAGCATAGTATTCTGTCCAACTGACAGCGGTTCCGACTTCCTTCTTCGCTTCCCACAACGGCTTGCCATTTTCAAGTGTGATTAACTCCGCAAGTTCATCGGCGTACTTTTCCAGTAACGAAGCTGCCTTTTGCAACAATCGACCACGATCATAAGGCGAGATTTTCTTCCAGGCTGGAAACGCATGCCGTGCTGCTCTTACAGCTTCGTCGACATCGACCACCGTACCAGCAGGGAACTGGCAAATGATCTGACCTGTTGCCGGATCGATCGAGGGCAGAGTTGCACCGTTCGACGCCTCACGCCAGCGACCCCCGATTAGCATCCGTGTTGGCTTGCTGATAAAGTTCTTAGTCGACGGCAGTATTTCGGGTTTAACGATCATCGTGGATTCAATATTGAGGTTGATCAAAATCGGGATAACCACCGGTGTCAGAAGATGGACCGGGAAAACCAATTCTCTGCCACACACCTGGGTCGCTCAAATACAGTGCGCAAACATCGGCACGTATTTGCCTAAAGAATGCTGGAGATTGAATCGCTAACGCAGCGATCACTTCATGAACTTGGCTTGGCTCCAGCTCGTTCACTTCACAAAAGAACATGGTCGCCGAAATATCTTTAGCGGCTTTTATACCTTCGACATACACCGAAGAGTAAGGACTGCGGCGCATGCGTTCGGCAATTCCAGGCCCTGCGTGAACTGCTGCGGCACCTGCATCGCGTTCGTCTTGCGGGATAATACCATTGGCCAAGACTGCGAGGACGGCAATGTCTTGGAGCGTAATCGCGGGCTCGTTCATATCTCGCCTTTCTTGCCCAAATCGATGATGTGCGTTGACGCACGGTTGGCGATTGCCATAGCAGTCAACGTCGGGTTCACGCCGGAGCCAGTAACGAAAACGCTTGTGTCGCAAATGAAGAGATTTTTTACATCGTGCGTCTGACAGAATGCGTTGACGACCGACTTTCTCGGATCATTTCCCATTCGGCAGCTTCCCATGGCATGCGCACCATAGTTGAGGCCAATCGTTACTTTCTTTGCGCCAGAGGCGGCCATCATCTCGGCAGCTTTGTCACGAGCTGCTGCTGCAAGCTTCACGTCATTCTCGCCCCATCGATACGTAATTTTCGCTACGGGAAAGCCACGACCATCTCGCAAATCCGAATCAAGCTCCACGCAATTGTGTTCATCCGGCAAGCCTTCTGCATGAGCCCACCACGCTGCCGTGTACGGATACGAATGCAGGAAATCTTTTAACTCCTGACCGTACATGAGGCCGCTAAGGTTGCCAAAGGTGACCGGCGTCATCATATAACTTAACAGGATAAAGCCTCGGGCGTAGTCATTGCTTGGTTTTGGATGATAGTAATCTTGGATCATGACATGCCCCATCTGCATTCCCTTGAAGGCATTGATCCGCTCGTCAAAGGTACCGAAAACTTGCCATGTTGGATGGCTCATAAAGTTTTTGCCGACGAGGCCGCTTGAGTTCGCCAAACCGCCCGACATGAGCAACAATCGCGGCGTCTCAATCGCGTGAGCTGCCAGCACGATAACCTTGGCTAAGGCACGATGCTCACGACGCTGTGAGTCAAAATAGAGCACTCCAGTCGCCCGGCCTGCATCTACTTCAACACGATGCACGAAAGACTCAGGAACGACACGAACTCCAAGCCGCTCAGCCTTTGCCAAGTACGTATTTGCCGAGGTTGCTTTGGCCTCAGTCGGACAACCCGATGCGCACCAACCGCAATAAATACATGCGGGTCGACCATCATATTCAATCGAGTTGATGGCGATGGGTGGCGCAAATGGATTCGCTCCCAGCTTACGAGCCCCGCGTGCCAAGACTTGAGCGTGCCAATTCATGCGATGCGGTGGCATAGGCAGCGTGTAGCTCTCAGGAGCAAACGGTCCGCACTCGCCTGCCGCTCCAAGTTCGTGCTCCACCCTTTCATAATGCGGTCGCAGGTCCTCGTAACCGATTGGCCAATCAACGCCGACACTTTCGGTTGAATAGGTGCGAAAGTCATCATGGACAAAACGCGGTAACACGCCAAGCCAGGGTAACGTACCACCGCCAACGCCCATTCCCGCTTTCGGAATGACAAAATCTGTACCAACGTGATTGCGAGCTTCGGACCACATGATTTTGCCGGCATTGGCTTCCGAATTTGCAAGCGCCTGGTAGCCACCAAATTGTTGTCCGGCTTCCAGTACCAAAACGGACAAGCCTGCCGATGCCAATCGATGTGCAACGAGCGAACCCGTGGGCCCGGCACCGACGACGATTACGTCATGAATTTTATCAGTGGAACGCTGCAAAGACTGGTTGAACATAGGGTGATAATGCCATACTCAAGTCGTAAAGGCTAGACGATCAACGGCAGCGATTTGAATATTTGCGGCGTTTGGGCCAAGTTATCCCGTTGATCGTAAGTTAGATTCACGAGGCAAAAAATGTAACAACGGATAGCATCGTTGCTTATTTCTGGGCACTTGGGTCGCCTGTCGGGGGCGGTGCTTCAATGGCACTGACTTTAGTAGCGGAACGGCGCGAGCCGTCCGGTGAATCATTAAAAAACAAAGCCGAAACCGTAGGGCTCGCGCCCAATGCCGCTGACTTTGGAGAATTGTTTTCGAATCGTGAGTTTTGGCATAGTAATTGCGCATGCGAGGTAGATTCGCTACGAATCTGCCATTATTGCTGAGTTGTGTTTATGAGCAAGCCTCGCGCCAAAGTTACTTC
>JANMGV010000069.1:0-2692 GCA_031374825.1 Pirellulaceae bacterium
AAACGAAAGCATCCCAATCGAAAGAAGCCGCGTGAATACCCTCGACAAGCTCACCCGAGACGACCTAAAACTACCAAGTTTCAGAAATCACTGCGAAAAAAAACAACCCCGGACAGCCCAACGCCCCCCCCCATAGAATGAAAGTAAGTGGCATTGGGCTCGCGCCCTTACGCTACAACGCAGACTCTAAAGTCAGTGCCATTGGGCTATCGCCTTGCGGCTCACTCAACAACACATCCCTCACTTCTGACGGCACGGCGTATAGTCAACCGCTGACGTCGACAAAAACTCGAACTCAAGAGATTGGCGGGGCTACATTTCGCGATCATGAATGCGGAACCACGTATAGACTTATCGCGATGAATCTCTTCCAAACCCAGGGACACCGCACGCTCGCTTCGTCTATCATGACATTTCCGATAGCCATTTTCTGTTGACTCGACGGAAAATCGGTAAAGAAGGATCCCTGTCATTTAATCGCGCGGCAATCTTTGCAACAGCGGGCTGACGCTATCGTGAAATAAATTGTCAACGGAATAGTAATCGGCGCGAATATTCCGAACGAACCAAGCATAAAGCAAAATACGACAAGCCCAGCCGCTTGGTAGTTTTCTCTCCGCTGTTGACAAGCAGGACAATCTCTACTGAGACTAAATTGTGGCACAATGCATCTCGATGAAACCGGCGAAAAAATGAGTCCTCCCGACTCGTTCCCACACGCAATTATGGTATTGAACTACCTACATTACGACTATCCCAAATACCAAAAGCGAGCACTTTGCCGCACCACTCTAAACAGTCTTTACCGCCTTCTCGCTGTGGATTACAAGATAATTCCTCGACAGCTTTTTTCGTTATCGATTACGGTCGACAGTTTCGAAAAGCAGCGGTCTGATTTAGGACGCTCTCGTCAATCGCTTATCCATTGGAGTCTTCCGACGATTGTTCGCATTCATGCACGACGACAACAATAATAATTTGGCAAGTGCAGATAATCCGCTCGAACGATTAACTCCTGGAGCGAGTCAATGCTCGTAATCGATTCAACCCGTGTCGCGCGTTACCATCTAAACGGATCGATTCCCTAACCGACCTCAACCGAAACATGGCAGACTGGCAAGTTTCCAATTTGATGCTTGTTAGTTTGGAGCACTAGTCATGCATTCCTCTTCCCTCGAGAATGTGCGGTACACATTTTTCAATTCGTGACGCTCGCGTCTGGGATTGTTTGGCTGCTGAAAAGTAAAGTATGTAACCCCGCTGCCTTCCGGGAGTCAGTGAATCGAAAGCAGTTTCCAGCGATGGTTGTTCGTCGAATTTTTTTTGAAGCTCTTCGGGGATAACGAGTTCTAACTTCGCCTTGAAATCAACCTTCAAGCCCCTTTGTTCTACTTCGATTGCTTCGATTAGATAGTCTTTTAACGTCGACTCGATTGACGCGATTTCTTGAAGGGTCGTAAACCGAATCAACCGTGCTGACTGCGTGTTTTCACCCGGTTTGTCGAGGATTCGCTTCGCATCTTTTAGCAAAGCACCTTTGAAAAAGCTAATCGAACAGTAATCGTTAAAAGCACTTATCACGACGATGTTGTTTTTCTCAAAGGTGTAGCATGGGATACCCCATTTCAGTTCTTCGGTCAGTCCGCAATCCAGAGCGATCGATCTCAATCGCTTCAATTCCTTCCGCCAATTGTTGACCTTGCATTCCGATGTACCACCCAGTGGGCAACGTCCGCAACCGTCACTGAGGTATGCATCGACTTTTGGATTAAATTTTTTCATTTTTCGAAGACTATTCTCGCGTCGTCAAGTACAACAAGTTTTTGGCAGCATTGTTGGCTGCTCCCAAATGTTTATGATATCGAACCCTTCCACCCCGTAATGCAGGATTGTTCGTTTCTCTTCAACTGAAAATATTCTGATTGACCAAACGTGTCCACTGGCATCGTCAAACTGCAGTCAAAGGAGTATTTGCTATGAGACGAAAGCCAACGGAACACGACTTTTGTCAGGAAATGCAGGCTCAAATTCACGCCCTGGAGTCTCGAATCGGCCAGGAGGTCCCGCTAAGCAACCGCTACGTTCGCGGACCTCGGCCTATTCTGGTGTCGATTGCGCAGGGAACTGCGACGCTTCGATTTCCCAATGGTGCAGTATTGCTGCAAATACCACTTCGGGATTTGGTAGATGACACGGGGTACTGGAAGCCTTAATCGTAATTTTTTGGAATTCACTTCCGCAATGACCTAAGTTGTCACCGGCATTGCTGATAATAAATGTGTTGGTTCGCGGCAAGCCAAAAATTCTAACACCGCCGCAGCACTCGAACTCAAGGAAGAATCAAAATGCTCGTTCTAAGTCGTAAAGTTGGTGAAAAACTCGTTATCGACGGAAACATTACGGTCGAAGTCGTCAAGGTACAAGGCAACCGAATCACGCTCGGCATCGACGCTCCCTCCAACGTCAAGATTCTTCGCGGCGAGTTGAATCAACCCAAAGCTACGGCACAGACCTTTGAACTAACGGTTACGGATGGGATGCTTGTGGCTTGCTAACTGGACATCGCAACTTTAGAGCGGGAATTGGTAGCAACATCGTTGGAGTCCAGCCTTTAGGCGCGTTTTTATACGAAACAAAAAATGCGGCTAAAGCCTGGACTCCAGCGCAAAGTTACGCTGTCCAGCTTAGTTTC
>JANMGV010000118.1:0-21921 GCA_031374825.1 Pirellulaceae bacterium
GCATGTCGAGCAATGGCAGGCAAACATGCTTGGCCCTAGCGTGCAGTCTCGCCGTCGTCGTGATCTAGGTCGCCGTGCCAGCCAGAAAACTGCGCAAACCACCGGTCCATGAAACCCCAATGTTTGAACAGCCCAGGCTTATCCTACATCAAGCCCGCGTTGCTACACCGAGCGGCCCTCATGGAAAAAGCAAAGCAAGTAGAACTTGGCAATGCCGCATGGACGCCAGAGGAATCGCTCGAAGCTGAGTTGTTGACACGGTCCTACAATCCATGGCGTTTCCCAACCGACATCCGCGATGCGTTGCTCTTGCCCGTACGACAAGCGAACGTTGCAGTTGCGCTGACCTGCGATACACCACTGGTCGATGCTGTTGCACTGCCATGCGAGCAAGGAGTGCTTATCTCGCTCGCCAATTACACGCTGAGCCCCATCCCGCAACTTAAGCTGACCCTCAAGACTTCAAAGCGCCCCAAGCGAGTCGAATCCATCCACCAAGGCCCAATCCCCTTCGAGCAGAAACCCGTTGAACAATCCCCCGATTACGCCCTCCAGTTCGTCTTACCCCTAAACGCCAGCGACTGGATAAAAGTCCACTGCGAATAATCCAGAATTGCCCCAGTGTAAAACGATCGTCCCGATCGTTTCCCCGGCAACCCAACGTAAACCAATCATCTAAAACATTCCCGCCTAACGCATCTTCCAACCCAGGCAGCCCCGATCCTTCTACCACACCAAGTTGAAATTAGCACTCAACTACCGCTAGCATAAAACGTCCCAAAAATGCATGCGGCCTTCATCCGTTTTTCGCAAAAACAAAGCCCGCCTTAAGAAGCCCATCGCCGTCGCATTCAACACACCTTGTGAGACGATCCATGTCCGACAAACCCATTTCGATTAAGATTCTGTGCCAAGGCTGCAACGAGCAGTATTCGCCAAAACAAGTCGTAGCAAATCGCGGTACCTGTTTGAAATGTCCAAATGCGAATTGGCATGTTCAAGCCGAATATCACCTTTACGAGAACAAAGGCAATTCGGTCATGTCGAAGATCGGGTTGAATGCGATCGGATTGGGCCTAATGGCCACCACAGGCACAGGATTCGTTGTTGGCTTGGGTGGTACTTCAAAAGACACCAAAACAGGAGCCACGAGCATTGCAAATATTTACGACGTGTCGGGACGCGACCTATTAACGCATTGCGATCCGATTAATACAGCGATGACCCGACTAGCCGACTTTGTTCATCACCGCGAGCAGGAAATTCAGCGCAATCGCATTTTGGAGCGAGGAGGCAGCCACTGTCGCTCGTGCCATATCCTATTCGTCCCATCCCCATCCAAACCCTGGACCATGGTCGGAACTTGCAGTCGAAGCTGCTGTGCCGCACTTCACGGGGAACAAGACTATTCGTTAGTAGAAAGTGCAGTCAATGAATTCATTGCCAAAAGTAATACGACGAACGAACAACCATTGAAAGAAAAAGCAACCATTCAAGTTCAATGCAAATGCGGTACGATGGTTCAATTCGCCAAAATGTATCAAGGCACTTTCCGAAAATGTCCCCAATGCCAAACCAAAATCCTCGTGCCATCAAGTAACGCTTAAAGCGACCGACTCGCAAATCAATCTTGCCAGTCTGGCATGGGACGCCCCAAAAAAACCAACTCAAAAACACAGCGGATGTTGTCCACCGAACCAAACAAATTCTGAAAAAGCAGTTTTTGCTAAAGCTAGCTAGGTTGCAAACAAGCCGGAGGCACGAAATGTAAATTAACACTTGAATCACATTGTGACGCTAACGGCGTTCGCTTCGGTTTGCACGACCGAAGCGCGCACCATTAATTAATTGCCTAAATGAATGGGCTATTTTGCATTAATTAACTGGATAGCGTTTCCTTTTCCTCCATTATTTCGAACGGAGGTTATGGGACTTTTGGTTAAAGTCAATACATTCCCCATTGCAGGCAAAGTGCTGCAAAGCAAAAAGTTCGGTCGGCGATTCGTTCTTGTTTAGGATTGGCGATCACGTATGCGTTGCTGAAGAGCGGCGAGCTTTTCACTTAGTTGTTCAGCAGTCTGGGCTGACAATTCGGTGTCGCTCGAAGGAGAGTCTCCAAGGAGTTCTTGCAGCAATTGAATTCTGCCTACAAATTTACCTTCTTCGCGACCTTCTTCGCGACCTTGTACGAGTCCTTCGTCCCTAGCACCGGAGAGCGCCCATTGATAGTCGCGTTGGGCTTTTTCACGTTGGTCGTACATTTGGCGGTCCTCTGTCTTGGCGGATATGGCAGCAATCGCGTCGATCGCTTGTTCGAACTCGACACCAGGCAACATGCGACGAAGTTCTTCAGCATCGTACTCTTGGGCACGCAACAAAAGAAATGCCCATTGACGAATTTTCGTTGCCGTCGCAATCGTTGACTCTGACAAATTATACTTCGTCAGCTCAACTGTGTGTACCTCGATTGCTTTTGCCAATTCCCGGCCACTTTGGCGATCCATCAACTGAAATCGATGGTGGGCTTGATCGGAATCGCGAAAGAGAATCTTGTCCAATAGGCAAATAGTGATCGCAGGAGTCGCTTTCGCGTAGTTTTGACCGACTTCTAATTGATCAGCGTACATGCGACAGGCATAGTACACCAAGCGCTCAATCAACCCGCTATAGACCGACACCTGCATTTCGACGTTGAGCCAACGTCCAGCAGTATCGCGGCAGCGAACGTCGAGGACGATCAGCTTGCTATCAGCAAGATCTTGATAGCTGAACGGATTGAGGATATCGACCGAATCGATCGGATGATCCAATTCCAAAATGGCGTTGAGCAAACCAATTAGCGCGAGCGAGTTCTCTCGAGAACCAAAGATTTTCTTGAAGGCAAAATCGACGGTGGGTTTAATTCCAAGTGGCATCGTTGGCACCTTTCATAAACTTCGAGAGGAGGGCAAGGCGATTCCAATTGTAGCCATTTCGCCCCCCATCCGGATTGCCACGCGACATATTCCATATCCGCCGTCAAAATGACCTTCCTCTCTGGCGAAGCGGAATTTGAACGACTTCCGTGATTCGTGGTGTGTTGCGCGGGCGGTTTGAGTGGTAATCGATTTTGGTGGATTGGGGTGATTCGAGGGTTGCAACTGGTCGGTGATTTTGTAACCCGCCCGCTTCACACACCCTACGAATTACTTGTTATTCCCAATCAAGGTCGCGGATGTGTTCGGGGCACTGGCGGCCCCAATCGGGCGAATAATGACCCTCAGCAACATAACGGTGGAATGTTGACCAAGGCCAATCAAGCGGTCGTACAACATAATGATGTTTCACAGGGTTGAAATGAATGTAATCGAAATGGTTTTCGAGATCTTGTTCGTCGCGAATGACATGCTCCCAAAATCGCCGCTGCCATACTCCACGGTTGCCTCGTGCCTTCTGCGATCGTGAGACGGGTACTTCGTATCCGCCTTGAGCCAACCAAGCGGATGTGAAATCGGTCTTAATTTGTTGCATTCGCCCCGAGAAGTTTCGATCTCCACGCGGAAGTGTCCAGAGGCAATGAAAATGGTCATGTAACAATACTGACGCGATATTGGTAAACGGTAATTCCGCTTGTGTGTCGAGCCAGGTTTTACGGAGCAGTTCCCTCGCCTGGTCCGATTGAAAAAAAGGATGGCGTTTATAGGTCACAACGGTAAAGAAATACGTCCCGCCTACGACAAAATATCGTCGATAATCCGACATGCTGTCACGTCACAGCCTTCGAGGTAAGTCCAAAATGATTAGTATGAAACGTGAATCATAAACAAGTCGTAGGGTGTGTGCAGTGGTCGCGCCGGGAATCGCCGTACATTTTTCCAATCCAATCACCGTCATCCAAGCGAATACGCCAAAGCAACGCAACGACCACGTAACACACCAACCGGAATGTGAACGACTTCCGTAATTCGTGGTGTGTTGCGCGGGCGGTTGGGGTGGTGATGTTTTTTCGTGGGTTGGAGTGATTCGAGGATTGCAATTGGTTGGTGATTTTATAACCCGCCCGCTTCACACACCCTACGGAAAGTACGGAAACTGCTTTTGGTTGTGGTTGTCGCTTGGCAAGTGGGCTTTCGGGGGGCTTTTCTGGGGCTTAAATCGTTTGGGGGTTGCTGGTATACTCAGGCCGTTGGAAAAATCGAGTTTTGGGTTTACGTTTCACTGGGTAATGACGCGGTTTTGGATCGCGGGCTAGCAATCCTGGTGGGCTCACGTTTTACACGCGGAGAAGATGACTATGTTTTGTAGTTCGAGCGATTGTTGTGCTTGGAAATCTCGCGTTGGTTTACTTGTTTTGATGGCCGGTTTGACGATCGGTCTGGTCTCAGGAGTCGGGTCGTCGATGGCTAATAATAAAGAAGAACCGCGAGTGCTTCGCCATGTTGTTATGTTCAAGTTCAAAGAAGCATCGAGCAAGGAAGATGTCGCCAAGGTTGTCGAAGCTTTCAAAGCTTTGCCTTCGAAAATTCCGTCCATTGCAAGCTTCGAGTGTGGCACGAACAACAGCCCCGAAGGACTTGCTGACGGGTTTACCCACTGTTTTCTAGTGACCTTCAAATCCGAGAAAGATCGCGCTGAGTATTTGCCTCACGCTGCCCACGCGGCATTTGTCGAAGTGCTCAAACCGCACATGGACAAAGCGCTCGTGCTCGATTATTGGAACGACGGCAAATAATTTAGCTTGATCCATTGATGATCATTCCAAGGAACACGCTGGGTTTTGAAAGACTCGCGTGAACCAACGTTTGAACTCCTCGCCAATTTGCTGAGCAGGCCATTGGCGCGCCGAACAAGTAACTCTCAAAGTTTCCGTTTTAAAAAATCCCAAGGTACGCTTGCGAAGAAGGTTGCCAGGCACGATGAGCATTCAGGTAAAGAGTATTGAACAAGTGGCGATTAACACGATTCGCACACTCAGCATGGACGCAGTTCAAGCGGCAAATAGTGGTCATCCAGGAACGCCCATGGCGTTGGCCCCCGTCGCTTACCAAGTCTGGGCTCACAACCTGCGTTACAACCCCGACGAGCCACTGTGGCCCAATCGCGACCGATTTGTACTGAGCTGCGGTCACGCATCGATGCTGCTTTATTCGATGATTCATTTGGCAGGCATTCGCGGCGTGGATCATTCGGGCAAGCTTGAAAATAAGCCATCGATTTCGCTTGACGATATCAAGAATTTTCGTCAGATCGACAGTCCTTGTGCAGGCCATCCAGAATTTGGCGAAGCGGCCGGAATCGAAACGACTACCGGGCCGCTTGGGCAAGGCGTTGGAAATTCGGTGGGCATGGCGATCGCTTCAAAGCATCTTGCCGAGCGATACAATCGTCCGGGCATGGAGGTTTTCAATTTCAACGTGTTCGCACTTTGCAGCGACGGCGACTTGATGGAAGGCGTTGCAGCCGAAGCGGCTTCATTGGCTGGCCATCTCAAGCTGTCGAATCTTTGCTGGATGTACGACGACAACCGAATCACGATCGAAGGCCACACGGATTTGGCGTTCAGCGAAGACGTCGCAGCCCGTTTCCGTGGATTGGGCTGGCGGACAGTTACTGTTGAAGATGCCAATGATACGAAGGCTCTGCAAAAAGCGCTCGATCAATTCTACGCAACCGACGATGCTCCCACGCTGATTGTGGTGAAGAGTATCATCGGATTTGGATCGCCCAATAAAGCTGACTCGCATGCAGCTCACGGAGCGCCGCTTGGCGATGATGAAATCCGACTGACCAAGTTGGCTTATGGCTGGCCAGAAACGGAAAAGTTCTTGGTGCCCAAAGAAGTGCCAGAACATTTCCAAAGCACCATGGGCGCTCGCGGCAAACAATCGCACGCGGAATGGACTGCGACGTTAAAGAAATACGAAGCGGCTCACCCGACTGAAGCGGCCGAGTTGCACGCAATGCTCGCCGGAAAACTACCCGCAGGCTGGGATCGCGGAATGAAGCCGTTTGCGGCAGATGCCAAAGGTTTGGCGACTCGCGTTAGTTCGGGCAAAGTGCTCAACATGCTGGCTCCGAATCTACCTTGGTTGATCGGTGGTTCTGCCGACTTGGCTCCGTCGACGATGACGCTGCTTGACGGCCAGTCCGATTTCTCGAGTAAGAATTACGCTGGTCGCAATATGCACTTTGGCATTCGCGAGCACGGTATGGCGGCAACTTTGAACGGCATGGCCTTGTGCGGACTAAGGCCGTACGGCGCGACGTTTTTTGTCTTTACCGATTACATGCGGCCATCGATGCGATTGAGTAGCATCATGCATTTGCCGGTGCTGTATGTCCTGACACACGATTCAATTGGCCTTGGCGAAGACGGACCGACGCATCAACCCGTCGAACATTTAGCGGCTTGCCGAGCGATTCCGGGTCTTTACGTTTTCCGACCGGGCGACGCAAACGAAGTTGCCCACTGCTACAAAGCGATCATGCAATTATCGCATCACCCTGCGGCATTGGTTCTATCGCGGCAAAACGTACCGACGATGGATCCCGCGAAATTCGCGAGCGCCGCCGGTGCAGAACGAGGTGGCTATGTCGTCAGCGATTGCGACGGCGAGGCACAAGTCATCTTGATGGGAACGGGCACGGAATTGTACCTGTGCGTCGAAGCCCAAGCCAAACTGGCGGAGCAGGGCGTTGCCGCTCGCGTGGTCAGCTTGCCGTGCTTCGAATTGTTCGAGGACCAAGACCCCGATTACATCGAGAGCGTATTGCCCAAGTCCGTGACAGCTCGCGTTGCTTGCGAAGCGGGCATCGTTCAAGGCTGGGAAAAGTACCTTGGAGCCGATGGCAAATTTGTCGGTATGAGCAGTTTCGGCGCGTCGGGCCCGTACAACAAACTGTACCAACACTTTAAGATTACTTCGGATCAAATCGTGGCTCAGGCACTCGTTAGCTTGGGTTAGTGCTTGCCATAATCTCCATTTGTACCGGGTGAACCATGCAGTCTGGCGATATCTTTTTGGCCGTCGACTTGGGTGCCTCCAGCGGTCGGGTGTTGGCCGCAAACGCAACGTTTGACGGAATCCAATTGGAAGAAGTTCATCGCTTTTACAATGGCCCCGTCGCTGTTGGTAGACGTACAGTCTGGAATGTGCTCGAGCTTTGGACGCAGATAGAAACCGGGCTTTCTAAGGCCAATGCCAAATACGGCAATCGCATTCGAAGCATCGGCGTCGATACGTGGGGCGTCGATTACGTCTTGCTCGATCGCAATGATGATCTGGTCGGTCCCGCTTTCTGTTATCGCGATGCTCGCACGAACGGGATATTGGATAACGCTTTTGCCCGATTGTCCCGAGCAGAAATTTTTGCCGAAAGCGGACTTCAATTCATGGAGTTCAACTCGGCCTATCAGTTGCTGGCAATGCGACTCGAACAGTCGCCCTTGTTAGATGTCGCATCACGATTCTTGATGATCCCCGACTTCTTTAATTGGATGTTATCGGGAGTTAAATGCAACGAATACACCAACGCGAGCACGACACAGTTGATGCGACCAAGTGATGGAAAATGGTCGTCTCGAATAATGGCCGCCTTTGCGATTCCTTCGACTTTATTTTCCGATCCCGTGCAACCCGGTCACCGACTCGGACCGGTACAGACGCGCGTTGCAGAAAAGACCGGACTATCCGGTGTCGAAGTCATCGCACCCGCCACGCACGATACAGGCTCTGCAGTTCTCGCCGTTCCCGCAAATCAGTTTTCGGCTGAACGACCCGATTGGTGTTACATTAGCAGCGGAACTTGGTCCTTGATGGGCGTCGAAACTGCCAAACCCAATTTGACGCCGGCTTGCTTGGCCCGCAATTTCACGAACGAGGGCGGGGCGATGGGCAGCGTGCGGCTTCTGAAAAACATTTCGGGTTTGTGGCCGTTTCAACAATGCCGCGAAGCTTGGATGCGGGCAGGACACGATTTCAGTTGGCAGCAATTGGTCGAAATGGCCGAGCACGCAGCGCCTCACAAAAGTTTGTTTGATCCCGACGATTCGCGTTTCGTCGCACCCGCGAACATGGTAGCCGCCGTCCAGTCGTTTTACAAAGAGAGTGGCCAGGTTGTATTGTCAGAGCCAGGAGCCATTGCTCGAAGTGCTCTCGAATCGCTGGCAATGCGTTATCGAGTCTGCCTAGGTTGGATGGAAGAGTTACTTGGGTACTCGATTAAGACCATTCACATCGTTGGCGGGGGAGTTCAGAACAAATTGCTGTGCCAAATGACTGCGGATGCGTGCAATCGTCCGGTTATTGCTGGGCCCGTGGAGGCGACGGCGATTGGAAATGTTATGATGCAACAGGTAGGGCTTGGCCAGCTTGGTTCCATTCTCGAAGCTCGTCAGATGTTGCGGACAAGTACCGAAATGTGTTCCTACATGCCCAAAGCGACCAGCCAATGGGATGACGCTTTTGGACGATTTCAAAAAATCATGGTGAAGGGATAAATGTCGATCATGAGTTTCATAAATTTCACGCGATTGCTTTTTGCGGTTTTGTTCTTGCATGCGGTAACGATGAATTGCAATTCGGTTACCATGGCTCAGGAATCGAAGGATGCAAAAAGCGGCAATGCAAAACCTGTTGATCCGCCAAAGAAACCTGTGGGCGATGCTGCGTCAAGTGACGAGTCCGATGAAAGCCCAATGCCAAGCGAACAAGAGCTGTTCGATGGCTTTACCAAGATGCTCACCAAAGTGCGTTTAGTCGGTCACTTTACAATTGACGGCCGTTCGATGAAAGACTTGGAGGAAGAGACCTACGAGATCCGGTCCGCTAAGAAACTGCCCGAGAAAGATACTTGGCTCATTGCGTCCCGTATCAAGTACGGCAAAAACGACGTGACGCTCCCGTTGATCTTGACGGTCAAATGGGCAGGCAAGACGCCGATGATTACCTTGGATGAATTCACGATTCCCGGCATGGGAACATTTTCCGCTCGAGTCGTTTTCCACGACAAGAAATATGCAGGCACGTGGACGCACGACAGCGTCGGTGGTCACTTGTTCGGCAGAATCGAACCAATGGAAGATGCGAAAGACGATGCCGGATCGGCGGATAAGCCGAAAAAATAGTGACAAACCTGTTTGCTCAATCCGAGCGATTCGCAAACTATGGACCAACGAGTCGCTCGCTGTCGCAAAATCCGCTTAGGAATGACGCGCGTCGCTCTTTGTGCCAAAGAAAGTAACGCGTGCAACGCTCCACCAACTGGGTTGATCGAGCCCCAGATACGGCGAATCGCTCGGCAGAACAAGCACGAGATGATCGTGTGCACTTTTAAGGTTGTGATAAGGCATCGAGGGGAACAAGTGATGAAGAGCATGGTATCTAATCGAAAACGGAAAGAACAATCGTGTTAGCAGATCGTTGCCCGTAAAATTACATGAATCGAGAATGTGCGACTCGACACTCACGATCGACCCGTCGCCTTCGAAATGATGGTCCGCCAATTGCCGCATCTGATTCATGATCAATGTCGTCACGCCCAGTAGATACAAGAGCGGAATGCGACTTGGTTCAGCTATGCCAATGTACACTGCAATCAGAATCATCGAAGCTCGCACAAAGCACAGCAGTTCCAATGCAGTGATGGCCCGTCGATCAAATGCCGAAATGCGACGGCGATAGTTTAAGTTCAGCGTAAGCGAACTAGCGTGCTCTAAAACCCATTGGCGAATGCGGGGATGAACGAAACTTAGGGGCGCAAGCAAGAATCGCAGGAACACGAGTAACGGAAAAACAAGTAAGTGCATGAAGTACACAATGGCACTTCGCCAACTGCCTGCGGTTAGAACGTTGGCGACATACTCGGGATCTTCCGGGGTACCATAGATCCGCTGACTGTGGTGGTCGCGGTGGTGTCGCGTAAAGAACGGGGATGGCGTCAAAGTAAAAACGCCGACAAGTAAATTCCAGGTTACTTTGAAAGTCCGCATTTCGTGATGACCGAGATGGCAAACTTCGTGGACCAATGACCCTAGTCGGTACAGCCAAAAAATTGCGATCGGGAAAGCAACGATTTGATACACCGAACCAAGCGGTGTTGTGAGATAAATCGTCGCCGCAGAATAGGCGATGATCAGGGAGACGGTAAAATCGATCCAGTACCGCATCGGTTTGACTTTGAAATAATCAACGTCCGATTCGCGAATAGCCAAACGAGCTTGACTCACCCAGACAGGAACACGATCGCGTTCAACAGATGAATGCTTTTCAACAACGCGATCGGCTACGTAACTTGCAGGACTAATGGCTGTGGACATCCGCAACCCCTTTCGATATTTGACCGAGGGATGAGCCGAAAGAATGGACGTCTCTGTCAGCCGCGACACAAAGTGAACATAAATCGCACTGGCTGAAAACCCAAAAACCGTTGAATTCGGTAGACAGCACCGGAAAAAATGTGATTGGCTCATGCCGAAACTACGCAGACCACCCTCATTACCACAAGAAAAAAATTTACAACTAAAATAGTCTTGGGGATAACAGTATCGTAAGAAGGCAATGTTTTGGACGATTGATGAACATGGCTATGCATTTTCGCACTCAATACCAGTGCGTGCGCGTTTTTTAAGTAGATAGGCATGCTTGTTAATTGGAAATAAGGAAAAGAGGTACAACGCCGTGCGACTCAATCTCGACCGCAAACTGACTTTGTAAAGTTCGACAATATTCGCGAAAGCAATTGCGATGGATAAACCTGAACTGAATCAAGCTAACGAGGCCGAGGTGCCAACGTCACCATTGCCTCAACCGGCGGGAAATGACACGGCGACTGAGTTCTTCTCGGCCGGCACGGTTAATACACGAGATGCTCGCGGCACCAGAATCGGCAATTACTTGTTAGTGGATCGATTGGGCGAAGGAGGATTTGGAACGGTTTGGCGAGCGGAACAAACAGAACCAGTCAAACGCGAAGTGGCTTTGAAAATTCTCAAGTTGGGCATGGATTCCCAAGAAGTTGTTGCTCGGTTCGCACAAGAGCGTCAAGCTTTGGCGGTGATGGACCATCCAGGAATTGCTAAAGTCCTCGACGCGGGCTTAACCGAAACGGGCCGACCTTATTTCGTAATGGAACTCGTTCGCGGCTCTCCGCTGAACACCTACTGCGATGCACACAGTCTCGATATTCGGACGCGATTGACGTTGTTCATTCAAGTGTGCTTGGCCGTACAACATGCACATCAGAAAGGTGTCATCCATCGCGATCTAAAACCTTCCAACATCCTTGTCACCGACTCCGATGCTGGTCCGCAACCCAAAGTGATCGACTTTGGAATTGCCAAGGCCACGACCGAGACGGTTTCTGAAGTAACGATGCACACGCGCGTTGGCCAGTTCATGGGAACGCCAGCCTACATGAGTCCCGAGCAGGCCGACGGACTCATTCACGATCTCGATACGCGTGCCGATGTCTACAGTCTGGGCGTCGTGTTGTACCAGCTTCTCACGGGGCATTTGCCGTTTGACACGAGCAAATTGCGAAGCGCTGGGCCAGAGGAAATCCGACGAAAGATACGTGAGCAAACCCCGGCTCGACCATCCACTCAACTAAAATCGCTCGATCTCGAGAAACTCGCCAAGCTTGCAAAAACGACCGGCCTTGAATCGCCTCGCCTTATCGCCTCGGTACGCGGCGATCTGGATTGGATCGTCATGAAAGCTTTGGAAAAGGATCGAAATCGTCGATACGAAACAGCTCAGGATTTTGCAGCGGACCTTCGACGTCATCTTGCCAAGGAACCTGTACTCGCGCGGCCACCTAGCCCTGGATATTTGTTTCGGCGATTCGTCGCACGAAACCGTGGGGCCGTTGCTGCTGCGGCATTAGTACTCGCAACTTTGATTGTCGGTTTGGCTGTTTCCACATCGTTATTCTTTCGCGAAGCCGCTGCTCGCGTCAAAGCGGATCGCGAAACGACCAAGTCCCTGCAAGTCGCGAAAATTATGAAGCAGATGTTAAAGTCCGCCGGACCGTCCGTCTCTCAAGGGCGCGACGCAGCTCTGCTGATTGATATTTTGGATGCGACGGCTAAACGATTAGGAACTGATTTAGAAACCCAGCCAGAAGTCGAATCGGAATTGCGATCGGTCCTTGGTGAGACTTACGAGGACTTAGGAGAGTTTTCCAAGGCATTCGACATGTACGATCGTGCCTTGACTTTACGCAGAGGATATTTGAACGACTACGACCCCCGTATAGCAGAGTCACTTTACAATTTGTCATCAGCGCTTGACTACCTCGACCGACTCGATGAAGCCGAAGTGGCACTTCGGCAATCGATTGCAATCGAAGAGAAACTCATTCCCAAGCCAGAATTTCGGATAGCCGAGTCGCGTGAATTACTTGCTTGGTTGTTGATCCGACGCGGCGACTTATTTGAAGCGGAGAAGGAAGCTCGTACCGCCCTGTCCATGCTTGGCGGAACATCCAAAGAAACACGCACGATGCGAGCAAACACCCTGATGACGCTCGGTTTGGCACTGCTCAAGTCAGCTCGATTTGCCGAAAGCGAGACGGCTCATCGGGAAGGATTGCAGATCACGCGTGATGTGCTTGGCGAGTTACACCCCAAATACGTAACGGCCATGAATAACCTATGCCATGTGCTAGTCAAAGTTGGGAAATATGACGAAGTGGAGAAGCTGGCAAAGGAAGCGCTCATCATCGAAGAGAAACTCAATGGCAAGCCGGTAGGAACGTGTACCGATGCGCTACATAAAGCCCTTGCTGCAGTGCACGAAAATCGTCACGAATATTCCGAAGCAATCGCGGATCTAGAACTTGCCCTGGCTGCGGCAACCGAAGTCTACGGCCCGAATCACCGTTTCACCAACGACAAGCGATCTTTACTGGCCCGCATGCAAGTTGTAGCAGGGCAACTGGATGAAGCTGACAAAACGCTGAAAGTCGCTCGTGAGTTGGGCGGAGGCGAGTCTGCCGAAAATTCCATCGAAGTCGCTTCGGCAGCCTTGGCGCTCGCTCGCGGCGATCTTGAAACTGCAGAACGTGACGCAAGAAAGGAACTGGATCGCGCGAAGGCTGCAACAATAACACCATCCGTAGAAATGGTAGACGCCATGCAAGCTTTGGCGGCAGTAGAGTTAGCCAAAGGCGATCGCAGTCAAGCTGAGTTGCTGCTGCGAGAAGGGCTCAAGATCATGAAACCGGAACTGAATGCGGAAGCCCCGTTGGTGAAATCACTCCAAGCCGACTTAGCAAAAGTCACGAACATCGCAAATTAAATACCTCCTGATAGCAAGGCTACTGCCTAAGGCCAGAATCCTGGTAGCACGTCCACTGCCAACGACCAGAATCCTGAGCACGTCCACTGCCAACGACCAGAATCCTGAGCACGTCCACTGCCAACGACCAGAATCCTGAGCACGTCCACTGCCAACGACCAGAATTCTGGTAGCACGTCCACTGCCAACGGCCAGAATCCTGGTAGCACGTCCGCTGCCAACGACCAGAATCCTGGTAGCAAGGCTCCGGCCTTGCTACCCACTGAATCGCAGGCTCCCGCCTGCTCCCTAAGAACAGCTACTGAGAACCAAAGCCATACACCTTCCTCATGGTCTCCGCATACTCTGCAATCGACTCGAGACCCATCTCGGCCCTAAGTCGATCCACATTCGCCGGATCCTCAAGCGGCCTTGGTTGAAGCTGACCGTCCACCACCCAGAACTGAGTGCCATAGACCTGCTTCTTGCCTTCGGCCAGCAGGACGCGATCGGTCAGGTAAGCAATATTCTTTTGCGAAATATCATCCTTTGGTAATTTGGTCATCAATTCCAAACATCGTCGCTGGAATTTGGGATCGAGATCGGCGTGCTGAACGAGCAGCCAAGCATCATTTGCTGCTTCTGCGCCCACCAGCTTCTTCGTTGGCCAGCCATGCTCATCGATGATTTGCTGCATCCATTTCGTATTCTCTTGGTCGATCGTTTCTATCTTGTCGACGATCGCCTGAAACTCCGCTTTCTCAGTTTCGCTGAGACTGCCCCCAGCCAACAGCCCGCTCTGACCGTGTGCTTTGGTCCAGTCGGTAATAGCGTTTCGCGCTTCCTGATCCACTTTGGTGCGTTGAATCAATTCAACACGAAGCGACTCAAGTGTCACTTGCTCCTTTTCTGCACCATCATCAACGAACGCAACCGGGCAGCTCAAGACGAACGAGAATGCAACAAGGAATTTAATCATGAGAATTCATCGCAAAAACAATGTAGCAAAACAGATTTCAGGACTTGCCCGATTCCAGGATCGATTTGAGAGCGGCCATTGCCTGATGCGTTTGTTTAGGAAGCGACATGCGGATAAGCGGCGTCATCAGCTTACTAAAAAACGTCTTCGGAGTGATCGTGATAACGTGCTTGAGTCGAGAACCCGACGGCAAGCGGGAAACGTTGAAGTCAACGACTACTTGCATCATTTTATCGTAATATTCACACGTGAGTTTTTCATTGGGAACTCGCGCCAGAATCGTGCCGTCCATAACTCCTTTTTGACCACCCTGTTTGTAGTGGTACTTCATCTTTTGCCCCACCGCGTTTGGCTCTGTCGTTAACTTCTCGATGGCCGTGCAGGGACCAAGCCATTCGGCGGTTCTAGGCAGGTCATCCAGCAAAGCAAATGCTTGTTCCGGGGAGCATGAGACATCAACGGAATGTTCGCAACTTATCGACATAACCAATGCTCCTCAAATTTTCAGTACAGATTGTTTTACAACATTTAGGTGAACCAACGAGAGGGAATCATATCAAGAGAATGTCCAGAAAAAAAGACAACCCTCGAAAACCACTCCTCCAATTGTTAGTTGAAGGAATAGATTTTCGTGAAGGGTTGTCTGTTTAATCAACAATCGAGAACTGGACTGTGACAGGAATTACAAATGTACGTTGACTTCGCGAATCAGCAAATTGCTGAGTCCGCCGGAGCCATCGGTCAAGGATACTTCGATAACGCGTTTGTCCGTCGTCGAAATCCCTTGGGTGTGGAACTGCAACGATCGGAGCAACGTGATGACATTGGCCCGAGTTGCATTAGCGTTTAGGTCAATGAACATTCGCGTCGTTCCAACGCCACCACGAACATTGATCATGCCAATTTCGGTTGTACCATCGAGCACGATTGCATTTCCTACTTGCGAAATGCGACCTGAAACGACAATACGATTGCTTTCGTGGGTGCCGCTAATAATCTTGAGCGACAATCGTCCGCCATTAAAAACTGAACTGTCTGGATCGATGACATTTGCACCACTGAGCAGTGCAACACCCGGTTGACTTGATTGCAAATAATCCAGGGCACCGGAATTAGGTACTGAAATAACAGGAGCATCATTTCGGCGAATAACCGAGATATCTTTGCTCACTAAAATTCCCGTGCCGCCATCGCCATCGGCAATTCTCGCGGTCAAGGTACGAACGTCTGTGTTGGGATTTTCACCTGTAGTTTCAAAAGTGATCCGACGAAGCACTTGTTGAACGACATTCGCAGTCGCTTGGTTATTCCATCGAACAACAAATGGAGAATTACCTATACCACCGGACAAAATCCCAACGTTCACGCCATTGAATTTTACTGTGGTACCGACCGTGGTGACCAAGGAGCTGGGTCGAATAGCAATAATGTCCGCTGCATCAGCATTCACAGCCAACCTTACTACCAATGAACCGCCATCGAAATTCGGAGCGTCAGGATCGATGACCCGGGCCGTTGTTGAAACAAAAATTGGTGCAGCGTTTTCCGTGTAAACCAATCCGCCTCCAAAACTCTCAATCGCAGTTTGGTCGTTCACTGGCTGGACATTCACGGTTTTGGTAACGACTTGGCTAAAACCACCGTCTCCATCAGAAACGGCAATTTGAACACCACGAGCCGAGGAGGAAGGGTTGTCTCCTGTGTGAACAAACGCGACCTGTCGCAATAAACGCTGCACTCGTGCTGGCGTAGCGTTGGTGTTTAGCTCGACGACCATTGGCTCAAAGCCTTTGCCGCCATAGAAGCCGCCAATAACTACTCCGCCCACCGTAATGATATTGGTTTCGTCTACTAAAACGCCGCCACCGTTCATTATCAGGACTTGGTCTAAGAACTGAACATTTTGGACAACGGCGACTTTGAGGGTGCCCTGGTCCAAGTTGGCGGAATCAGCATCGGCGACCACCACCGTGTCGCTGAGCCTAATTGGTAAGCCATTTTCAAGAAAATTGATCGCTCCGCCCAGTTCAGTAATTTTAGGAGGATCGTTTGTTGGGGTAATTGTGACCGTCAGTTGTCGCGGTAGAGAAGCCGCTGCGTCGCTGTCGGTAACTATCAATTGCAAGGTCTTTGGTTGAACGACTGGTGTATCGCTCAGGTTCACATACGTCAAGGAACGCCCAATCGCTTGAACCATAGTATTCTTCGCAGAGGAATTGAACGTAATGACCAAGTCGGAACCGGCTTGTCCTCCTGCAACGGAGCCGATGACGACTCCGTCAAAAAGAAGATCCACGTTAGCAATTCCGATTCGACCACTTCCCCGAACCGCCAGTTTATCCAGCGCATCAGCATTGCTAACGATTGATAATGTCATCGAGCCGAATTGTGGTGAATCAACATCTTCGACGGACAACGCAGGAGCCAGCGATACTGGAGGAGAGTTTTCAGCAAAAACAATCGCGGTATCAAATCCGGAAACAACCGGCAAATCATTTACTGGAGTCACGTCAATTGTTTTGGAGACGAGATTGCTCGATGCACCGCCAACACCAATGAGCTTGGCTCGCACGGTCCTTGATTGCGACGTTGGATTGTCGCCGGTGTTGCTGAATCCTATTGCTCGCATTACGGACTCAACGCGATTCAGTCTTGCGGACTGGTTCCATTCGATTTCCAGCGGAGTCGTTCCAACACCACCCGAGAACATTCCGATCAAAGTATTTTGATAGAGAACTTCGCCGCCCAAACCAACCGTTACTTGACCAGCAGGAACAATTGAAAGTTTGTCTTGGGGCTTGGCACCAGCAGGCAACCAAACAACAAGCTTGCCGCCACCCAAATCATTCGAATCGATATCGTCAATCGTTACCGTCGAAGTGAGCTGGACCGGCGATGCATTTTCCGTGTAGGTAAGGTTGCCACCGAAGTTTGCGAGAACCGAAGCATCATCTACGGGCTGGATCGTTATCATCTTCGTAGCCGATACAAGGCTCGCGTTTAGGTTGTCGAATACCTCGACCTGCATTACTCGTGGCAAACCAGTTGGAGTGTCCGTCGAATTCGCAAAAGTTACACCTTGCAGTACAACCGTCGCCAATTCCGCAGTGGCATTTGCATTAAAAGTAACGCTCAAAGGAGCTGTGCCTACGCCGCCGGATTTAGTACCGATCGTAATTCCGTCTACGCGAACAAAATTACCTCCCAAAGTCAGTCGTGCATTAGGCTTTAGTGCTACCGTGTCCTTCGAAGACGCGAATGCTGTGAATCCCAATTCGATTTTGTAACCATTCATACTTGTCACATTGGGCAATTCGATCGACACGTCGTCGTCGATGGTTACGGCAGGGGCATTTTCTACGTAGGTCACGTCTGGACCAAAGTTGAGAATCGTTGGCCTGGACAGTGAATCCATGGCCTTAAATGCGTTTAACCTTCCACCAGTAACTGTCAAGCCAGACCAATTCGGAAGCACATCGACACTATCCAAAATCGTGCTTTTGACTTCCGCAAACGTCATGTTTGGACTAACTGACAGTATCAACGCAGCAACGCCCGCGACGTGCGGAGTTGCCATGGAGGTTCCACTAAAGAAATCGTACGCACCGTTACGAATGCTGCTTAAAACGCTAACGCCGGGAGCCGCCAAGTCGACTGTCGTGGCTCCCCATTGAGAGAACCCAGCCTTTGCATCGGTGTGATCCGACGCGGCCACGGCGATGACATTGTCATTATCGTAGCCGGACGGATAAGATGGGTTAGCGTCATTGTCATAACCGCCGTTCCCTGCTGCGGCGATGAACAGCATTTCTTGATTGCCCGCCGCTTCGATTGCGTCATGCATGGCCTGTGAATAACCGCCACCTCCCCAACTATTGCTCGTCAAGTTGACTTGCATAATATTCGCGTATTCTTGCGCCAGGACACCATCCGAAATTTGCCCTGACCCGCCAGAGTTCAAAAACTTGATCCCCATTATCGAAGCCGTCCAGTTGACGCCGACAACTCCTTGTCCGTTATTTCCTCTGCCTGCGATCGTTCCCGAACAGTGTGTTCCGTGATTGTGATCGTCCATCGGATCACCATCGAGATTCACGAAGTCGTATCCATGAATGTCGTCGATGTATCCGTTATTGTCGTTGTCCAAGTTGTCGCCTGGAATTTCTCCAGGATTTGTCCAAGCGTTGTCGACCAAATCTGGATGCAAGTAATCGACACCCGTATCGATGACGCCGATCACAACGTCTGCGGAACCCGTCGAGATATTCCAAGCTTCTGGAGCATCGATGTCGGCATCATCGGTTCCTCCAGTCTGTCCGGTATTGTGCATTCCATAGAGTTCGGAATAACGGGAATCGTCGGGCGTCAACAATGCATGCACGATATAGTCCGGCTCGACATATTGGACTCGTTCATCATTCCAATACTGATCGATCACTTCAGGAACCAAGCTTCGGCTATCACCTTCTCCGAGAGGCCCCATGCGAGTCGGCAACTGCCAAACTTCGATGCCGAGTGTTCTTGCCGTCTTGATCGTATGCGCACCCAGTTCCGCTTGCATAGCAAGTCGAGATTGCTCAGCCGACTCAGGCTTTAGTTTGACAATCAATTGATCGACTGCATAATCCGCGGTTGGCGGAATTACCGGCTTGCCGCCACCAACTAAGCCTGCCATCAATGCTCGTGTTTCAAGCCGCTCCATCCCTTGCAAATTGAGCGAACGTTTCAGACGATTCTTTCGCAGGTTAGTTGATCGAGAAGTGAACTTACGAAGCAAGCGGGAAAGAGCGTTCGCACGATTCATCACAGAAAGTCCCTGGCGAGGTAGACGAAAGAGTAAAAGCTACAGCGGATAAGTTCGCGTCAATGCTACGAAACTAGCCTGTTATCGTAGTAGATTTCGCCGACAAAGTCAATTTTAACGCTTACACTTGTCGCCTTAATCACTTCCGCTTGCCATCGAACGTGAAATTCCCCGGCGACGTTCCCGGTAAAGCTTTTCCGCCAGGAATTCTCACTTCGGAACGCTAAATGTACGTAAAATCAGGTATTCCAGGGCAAAACTACACCAGCGTGTCTACCAATTCACCAATCGCAAGGTCCGTAATTATGTCGATTGCCGATGAAAAATACCAATCGGTTTCTGTACCACCGGTCATCGTATCGACGCTTGCTCCGTCGTCAAAAACGGTGGCTCCAGCCCCTGCCGCTTGCAATCGAATCCCGCTAACGCCAGCCCTCAGATTCGTAACTCGCGTATTGTAGTTTTTAGCCGTATTCGTCCATTCAGCCAGAACCGTTCGCAAGGCGGCTTGGTTCGAATCGTGCGTGGTAGAACCGCTAATCAGCAAGTCATCTCCACCTTGGCCTTGGATACTATCAGCTCCAACGCCACCGACCAGCACGTCGCGACCAGTACCACCCAAGATTGTGTCGTCACCCATTCCACCCAAGATGATATTGTTTAAGGTATTTCCCGTGATCGAATCATTAAGGCCACCACCAATTACTTTTTCAAAAGCCGTTGCCGAACCGAGTATTAGCGACAGTCCGACATTGATAACCTGAATACCAGCCTGGCTCAGATTCACCGCGATACCGCGAGAAGAAGTCAGGGAGAAATCGAGCGTGTCGAATCCCCCGCCCGCTTCGTTCAGAGTATCCGCACCCAATGCCACGTCCGTATCGAACACATAGGTATCGTCTCCCGCGCCGCCAGTGATCGAATCATTGCCCGGACCACCTGTGAAGGCATTTGCCAGAGTATTACCGACCAATGTATCTCCCAAAGAACCACCGATGACGTTTTCAACCGTGTTACCCGCACCCAGCGTCAGCGAAAGCCCTGCGTTGATAACCTGCAAGGCTGCGTTGGACAAATTGACGCTAACTATACGAATCGTTGTAGAACTGAAATTTAACGTATCAATGCCTCCACCGGATTCGTTAATTACATCGGCCCCCAATGCCACATCCGAATCAAAGTTGTACAAGTCGTCGCCTGCCCCGCCTGTCATGTTATCATTGCCGTCTCCACCGGAGAAAACATTGGCAAGCGAGTTTCCTATCAACACGTCATTCTGACTACCGCCCATGACATTCTCAATGGTATTGTTCGCACCCAAGATCAAACTTAGTCCTGCGTTCACAACTTGAATCGCCGCGCTATTAAGCTTGACAGTCACCGACCGCGTTGTGGTCGAACTAAAATTCAACGTATCCAATCCGCCAGCCGACTCATCGATTGTATCTGTACCCAGTGCGACGTCCGTGTCAAACCGATAGGTGTCATCATTCGCACCGCCTATCAACTGATCGTTGTCCGAACCGCCGGATAACAGATCGATTCCATTCCCGCCGTTAAGAACATCGGCGCCATTTCCCCCGTTGATCGTATCGTTACCGTCGGCACCATTGATTGAGTTGGCGTTCGCATTGCCATTAAGGTTGTCACCAAGACTACCGCCGACTACGTTTTCAAAGTTTGTACCCACACCCAGGGTCAAGGTAAAACCTGGGCTAACAAGCTGTGCCGCTCCATTCGATAGATCTAAGTTGATCGGTTGAGCCGTCGTGCCTAAAAAATTCAGCGTGTCGATTCCACCTCCGGCTTCATTTAAAGTGTCGGCACCCAAAGCCAAGTCGGCGTCAAAACGGAATGTGTCGTCGCCAATTCCTCCGACGAGGGTATCATTCCCTAGACTGCCCGTTAAGAAATCATTCCCGCTACGACCATCCAAGAAATTGGCAAGTCCGTTCCCAATGATCGTGTCCGAAAGAGCCCCGCCAATCACATTTTCGAAAGTATTCGATGCATTTAGCCTTAAACTCAATCCTGCGTTGACGGTTTGAAGAATCGTACTGGATAGAAATAAGTTCAGGGATCGCGTTGTGGTTGATGCGAAGGAAAGTAAGTCGGTTCCTGCCCCAACGGATTCATTCAGCTCATCTGTTCCCAAAGCAAAATCGGTATCGAACAAATACGTGTCGTCACCCGTTCCACCATTCAACTCATCATCGCCGCCAGCACCCGTTAGCGTGTCACCGCCTCCACCGCCATCTAATTGGTTGGCAGCAGAGTTACCGACGATCGAGTCACCTAATAAGCCACCTACAACATTCTCAATTGCCAGTGGCGCAATCAAAGAAAGACTTAATCCGGCATTCACAACTTGAACTGCCGCAGTGGCCAAGCTCACATTCACACTACGCGTAGTCGTCGAACCAAAATCTAACGTATCCACTCCGCCACCAACGACGTTTTCGCTTACCGTATCCGTACCATTAGCGACATCCGTATCGAATCGATAATTGTCGTCGCCGGTTCCACCGATTAGTTCATCGTTACCGCTGCCTCCACTAATCCTGTCGTTGCCCGCTTTACCATTGATGGAATTGGCAAGCGTATTACCGATCAACGTATCGCCTAAACTGCCCCCGATGACGTTTTCGAAAACGTTGCCCGCGCCGAGCGTTAACGTTAGTCCCGCATTGACTACTTGGGCAGCAGCATTCCCCAAGTTGATTGATACGCTTCGCGTGGCAGGTCTTTCAAGCTAGCACTTTGTGTTTTTGGCGTCGGTTTAGCGAAGCTGGGGTGGGATGGCAATTCATTTTAGCGGGATGTGTTGCATTTGGATGATTGGAACTGAGGTAGGATGCTCTTTTCGCGATTTGATTGAA
>JANMGV010000176.1:0-6769 GCA_031374825.1 Pirellulaceae bacterium
GTCATTCCCGCGCAGGCGGGAATCCAGCGCAATTGATCCTGGATTGCCGCCTGCGCGTCAATGACGTGCAACTCGGTGCCCTGGATCGACATCACGATCAAGTTTCATTATTCGGGAAGTTAATTCGGGACAATTCCTAACGCTTTTTGAACCAGATATCGCAACACTTTTTTCGAATTCGTTTTCGCGAAATCTCTCCTGGGGGTTCTTCAAGACAATTCTTTTTTTCCATGGTTGCTCACACGGATTCGTTCACCTAGGCAACCTGCGTTCTTGTCGAAAAATTGTTTGGAACGGAATGTCATCGCGATTAGACTTTAACGGGCGAATTAAAGTACTCTATAGGTAAGGCAGACTTGGCCGATCGCAAACCGAGGCTAACCAATGATCATCCACGTCGATATGGATGCGTTTTATGCGTCTGTCGAGATTCGCGACAATCCCAAGCTCGCGGGTTTGCCGGTTGTGGTCGGCGGTTCTCCTACCGGGCGTGGTGTCGTCGCGGCCGCGTCCTATGCAGCGCGAAAATTCGGTATTTACAGCGCGATGCCAAGCTCACAGGCCATTCGGCTTTGCCCAGGCATTGTCTTCATCAAGCCTCGCATGGACCATTATGCGTCGGTGTCTCGCCAAATTCGTGAAGTGTTCCATAGCTTTACTGACCAAGTCGAACCGTTATCTCTGGACGAAGCTTTCTTGGATGTCACTGGCAGTGAAATGCTATTTGGTCCGGCTCATTCCATTGCGAGGACTATCAAGGATCGCATCAAGGCGGAAATAGGGCTTACCGCGTCTGCTGGAGTCGCTCCGAATAAGTTTTTGGCCAAAGTGGCCAGTGATCTTCAAAAGCCTGATGGTCTCGTCATCGTATCGGCGGATGGTATTCAGGAATTTTTAGATCCCTTGCCCATCTCGCGCGTTTGGGGAATCGGTAAGCAAACGCAGAAGAAGTTCGATTCGCTCGGCGTAAAGACAATTTTTCAACTTCGGCAGTTGCCGTTGGCGACGCTTCGAGCATCCTTTGGTTTAAACAGCGAGCATTTTTGGAAACTGTCGAGAGGCGAAGATGCGCGCCGTGTCGTTCCTGATCGGGAGGCAAAATCGATTTCACATGAGACGACTTTCTATCAAGACATCGTTGATTTGGAGGCCTTGCACGCTTGGATGCTCGAACTGGTTGAGCAAGTTGCTCGACGAATGCGACGATTCAAGATTGTCGGTAGGACAGTTCAAATCAAGATCCGATATTCGGATTTCGAGACGATTACCCGCAGTCAGACGCTTCCGGAAGCCACCAATACGACGCAACTACTCGGTGAAGTAGCCACTTCCCTCTTACATGCAAATGCACGGGAAATCGAACGCGGCATACGATTGCTGGGCATGGGGGTTTCTCAATTAAAAGTATCGGATTATCGGCAATTGTCGCTGTTCGATCAAACTGACGAACAACGTTCCAAGAGCATGGATGTCGCAGTTGACACGATACGCGACAAGTTCGGCAGTACGGCTTTGACTCGTGGTACGAATTTGGAACACAAGATCCACGTTCGCCCTGACCCTGATCATAAAGATCAGTAGCAAGGGAAGTCATTCGTATCGGCGCTACAAGTTTACAATACGTCGCAACATAGACTGACGATCGCAGCCTTCAGCGGTAAAGCAACCGCACGCTACTTTTGCGAAGCCAATGCCGCCACGACTGCGATCAAGTACCACGTGAGTGATTATGGCTGAAGCTGATTTTTGCCTTTATCAAATTGCGTGTGGCATCCATTGCAGTGGACCAGCATTTTTTCATAAGCCACTTTAGCAGCAGCGAAGTCTTTTTGTTTGGCGGCTTTGACTAATTCCGCGCCAGCGTCGCGAGAGTCGACACTGTATTGCGCCCAAGCATCCATGTCCTTTTCGGGTTTGCGAAAAAGCAGCAGGTTGCCACCCTCGGCAAGAATCAGAGCATCGGAGCGTAGGGCCTTCCACGCTGCGTTGTCCGCAGGCGCTGTCGCCATCGCTTGCTTGAGCCGACGATAAGGCGATTGAAAAACGCCTTCCATAAAGTCGTGCATGCTGACATCCACTGCTTTTGGATTATGAGACTCCGCGTCGCTCTTTTCGTCGGCGTCGATCGGAGAACCCATCACAAATATTATTGCACCAAGTGCAAATCCGAGAATGCCCAAAGAACCCAACGTCCATCGCATGGCAAATGTCTCCCAAATTGGTTTGTGAATGTACGCTCTACTCTGTGAATGCTCACCGGAAAATTCAGCATACATGAAAACTCGCAAGGCAACATAGGCGATTCGCTCACCGAATCGATTGAGTTCAAACCCGAGTCAATTGAACTCGAATGAACTTGATGACCAAAATCCAACTTTCGCCGATCGTCTCGCGTTATTGCGAAAACTTTTTCGAGAGAATATCGTCGGGCGGTAGTGGTTCGAACGACGATTTGGCTATTAAGCGGGTAGTCCAAGCACACTCGCTGTCCGTTTGTAAAAGCCGAGTTCCTCAATATTCACATTTGCTCGATTGGTTGCAAACACGTTTTGCAGTGTGAGAATTTGCGTTCGGGCCTTGTCTTGCTCTATTCCCCCACGTCTTGCGGCAACAAATCCAAGAATCATCCATGGGAAAATGTGATAATCACCAGTCTCCCATCCCGGCTTAGATGAATTGAGATACGCGTAAGCGTTGGTGTATTGAACTGCGCCAAGGCCGCTTGATGTGACGCCGTAGGCCTGAGGAAATACCTGCGCAGTTGCGTCAGGGTAAAAGTCCATACCGACGCTTGTGTGCAAATCGCTAACGCGGAAGGCTTTTTGCGTCGGATGATACAGGCCTTTGATACCGATTCCAACTCCAGCAGCAACGGTGTTGTAGTAATTTGCATCCGGATCATTTCGTACAGCGAGTCGCGCGGCAAAGTCACGCAATGCTCGAAAGGCCTGGCAGTTATCCATCAAGTAACCAGCGTCGTTGTTGGAGACTGTCTGATCTTGGAATACTCGAATGAGTCCGGACGGTTTCTGACAAAAGGCGAGGTTGCGATAAGCGATGTTCTTCAGATTTGCGACATTGGCGTTCCACCAAATAGAATCATTGAACAGCGCGTCGTAACGTGCAGCAAGGCTAAGGAACGTAGCAGCATATGCATCATCGGAATCTTGTGGCAGTGTCCCAGCGATTGATGGGCTAGTTGGGTCCACCGAATAATCGAGTAGTACGTCGGCAATATACGACTTCGTTGGGTCCATTCGTTGAATATAGAGATCGAGGTACGCCCGCACTTCATTGCGTAGTCCTATCACGAACGGATAAAGCCCGGAGTTTGCAAAGTACCAGTGAACCATCCCGAGCGGAGCGACAATAAAAGCACCGGCCATCGGACCTTTGGTGATGCGAAGTTTCTTGATCTCGCGTATAGCAACAAAAGAAGATGCTGCCGCATGGCTTTCCAAACCAATCATCGACGCAGCCGTGGTACCAGCGAGTAAGTTAAGGAAATTCCGGCGCTTCATTTTTCTACTCCAAGATTCGGAAACGAAGAAAACAAAGTTATTCAGACACTTCTCGCTGATCGCCGGTGCTTCGCACGATAAAATGCGCGAATTGACAGCATTTTCGTACTCGTACTCAGCCACAGGCGGTACTCGTACTCGACTATGGCTCCTGATCGAGTACGAGTACGAGCACCGTTTCACTGAGTACGATTTTGATATGATCGATACTGGCGATCAGCGAGAAGTCTCGTTATCAAGCTATTGCAATTGGATGCGTAATGCAATGTCTTGTTTGTATTCTGGAGACGCTATGTCGACCACTTGACCACCGTGCAATTCGATTTTATCGATGACTGCACCTGTCTTGGTATCGAGCCATTCGCCGTGCCATTTGCCATCAGCCAACACAACTTCCAGTTTTGTTTTTTCGACTTTCGATGGTTCATTTCGAAGGTAAATCACAATCGTCTTGCCCGATTCGACCAGCGCTCGTGCAGTAACACCCGAAGGTAGCTTGTTTTGGATGATCGAATTGTCGGGTTTCATCGCAAGGAAATTCATCGCGTGGATAAAATCACTGAGGATCTTCATCTCGCGGCGAAATTGTGGATTGCCTCCACCTGGTTGTTGGGCTGGGTATTCGAAAGTGCCGTCTTCGTGACCCGCGACGAAGGAATAGTCGAGGTTATTAAAGAGTCCACCGCCTGCAATTACAAAATCCCATGCTTCGCTGCGATAAACAAAGTTTTCGGTTCCGCGAAAGCCGGTTTCGTTATCGCCGATTACTTTGTTTAAGTGATAGTTCATACCGACCGTGTCCGGGGGTGCGGCATAATGAAAATTGAAAACCGAGATAGCCGGGTTGGAATTCTCAATTAACGCTTTGTTGTTCGCGATGTTTTGCGATATGAGATGCTTCTTGGGCAAACCTTTTTCCGTTTCGACGATGAGTGCTGCAATATGGTTCTGCCAATCCAGCGTGACGCCGCCAAAATAGGGTTCGTTGCAGATTTCAAAGATAACATTGTCAAATGAATTTAGCTCAGCGACAAGCTTGCGAACGAGTTCTTCTTGGACTGGGAGTAGGTTGCCGGCTTTGTCTAAAGTGTGGACGTCATCGCGAAAGACGTTACCAACGCCATTGACATTGTTCAAGATGTTCAACGGGCTCAAGTTCCACTGTTTGTCTTCATACATGGGGCAGAACAGAGTGAATTCGACAACCACACCTTTCTTGTTGGCATAGCTCACGAAATCTTTTAAGCGTTCCAAATAGGATTCGTCCCACTTGGTCAAATCGAATTTATTCCCACCGTTTGCATAGCCATTCTCATTGCTCCGCGCCCAAGGACAAATAAATCGTCCAGGCAAAGGAGCTAAAGTATTTTTGGCGATGTTAAAAGCTCCCTCGGGCTCGACATAGGCACCGCTGAATGTTCGCGTCAGCAACAATCCGTCCTTCGCCAAAGTGTCGATATATTTTCGATAGTCGAAATCTAGATTAAGGACCGCGCCGTAATGTTCCCCGGATGTAATAAAAACACGCGGCTTGCCTTGCCAAAGAAAATAATGTGGATTCTCTGGATGCAACGAAATCGGCTGAGCAAGTGAATAGCGGGACAGCAGGAACATCGTTGCAAGCATAAATACAAGTCGGCGAGTTTGATGTCGCATAAGTTAGGATCCTGAATTCAATGCAAGATAAAAAGATTGGTCCGCACAACAACTCGTGGCAACATGATAGCTCGCTCAAGTTTGCCACGACAGAAGCCAACCAACAAGTAGCGGAATTACGCAACGATAGTGTCAGAAATCGCGTTTTTCGCGTCCGGATCCACTTCACGCTTGTCGACGATCCAAAGGACTCCCGCCGTGCTTGTGACTAATGCGGAATCCTCGTCCGGCCACTCCAAACGAGTTCCAACTCTCAATGATTCAGCCTTTCGCTCGAGGCTAGATTGTCAACGATGGGAGAACGAGCGACCAACGAGACCATCTCCTTGGGAGACTTTGCGTACTGATGCAGCATGGTCGAAAAAGAACGGTAGAATCCGAAACATATATTGCTGTGGAAAATCCAAACGGTTTTCAGTCTAAAAAACCTTTTCCTTTCTTTAGATTCTTTCGGCAATTCATCCGCTGGTTGACGGTTCCGCGTGCAACGACTTCCGGAGACGTTATAGTCTGTCCCAAAGCCAACAGTACGTGAGAATAGTGGATCAGACTACAAAGCGTAGGATGGCAATCAGTTGCTGACCCTAATCTGGAACTGTCGAAGATAGATACATTATACGCTAAGATGAAAGCAAATTACGTCACGCTAATTGTTTCTACAGGTCCGTTGCAGCAAAGTAACCGATACTCATCAAATCGACGACTTGGAGCCAGTGAGCGGTGCTGAGCAAGTACTTCGTTCAGGAATGCGCTTAACATAATTCCTTGATTTGGAATTCGCGAATATGGATCAACCAAACGATACGCCGGGAAATTCTTTTGCATCATTGTTGCGACATCTACGGACAGGTGATGACGAGGCGGCAACGATCTTATGGGACAAGTTTTTCAAGCGAATGCTTGTCGTTGCCAGAAACAAGCTTGCCGGCGCGCACCGAAAAATTCGCGACGAAGAAGATATCGCTGTGAGTGCTTTCAAAAGTTTTTGTTTAGGTTTACAAAACGGGCGATTTGAACAAAACGATTCGTCGAGCGATCTTTGGCCTTTATTGGTATCGCTTACGATCAATAAGACGATTGACCACATCCGACATGAGAACCGTCAGAAAAGGGGCGGAGGGCGGACCATAAACTTAACATCCAGCGACGAGCAAGAGCACAGATGTACCCTGGACGAATTGCTGCACTATGAGAACACCCCGGAATTGCAAATGGTAGCCGAAGAATCCATGAATCGCTTCTTTGATGCACTCGACGCTACCGGGGACGAAACACTTCGGACGATTGCGATTTCCAGATTAGAAGACCGGCCTCAGTCGGAAATCGCGAGCGAGCTGGGATGCACAATCCGAACTTTGCAACGCAAACTCACTACTATCCGAGCGATTTGGCAGGCCATTGACGAATGAGTACTTCTGGACACAACCCGATGGACCAAACTCGACTAAACGGGCTTAGCCTGGGCTGTTCAAACATTGGGGTTTCATGGACCGGTGGTTTGCGCAGTTTTCTGGCTGGCACGGCGACCTAGATCACGACGACGGCGAGACTGCACGCTAGGGCCAAGCATGTTTGCCTGCCATTGCTCGACA
>JANMGV010000201.1:0-4350 GCA_031374825.1 Pirellulaceae bacterium
AATCAAATCGCGAAAAGAGCATCCTACCTCAGTTCCAATCATCCAAATGCAACACATCCCGCTAAAATGAATTGCCATCCCACCCCAGCTTCGCTAAACCGACGCCAAAAACACAAAGTGCTAGCTTGAAAGACCTGGCTCCGGAAGGCAAACTGATAGGACGCGAAGGACCGGTGTCTGGTCGAGCTGATCTGTCTGCCGACATCGGACTCGAGCGTTGCTTGCGAGCGGGTGTCCTCTGCAATGATTCCGGACTGAGATTAAAGGATAATCAATGGCAGATCGATGGCGATCCGACCGAAGGAGCGCTGCTAGTGGTTGCAAAAAAAGCCGGATTGGATTTCGAAGAATTGCGTTCGGAACGACCACGGTTGAGCGTGATCCCGTTCGATTCCAATCGACAATTCATGGCAACGCTCCACGCAGTCCAAGGTGACTCGGAGCCCGTGGTTTTTGTGAAGGGGGCCGTCGAACAAGTTCTTCATCGGTGCCGTGATGCTTACGATGCAGAGGGGGATTGCGTCGAACTCAATCACAACGAAGTTCATCAGCATGTGGAGCGGTTGACACATCTAGGGCATCGTGTTTTGGCTTTCGCACGATTGCGTCTCTCGTCGGGGGCGACTCGAATTGTCGAGGCGGATCTCGACGGAACCCTCAAGTTTCTCGGGCTTCAAGCCATGATCGATCCACCACGCGCGGCTGTCATTGAATCTGTACTGTCTTGTAAGCGCGCAGGGGTGCAAGTCAAGATGATAACAGGGGATCACGCCGGAACGGCAACCGCCATCGCCCGACAGTTAAGTCTCATCGATGAGACTCAGACTGCGATTACTGGAAAAGTGTTGGCTGAAACATCGGATCAAGACTTACCCGATTTCGCAGAAAAAAACTCAGTCTTCGCTCGCGTTACGCCGGAGCATAAACTGAGGCTGGTACGAGCACTTCAGTCGCGAGGGCACATCGTTGCCATGACGGGAGACGGTGTCAACGATGCGCCTGCTCTGAAGCAAGCGAACGTTGGTATCGCGATGGGAATCACAGGAACCGACGTTGCAAAAGAAGCGGCTGATATGGTCCTAACCGACGATAACTTTGCAACGATTGTGTCGGCAGTCGAGGAGGGACGTAGCGTTTTCGATAACTTGACCAAGTTCATCGTTTGGACGATCCCTACTAACATTGGTCAAGGATTAGTACTGCTGGCTGCAGTTTTGCTGGGGACAGAGTTACCCATTCTCCCCGTTCAAGCTTTGTGGATCAACATGACAACGGCCGTCTTGCTTGGCCTGACACTGGCGTTTGAACCAGGAGAAGCAACTTTGATGCAGCGTCCTCCTCGCGATCCCAAAGAGCCGATTCTGAATCACGAACTTATCATGCGAACTGGTCTTATCGGCTTGCTCTTGTTGGCCGGTGCGTTTGGATTGTTTTGGTGGATGTTAGCAGGTCGCGATGCTTCGCCAGCCGAAGCTCGAACGGTGGCGGTGAATGTCTTTATTCTTGGGTCGATCGGATACTTATTGAACTGTCGCTCCTTGACTCAATCCGTGTGGTCCATCGGCTGGTTGTCGAACGTTTGGTTGCCCGTAGGTGTGCTAGCGATGATACTGTTCCAGTTGGCATTCAACTATGTTCCCTTTATGAATCAGATTTTCCACTCCAAGCCCGTCGATGCTTTATCTTGGTTGGCAGCGGCTTCTGTAGCAGTCACCATTGATACCATCGTCGGGTTCGAGAAATGGATACGTTTCGGTAGGAGCGATGATCGCTGATGACTAGGCTAGTTGATCGTGGCGTTTTTCATATCACTGCGATGAAGTGATTCGATGACACGATCGATAACCTTGGACTCGGATGGAGATATCTTTCCCAATCCCAACAACCCTCCTGATGAATGAGCTACAACGTGACAGAGTCCTACTATTTCATCGATCAACTCGTTGCGGATCACGGGATTTAGACTTGACATTGTCGTTGCAGTAAAATCTTCCCATAGCTTCCATAGTTCTTCTTTCGGGCTTTGACGGAACCACGCATGGGCAACCATCATAGAGGCGGTTTCGCTCGCGATCCCCTTGCTTGTCAATACATCGAAGAAAGACTTCTTTTCGAATTCATCTGCGTTGCCGTCAGCCCACGCCACAAAGATGAGTGGAACCCAGATGAAAGCCGTTAGCGTCGACAGTTCGAATCCTGAATCCACCAGAGATTCGAGCCCTTGTCTATCACGAATTCCTGTTGAATTCGCAAACAACCGGATCTTCTCCTCTCGTTGAAGACGCTTGCTAAGCAACTCAATCAGTTCCTGGTCCATCCGGTAAAAGAACGCTTCTTCCAAGGCCTTGCCCCGACTCGTTTTGTTTGATTTGGTAAGCATTTGTTTCTCGTAGGTTTAAGAATTAGTTTCTCACGACATCGAAGGAATTGTAGCGAATGGATTGATAAGGAAAACTTGATTTCGCGCTACGAATTGCTAGGTTTTCTCAACGAAACAAAAAGGGATGAGATCATGAGCGAAATCAGTATTGGTTGCACGATCGAAAGGAGAACCGATGTTACAAACGGCAACCCTTCTGCCACTATACTCCGCGCGGTCAGATTTGAGGTTTTGTGAGCGGCAAGGCGCTAGCCGCCGGTGCTGACCGAATGCATAACCCGCGGCTACCGCCATGCGGCTCACTTAAAAACACGTCCCTCACTTCTGACCGCACGGCGTGTAGCATCACGTCGATCATGAGAAGAAACGACAGAGCTAGCACCTTCACAATCTCCATCGCAGGCAGAGCAATCAAGGCGACTGCGAGCCCAATCCAACCTGCGGAGTTGTCGAACGGCATCGCCCCTGATGCCAAAAATGCTTCTGGAAAATAGACCCAAGGTTGGTTGCTCAATGCGCTGCTTTCGTCTTTTTCGCGTTTTGATGATTTTGCGGTACTATTCCTACCAGAAAGGAGCATCGTCCGAATCAAGCCAACGGCTAAGCAAACTCCGTTTCTTGGTCAACGAATCGGCTCGTTCGCATGCTGCCACGCCCAGACGATCCGTGATGCGTTCGATGACTTCGTCAACTCGCTCGTCAATGTCTTCCATCACGAGTGAGTCTTGCTTGCGAATCTTGACGACGATTCGGCAGGCTTTGTCTACTCCACCTAGAAATGGTCCGTTGGTGTCAATCAAATAGACACTAATGCTCACAACATCGTCCTCGAGGCGATCGAGTGCCAAATCCAGCTTTTCGTGGGCTTGACGTTTGATGGTTTCGGTGAGTTCGATGCCATGCGTGTAAATGGAAAGTTGCATTGTTGTTCTCCTTTGGATTGCCGAGAATATTTGTCTAGTTCTATGTTACGACTGTTTGCCATTTTGGAAATAACAATTCCTTTGCTACAACTCTTTAGTTTTATTTAACTATCGTAAGGATTCGGGGATTCGAAGGACCAGACGCGTAGCGGTTGATTCAGACTCCTGAGAAGCTTCTTGCGGCGACGACACCTTTGGATAAACTAAAACCATGAAGAAGTCGATTTCCCAACCCCTTAAATACATTTTGATGGCGATGTTCGTCGTGCCTGTTACTATCATCTCACACGAATTGGGGCACTTCGTCAGCTATTTGTATTTTGGAGCTGACGATGTTCGGCTTCTCGCGTTTTCAGTATCAGCCGAAACGGACCATCTCTCCCCGATACAGATTGCGGTTTCCAGCATCCTCGGGCCCCTAATCTCTTACATCACAATTGTTATTGCGGCATTGATGACCAGAAAGCAGTATTCGCCATTCTGGATTTTGCTCGGTATCGCAGCACCGATCGGAAGAATCGTCAATGCGGTTTACATCTATTTTCGGATTCTCGGTAACCATCCGAACCCTAACTTTGACGAGTACAAATTCAGCCGCAGTCTCAAGATTGAACCACTATTCGTCTCAGTGCCAACGATGGTGATTGTTGTGGCAGTATTTTATTGGTTCGGGCGATCGGCCTGGAAGCACGGTGGAATTAGGGAGCTAGGCCTAATCATTTTGAGTGTTATCCTAGGGCTTGCGGCTTGGACTCAGATCGGTCCGATGATACTCTAAGGCGATAGGCAGGAAATATTTTACCTGTAGGACGGGTCTCCAGGCCCAGGGCTTTAAGGGTGTCTATTTTATGTAATACCGAGCAACTTTGCAGTTGAGACGTGGCTTGAAGCCACGTTTCGAGACCGGAACGGTTTTTTCTTCTTGGGTCCCCGTGTGGACTTCTTGAAGTCGCTTAAAGAAATCTTACTAGCTATTCGCTTCAGTAGCGCCGCTACTCCCTTGATCGTTGTTGGAATAAAGTCATTCCATTGGTCAGGAGTAATCGA
>JANMGV010000204.1:0-29848 GCA_031374825.1 Pirellulaceae bacterium
TCGATTACTCCTGACCAATGGAATGACTTTATTCCAACAACGATCAAGGGAGTAGCGGCGCTACTGAAGCGAATAGCTAGTAAGATTTCTTTAAGCGACTTCAAGAAGTCCACACGGGGACCCAAGAAGAAAAAACCGTTCAGGTCTCGAAACGTGGCTTCAAGCCACGTCTCAACTGCAAAGTTGCTCGGTATTACGTAAAATAGACACCCTTAAAGCCCTGGGCCTGGAGACCCGTCCTACGTTTAGTAAGGCAATTCCTTTCGCTCGCCTTACTGACTATTCGATTGTCTTGCGCATGAGTTATCGTGTGCTGCTCAAGCACCGGAGTAGTTCGGTATGTAGAGGCGGGGTCGCGGCTACGGTTAGGTGACCTTGCCAGACGTCGAATGGGTGACCTTGCCAGCCGGTGAGGTGGGCGCCGGATTGTTGGGCGATTAGGGCTCCGGCGGCGACGTCCCAGGATTTGACGCAGTTTGCCCAATACCCATCCATACGACCGCAGGCCACGTAGCATAAATTCAATGCGGCTGAGCCGAGTCGTCGCACGCTTTGAGATTGCAATAGAACTTCGATGAAATGCTGCACTGCGATGCTTTCGCGGGCAACATTGGGTGGAAAACTGGCTGCGATGAGAGCTTCACCGATGGATGTGCAGCCACTGGCGTGGATTTCGCGGCCATTGAGCGTCGCGGGCAATCCGGGAACGGCGCAGAACATTTCGTTAGCAATCGGGTCAAACACAACGCCGACAATGACTTGGCCTTTCTCGACGAGGGCAATCGATGTTGCAAAGTTTGGGAAACCATGAACGTAGTTGGCTGTTCCATCAATTGGATCGATAAGCCAACAATATTCTTTGCCCTGGATGTGATCGGCGGGGTTTCCTTCTTCGCCAACGAACCCGTGACTTGGGAATTTTTCAAGCAAGTGATTCTTGATTACGTGCTGTGCCGCTTCGTCTGCGTCGGTCACCAGGTCTTTGGCGGCTTTCTCTCGCACCACCATTTTTTTCGAATATTCTGTGATAACATCGCCTGCAATTCGTGCGGCATGTTGCGCTGCGGTCAAATACTCTAATTTGCTCATGCAATTGTGTCCCACCGGATTTGTTATACTTGTGGATGATTAACCGCCTTCTTCTTCGGCTGGCCAATTGGATCGGCTGTTTATCCGAGCAGAAGTCTAGTTTCTTTTCGATGTAGGGTAAGGGTTCAGCGTAATGAGCTGGCAGATTATCAACAAGGTTGCTCAACTCGAACATCCGTCTTGGTCGGGAATCTTCGATCTGAACAAACCAGATCAAGGTTTGGTCCTCGTGCCTGCTGTTTCGGACGCGTTGCAAAGCCCAGATTACGACGATGCAGGAATTCGACTTTTCAAAGTCTCACTGCCAAACGTGGACTCATTCGTTCGACTTGGCGATTTTTATTCAAGAGGCGAGGATATTACGATTCAATTTCCCGCCGACGAGAACAGAAATTTTAATATTCAATTGGATTTGCGAATAATCCGTCAAACGGATGACGTCCTTGTAGTCGAGTTCTGGCTAAGCATTCAAACGCACTTATTGGATTCTCGACCGTCGGTGAAAATAAGTTTTGAGCTTGCCGCTATGCAAACAAGGAGCATCTTCAACGACGAAGAAATGATTCAATCCGAGTCGGACGTTGATCTGACCACAGACAAACCCGTACCTGCCGGCCTGATCGCAGAAACGACAAACGCTGGCCCGTATATTTCGAGTTCTCTGTTTATCCATCCGCTTGATCAGCGCGATATTCGCTGGACGCTTTCGCACGAAGGGGACAGCGAAGTTGAGCTCGATTGGTTTGGTCAATTCATGGAGAAGGGCGTTATTCGGAGAGGCCGAATGCAAGTCATTCTCTCTCAGAAACCGATGACAGTCGACTGCCTTCGAGCATTGTACAAAGACTTTGCTGAAAGTCCGTTGCCGCTAACAGTCTGAGATTTGCGCGACACACGATTCCTTTGCCGTAGTTGCAAGCGAAAGCTGGGAAAAATCAATTTCCGAACATGCAACCGCCACTGCCGCACTGAGGCCTGCTGCAGGACTGTTGTGTTGTTTCGCAAGTCGGCAAGCTACGATTCGCGCCTGCAATATTCGGTGCTGCCGTTACACTGAGTAGCTTTGTCAACTTTTTCGATCCACAATGCGTGCAAACGGGCGTATCCGAACTCGATCGGACCAGAATTTCGCTCGCCGCATTGCACTTTTGGCAGGTATACTCGTACAGCGGCATTTTTGTTTTTCCTTCGCAAAGAAATCAAACGGTAAGTTCTCGCAACGCAGACACTCGATTTGCCACAAATAAAATATCCTCCGTGTTCCATATGCAGTCAAGTCCTTGACGAAGTCTTCGAAAATGTCGCAAAGTAACGTGTCCGAGATAACCTATCTACTTCAAAGTTGCATCCGTTTTTTTGAAGCCAACGAGGCGTACCGTTGATGGACTGGCCGATTCAAGACGAGCAATTTTCGAAGCACCTCATTGAAGTTCTCCGAGCGGGAAAGTGGGCTGGGTACAACAGCGAGTTTACCAAGCAATTGGGTCTCGCTATCGGTCAAGCATTCGAACGCGAGCAGGTGCAGCTTTGCTGTTCGGGTACGCTCGGAATCGAATTGGCGCTGCGGGGGCTTTTCATTCAACCAGGCGCTCAAGTCGTAGTCTGCGGTTATGACTATCCGGGAAATTTCCGAAGCATCGAGATGGTCGGAGCAACGCCCGTCTTGATTGATGTCTCTGCGGGCTCTTGGTCGTTGACGAGTACGGATGATTTGCATCAGATCGAACCACCGTTCCCAAAAGCGATCATCGTTTCGCATCTGCACGGTTCCTTAGCCAACATGCCTGCTATCTGCCAATGGGCTGCGGAACGGCAAGTGTTTGTTGTCGAAGACGCTTGCCAAGTTCCGGGAGCCTACATCGCCGGTAAGCCTGCAGGTGCTTGGGGTGACGTTTCTGTTTTGAGTTTTGGTGGTACGAAACTGTTGACGGCTGGCAGGGGAGGTGCGGTGATGACGAACAGCGCTCGCATTGCACAGCGAATGACGGTTTTTCGCGATCGAGGAAACGATGCTTTTGCCTTGAGCGAGATTCAAGCTGCGGTGTTGCTGCCACAAATGGAACAACTTTCTCGGTGGCACCATGAACGTCGGGTCGCCGCCCAAGCCTTTCAAAACGCAGTCGCCGACCTTGATGCGATTCGTTGTTCAAATACCTGGAGCGACGGTTGGGACCCTGCATTTTATAAACTGGGCGTCTTCATTGATGACTCGTTGAGGGCAGGAATAAGAGAGTCCTTTATAGACAAACTGACGGCGGCAGGAGTTCGATGCGGGGCGGGGTTTCCGGGTTTTTTATCGCGGCCTAAATCGCGCTGTCTGAAGCCTTGGCCTTTAGAGAATTGCCGGAAAGCTGTCGAACAGACGGTAGTGATTCACCATACCGAATTAATAGGCGGTGCTGCGGCGGGACTGCGATTGGCAGAGATTTTCCGATCGGCCATAGCGGAATTGGATGCAAATCGCTGAGTTTTCGTATGTGCTTCTTGTTAATCAACATGTGCAGTAATAGATTAACTGTCTCAGATACTAAACGGTCGGGGGTCGGATTCGGTTGAACTGAACTGACGACCGTGCCTCACCGCGAAGTGCATTTGGGATCGATCATTCCCCATGCGATCTGCGAGAGAACTTCTCGTTTCGAATTTAAAAAAGCAATGAATCGATTCGTGCTCGGCCGGTTGCGACACATGGATCGCGATTGATTGAGAAGACAAATGAAATACACCGTTGAGATAGACATCGACTTGCCGAGAGATCAAGTTGTCCAATTATTTGACGATCCCGAGAATTTGCACAAATGGCAGCCTGAGTTGGTTCAGTTTTCTGGCATCTCGGGTGTGCCCGGCGAAGTCGGCGCGAAATCCAAACTGCGATATCGCGTGGGCCGCAGCGAATGCGAGTTGATTGAAACCATTACAAAGCGCGAGTTGCCCAATGAGTTTTCAGGAACCTATGAGACCAAGGGCATCTGGAATTCCGTGCAAAATTTCTTTTCGGAAGCCGGTTCCAATCGTACGCACTGGCGCATGATGGCAGAGTTTCGAGGAACGACCTTGTTTATGAAACTCATGTGCCTGTTTGCTCCATGGATGTTTAAAACCCAATCGATGCGCATGCTCAAGCAATTCAAAGCATTCGCTGAATCCGAATCGAAATAGTTTGTTCCGATCGTTATTCCAATCATCCCTGGTAAGCCAGTACAGCGGTAATATCTGTCACCAGTAACCCGGTAGCAAGGCAATGCTTTATGGGACACGTCTTCGGGCGGCGCGATTTTATTTTTGCTGCAACTTTTGCAAGCCTGAATACAGGTGCTTTGATAAGAAGCGCTCATGCCAAAGAGACGCCGCGAATCGAGATTATGGACACGCGGGTAATCAGTTGGAAACCACCACTTTATCATGGTTGGCCAACGTTAGCCAAGAGAACCAATGGCGAATTGCTGTTAGCTTTTTCGGGCGGTCGCGAAACGCACGTTTGCCCGTTTGGTCGGCTTGAGTTGATGCGATCGAAAGATAACGGCATCACTTGGTGTTGGCCTCAAGTTTTGTACGACAGCCCCATCGATGATCGTGATGCCGGAATCGTCGAAACTGCTGAGGGTTCGTTGTTGGTGACAACCTTTACATCGCTCGCTTACGAAGCGAAGCTTGCCCGCGCCGAGGCGGCTCTTCCTGGCGAGCCGGGCGCATTTGCGGACGCAAAACTAATAGACGAGTGGCGAGCTGTACATCACCGTTTGAATCCAGCGGAGCGACAGAACGAGTTGGGCTGTTACATGCTGCGATCTACCGACGGCGGCGTGACTTGGTCGAGTCGCTATCGCGTTCCCGTAAATAGCCCGCACGGACCCGTCGTAGTCGACAAAGGTCGGTTGCTGTTTGCAGGCAAAGCAATTTTCAGCGATGGACGCATAGGTGTTTGTGAGTCAAAGGATGATGGACTCAATTGGAATTGGATTTCAACAATCCCGGTTCGCGATGGCGATGCCGGAGAGAAATACCACGAGCTACATTTGGTCCAAGCTTCTGATGGGCGATTGATTTGCCATATTCGGAACGAGAACCCGCAAGACCAAAACGAAACATTGCAGTCGGAGTCCGAAGACGGCGGCATCACTTGGTCGACTCCTCATCGAATTGGAGTTTGGGGACTACCGTCGCATTTGCTGCGGATGCGGGACGGCCGATTATTGATGTCGTATGGACACCGCCGCCCTCCGATGGGCAATCAAGTTCGCGTCAGCAGCGATAATGGCACCTCTTGGAGTAACGCAATCATCATCTCTGGCGATGGAGTTTCGGGAGACCTTGGTTATCCAACGACGGTCGAATGCGAAGATGGGATGATGGTAACGGTTTGGTACGAAGTCCTCGCCAATTCGCCGCTTGCCCAATTACGCCAAGCTCGATGGAAATGGGCCTAGATAATGTATTGTCCGATTTCTTGATGCCGATGCCATTTCCGAACGGAAATCCAACCGCGAGTTTGCCAACTCGTTCTTCGGTCGACAAAACCGGCTTCACAATTGCTGCGTCTGCGACCTCGCCGAACGAGCACTTAGGAAGTTTCCTTTGTTGACGTGCTTTTTTCATCGAACGGCGTTAAACTCTATTTAGCCGCGAGCGGCGGCGGCCATGGGCTTCGAACAAGTGCAGGATAGTTCTTGGGCGATTCAGCTACGGACTCTCAAGTGCAGATGTATGCTCTTGTTAATGGCAAATCCAACAAAGGGTGGCCAAGAGTGATGTGCAACACAAAAATGAAGACTGCAAATTTCATAGAAGAGCAGGGAACCGAGATGACACGTCAATCGCGATGGAACCGCGTCTTATTCTTGAGACTAGTGGTTGTTGGCTTGGTGATACTCCCGGCCGATCACACGTTTGGATCTGACGAGGAGAAAAATATTGCTAAGGACCAGAACTCTCGGATTGTTGAGAAATCTGCTGCGATAGAAATGGCCAAGCGAATTGATTCGTTTGTCGACACACGATTGTCGGAAGCTGCATTGTCTAAGGCTCCGAATGCGACCGATGCAGAATTTATTCGCCGAATATATTTGGATGTAACCGGCACGAACCCTGAACCGTCGGCAGTCGTTGAGTACATTCAGGACACTGACCTTAATAAGCGATCAAAGCTAATTTCGAGTGTCGTAGCATCGCCTGCTGTCGCAACTCGACTGGCGGATGTTTGGACTGACTTGCTTGTTGCTGAGGACCCTGGCCAAGAGATCGGAATGCCCGCGCGAGAATCGCTTCGCCGATGGCTGTACCGAAGGTTTCAAGAGAACCAGCGATACGATCGCATTGCGGGCGATTTGTTAATTGCAACGGGAAGTGCACTGGATGAGCCCACAGCTTTTTTTACTTCGCTGGAACTGAAACCCGAAAAGTTGGCTGAGAAAACGAGTCGCGTATTTCTCGGAATCGCACTGGATTGTGCGCAATGCCACGATCACCCTTTTGATTCCTGGAAGCAGTCCGATTTTTGGGCGTTGGCGGCTTATTTTGCACAACTCAAATCCAACGCCGGTGAAGGGGCTTTGAATCAACCGATGAATAACGTTAGCATCTTCGATTCGGGAACGGGCGAAGTCACACTTCCCGAAAAGGACACTGTGATTGCTCCGCGTCCGCTAATTACGGGAGTGGAAAGTAGCCTGGGTACGGGTTCGCGTCGTCAGCAATTGGCAATTTGGATCACAAGCAAACAGAACCAGATGTTCTCACGGGCGGCAACCAATCGCATTTGGTCGATGTTGATGGGACGCGGACTGATCGAACCAGTCGATGAGATGGGCATAAAGGCTGAGGCATCTCACCCGCAGCTTATGGACGAATTGGCCCTTTTTTTCAAAGCAAGCGATTTTGATATTCGCCAATTGATCACCGCGATAACGTTGAGTGAAACCTACGCACGCAGTACGCGAGGCGGGGCGGACAATGCCGATCCAAGTCTTTATGCGACGATGATTGCGAAACCACTTACGGCGAGGCAAATTGCCAACTGCTTGCGACAGGTTGCACGCGTCCCGGTGCCAGTGGCCAATCAAATCGATCCTTGGCAACAATTGGCAAGCGAACTCGGCGCGATGCGCGGCGATGCCTCTGAGTTTACGGGAGGTGTGATTCAGTCTTTACGCACACAGCATGACCCGAAAATGGAGCAACTTTGGGAAACGTCGTCATCGCGATTGCTTCATGCGTTGAATGCTCCTTTTTTGGATTCATCCGGCAAGGTGCGATGGATGTACTTGGCGACCGTTTGTCGCCCACCATCCGACGATGAATTGAGAATCCTGTCGCCCTTGATTGGCCAAAGCAGTGACGAAAGCAAAGTCGCCGAATGGCCGCGTGACCTGTTGTGGGCTTTGCTCAATAGTTCCGAGTTCGCCATGACACCGTGACCAACTATTCACTTAAAGGAACCGTCACCGTGCTGTGCATGCTTAAGATGCCCATTTCAATAAAATCGGTCGACGCCGTATGCTTGGGTATCATCATCGTTGCTGTGCTCACGGCTCCTGGATGTAACAAATCGAGCAACCCGGCTTCACTAGCCCAGTCTATCGCGGAAAAAAACTCGGCGGACGAAAATGCAGCAGTCAAAAGGACAGAACAAATTACCGCCATTAAATCCGATGTGGAAAAGCCTGTCAGCGATGAATCGGCTGGACCTCTCGCGATGCAGGCGTCGAGCAGTGATCAGGTAAACAGCGATCAAGTAAACAGTGTTGAAGCTTCCAGCGTCACAACATTTCCATTACCCTCTTATGAAGAAATGAAAGAACAAGCCGACGCAGGCAAGTGGACTTGGCGTCGATACGTGTTGCTCGCAGACTCCGGCCCGATTCTGCTAGACTTCCAAATTGCCATTGGCGGTCAATGCCTTGCCAAGCAAGTCGAAGACAATAAAAATCGAGTTATCGCTGGGTTGATTCCGGATTCTCTCGAAAGCACGACGTGGGCGCAGGTCGTAGATTCACCGAGGCTGTCTCAGAGTGTCTTTTCCAATTTGCGCCCTACGGATGATCAACAGAAAAAAGATATTATCAAACGTTACGACATAGACGGTAACGGCCATCCGAGTGTCAATGAATTGTACTCTTACCTTTCGCGTGGTATTTCCGGTCGGAACGTCGTCATTTTTGACGAAGCCAATCGATTTCGTTCGGAGAACTCGGATCAATCCTCCGTATTCGTTCAGATGGATGCTGATCAAGACGGGATATTAGACGATGGCGAATTGGCTCAATGTTCGGTTCGACTTGCGAAGTTGGATTTGAATGGCGACTTTATTGTTTCGGGCTCTGAAGTGCGACCGCCGGAAATGGACCCGCAAGCATTCATGCGGCAGAGGAATCAGAATGTTGACGATGCCTTTATTTTCATGAACCCAGAGGACGAACGGGCAACTGCGACGTCAGTACTACGCCGATATTCCTTTTCAAATGCTATTGTCTTGGATGATTGGCCCCAACGAGCAGATTTGTTTGGCCTGTTGGATTCCGACCAAGATGGTGAACTGGTCGCCAGAGAGCTTCGACGGATCATCGCTGCCCCATCGGATATGGTTTTCCAGCTCGCAATGCCGGAAATCCATTCGTCGGACGCAACCTTAGAAAATGCTTCACAGCAATCTACAGACGATGCCGAAAAAAAACGTGGAGAGAACGATGGAGAGAAAGCGGCGGCGTCTAAAGTTAGATTTCGCTACCATGCCCGGATGCTGAATCAATGGTCAACAGTTTTGGGGAATCAAGTGATCGATTTGCCCAATGTTCGATTTCGCGCGCAGTTGCTTGATACGCTTGACCAGGAAAATCTTCGAATCCGCACGGAGCAACAAGCTTCACAATTAGGTATCACGCCAACGCATTCGCGCGATGTGGAAGACATGTCAGGTGCGATTCAAAACCAAGCGACGCTCGCAGGTCTTGATTTCGATGACGACAAGAAAGTCACTTATGAAGAAATTGAAAAAGCGGTTTCTTGGAAAGCTCAATTGACGGAGCCGTTCGTACGCATTCGTGCTGTCGATCCGCCGGATGCTTGGTTTGTTTGGCTTGATGCGAACTGGGATGATTTATTATCCGAGCAAGAAATCGCAAATGCTCCGAGGCGAATAGCCCAAGTACGAAAGTCCGACGAGACGACTTTGTCTGCTTCCCTGCTTCCCATGCAGCTTCAACTCGTGTTCACGCGCACGTTTGGCGACGAACAGGCTTTCCAACGCTTAACGCCATCTACCCCCGATCAGCCGAATCCCAATGCATCGGCCTTGGATTGGTTCCAAGCGATGGATGCAAACATGGATGGAAACGTAACGCTACGAGAGTTCTTGGGCGACATCTCCTCTTTTGAGGCTCTTGATATCAATCATGACAGGATATTAACGGCCAATGAGATAGGCTCGGGAATTTCAGGTACTGGCGTTCAGCAGGCCGATCAACGCGACTAACCTGTGTGTTTTACCGCGAATTTTGAGGAGTTTTGCAGATTAGGTCGATTTGCACTACGTGATACTTGACACTCATTCCAGCCTTATGCCAAACTCCATCTTAGCGATTTATACTCCGCGCGGTCAGATTTGAGGTTTTGTGAGCGGCAAGGCGCTAGCCGCCGGTGCTGACCGAATGCACAACCCGCAGCTAGCGCCTTGCAGCTCACTCAACAACACGTCCCTCACTTCTGACCGCACGGCGTATATTCCCGCTGAAAAGCAAAGTGATTATTAGCGTTTTCGCAATGAAATCGTTATCCGTAGTTGTTTCGAGTGGTGTGCAAAGCCAATTTATCCTAGTAGTCTTTGCATTCCCCTTCATTTCTCGTCCCTTCTAGGGTCGGTTTGCAAACCGAAATGCCGCTATCAAGCCCCACTACCACACGAGGAAACGAGCATGGCCCTTCAAGTAATGATTGCTGAAGATCACGAGATAGTGCGGCTAGGGCTGCGTAGCGTCCTGAACCGTTCAGGAATTGAAATAAAAAATGAAGCAAAATCTGGTGAAGAAGCTCTCGAGTTGGTAAACAAAAATCGATATGACGTCGTTGTTCTTGACATTCGTTTACCACACGGCGACGGTCTCTATGTTCTGGGCCGCATCAAACTAGAAAAACCGGAAACCCCCGTTGTGTTGTTTTCTGGTTATGACAACCCGACCTACGTTGCTCGCGCCGTCGCACTAGGAGCATCCGGATACGTTCTCAAAAGTGATGCTGGCGACAGGTTGATCGAATCCATTCAGACCGCCGCGTTAGGTGGAACGACTTGGACTCGCGAGGAACTTCGCCGCGTCTCGGGAGCATTAGCGACTCCCAAGCTCAACACGGAAAGCGAAGTTCCTTTGACGAATCGAGAAAGCGAAGTGCTAAAACATCTATCGAATGGTTTGACGAATAAAGAAATCGCTATCGCGCTCGACATCAGTTACGAAACCGTAAAAGAGCACGTTCAGCATATCCTTCGAAAGATTGGCGTCACAGATCGTACACAAGCCGCAGTATGGGCCGTTCGACAAAATCTGGTTTGACGTATCAATTCTGTGGAGCATTTACTGATGAAGTTTTCCCTTTCCTTTCCGCCGGTACAGTGGCTCGGTAGTCAAATCATTTAATTCACGAAATTCGATTCGGTGACGATAAAAGACGATTCCAACACCGATCTAAACTATTTTTTTCCCGATAAAACGCGGTGAGTTCTCTCCGCTACATTAGACAAGTAGGTTCATATTCAATGGCCAAGCCAACTGATATTCGTATTCAAAATGTCACTTCGGATCGACAAAAATTCGCTTATCGCACGCCCATGAAATTTGGCGGCCGCGTTGTCGACGAAGTTGTCGTACAGCGAGCAATTGTCGTCGTTGAAAGTGCAGACCAGCGAACAGCTACTGGTGTTGGCGAGATGACGATGGGAACCGCTTGGGCCTGGCCGAGCCGAAAGCTCTCACCAGAACAAGTTGCGCGCATTGTGATCGCATTGGCCGACCGCGTCGGGGCCAAAGCCCAAGAGATGGACTTGACGAGTAACCCAATCGAGCTGGGTCTTCGTTTGATTGTCGATGCTCGCCAAGTAGCTAGTGAACTCGAAACGCAGATGAAGCTTCCCGAACCCATCCCCGAGTTGGCGATTCAGCTTGCATGCTCTCCAGTTGACGCTGCCATTCATGATGCGTTTGGCCGATTGCATCGACAAAACAGTTTCCGCTGTTTGTCTCCCGAGTTCATCGATGGTGATTTGAGCCAGTGGCTTGGTCCGGACTTGGCAGGCAAGACCTTTGACGATTATGTTCTGAACAATCCCAAGCCCACTTTGGCGCTTTATCACTTGGTAGGAGCACTTGACCCTTTATCCAAAGGCGAATTGTCTCGCCCTGTAAACGACGGTTTGCCCGAAACGTTGGAGGAGTGGATAGCGACCGAGGGGCTGTCTCATCTGAAGGTTAAACTAACCGGATCGGATTTGGATTGGGACGTCGGGCGTGTTATCGAAGTGGATCGGATCGCAACCAATGTCGGCCATTCCAAGCAATGGAATTTTTCCTTGGATTTCAATGAGTGCTGCCCGAACGAAGACTACGTGCTCGACTTTATCGAACGCGTTGATCGATTGTCACGCACGGTTCTGGAGCGAATCCAATACATCGAACAACCTACCAGCCGCGATTTGAAAGCACGTAAAGACATCACCATGCACCGCGTTGGTCGCATCAAACCCGTTGTGATCGACGAGTCGCTGACCGACATCGAAAGCTTGCGATTGGCCCGGCAACTTGGTTACAGCGGTATAGCCCTGAAAGCGTGCAAGGGCCAAACCGAATCGTTGCTCTTAGGTGCAGCCGCTCAACATTATGGGATGTTCGTTTGCGTGCAAGACTTGACTTGCACCGGGGCATCATTCCTTCATTCTGCTGCGATTGCAGCGCATTTGCCCGCCGTGAGTTGCGTCGAAGGAAACGGCCGTCAGTATTGCCCGATTGCCAATGTCGAGTGGGAAAAAATCTATCGCCCCATGTTCCGCATTCGCGGCGGCGTTGTACCTACGGAATTGCTGAACAGCCAAGGACTCGGGTTCCGTTGGCCAGCTGGCATGTTGCCCAAAGAGCTTGCCAAGCTCAGCAAATCGGGCGCGTGATTTTTCGATAGCAGCTAGACGCGCCCGAGAGTCCCGCTGACCTTTTTAATCTTTGACACAAGGCCTTGTTCGATACTTCATCTCTAGAACAAGGTTTTGCCCACCCACGTTGCGTCGACAAAGTGATGCAAATGGCAAATGCGTTAGTATCTACGGAACGAGTTTCCAGGATAGTAGTAGCTGTGTCCGTAGGGGGCGATGACATAGATTTGCCGTGCTGGCGGGACTTGGAAAAACGGATTCGCATTTATCGTCGGTCGTGCCGGGCTGTAATCGTTCCATGCAAAGTAGTTAAGTTGCATTTGTCGTTGATACATCGCTTGTTGAACTCGCCACTGCTTGCCGAACATTGGCTGAGTTGCAGAGGCAGGCTGCTTGTAAGGTTGAATCTCAACGGATTCTTGTGCTTGAACGTTTAGAAAACACAATCCAACGATAAGTATCGTCAGGGTCAGTAGCCGGGATTTGCAACGCATAAAACAGTCCTTCATAATTTCTGGGGGGCGAAGTACGCGAATGTACTGAATCCCGTTATCGGGATTCGTGAGGTCGGCTAATCGCTGATTATCCCCTGGTCCCAGAGAGTCGTTTTATCCTGGAATAGAGAAAACGAATTTACCGAATATTCGGGGAGCGCTAAGAGGTTTTATCACGTAAACGCGTTTACATTGATCCAGTTCTTCAGCGAACCCTTGGTCGCGATAACTACCAATACACCGTCTGACTCCATGGCAGCCATCACCCAGCCACCCGAAGTGCCCGGCACCGGTCGAAGCGATCGGGAAAAGCCTAACGAACGCGGTATTGGGTACGCCATGACGTAAACCGAATCCGAGGCACTTGAAATTTTGACGATTGCGCCCGAAAAATCGCCATCTGCCGAAGCCAGTGTTTCGGTATCGATTACGCGCGACAACGACAATTGCGAACCAACAGACTCAAACCAAGTTAACTTGGCAAGTTCCACCGTTGTTGGATTGAGTTGACCATTCAGTACCATCTGAGATTGTGTATAAAACATCTGGTCCGAAGGTTGCCGCCATTGAAAAACTGACCAGCCAACCACTAAGCAAATCAATGTCGCCGCGATGGCAATGCTCCACCATCGTTGAGACATACCGCGTACCATCGTCGAAGTTAGCACTTTGTCGAACGCGATTTCACTCGGACCAAGTGATCCAGATGCCTGAGAATTGTCCGAGTTACGGATCGATTCTTTCCATCGTTCCAACATGGAGGTAGGGCACTCGACCGAGCGTAGCTGATCGCGTAAAAGCCGATCTGCTTCGTCAGCAAACTCCCATCGGATTTTGTCGTTTCGTGATTCACTCATGACTGAATTCCGTTTCGGAAGGACGACGATTCGGACTGTGTTAGATGATCCTTGAGCGCTTGCTTTGCTCGCGAGAGCCGACTCATCACGGTCCCGATCGGCACATCCATCGCATCAGCAATTTCTTTGTAGGAAGCGTCTTCGAAATAAAACATCAATAGTACCCTTCGAAACGCATCGGGCAACTTCATCAATCCAATTTGCAACCAATCTTGGTCAATGCCACTCGTCTCAGTGACATCGTTATCCGTGACCGACTCAATGTCTTCAACTGTTTTCATTCGCTTGTTACGCATCATCCACTTGGACGTTTCGTTTCGAACCATTGCAAACAAATAAGCTTGGATGTTCGAGGCTTGAGCGATACTTTCTTGGTTTTGCATAGCTCTCAAAAAAACGTTTTGAACGATGTCTTCAGCATCCGCCGATGACGCGGTCATTCGAAACGCATAGGCGTACAATAAACGCCCAAAACGGTCGACTAACGCTTCGGTGGATAGTCCATGCGACGAAGTCATCCAATGCAGCCTTTATCAATCACTGGTACAATCGCTATTCGTCTGTTACGGGCCTTAACTACCACGAGCACACCACAGCCATTTTTTTGTTCAGCGCAGCATCGATGACATCTTTTAAGAAGCCTCATTTTAAGCATTTATTCCATCAAAACTTGGCTATTTCGGCCAACATACGCAAAACGCGACCAAAACTTCCAAAGATGAACAATCTGTAGGCCCTTGCAAAAACCGTAAATTGCGGCGAAAAAACGGCTTGCCGCTACTTCTTTCCTCTACGAGCTAGCCCATGAAAAACTCACTGCCGCTTGTTTTGACAGTAATCATGTTGACCATTAATGCAGGGCCTTCCGCAAGTTGCGAGGGACAGGATGCTGGTCCGAAAACGATCGATGCCTTGGCCCAAATGCAGGTCGATGCGGTGAAGGAAACTCGCGCTAGTTGGGGCCACTGGGGCGTCCGTCCGACATCGTACAATGCGTGGACCAACCACTCGAACAGACTGATTCCGATTTACGTGTACGGCGACCAGTTTCAGCAGTTTATGGGCCCGGGAAGCCGGTATCGAAACGAATCTTCTCTTAGGCAACTCTACGGAAGGCTTCCCGACGAGACACTTAATCCCGACGCCGAGTACGCCGATCAAACGGACGTTTTTCGACTTCAAAAAAATGCGATTGAAAGCGGCCGCAAAAAATATGTATTTCTTATCGTCTTTGATGGAATGGACTGGCAGACTACCTTGGCTGCGTCGACGTATCGAGCGGCAAAGGTCAATTACGATTCGGGGCGAGGAACCGGGCTGCTATTCCAAGACTACAAAGGCGCATCATCCGCCGATTTTGGTTTCTTTGTTACTAGTCCTCATGATGACCATTTAGAAGGCGACGTGAACACGCAGACACTATTGCCCCCCACCAAAATTGTTCTGGGTGGCTACAACGCCCAACTCGGTGGAGCGACACCTTGGTCGGTACCGTCAGACTTCGAATATCTTATTGGTCGCAATGTTGCAGTCGCGCACGCGTATACTGATTCGTCTTCTTCGGCTACTTCGATGACTGCGGGAGTTAAGACGTACAATGGCTCTATAAATGTGATGCCAGACGGCACTCAAGTCGAGACGATCGCGCATTGGGCACAACGCGAAAAAAACATGTCGGTAGGAACTGTAACAAGTGTACCTATCTCCCATGCAACGCCCGCCGCCGCTTACGCTCACAACGTGGTTCGCGAAGATTTCCAAGACCTAACCCGCGATATGATTGGCCTCAAATCAATCTCCCACCCGACCGCTCCGCTTGCAGGTCTCGATGTTATCATCGGTTGTGGATACGGTGAATCGATTTTGGAATCAGGCGGTCAAGGCGTTAATTGGCTGCCGGGAAATCGCTACTTGACCGAGTACGACAAAAAAGCAGTATCGCTCGAAGCAAATGGAAAATACTTGGTTGTAGAAAGGCAAGCCGGCGTCAATGGCAGCGAAGCGCTTGCCGCTGCTGCAGCAAAGGCTGCCAAAGAGCACCATCGACTGCTTGGTTTTTTTGGCGTTAAGGGAGGTCATCTCCCGTTTAAAACTGCAAACGGCGACTATAGGCCCGTGCAAGATGTAAAAGCTGCCGAAGTATATTCCGAAGCCGATATTAACGAAAACCCAATTCTGGCGGACATGGCGACGGCAGCGATCGAAGTACTAAGTCATAACCCAAATGGATTCTGGTTGATGATCGAAGCAGGAGACGTGGATTGGGCCAACCATGCAAATAACATCGACAACTCAATCGGTGCAGTTCTGTCTGGCGATTTAGCGTTTGCAAAAGTCGTCGATTGGATTGATTCCAAACACGCTTGGGACGAGTCCTTGGTAATTGTCACGGCCGATCACGGCCATTATTTAAACCTGCTGCAGCCTCAAGCAATCGCCGACGCCGCAGCAAAAAATAATTCGACGAAGTAGCCACACAGACTTCCGCAGATCACGGCATTCAGCAAATCAAGGCAACAAAGTCACGACAAGAAAATTAAGTCGTGACTATTAGAAACTGCCTACGCTCAAACCAAGTCCGCATCGAATACGCGAACGGTTTTCCAATTCGGTTTTTGTTCGGCGATGAATTGATTGTGCCGTTCTGCGACTTGATACGCATCGTGTGCAGCGCGATCGGCAAAGATAACATGCAAGGCCACATGAAATTCGCGATCGTTTACTGGCCGCGCCAAATCAGGATTCAGACGCCCCACGGAAAAATAGACCACGCCGGGGTGATCATCCAGATACTTCTTGCACGCCGCCAGCAGTTCATCAATTTTGGCGGGACTCGAATCGTGCAAAGTGAAATAGACAATGTGAGCTAGTCCGGTAGCGCTTTTCGACATTGGTTGAGCTTTCCAAGGGATTTCAAAATTCCACAGAATTGGGAAAGCTCAAATTTATAATCGACGGAGGCGATGCGTCAAAGCCTAAAGCTCATCATCAACACGCTTATTTCCGCCGGGTTCCTCGTTGCTGCGGCGTTGCAGACCCGCTCGTTCCATCAAAGTTGCGCGCAGGATGTTTTCAATAACATCATCATCAGCGGGAGGCGGCCCCATCGCACCTAACTTTTCAGGATCGTACTTGATCCGATATTCATGTTTGGCGATTGAAATCACTGCACCGGGATCCACGCGCTTTCGCGTGACGCGAAAGCCGTTTACTTTGGTACCATTTCGACTGTCGAGATCTTTGACAAACCAATAGCCCTGCTCAAGAGCAAGTCGGCAGTGCTGGCTTGAAACGTTTGGGAACCGCAAAACAATATCGCACTTCTCGTGACGCCCCACGAGAATCCTCTCCTTGGACAATACAATGTCCTCGCCGCCACCTCGCGGAATTAACAGTCCGTAATCGCTCATGCAAAAATAATTCCTAGGCGAGCATGCTAAAGCCGTCCCAACTCCCAGATTTACTTTACGCCACTACAACTTGAACGTCAATTGTGTGATCGATTTTCGTCGCAACTCTCTTAAAAAAGCTGTACTTTTTGATTTGCAGCAACTGGACTGACCATTCTGACAAATGGCCATTTAGACTAAATCCTCAATGCTGAGAATCAGTTGATCGATTACTTTTTGGTCGGTGAGCGGATTGAAGCAAACCGCTTTCCAGGCTGGCAAATCTCGCCCGTGAGGCCGGAAACCCATCGAGGTCGTGTAGCTAAGCTTGGCGTCAATCGCGGGCTTTACCGATTGCTGCCGCTTTTCGAACATCCTCCGGACTTCGTAAAAATATCGGTCACACTGTTCGCTCGTAAGTTCGCCAGCCACAATCTGCCGATAAATCGCTTTTGCGTCACGTCCTTTGGGAAGTACCCACCAGACGACGCTTGGGCCGGGCGTCGTCATATTCAGAACTTTACAATTCTCCATTTGCTCAATCCGAGCTTTGATCTGTTCTGCTAATTCCATCGCATGCGCGACAAGCATTTGATATCCCTGAAGCCCAATGCCGTTTAGCGATGCCATCACAGCATAGGGACCAATTGCTGGACGGGAACATTCCAAAGTAAATAGCGCTGGGTCATGACGATAATCGGCTTCACAAAAATAGGGAGTTTCGCTTTTCGCCCGCAGCAGGTAAGTCAGGTCCTGGCGTCTGTTGACGATGAATGCGCTGGAAGGATAATGCCCCCAACCCATCTTGTGAAAATCGATGGTAACCGAATCTGCAAATCGAAATCCCTCAATCGCCTTTTGCGCTTGGGTTACCAACGGGATGATGTTGGAATCAAAGCCGAACATGTTCTTAGTGACGTCGTACTCACTAAGGAAACAACTTGTCCAACCCACTGCTGCATCGACATGGAGATAGGGGGTGGTGACGGAAAATTTTGCGGCCACGCGTTCAATAATTTCTCGAATCTGCCGGATGTCGTCAATGCCGAAGGCGTCGGTTGAGCCAAACGTTGCAATGACAAACGCAACTCGCTTTTTATCGCGCAACGATTCTTCAAGCCTCTGCTCGAAAATATCCAGCCGCATCGAAATATTTTCGTCGGTCGGCACTACGACGAGGTTCGATGTTCCTATGCCTAACCATCCGGCCAACGACACATTGGAATAGTGTGCCGCTTCGGAAACAAAACCAATGATCGGCTCTCCGTTCACACCATTTTGCATGGCACCTGGGCAAACGCGTTCAATGCCAATTTTGCCGCCGTACAAATTCGAAATCGTTCCACCCATCGTGAAAACGCCCCACGGGGAGTCCGTATGGTAGAAAATCAAATTCGCTAGCGCCGTGATTGCCTTGACCTCTAACTCATTAGATCGCAAACAATACGTGTCGACGCACAGATTGGGATTTTTGAGCACGCATGCCAGCACGCCCACTAACGAAGCATAATTGGCGGGACCTTTGACGTTCTCTAAATGCAGGGGAGAATACCAGCCATCCGTTCCCCACAGAAAGGGAAACACTGCATCGCGCGCGTCTTTTAGATTGCCGGGTAGAACATGAATTTCCGGATTCGCTTGCGCCGTTTCGTAATTGCGCGACATCAAGCCACCGGGCGGCAAGTGATTTTCGGCTTCAATCGCGTCCAACAGCTCGGTAAAGATCTCGATTAAGTCGTCGCGTCGGCACTTGAAGAACGTATCAAGAACCCTTTGGAAAGCTTCGTGATTCATAAACGTCCGAGCCTTTTTGAAAATAGAGTATCGTCGTTTATTCTGTCATGCGTTGCGACTGCAGACAAGCTCACGGCGTTGAAGAGGGCAATTCGTTGGATCGAGGTGCCAGCCGAAATCTCATGAAATTCAATAAGAAAAGCCGGTTGGGATCTCCAACCGGCTCAAATTTCTTTTTTCGTTTGACGGCAAGCTGCGAAGGTGACAATCGTGCGAACTTAGCCGTCAAGTGTGTTGCTGATTAGTAAGGACTGGAGGCTCCGAATTCAGGATCGCCGCACATATGGAAGTGGTTGTGGTCGATGTAAACCACTTCAACCGTTTCCTTGTCTTCCAACGTGTAGGGTACAGGCCAACCGTTGATTGTGCGTTCTTCGAAATAGACCGTACAACGGTAATGAGCATGATGCAACTGAGCAAATCCGATCAACGGAACCATCCGCGGATCATCGATGTAGTCGGCGATCTTCTCCTTGACGATACGGACGTTGTTCCGTTGGCGCTCATTGAGCATGGGAACGCCGCCGCGAACGGGACGTGCCTTTTCAAGCGCTTGCATGACTTCATCGTCGCTCGGCGGATCAAGTGCAATCGCATTGCCACCTGCGGTGATTGGTCCCATAATCGGAACGCGTGTGTAGCGTTCCTTGATGTGGAACTGGAGTTCTTCATCGTCCTGGAAATATGGACTGACAGGAATTGGAACACCAAATGGGCCCAAATTCCATCCATTCGTAATCCCAACACAACCAACTTGCGTTAGTGCGCCCGCTACGATAAACCATCCGGCGAATTGTTTGGTCAGCTTCCGTGACATCGATGGAATCCTCAGTGTCCTGGTGGTCAGCGAACTTACGTTGCTTTTTTTGTCGCGCTACTGCGATGCGTGTTGCCAGCTGATTCGCTAACATTCTCGTTCAGAGCTAATTACTCTGATAGATGACAACACTCCATTTATCGTTGAGAACCTAGGTAGAACTTGCGGGTTTTTCCATGCAAAACAAAAAATCCGGATGTAACGCGAAATTGATTGGCTAGCAAACGGGTACCTTCAAGCCCTGAAACACCCACAATTGCCTGATTTTTTGAAGAAATCTTGATACACGACGGCTGTAATTCAAGATTTTCGCTTTGGTTCCAACGGACCCTATCTCGCGATTTTTTCGGTTCGTTCACCGAACCAAACGGAGCCACCCCAGCCAAGATTATGTATTTCTTTGGATCCATTCCAATGCGAAGCTGATATCTCCGCTCGTCATGCCTCAGATAGCAAACCGGGCAACGCAACGTATAGATTCCTCAAGGCGCGATTGCCTAATAGGACAGCGTTACACTTTTGTCGATTTTCAGCAGTTCGCGGTCAGTTCGGTGAAGTGAGCGGCAATGCTGGAGCGAGTTCACCAATTGCTGAACAGCTCGTAACTCAGCAGGTCGAAATCGGTGCTTCTGTACCAGTGGACGAATGCAGTCTATCGCATAGGCATCAGCAAAAGCACTTTCCCATCGCAGACATGCTCACCGCAGTCAAATTGCGTGGCACAGATGGTTTTGAGATTAACGCGTCCGCTTTGTAGGAGAGTGGCATTCGATCCAAAGACACAGATCGTGAATAAAAAAAAACTGGCCTCAAACATTTAGCGTTTTGGCTAAACGTTCGAGGCCAGAGCCACTTTACCGTTTTGAAATCTCTTTCGAGTTAGGTATTTCTTTAGCGTTTGCTAGAGAAATCCAGGTACCAAAGTCCGTCATCCCATTCGAGTTGAACTTTACGCCATCCCAATGGAACTTGAGGATATGGATAGAACGGACCGATGTATGGCCAAGCCGATGCGCTGTATTGCTTTGGATAGGTTACAGCAGCGTAATTAGGATAAGCAGCGTAACTTGGCCAAGCATAGCTTGGCATGTTTGGCTGGTCGTATCGAGGAACACCTCCGGAGTACTGTGCTCCGCCTTGCATCGGAACAGGTGCTTGCATTCCGCCATCGCCCATGCCTTGTGCTGTTAGCAAGCTTGGAGCAAATGCTTGTGGTGCACCGCTGCCAGCGACTGGCATGCTCGATGCCGATTCGCCGGATGCTGTGCGAACACCGGTATCACCAGCGATCGTAATATCGTCGATAACTTTGCGAACGCCAGCAGTACGTTGAATCGTGCTGAGTACGTGACGCTTGTGGTCTGGATTGGAGACATAGCCTCGAGCCCAAACTTCGCCACCAACAGTCGAAACATCCAGTTCGAAATGACGCAAGGTTCCGGAGTTCTTATCAGCCGACAATTGGCCAATAATTTTCTCGGTAATTGCAGCATCTCGCGGCGAAACATTGCTTGCAGGTAGTGGCGTTGGAATGATCGTCGATCCTGCTGAACCGCCTTCTTCCGAAGAAGCGAGCTCGACATTGCTGCCGGAATCATCGGATTCTAGCATCGAAGTTGACTCGACGTTGGAACGTCCAGCAATCTCAACTTGTGTTTCGACGGTGCGAACACCTTTTACCATCTTGGCCAATTTGAGCACGGAATTCAATTGCTCGCGTGACGCGACATTACCTGCTAATGTCACGTTTCCATCTTGAACGCTAAGGTCGATGTCGAATCCCTTCAGCTGTCCAGCGGATTGTTGTTTTTTGAGTACGGAAATGATTGCATCGGCGATTTCGCGATCACCGCCGAACGCCGATACTGGCGCAGCGGCAGTCATCGAGGCAATCACCACGCCAAATAAGAAACGTCGCATGGGAACCCTCCTACGGTAATTCAGTGGTCTTGCTGGGCATATGCCTTGGTACAACCTTTGGCCGACGTTTCCATCATTTGGACATTACGTCCAAGTGATTTCGAGAAACGTCACCAACCATCATCCGATCGATGGCGGTTCGGCTTACAGGAAATCCAGGCCGTTCTTGAAGCCCGGGGGGAAAATGCCACGTGTCCTGGTAGAAACCAGTTTCACACGTCGAGCGAAGCCCCCCTCGCGCAACTTGAATGCCCGTCTTGTATCCACAGTTTGTTTTCGGCATGCGGATGGTAGCGAGCAAAACGTTTTTTCTGATTTTGACACGCTTATCAGCTTCAAATTTGTTTTTGGACCACCTTGACTAGTGTTTTGGACGGTACAACCTCTCTAGGCGTCACGTCTTATCAGCTATCATTGATCAAGACGCAAACGCTTCGTCAACTATACGCCGCGCGGTCAGTAGTGAGGGACGTGTTGTTGAGTGAGCCGCAAGGCGCTAGCCGCGGGTTGTGCGTTCGGTCAGCACCGGCGGCTAGCGCCTTGCCGCTCACAAAACCTCAAATCTGACCGTGCGGAGTATAATACGATCTTCTGTTTTCGCGAAGGGCCAAATTCCGTTATGAGGTTTTCCAAGAAAGCTGGCTGTCTCTTGGCGTTGATCGTTTCGCCAATACTCGTGCTACTGCTACTCGTTGCTGCCATTGCAATTCGCGAATCGGTCAATGCCGCTGAGCTGAATCGCAAGCTAAACGCATTAACTGTCGCAGGAAAACCGATCGACGATAATTCGCTTGATAGTTTTTATCGATCAGCGACAGACGCAACGGATGCGATGGAATGGATTTCAGTTCTTGAAATCGTAACCTCACCGGATTTTATCGCTTCGGCCAAGGGCATTCCTGAATTCGATCCGGCCGCCACGCAATCCCAAAATCCGGAGATCCTTTTTGAAGAGCCAGAGCGAGTACGCGCATTCCTTCAAGCGACCGCCGAGCTACGAAATCAGATTCGAGTGCTGTCTTTAAAAGCGAAACCCGTACAGTTCCCAGTCAAGTTTCAATCTCTAAATACGCTGTTACCAAACACGCAGAATTTGCGCCAAGCGGCGCGGCTTATCCACCTCGAAGGTCAATTTGCAGTCCATGAACGAGATTCTCAATCGATAGCGAATTCGATCAAGGCTTTGGCCGGGATGAGCATCGTCTGCTCCAAGGAACCATTTCTAGTTTCTCATCTGGTATCCATTGCTGGTGAAGGACTCGCATGGAATCTTCTTCGCCAAGCTCTCGAGGTAGACGCACTTGAAACCCAGGACATAAGCGACTTGATGAATATAGTGAGCAATCAGCCTTCGGTTAGTGAGTCATGGCGAGAAGCAATCATTGGCGAACGTGCGATCATACTTTCCCTATTTCAAAATCCCGCCAACCTACGTCAATTCACGAATTCGAGCGACGCGATGGTCATCCCAGCCCGCTCGTCCGACGCATTGCTTGCTCTCGAACTTTTCCAACGAGCGGAGGAAGCAAACCCAGATTCTCCCGAACAGTTTCGCAACGAACTCGACGCAATCGATGAGCAGCTTCGAGAATCGGTTGGGGGATCATTGCTTGGTCGATTAGATAGCATCATCACTTCGCTATCGCTTCCCGCGCTTAATGCTGCTGGCAAGGCTTTTCTGCGCCGAAGTCAGTACAGGCAGCTTGCGCTGATCGGTTTGGCAATTCGTAAATACGAAGATCAACATGGCCAGCTACCGACCGATCTAGGGCAACTCGAGCAACTAGAAAGCGTTAAGAACAGTCTCGTTTTCGATCTGTCGCAGTTCGGATACCGATCCGAATCGGATTACACAATAATGTGGGGCAGCGATTATCGAGTTTCCAACACCCCGTCGCCAAATCCGCCTGATCCCGCAAACCAAGATTACAACATCCTCGAAAACTGGGGGATTTGGCGCTTTCAAAGGATGGGGCGGCAATGACGCAGTCCCAACTCACTTTGCCATAGACCAATGGAGCACTGCTCCCGCAGCAGTACAAACCGCTAAGGTTGCTGCCATATTCCATTTGAGCCGGAAAAGCAGCACACACGCTACCAACATAATTGCGGTTGCCGAGAAACTGATCGATTGAATTTCAGGAAAACTCCAGTGCGTACCGGCATATGACACATCAATCATATTGCCGAAAAGCGTGTGCATTGCAAACCAGATCGACAGATTGAGGACAACTCCAACCACTGCGGCGGTCACGCAGGACAAAGCTGCGTTGAGAAGTTTGATTTTGCGAAGTCTCTCGACAAACGGGGCGCCGGCAAACACCCACAAGAAACACGGCGCGAATGTGACCCACGTTGTAACGAGCGAACCGAGCACTCCCGCAACCATTGGAGAAAAAGGACCAGGGTTTCGATACGCCGCAAGAAAACCTACGAACTGTAACACCATGATCAATGGTCCAGGAGTAGTTTCCGCCATTCCAAGTCCATCGAGCATTTCGGTTGGACCAAGCCAATGAAATCGCTCAACGGCTTGCTGGGCGACGTAAGCGAGTACGCTGTATGCGCCACCGAAGGTAACCATCGCGACCTTACTGAAGAAAATGCTCTCGTCGAAAAAAACACTTTCTTCGCCAAGCGTGCCGAATATTACTGCAATGGGAATTAACCAAAGCAACAAGAATGCAAAGGCGACCATCCATGCTATCTTCGATTTCCGAGCGAAACCCAATTCCTCGACAGGGTCGTCGAGCGAGCTTTTGCCATGGGCTTTGAGTACATCGAATTTTGCCGGTTGCACTCGATATCCCACCATTCCGATTGTCGCGGCACCGATGACAATAAACGGGAAAGGTACATTGAAGAAAAAGATCAGCAAAAATGAAATCGCTGCGATAGACACCATGACATTGTTCTTGAGAACGCGTTTACTCAATCGCAACAAAGCTTCGATCACCACCGCAATCACAGCGGCCTTTAGACCAAAGAAGAGTCCTGTCACAAGAACCGTGCCGCTGAATAGCACATAGACGACACTCAGCGCTAAAATAGAAATGACACCCGGCAGAATAAAAAGCGTTCCTGCAACAAGCCCGCCAATGGCCCCTCTCGCCAGCCACCCTAAATAGGTCGCCAGTTGCTGTGCTTCGGGACCGGGAAGGAGCATGCAAAAATTAAGTGCATGTAAAAACCGTTCTTCAGCTATCCATTTCTTTTCATCGACGATGATGCGATGCATCACGGCGATCTGACCGGCGGGTCCGCCAAAGCTCAATAGGGCAACTCGACACCAAGCCCAAACGAACTCGCCAAAGTCAACACTTGCAACATGCTTATTGTGTTCAATATCTTCAGCAGTCACACTCAATCTTTACCCGAAGCAATGAGTACTCTAGAAACACAATAGGCCGTAAATAAGGTTACTGTGCCAACGGAAACCAACATAAATATCCAACCTGGAACGGTCATGAATTTACTCCAATTCGAATTTCGAAACTAGGAATTTAAGTCCTTGTACTTTCCTTGGGTTTTCCATCGCTTACCCGCAAAGAATACCATCACCCACAAGACCAACAAGCAAAGTACGATGATATAGAAACCCGTTGCTTGAATCGGCTGTGCAAACTTTTCAAGCATCTTCAGCTTTCCAGCATCGTTTCGCGACAATAGCATCGACGCCAAAATACAAATCAGAAATAGCGGAGATACAAATTTAATCACGTACTGAATAAAGTACGGTACCCGCATCTGCGCTCCGTCTTCCAGCTCTTCCCGGCCCTTATCGATGCCCAGGACCCACCCGTACATAATAGCCTGAACCAAAGCGAGTACGACAATGAACAATTCGCCAGACCAAAAATCGATTGAGTCCAAACCACCAAGTCCCTTGGAATAGTAAATGACGAAGCCAGTGCCAATCAAAGTGAAAACCAACATGATTGCGGTGGACCCAAGTCGCTTTACGCCCATGCCTTCTTCGAAAAAGGCCATCACAGGCTGCAGCATGGAAATACTGGAGGTAATAGCTGCCAAGAACAACATGAAAAACCAAAGAAAACCAAAGATGCGCCCGCCGGGCATTTCAGCAAACACGTTGGGCAATGCCATGAATCCGAGTGAAAACGACGAGGATGTATAAGTCAACAAAGTTGTGGCACCAAGGAAAACGAAAGCTGCCGGGATCGTAATCAAGCCACCCAAACACACTTCAAAGAACTCATTGACGCTTGTCGCAGTCAAGCCGCTCAGTGCAATGTCTTGTTTTGGCTTAACGTAACTCGCGTAATTGATGATAACGCCAAAACCCACCGACAATGTAAAGAAAATCTGACCAGCAGCCGCGAGCCAAGAATCCGGATTAAGAAGTTTTTCGGGTTGCGGATTCCACATGAATCCAAGGCCGTTGGTGACCGTCTGTTCCGGTGCCGAAGGATTTGCAGGCAGTGTCATTACGCGCACAAGCACGCACATCGCACATAATGCCATTACTGGAATCGCAATGTTGCAGAATTTTTCGATGCCACCGCTTAGGCCTCTATAGACCAACGCGTAATTCATGAAAAACGTAATCGTTATGAAAACGAGCGTTTCCTGAAATCCGCCGGAAAACAATGCTCCGTCTGCGCCACTACCCGTGTATGTTTGAAAGAAATCTTTGTACGCTTGCGGATTCTTTCCCATCATCAAATTGCCGGTAAGATAATTCCATGCGTACCCCAGACACCAAGCCTCGATAACGATGTAATAAAAGTAAACAGTCAACGGAATTAACAACGCCAAAGCGCCCAAATATTTGGAAGCAGGGTTCCTCCACAGCACAGAAAAAATTCCCGGCGCAGAGTGAAAGCCGCGCCGACCGCCGTATCTGCCCATCGACCATTCAGCCCAACAAAGCGGAATGCCTACGAGCAGCAGAGCCACAAAATAAGGGATCATAAAGGCACCGCCACCGTTCTCAGCAGCTTTGCCGGGAAACCTCAAAAAGTTTCCGAGCCCTACTGCAGAACCCGCAACTGCCATAATCACACCGATTTTGGATCCCCACTGTTCTTTATGGCCGCTCGACATCCAAGATCTCCCATCAGTTCGAAAAATAATGACGCAGTGAAATGTCCAATTAATAATTGGTGCTCGCCCGAATCGATTTGCTGACGCACAGTATAGCAAGCTCACATTCGCTTCAACACGTGCGGTAAGGCAGGAATCCAAGACTTTTCCCGAATCGCGCCGCGGGAAACTTCCCGTTCTTGCCTTTTAGGATTCCGCTACGTATCTCACCGTTTCTAACACGCAGAAACCACGGTTAGCCTCGAATTCCCAATGCCTACCGTCACCCGCTTTGGAGATGAACTGAGCCATATTTTGCTCAGCTATTTGGGAATCATCTGCGAACAGCGTTTGAGCCATTGTGCGTCGGCTGTGGGATAAGTTGCAGATATAAGGTCGAGTATCTGACGCGCCTGGTCTATTCGCGATTGCCCATTCTTGTCCAATCCCGCGTATATCTGCGCCGTTCTTAAGCGGGCTTCGAACCACCATGGACTGCCTGCGGGAACTCCAGCAGCTAAACGTTGATAGATTTTGATCGACGCCGCCGTATCAACAGCACGCAGTGCCATCGCTTTGGCTATCACTACAATCGGATTCTTGGCATTGGAAGCTTCGAGTGTTTCAAACGGCTTGTTGAAATTGCCTGTCGACTGCCAAACGACCAGCGACGCCTCAATCGTCTTGACTCGCATAGAAAACAAGTTGCCCGATGCTCCTCCAATACTCAAACTGGAAAGTTGCTTCGCCAGACCCTCAAGCGACTTGGCCCAAGCGTCGCGATCTGATTTGCTGCGATCGGAGACGATACTAAATATGGAATCGACCAGGGGCGCTAAGAAAATTGCGCGCTGACCATCGGCTTCGGCGATCGACCCAGATAGTACAGCGATGTGTTCATCCAATGGTTTTTCGCCAGCACGTGCGGCGTTTAGCAATTGTAAAGCTGCATACAGCGTGTTTGAGCATTCGTTGGCATCGACTAAAGATACGGTATTGGCTAAGTCCGCCTGCGAGTCAAACATCGAATACCCATGATCGACAGAATTCCACCGATCGTCGCGAGCAAATTCGCGTAGCGCTAACAAGGAAACCAATATCCTAGGACGCCGGGTGTCGCTCGATTTGTCATACAGAGTTCGTAGACTTCGATGAAGGCGCGAAGCCAGTTCAATTTGAGGAGCGAGTGGCGATTGTGTTCGAGCCATCATCGCGACCAATAAGACTCGGGACACTGCCAATTCAATTGAATTATCTTGATCGTTGGCTAGATCAACGGAATCGATCCACATCGATGCGGCGTCCGGGACCATTCCGGACGCGAGCAGAGAATGATCGAGCCACAGCCTTGCCGTTCGTGCATTTTCATCCGATGGCCATTGTTTGATTTGTGAGTACAGCCTTGAGCGAAGTTTATCGACAGTCTCGGAATCGACAACTTGACTGCCTTTCACGTGTTCCGTAACTAACCATGCGGCCATCAAGTGCGCCGCGCTCGCTTTGCTGTTTTCCGGACACGCCAAAGCGCTTGTCGCAAATTGATCAGCCGCCGCCAGTTTTTCTCCCTTTTTACTGAGTAGGGCTGCGATATTCAGCCCAAAATCGAAGGCAACATCTTGCAACTGATTTTTTTCCGCTATTGCGTTTGCTTGTTTGAGCCGATCGATGGCTTCGTCGATGCGGTTGGCACTGAGAAATTGAGTTGCTTCGGTCTTGAGTAACTCTAAAGAAGTGCGAACCTCTTTCCCCATGCCGCTAGAGACACTCGCCTCAGAGCGTACGACCAAAACGGCTTCTGCACGTTGCTTCCAATAGCTGCCAAAGCGCTGCCCAATGCGGTCCTTCAAGTCAAGCGCATCCTGCAATGAACGAGGATCTTGGTTTTTGGCGATGATTAATCGCATCGACTCGATCGCAATCTGCGGTGCCTCTTCCCAAGTGCCTGCGGATTCCAACATCTTCTGGGCCGAGTCGAAATCACCTTTCAGCCGGTGTGCTTCGCTGCCTTTGGCAATGACCGAGAATCTCAGATTTTCGCCAAGTGGTTCCAGTAGCAATTTGTCGATTCGATCGATTGCATCGTCCAGTCGGCCCATTTGTATTAAGGCTTCGCATCGAAACAGATCGAGTTTTGGCCGACCAAACCAATCGGTTGAGATTCGCAGCGAAGCTTGCTCGACAGCCGCCAACATCTCCGCACCGTAAGCGACTGAGTCATCGTTCGAAGGAGGATAGCACTGAGACCGTACCAAAAGAGTTTCGGCTCGCAGCAGAAGTATTTCGTTCATCAGCGTTTGTACTTCATTGCCAGGCGCAACCCGCTCTCGATTGCGAGTGGATTTCGAAGCGATGGCTAACACCGGTTCGACTTGAGACTGCAATGTATCGCATCGTTCAAGGATCTCTCGGGCAAGTGTTAAGGCCGCTTCTCGTGCTTCGGTGCGAGTAGGTGCTGCCAAGTAGTCTGCCAAATGCCCTTGAGCAATTTGAAGCCGCCCTAGCAAGCTCTGCCAAGCGATCCAGTGCTTTCGACGCTCGTTCTTGTCGTCCGCCTGAAAGTCGGAAACAATTTTTTCGATATCGACCAACGATGACAGTCGCAGGTTACGCTCCACGACTGCTTGGTTAGCGATGGTCTCGATCCACCACATTGTCCAACGAGCGTGCGGGTCACTTCCCGACGGGGACAAGGATCGGCCCGCTTTACATTGCTCGACACAATCTTGAAACAGTTCCAATTCCCACATCTTGCCGAGAACTTCTCGCTCAACAAAAACTTGCTGATTCGGCGTCCCGTACCGCGACCACTCGTCCGCTGTCACACGATCCCAATGGATTATGCTGACAAAAACTACAAAGTAGAAATAGTTCAGGATTCTGAGGCACGGTTGGAGCATGGTGTTGAAGCTGGGAATACTCTCTTAAAAACGTTTTGGCAAATCGAATTCGAATCAACATTCGTCAATGTACTCTTCGCCAGCATCTATGTGCCATAGTGCAACGAACTTTTGATCGATGGAAAATGAGTTACAAAATTGATTTGTGGATGCCAAGAATCAACAACATGTCTCAAAATAAAAAAGCCGCGAAATGTCCGGTAGGAGGTCGGACAGATCGCGGCTTTTTGAAAAACCCACAAGTCGCTGCTTCAAGGCGATCGGCAGGAAATATTTTAGCTGTAGGACGGGTCTCCAGGCCCAGGGCTTTAAGGGTGTCAATGAACGGTAACTTCATGTATTCTTCTTGTTTAACGCAACAAGGAGGTTCGCGATGTCAAACGTTTTGGATCGATTTTGTATTACGGCACCATTTGCTGT
>JANMGV010000230.1:0-34418 GCA_031374825.1 Pirellulaceae bacterium
AGTCGACGCATCCAGAGAAACTGCGGGCATGGCAATGATCCTTAAAAGTAGTCCGATTCGGAAAAAGCCATTTGACAAGAAATGCCCTCGGTCACCAATATCAATTCATCGAGTCAAGCCCAATGTTTGAACAGCCCAGGCTAGTCCCCCAAGCAACCAAGGTTTGGCGTGCTAACACAACTACCACCCGCGCACGCGTCCGCCAACCCAAGCCCCCGAACCAACCTTGCCCACTCCGGTTGCCGGGGGCTCGTCCCCCGAGCAACCAAGGTTTGGCGTGCTACCGCATTGACCACCCGCTAGATCCGTTTCCCGTGGAACCTTTTATTTGCAAACCGACCATTCCCCAAGCGATATTGCCATTCCAAAAATTAAACCCAAATCAGTATCATCCACAACGCAACCAGTGCCCAAGCTGCACTCATACTTCCAAAACACCAAATGCTGGCATTCACGGACGAAGCATGGCAAGGATCTTCTGCATAGCGAATCAAAAAGGCGGCGTTGGTAAGACCACCAGCGCAATCAATATCGCTGCAGGACTCGCTCACGCCGGCAGTCGGACTCTGCTGATCGACCTCGACCCACAATGCAACGCAACGTCGGGGCTCGGCGTCGCTCCTGCCGATCGCCATCCCCTGCTGCTCGAGAATCCCATCCGCGAAAGCGTCTGCAAGACATACATCCCGAGCCTCTCCGTGTTACCCGGCAGCCGTCACTTTCAAGACGTCGATCAACTTTGCAAAGGAGGCTTATCGCAGGGAGCCATCCTACAGCAACACCTTGACACGGGCATGGCGGGATACGACCAAGTGCTCATCGACTGCCCACCTTCGCTCGGTCCCTTGACTCAGACCGCGCTCGCATCAAGCACCGAAGTCCTGATGCCAATTCAGTGCGAATATTTTGCCATGGAAGGCTTGGCACAGATGATTCACGTCATCCGAGATGTTATGCAAGCAAACCCTGGCAAGCTAACTTTCGGCGGAATCTTGCTGACTATGTACGATCCGTACTTGGATTTGACCCATGAGGTTGACGCCGAAGTTCGGGATTTCTTTGGAGACATTGTTTTTGATACAGTCATCCCTCGCGACGTCGCTATCTCGGAAGCACCCAGCCACGGCCAAAGCGTGCTGGACTATGCTCCTCGATCACACGGCGCAAGGGCTTACATTGAACTTTGCATGGAGGTGCTGAACCGTGACTAAAGATAGACGACTCGGACGAGGATTGGCCGCGCTACTTGGAACGCCTTTGGATGAAATCGAAGCGGCTGGGATGCGCGTTACGTCCACACCGGCGACCGATTCAGATGCCACGGTCCAATCAAACACTGCAACGCCCGCAACAAACAATTCGCCGAATGAAAATGCGACTCCCTCGGCGTTGATGATTCCGGTTGAACAAATCGACAACAACCCGTTCCAACCGCGACGACAATTCAACGCTGACGAAATAGCTTCGCTGGCAGAGAGCCTCAAAGAACATCAACAGCTTCAACCTATCCTGGTCCGCCGCGTAGGCGATCGCTATCAGTTGATCAGTGGCGAACGCCGCCTGCGAGCTACCATCCATGCTGGCCTGCCGAGCATTCGCGCCGAAGTTCGCGAAGCCGACGATCGTTTGGTTGCTGAGCTGGCCATCATCGAGAACTTGCAGCGCAAAGATTTGAACCCGATCGAAAAGGCTTTATCGTTCAAGCGATACATTCACGAGCATCGATGCACACAAGAGGATCTCGCCAAGCGACTGAAGATCGATCGCAGCACGATCGCCAACTTCATGCGTTTACTCGAACTCCCACAGTCCATCTTGGATGCAGTCCAAAGCGACACGATTTCCGCTGGTCACGCACGTTCCTTGTTACCATTGGGTGACGAAGCACAGCAACTAGATTTTGCTAGCAAGATTAAGAGCGAAGGGTGGAGCGTACGCGAAGTCGAACGACGCGTAGCTGAATCGTTGGCTAGCGAAGACGCCGAAGAAATCGGTGACGACGGTGCGGCTTCGCGAAACAAAGCGAAGCGCGCGAAAAGCGATCAAGTGGCGGCGCTAGAACAAGAGCTAAAGCAGAGCCTTGGCACGCGTGTCGAAATCAGGCAAGCTTCGAAAGGTCGTGGCAAGATCGTCATCTCGTTTTCGAACGCCGAAGAATTCGACCGAATCCACAGTTCGCTAACCTCCACATCCGGCACCCGCTACCGAGTAGCCGGCTAAAGTAGTTCCGGCCAAGTAGTTCCCGCTTGCCGAGCGGGAACCCAACCAACGTTCCTCACCAATCCACCCTCATAAACCAAACCAACCTGAAACAGCCCCTACAACATTCCGATTGCCCCAAACACCCGCCATCAAATAATACTCCCAACACGAACCCCAACCAACACAAGCTTGTCCACTTACAAGAAACCATCAAGAACGTGTCGGATCGAATCCTTCCCTTAAAAAAATTCGAAATCGCGAAATTGTCTTTTGTTTTTGTTTGGCTGAAGTGGTTGAATCCCATTGTCGAAAAGGTACCCATCGTTTAAAACCTTACAACTTCGCGGGGTGTAGCGCAGCCTGGCTAGCGCATCTGGTTTGGGACCAGAGGGTCGCAGGTTCGAATCCTGTCACCCCGACTATTTTTCCGCACAAGCCCATCGTCGTTTTCGGCGGTGGGCTTTTTGCTTGGCATCACGGGCAATTTCACCCGGCAAGCCGAGTTCAAACGGCGTCCCATTCTGTCAGGGTTGCCGGAACAAGGTTGCTGCAAGTCGTTTGCCTGCAACAAAGTATTGCGGTTCAAACGGGGATTCCTTGATGCTTTCCGAAGTCGGTTGCGTTAGAATCCACCGCAACTTAAAGCCGTTGGGACGATGAATCGCTTTTCTGAGGAAGTAGAGGCACTCCATGAGATTCTTCCTGCCATTGTGCCTCGGAGTGCTGTTGTGCGTGGGCTGCGAACGTCCGATTGAAAAGCCGAAACAGGAAGTCACTGCCAAGGCCGAGCGAGTTCGACTTCGAGAATCGTTCGGTGAAGACAACCCGTCCGTGACTTCCTTGGCCTTCGATCCGGACGGCAAGACACTTGCCTCGGGGCATGTCGACGGCACAATTCGGCTATGGGACGTTGCTACTCGTAAAGTCAGCAGCACGCTTGAAGGCCATACTGGGGTTGTTACTTCCGTCGTCTTCTGGCCGGATGGCAAGACGTTGGGATCGGGAAGTCTTGATCGGACGATCAGAATTTGGAACTTGGCAACCGGCAAAGAGAACGCCACGCTCGAAGGACATAGCGGCGGTGTAACCTCCATGATTCTCAACTCGGATGGAAACACGCTGGCCTCCGAGAGTAATGACCGGACGATCAAGCTTTGGGATGTCGCCACCAACACAGAAATCAAAACACTTGATTGCCAGAGCTTTGGCGTTTCTTCCATAGCCTTTCGGCCAGATGGAAAAACACTGGCTTCCGGTAGTGCCAACTCGGAAACCGAGATTAGGCTCTGGGACGTTGAGTCCGGCGAAGTAACCAATACGCTCGTATGTCCAAGATATGGCGGCATCGCCTGTCTTGTTTTCAGTCCGGACGGCAAAACGTTGGTCGTAGGAGGGAAATCCAATTGGATTATTCTATGGGATGTGGAGAAAACAATCGTGACAGCCATGGCTGCTGATGCCCACCCTGGGCGGTCGGCAAGTTCCCTTGCCTTCAGTCCGGACGGCAAAACACTCGCTTCATCAGACAAAGAGAGCGTTAGTGCTATTAGACTCTGGAACATGACTGACATCGATCAACGAAAGCCCGTCTACGGAAATATTCTCTCGTTGGAATGTGTCTGGAGTTCTGATTCGGGATCGGGCGTCGTTGCCTTCAGTCCAGACGGTAAAACACTCGCCTCGGGCCGGGGGCCTTCTCGGAAGGGCCTCATCATTTTCTGGGACGTGATCCCTTGATGTCGATTCCGTTTGACACAAATACACCGCACATCAAATCGGACGACTCGTAGCATTGAGTAACCTGACGGGCCTTCGCTGGATGCCTAAGTTCCAAAGTGTTGTTGAAGTTACGCCGCAATGAGAAGGCGTTCGATGTATGGCTCCCAGCTTGCCACGCCTGCCAGGAAAAGTTCAATTGATGTTCTGTCACCCCGATTTTTTTGGCCTAAGGGCCGAAAGAATAGAGAGTAGAGAAGAGAAAAGTGAGATGTCGAGCGCGCTTGACCTAAGAATTTCCTGGGGCATAAGACATCGCAGTCTATTCGACTTTCTCTTTTCTACTCTGACAAGTCTCTCAGCCGCACGCTTTCTGCAAAAAAGCGTTGACAGGCCGTCTTTGCATTGATGCGCAAATCGAACATGGAGATTTCTTTCTCCAAAAATTACCCTTTGACGCTATAGCTCACTGCGAGCCGAATACTAACTACTTGTTCGGAATCGTGCGGTACAAGAATGGTCTGCGGAATAGGCCGCCGAAGTGGTGTGGGTTGTGGTGGCGGATAACGATTGTGTTGCGGCCGGATTGAAGTTTGCCGGTGAGATCGACGTCGGCTTCGAATCGATAATCAGCAAGCCACCATAGGCCTTTGAATGGGCGATGGAATGCTTCTTGACCGTTGACGTAAAGCCAGAATTCGTTGAAGACGCCTGGGAATTTTAGGAACACGTTTCCAGACACTTGCTCTGGTGTTAGCTCAATCTCGGTGCGGTACCAGCCGTGACCAACGTAGCTTTGATAATCGCTGGTGACGATGCCCTGTGCCTGCAAATACAGATCTGTCTGCACTTCCTCCCATTGCCCGTCTTGGTTCTTCACGTGACCCGACTCGATGCCTTGAGAAGCCTCGGCTCGCCACCAATTGAGATCGGGAACTTGATTTATCCAACTTTCCTTTAAGCCGACATCCTTCGGATCGCGGCGATAACTCCATACGAGCGGCAATTTGGCAATCAACGTTCCTTTCGTTCCATTGGACAACTGCAGCAGCTCTTCGTATTGCTGCACTTCACCGGGAAACCAAGCGTATCCGTTTTCACCGATGGCTTTATACGTTGTGAAATTAGGGTTCATGATCGCCAGCGATTCGCGATCCGCCAAAGCTTGCTTGCCATGTTGTACGGCTTTCGCGTAGTCGACCTCTGTGTTCGCTGCTGTCGTCATGCCGATGTAATTCTCAAGCACGCCGAATCCAAGCTTAGTAAACATCACCCGTTCGTGATACTGACGGGATTCGCGGGAATCAGATGCAACGTTCGCGAGCGACGCCTCGGCCGCTTGGAGATGTCCTCGTAATTCGGAGATCAATTCTGAAGTATAGATGGCTGGTGCGACGAAGTATTCGTGTTCCGTGACAAGTGTTTTCTCCCAAGCTTTATAAATTGCCGACCAATATGCAGCCATGGGTTTTGCGGCTGGGCCATAGAACTTGGGGTAGAACTCGTCAAGCATCGTCTCCACATCGGCTTGTGGGTTCCACATCAACTGCCCGCGAAAGTGCAGATTCAGGAAAATCGTTGCGATCGCGTTGCGGCTTTCGGTGTCCACGCCGAGTATGCCAGCTTGTTCGTAATGCTTCACATCCTGCCGAAACGCGTGATGCGATGGATTTGGGATGTCGCGCCAGACCAGCATCCCTTGATCGTAGTCGTAGATCACGACGCGGCCGTCCATAACAGCGGACCACTTGTAAACCATGTCCTTCAGTTCGCGCCGTGGCCCGGATACCGGACTGTCCATGCCATGATTCGGATCGACATCAATAGGTGCCAAGTATGCCACTAAAGGCTTGGCCACATGGTTTACTTGTACCGGTGGCAACGTCAAATTGGCGTAAGCTAGGAACCCGATTTTCGCCGTGCTCTGCGGATGCTGCTGCAACAAGGTTTCCGCGACGTTGTTGTAAAACGTCAAGAAGCAATCTGTGTAAGACTGCGTGAGGAAGTATTTGTCGTACTGCAGCGTGAGGAGTTCTTTGTCGCGCGGATAGTCTGAATCATAGAGGCCGTCTTCGATGCCTAAGCTGATTCTCTCTCCCTTTTGGAATCGTTCGGAAATGAGTTTCGCGACACCGTCGGCCGTGCGGGGATCGGTAATCGGAATTGCAAAATGACCTTTGCCCGCTGGCTCAACGTCCTTGGTGTATTGAGCCAAACTGTGACCGTTGGGGACCGATTCGTCGTTCATAAAATTCCGTCGCATAAAGATTGGGCGGTCCGCCTGTTCGCCCAGCCACGAAATCCAGTAACGCCGAACTTCGAATCGAGGCCCGTACGCAAAGTTCAAGTCGCCGACCTTAAGCGAGTCGTGGCTCGGAATGCATTCGCCAAACTCAGACGGCACATACCATCGGCAGCCCCACAAATGCAACAGATGCGAGACGGCGTAATAATGCGAATCGTCATTGGAGCCAGCTAAAAAGACTCGGTTGCCCTGTCGCTGGACGACGATTGCATCCGCCCGCAACACCGGATTTTTCTTCGCTGCCTGAGCAAGAGCAGTCGCCAAGTCGGGTTTGGCTTGAATGGCCATTTGCCCAACGACCAACGCTGGCTCACCTTCGCCGGGGAGCGTGTTGACAATTTGCGGCAAGCTGCCACTCATGAGTTGGATATACTTAGCCAGATCTTCCGCCGCTTTCTTTTCCCATTCGCCCGCATTCTGAGCTACTGCAATCGGGATGGCGGAATGTCCTCTTTGAACAATCAGCAGATCCCTCTGACTCGCGGTCCCGGCCAATTGGGCGATTGCAACGGAGGGCAATGCCCAGAAAAGTGCTACGGCAATACGCTGACAGATAGTGGGCATGATGAGGTTCCTCTGCGATGCGGCAATCGGATAGGTGGGGGGAAGTACCTGCGATTCTACAGGCCGGCAGTAGGTGTCTCAAGTTGGCGGTTTAAGGAACCCAATGTTTCTTGATGTAGATCATTTGTCCAACATGATGATGGATGTGCGCCGTGCATTGCATTACGGCATCGAAACGGTTCATACCGTCCGGCATGCCAGAGGCTTGATAAGCTTGACTCCACTGCTCCGAAGTTTGCGATTCAACGGCCCTTATCGCAATTTCAATTGCAGCGTCAAAGCTCGCGAGTGCTTCTGCTTTCGTGGGTGGATTTGGATCGGTGAATTCCAAATCGCGGTTTCGAATGTAGCCGGTATGGAGAAGTTGCTCGCCAAGATAGAAATTCAAGTTCCCCGTCAAATGCAAAACGAGATGCCCAAAACTATTTCCATACGAGAACGGTCTCGACCAAAATTGTTGTTCGTTAAGCGGGGCGGCCCATTGGTGTACGCGACTGGCGTAATTCCGTAAGGCTTTCGTGAAACCAGCATTGATAACTTCCATCATGAAATACTCATTTCCAGGGCGTGACTTTGTCCGAAGCAACCTCGCGGCAAACAACGCTTATAAATTCCATCACAGTACGCTTCAAGTTTGTTTCCATTGTAAATTCCGCTGCGCAACACGTTTCGCGCTCATACGCGGAGTTCACGCACAAGCGATGCTCTCGAAAAACTTTGATTTCAAGGGCATATCTTTTTGAGGCAAAAATGCCGGCCCCATTGGTCCACGCAAACGCGACCAATTCCCGTCTGCCTCCGCCTTTGCAGGTTCGCGTTGCCCCTGCGCCGCCGCTTGGTCGTAAACGAGCCATGGCGAAAAAACAACAATAGCGAGAGCGATTCGCAACGTGTAAACGACCATGTGAATTCCTTTTATTGTCCTTGAAATTTTAACCGCCAGTTGAGCAGCAGATGCCGCGTCAAGCTATTAGTTCCTTAATGACCGTGCCACCAAACTGACTCAGTTGTTTGAATCGGCCGGCGTGGTAGTAGGTAAGCCGATTATCATCGAGGCCGAGAAGTCGCAGAAGCGTAACGTGGAAGTCACGAACATGAGCTCGGCCATCGACGGCTTCCATACCAAGTTCGTCTGTCGCTCCGATCGTGTGACCAGCGTTGCAACCGCCACCGGCAAGCCAGATTGTCATCGCGTTCGGATTGTGGTCGCGACCGTAAGCCGTTCCACCGCGCACACCGTTGTCGGGCGTTCGTCCGAATTCGCCACACCAGACAATGAGCGTGCTTTCGAGCAAACCTCGCTGTTTCAAATCGGTAATCAATGCCGCGATGGGTTGATCTACGCCACGAACCAGATTGCCATGCGCTCGCTCGATGTAGTCGTGACTATCCCATGATCCGTTGTAGAGCTGCACAAAGCGCACGCCTTTCTCGACAAGCTTTCTGGCAAGCAAGCATTTACGACCAAACGAATCGGTCGCGTCGTTCCCTATGCCGTAGAGTTCTTTGGTCTTAGCATCTTCCTTGGACAAGTCGAGTACGTCGGGAACTTGCATCTGCATGCGAAACGCTATCTCGTAGTTATCCATGCGAGCAGCCAATTCGTCATGGCCCGGATGCTCCTTGGCATGCGCTGTGTTTAGTTTGGCAATAAGGTCAAGATTCTTGCGCTGACGCGTCACGCTCACGCCGGGCGGCGGCAGTAAATCAAGAATTGGAGAACCCTTTGCTCGCAGCGGAGTGCCTTGAAACTTCGCCGGCAAATATCCGTTGCTCCAATTCGCAGCACCTCCCTGCGGATAACTGACTTCGGGCAAGACGATAAAGCCTGGCAGGTCTTGATTCACTGAGCCGAGTCCATAATTCACCCAGGCACCAAGTCCAGGATCGCCACCGAATCGATTCCCGCAGTTCATTTGATACATTGCGGTCGGGTGATTCACACTGTCGACTGTGCAACCGCGGAAGAAGCATATGTCATCGGCGACTTTGGCAAGATGCAGCCAGTTTTCTGCCATGTCCGCGCCGCTCTTGCCGGCCTTGATAAATTTGAATGGGCTTTGCACATAGTATCGCTTACCGCTTTCCATCGCGGACTTCTGCTTCCCCTGGCGTGTGAACTCCTTAAGGTGCAATTTCGCCAACGCCGGTTTCGGATCAAACGTGTCGATATGCGACGGACCGCCTTCCATCATAAGGAAAATGACGTTCTTGGCCTTGGCGGGAAAATGCAGGGACGAAGTGGAAAGGGGGAAAACGGTAGGAGATGATTTGTCGGCACGAAGCAGCGTATTGAAAGCGATCGTGCCGAGAATCGAACCAATCCCCGCGATCGCGTCTCGCCGTGGTATAGGAATGTCGTTCATGAATCTACCTTCACAATTTCTACCTCATTCGGATCTCAGTAAACGTATGCAAACTCATTGGAATTGAGGATCGCCAAGCAAACGTCGGCCAACGCGCGAGTATGCGGCGAAACCTCAGCAGGCTGAAGGTCCGGAACAAACTCTGCATTGGAATAGAGTTTTTCATTAAACGAAAACTTCTCGCCCGTGTTCTCCTCGACAGCATCGCGACGGATTTCCAAAGGAGGTTGCGTACCAATCGGAGCATCGTCACCAATCAACGCTTCGATATCCCGCCAGTGAGCCAAACAGCTTTGCAGTTCATCAGCACTTGGTGAACGGGCAAAGGCAAGTTGGAACACGCGCGAGACAGCTTGTTCATCGTTCTGAGTCTCTTTGATCGCCCGGTTCGCAAGACTCAGCGCCCGAGCATGCGTACTTTGACCATTGAACAAGCTGAAGACCTGCGGAGTGACGGTCGAAGTCTCGCGGCGTTCACACGAAAAATCGGCAGCCGGGGCATTAAACACTTCCTGCGATGGATCAGGCAGACCACGAAGCTTCAGTGCATACAACGAGCGGCGGTGACGTTGCTGGGGCAACGGGTTGGGCGTCCATGCGGCGGCAAAGGTGCCCATGACCTGCCGCGGCTGAAGAGCGGCTTCAAGGTTGATTTCGGGCCGATTAGGAATCCCACCGATCTCTGCATTAAGCTCGCCAGTTGCCAACAGCATGGCATCGCGCAACTCTTCCGCCGTGAGTCGTCGAGGTTGAAAAACGGCGTAGCTCGTTCCGCTTGGGTCATAGTCCGCCACAGCCTGCAAATTGGGATGCCAAGTGCTGCGTCGATACGTTTCGGAACTCATAATCACGCGATGCAATTCCTTTACGCTCCAACCTTGCTCGACAAACGCCGCCGCAAGCCACTCAAGCAGTTCGGGATGCGTCGGCCGCTTGCCCGTGCTGCCAAAATTGTTTGGGTTGCCAGCGATCGGCTGGCCGAAATGCCACAGCCAGATTCGGTTCACAATGGCACGTGTCGTCAGCGGGTTTTGTGGGCTTGCGACCCATTCGGCGAAAGCACGCCGTCGGCCTTCGATTGTGTCAGGGACAGGCTGTGGCTGCGACGCACTTAGCACACTGAGAACACCCGGTTTGACCTTTTCACCCGTGCCAAAAGGATTTCCGCCAGTCAGCACGCACGTCTCTTCCAATTCTCCGGTATCCATGCGATTAGCTGGCATGCGAAACGGCGATACCAACGTCGTAATCTGTGGCGTGCGGCCATTGTAAACCGAAAGAGCCACTGGCTCGTATCGGTCGAGTTCCCAGTGGCCCCGTTCGAGACCTTTGCGAGCAACGCGATCCATCCCGTATTGTTCCGGCGTGAAACCAACGAGCTTGGGCGGAAATTCGATCTCCGCTACTCCCTGCCGCATCAAACTATCGCGAACTTGGGAAAACAACTCCACGAAACCAAGTTTGTTCAGATCCGCTTTGTTGCGAATTGCTTCGACCGCGTTGTTCCATTGGGTCGCATCTTTCTTGTTCTCGACAAACCATCGCTGAGCGTTGTTCAACAGGACTTCGTCCAGTGCCGCAAGCTCGGCTTGGTATTCCTGCTGGCGCGTGAGGAGGTAATTCTTTTCCTCGAAGCTTTTCGTATTCTCGACGGCCAAGAAGGGAGCAGCACGCTCGGTGATTTGCGTTGTTGCAAATACAGCTTGAATCGAATAGTAGTCGCGAGTCGGGATCGGATCGAATTTGTGATCGTGACAGCGGGCGCATTGCAACGAGTGCGCAAGGAAAGTCTCTCCCACGCTATTCGTGACGTCATCGAGGAATCGCTGTCGAGCGATTTTTGCGACTTCCATCCCTGTCAACTCCCAAGGGCCCATGCGAAGGAATCCAGTCGCGATGAGCATCTCCGGATTGTTGGGGTCAAGTTCATCACCCGCAATCTGTTCTCGCACGAACTGATCATAAGGCTTGTCGGAATTGAACGCTCGAACGACATAATCGCGATATCGCCATGCATTACCGCGTTCGAAATCATTCGAAAAGCCTGACGAATCCGCGTAACGCGTAACGTCCAGCCAATGTTGTGCCATTCGCTCGCCGTAGTGCGACGAAGCCAGCAACCGCTCGACGACAGCAGCAAAGGCGACGGCATCCGGCCTCGCATCGTCGGCAAATGCACGAACTTCATCCTGAGTGGGCGGTAATCCGATCAAGTCGAACGTTGCCCGTCGAATCAAGGTAACGCGATCTGCTGCTGGCGCTGGAGTAAGTCCCTTGGGCAATTGTGCCGAGATAAAAGCATCGATGGGATTGCAGTCGAGAATTGGCGGCGTCGGTTTCTTGACCGGTTGATAAGCCCACAGGCCGTCAGGTTTGTACTTGCGATTCGTCCACTCGGGCGAGAGGCCGCCGGCGGTATTCATCACAATCCCATCCTCCGCCGACCACTGCGCCTCGTTCGCCGCGGCGATGGCCTGCACGCGATCAGCATCGGGCCACGCAGCACCGCCCGTTATCCAATCCTGAATCCATCCGATCTGCTCCGCGGTCAGCTTATCCGCATCCTTCGGCGGCATGGCACTCCATTCGTCGTGTGCTCGGGTCGTAGCAAGGTAAAGCGGGCTCTCCTGGGGCTTACCCGCGACAAAACCAGGAACTCCACTGTCACCACCAGTCAGCACGGAACCCAAAGTGCGCAAATCTAATCCGCCTTTGATGTCCCCCTCGTCATTCCCATGGCAAGCAAGGCATTTCGCATGAAGCAATGGTTGGATGCGACGCACAAAAATAAGCTCGGATGCCTCGTCACCCCTAACTTCGATCGGCAAGATAGCGGCGATGCATATTGCTGCAAGAAACATTCTCTCGAATTGCACTGCCAGAAGACTTTTCATGATGGACCTAAGATCGTCACTATCTCGATTGTAGAGCAATTGCCCCCAATTGCTCATTCCCACCCAAGTCTTTCATTGTAGAGCAATTGTCCTCAATTGCTCATTCCCCCGTCTCCCCCCGTCTTAATTGTAGAGCAATTGTCCCCAATTGCTCATTCCCCGACTCCTGTCTTCATTGTAAAGCAACTGTCCTCAATCCCTCCTCCCGTCCCCCACTCAAACTCATCGCCCAGTCAATCAATCCCTTTCCCAACCAGCAAACTACCAATCACAGCCGCATGATCCGAAACATGCCGTCCGTCATCCGCCTTCCGTCCAATCGTGCGATCCAACACGAAACGCAATGACGCAGAAGTTGCGACGTGGTCGATAAGTTGCTCTCCGTCTACATCCAGTTTATCACTCGTTTGAATCGTGTAAAATTCGGAAAAGGCGTCGTGCATAAAATTGACGTAATCAGCATTTCGTGAAGTTGCTGGAATGCGTTGGTTGAAGTCCCCGAGAATGCACACGGGTATGTTTTGTCTCGCGTAATCAGCAAGGATTGGCTTGAGGTTTTTCAAGTACAGAAGATGGTCCTCCCAGCGTCGACGATTCTTCTGTCCAGTCGAGACGTGGGCATCATACCAGGGAATGCAGACCCCTACGAATCGAATTCCGTACGAAACTCCCGAAGCGAACCTTCCAGGCGGTAATCCGGAATCCTCGGCAGTATCCACGTTGGTCCACTGATTGCGGGAAACGAGCCAGACTTTGCGGCGATTGCCAGCTTGGCTGTAACCGTAATCGCCCTGAGAGGCGATTGTGTTTTTGTAGTTTGAAACGAAGAAGTCTGTTGACTCGGTCAAACAAAAGACGTCCGGACATTCGTCTTGGAGAGCACGCAGCAGGAATTCGCGAACACGGCGCGACGAAGCCCACTCGACATTCCAAAGAAGTAGTTTCATTTCCTAAATCCGCCCCTGCGTCCTAATTGTCACTTCTCCAACTAACCATCCAATTCATTCCGAATATCGTGAAGATCCACGAGGAAAGGGGCACTTTCATTTGTAAAAATAAGTCGATTGCCGAACGGATCGACAAGCACCATATCCAAACTACCCCAAGGCTGTTCTGCAAGTCCTGGCTCCTGCTCCGCAACACCGGGTGGAAATTCTTTGGTCAGCAGTTGCGCTACGAATCCTTCAACCTTGTCCGTATGCAGTTTACTCGCCGCAACCGGACATCCACGTTTATTACGGGAAGCAATGGCGTAAACCATCAGCACGAGTCAGAAACTTGATGCAGTTGGGAATGGGTAGAAACGAAGCGGTACCTTTCGGTTCTTGCTCACGAAACGCATGGTTTATGTCGGGCTGCCAGAGTGTACAAAGCACTTTGACCAACGACTATCTTTCGACAACCGGCTTGGTAAGTCCATTGGAAGTCTGCAGCAAGCTTGCTCCTATAAAGATGAAACGCCTAGTGCGGCCCCGCATGCTAGGTGTTGTGAGTGGCGTTCCTGGGCAACCGGGCCCCCCATCTCCATCTTTTTGTTCTGCGTCAATCAGTCGCGAGGAAGCGTTCACGCACGTCACTCAACAAGTCGCCGTTGTCTAATCGCCATGCAGTCCAGCCGTTGACCGTTTTGCGATCACTGCCCGCATCCTGTATTGCATACACCGCAGCATAGCTTGGACTTGAGAATTGTTTTCCAAGCAGTTCGATCGAACCATCTTCACAGATAGTAGCCTCGTAATCTCGGTGTTCGCCATTACGAGGCTTGTACGGCATGTGTATTTTCTGCCCAGTATGCAGCAATTGGGCGTCAATCAAATCTGCGATTGTAACGTCATAGCGCGCCAATTCCGACTTTGCTTCTTCTTCATTTTGACCGGTATCGACAATGGGTCCGAATTCCTCTGGGATCTCATACATAACGATTTCAGGACGACCAAATTCAACGTATTTTCGAACGATCCAGAGTTTGACGGGAATTCGAAGGGTTGCCGCCCACTCCTTCAAGTCGTCTTTGACGGCGTCGATAGGCATCGCAACAATCGGTTCTTTCGCTAGAATTTCTGCAAGAACCCGACGAATATCGATTGTATGAATCCCTTCGTCGTTGAAGCGTTCTTGAAGCCCAACATCATTACGAACACGATCTGCAGCGATGTCAACGAGCGACTGTTTTGAAACAGGGTTGGAGGCAGCAATGATTTGTTTTGCGACTTGTGGCGCGATGTGACTCCAAACGCTGTGACGGCTGATTTCCGCTTCGACGATGTACCAAACCCGTCGCGCAAGATCGAGAACGTAGCCATCCGGGATCGTTCCAGTACCATCCCGCGTAGCGATAAGCGATTTTGGAAAGTAAATCGAAGCAGGACCAAATAGGTATTCAGCGTTCTCGACGACAACGCGTTCCAACTCCTCTTCGGAGTCAAACGGTTTCAGTACGAATTTGCGACCTTCAACTATGAGCATTTTGTTTTAGACGCAGAACGTATTGCATTCAATGCGTCGGGGGAGATGGGTTGCTGAGAAGTCAAGATTCAAGGCGACATGAAGTATTGCAATTTAAGCGTCAAAGAGGTTGTTGATTCCCGATGTATAGATTGGGCGTTGAACTGAGCGGACGGAGCGGGACGGTACGATCGTTGCAAGTGGCTTGCGAACGCCAATTGTGCTGTGATGGCTCAACGGACAGTCAGTGTATCGATTCGGTTGCGAGATGGCAAGTTTTTTCGAAATCGAGACTTTGAGTTGGTGCAGGATTTGACTTTGGGAACGCTTGTTCGGGCTGAGTTACCGGAATTGCGCAGCGTTGATGTTCGCAGCTTTCGAAGCGTTTTCTGGTGGCCGTTCGGATGGGTTAACCGGTCGGTGCCTGATGAGGACAAGTTCGACTGAATCGTGGCACGATTCTCAAACCGCCAGCGTATGGCGAATCTCTTCGAGTCCGTGTTCTTCGGGAATTTTGCCAAATTGCGACCAGAATTTATCGTCGTGCCCGGTCAAGGAGTCGAACCTGCTGGTGGCCAAGTTGCGAATGTGCATGTCCTGGGCCATGCGATTGATGTACGGATTAAGGCGGCGATCATAAGGTGTGATGGAAAAGTCTCCTCGAACAAGTTGCGTAATTGAATACGACCCAACATCAGGCCGCACGTCTCAACCGTTGTTCACAAGAGGAGCGATCGCAAGAAGAATGCACAGGAAGCCTACAAGATTTCCCACATGCCGAATCTAAAATCGGCTCACCGCTCACACCGCCGAAAATCACCCCAAACTATCGCTGTCCCTCCCAGCAATGTCTTCACCACCGCGCGCCCACATTCCAACGCCTTCAAGTAAACAAGCGCCGTCGGCTTAGTTCAACGGCAGCGATCACTGAGTCGCCGGAGCAGACGCACCATCAGGCACACCGACAATCCGCGGCTTGGGTGTATCGTTTTGGTCGGACTTTTTTCGGCGATCAACGATTTGACGTCCGTCTTTGCCCTGACGCGATTGCAAGTCTGCAATGATCTTTCCAAGGTCGTAGCCAAAAGACGCAGCATAGGCTTCTCGGTTTCTTCGTGTTTCGGCAACAATCGGGTCATCAAACATTAAGCAACTCCTGGGGAGTACAAATCACAGGGGACGCAAATCCTGCATCAACAAGTACCTTATCTATTGTATGCCGGAACGACGGATTGGCGATATGCTTACAGTTCCAAGTCAATAAATAGTCGATCGTGTTCTGAGCCGCGATCGCGATATGGATCGCGTCAACCGCAGCCTTCGAGGGCAACCCCACTTGGTTCATTAATGCCTGAGCGAGACCGTGCGTTCGGGAATCGACCGCAAGTATCGGTAATCTATCAAGAAAGACCAGACGTTCATGAGCGGCAACAGGATCACCTGCGGCGCATTCATCAACGGTCGCTTGAGACACGAAAAGCTGAAACCTGTCGCGATGGTCAGTCCACCATTCCAACGTCAAAAGTTGATTTGCGGCAATCACCAAGTCAGAGCTACGTCGCGATGCCAAATAGCCGATTACAGACGTCTCAAGGTAGACCGTTGGCATGTATTCCTACTTATCTAATCTGCACGTATTGCAATCTATGCGTCGGGGAATTGAGTTGGCGGTGTGGAGGTTGTTGATTCCCGACGTATAGATTGGGCGTTGAAGTGAGCCGACGGAGCGGGGTGGTACGATCGTTTCAAGTGGCTGGCGAACGCTAATTGTGCTGCGACGGCTCAACGAACTGTCAGTGTATCGGGTCGGATGCGAGATGGCAAGTTTTTTCGAAATCGAAACTTTTAGCGGGCTCGAGATTTGCCGTTGGGCTACTACTTTCGCGGCTGGACCGGCTCCTTCTGCATAGTCCCGATCAAGAGCTTCCTCGTCGAACTTGACAAATGGGTTCGTCGCCGAGAGCGGGCGTGTTACTGGAAGCAATGCCGCAAACCCTCAGCCAGAATAATAAACTTGATGCACTTGGGATTGCCGCAGAATGAAGCGGTACCTTTCGGTTCTTGCTCACGATGCGCATGCTGTTTATGTCGGGCTGCAACAGTGTTCAAAGCACTTTGACCAACGCCCATATTTCGACAACCCGCTTGACAAGTCTATTGGACGTCCGGAGCGAGCTCGCTCCTAAGAGATGAAACGCCTAGTGCGGACCCGCATGCTAGGTGTTGTGGGAGGGGACCGGAGCAATCCGGCCCATATCTCGATCGGTTGGTTCTGTTCCTGCACGCCATCCCCTGAACTACTACGCCATTCCAGCATGAACAACATTGATTGCTCGCTCAACGAACTGCCGCAATTCACCATCTATGATCTGTACTTGATCGGCGGATGGATTGGTGTCGTGATGGAACTGGCCAGCATAACTATTGATCTCATTCAATTCATCGGTGATGTTCTGAGCATGAACAAGCGGACTGCCTTGTGGGGCATTTTTAATTGCATCGATGACCTGCCCGAAAAGCATACCGCTATTAATATAACCCGGAAATCTCCGGTGCAAGTACCCTTCAAGCATGGGTCTGATCGATCTAGCCACCTCCATGCTGCTCTGTGCCGCTCCGTTCAAATACTCACCTAGCACTCTATGACATTTGAAGTACGCGCTTTCGCACTCCTTATCAATATCTATCGCATCAAAATCGCTATAACGGTTTGCGACAGTTTTCAATTTCACACACGCGATGTCTTGCGGTGGACTAGTTCGCAAAATTTCATCCCTTAGACTCCGCATGAAATGAATATCGTGCACTAACACGATTAGTTGCTCGGAGTTGTCATGAACTCGCTTCAAGATCAAACGTGTCTGTTGTTTTCGATTAAGGTCAAGGCTGCACATAGGATCGTCAATGATAACGATTCTATTTGCCAAATCAGCATCGGACTCGACAGACGCGATGAAAAATGCAAACGCCAATGTACGTTTATCGCTTTCGCTTAATGACGTCTTGAAGTCTGGTATACCTCCGGTCAGTTCAATATTTGACCCTCGCATATGCAGGTTGTAATTGCTCCTTAATCCACCCCTGTAATTGAAATCTATGTTAGGGATTGAAAATTTCGCGCCGAAAGCGCTGAGCAGCTGGTTTATCCTGCCTTTGTAGCGCTCGAGCGTTGTCTGCATGATCGTATTCAACGCATCCTTTTTGTTCTGCTTCTCGACCTTTGTAGCCATTTCACGCGCTATCGCTGCATCAAGCTGGGAGAACAGATCAAGAACATCCTGCCGATGTCGAGTCTGCGCCATTTCCAAACTGGCGATGGCCTGACGCAAACTATCCAGATTCACTGTGGCCAAGCTCGCCTTGTAGGCCGTGATCAGGTTAACCGCAATGTCTACACCGTCGTTACAAGACTTTACAATTCCGACGAGTTCATCCCAGATAGCAATCAATTCATTCTTCGCATCATCGGAACCTACGGATTCAAGCAGCTTGGCTTCTTTAGTGAGTCTCAGGGCATCGAGACGCCCTGCTATTGCAGCCAACTTTTCCTTGGCGGCCTCACGATCAAATTCTGGAGGGGGTATCTCAACATGCTCTTGCCAACCGTCGATGGTCGCGCTAGCCGTGGCAAAACTTGCCTGCAATCTCTCGACTACTGCTTCAGGTGCAGCGTTTGATATAAGCCGTGACAGATCAGCTACAGATGCCTTCAGTTCGTTGTAGTCCTCATTGAAATAGCTGCGATAGGCTTGTATGAGGTCGACCCCTTGGAGTGGCTGATCGCAATATGGGCAATTTTCAGTCTCTCCGTAAGCATGGCCATCACTGATCCATCTTTCGAGATTCGGCTTCGCATGAGAGTCTAAGTGTTGCTTCACTCGCTGCTCTGCGGCTAGGTCAATATCGGCCAGCGAGCTTTCAAGAATGCGAAAGATTTGACTAACGTCAAAAGTAGGCTCGTCAACTTTCTTGGGCAATGCCTTCGCCTGAATTAAGCCTATGTTTTGTGCTTCGACAATCCGCTCGTTTAACGCTGCGATCTGGGCGTCAGCATCCGGAACTTCCGCAATATCCCGAAACTGTTGAAGTGACACTCGCTGGTGAAACCCCGTTAGCTGATTAGTGAGGTCTCGTACCAACTGCGATGCTGCTAGAGAATCATTGTCCGCCTGGTCATACTCACGTTGAGCGTTCACCGCGCTATTGCCTAACGCGAATTGAAGAAGATTTTTCCGCTGATCTGTACTTACTTGACCACCGGCATATACGTTTTTCTCCACAAAGTCCGTATCGAATACCAGCAGTTTCGGATGTGAGTTGTTCCAATTTGCGTTTGCGAACGAGGACTGCTGCCCATTCGAGAATTGAAGAAGAACTTCGGGTTGACAGTTGCCATCTATCGTTTTTCGGCGAAGTAGCAAATCCGGATCATTTGTAGCGCAAGACTGAAAGATGGATGCAAGAGTTGATTTGCCAACTCCGTTATCAGCGTAAACAAGAGTTGCCTTCTTTAGGGAATGCTGCCGGCCATCCGCATCATGAAGTAGGCCAATTCCCTTAACTCGGTGGATTCTTGCAAGCATTATTTAGCTACGCCTCCCCAATCACTAGTCATCCAGCTCGTGCCATCACCCAATAGGCATATAACGTATTGCAATCAATGCGTCGGGGAGGGGAGTTGCTGGCCCCTTCGGAATACGTTTGAACCCCGACGTATAGATTGGGCGTTGAACTGAGCCGACGGAGCGGACGATCGCTACAAGTGGCTTGCGAACGGCGAATGTGCTGCGAGGGCTCGACGGAGAGTTAGTTTATCAATCCGGCTGCGAGTTGGCAAGTTTTTGCGAATTCGAGTCTTTCGGCGGGAGCGGGATTTGACTTTGGGAACGTTCGTGCGGGCTGGTTTTTGGCCTTAACGCAGGAGTGAACCTTGCAGCTTTCGAAGTGTTTTCGGGTAGCCGTTCGGACGGGTGTTCAAATCACTCTGATCAACGCATAACTTTCGACAACCGGCTTCGTAAGTCTATTGGAAATCCGCAGCAAGCTTGATCCTTAAAGACGAACCGCCTAGTGCGGCCCCGCATGCTAGGTGTTGTGAGAGGGACCCCGGGGAACCGAGCCACTATCTTGATCGGCTTGTTCGTCTGTTTTCCTTGCGATCAGTCGAGGTGAACGAGTAACGTAAGTTCGCCCGTCCGTCCTTTGACGTACTCGAAGGTCTTCGATTATGGCCGCTAAATTGTTATCGAACTGCGAGGCCAGTCTCCGTCGCGTAGCACGGATTTCATCATTGATGGTATCGATCGACATTTCAAGATTCCAGCAACTCGTCAGGCGTACAAATCATCGGAGGAGAAAATCCCGCTTCTTCGCAGACCCGTTCAATTTCATCTCGTGTTTTAGGATTGACGATGTGTTTGAAGTTCCACGATACCAAGAATTCTATGGCAACTTGAGCAAAAACGCAACGAGAATCACGAGTGCGTGAACGGCGATCGATACGACTATGGCTATCTTTCGATGCTTCATGTTCCACATTGGAATGCTACCGCAATTCGCGTATTCTTGACCACAGAACGCTTCACATAAGCTACGACGCGAAGACAGTTTTGGTCACTTGAATGGTCGAACAAATACCAAACATCCGACTTTTATAGAATGTAGTTTGTACTTTGGAGTGAGACGCTTCAACGCACGCACAACATGCGGAATTCTGAGAGCGGGGCGTCTTCTTGCAGGTAGTTCAACCGGTTGATAGAAGCACAGTCAAGCTTTGAGGTCCATTCTATGGACTGCAACCGACCAAAATCAAATTGAGAAGAATTCCCAATAGACGAAATTGGCTTAATCGGAACGGAAACTTGAGGCACTGCAGAATCGACGAACGACTTGACAATTACTACCGACCACAAGTCAGTCGTCTGTTCGCGCGACGAATATATGCGTTCCCGCTGAGGGGGTCACGCTGGTAAAGAGACGCTCACGGAATCAATAAGACTTTGCCTATGTTTTTTCGGTCTTGGATGTAGTGGTGGGCTTGGGCGGCTTGGGTGAAAGGGAATGTTTTGGCGATGACGGGTTGGATGATGCCTTGGCGATAAAGGTCGAGTAAGGTTTGTAGCCATTGGCCAAGCATGTCCATCTCGTTCCAGAGGTGGCCCAAGTTCACGCCGAAGACGCCTTTGTTTTGATTGATAAGCGCCGGCGGCGTGAATTGAAACCAGGGCATGGCGGCGAGTGTCTTGACGAACGACGTTAGGCTTCGCGTTTTGCCGGTGGCGGCGGACGAAATTCCGAACATGCCCAAGCGTCCTGTCGGGGCCAGGCAGCGATAACTTTTCTTAAACGAATTGCCTCCTACCGCGTCCAAGATCAATTCCACGCCTCGGCCATTGGTAATCTGGTTGACTCGCTGTTCAAAGTCCTCGGTACGGTAGTCAATGCAATGATCGACGCCAATACTTTTTAGAAACGCATGTTTGCTTGTCGATGCAGTACCGATGACTTTTCCGCCACGGTGTTTGGCTAACTGAATGGCGGCGATCCCCACACCACCACCTGCAGAGTGGACAAGCATGGTCTCACCGCCGCTCAAGCCGCCCATGACACATACCAATTGATACGCTGTCAGGTAGTTGACCGGGATGGCAGCGCCAATTTCTGCGCTCATGCCTTCGGGACGTTGGGCAACTTGCTGCAAGTCGACGCAGACCACGTCGCTATACCCGCCGAATCGAGTCAGGGCAAGTACATCGCGACCCAGCCAAGCCGCATCGACGCCATCGCCGACTTGATCAACTTGCCCGGCAACTTCGTATCCCACGACGACGGGCATTTTCGGTAGATCGGGATAGATTCCTAAGCGACCGACGATATCGGCAAAATTCACTCCGGCCGCTTCGACCCGAATGCGAACTTGACCCGACTGCGGCACCGGATCCGGAGCTTCGCGTAATTCAAGAACTTCAGGCGGGCCCGCTTTTGGAATCCAAATTTGTTGCAAGGTGTTTCTGCTCCGTCGCGTCTTCGTCGATGAAAAGTTGTTCGTGATTTGTAGGACGGGTCTCCTGGCCCGTCAAGGCATTTCCATGACGGGCCTGGAGACCCGTCCTACTTCAAAAGAAGTTTCGAATCTTAAAACAATTCCCAATATCGGTGCTTGACCGACGAATCTCACTGTGTATACACTGTGTATATGAACAAGCACAGTTGGATCACGCTTTCGCAAAGTGACCCGCGGGCGTTGTATTTGCAAGTGATTGAGCAAATCCAGCGACGCGTGGCCGTGGGCGATTTGCCGCCTGGAACCGAGCTGCCTTCGATTCGGCAACTGGCAGCGGATCTCTCAGTCAGCGTAATCACGATCAAACGGGCTTACCTGGAACTGGAACGTGAAGGAATCATTTCTACGCGGCACGGCAAGGGTTCCGTGGTGTCTGACCAACCAGGTTTGCAGAGTTCAATAGCCCAGCGTGAATTGGATCAGCACTTGACTCAGGCAGCCCAACTGGGCTCGCTGCTGGGACTATCGAAAACGGAAATGCAGCGGCGCATTGCCGAAGCCTACGAAAAATCGCAAAGGAAACAGTAATGAGCACCGCTCTTCACCAGCCACACCAAACAACTGCGGCCGCTTCGCTGCGAGGCATCGCCAAAGAGTACAAGCACTTTCGGCTGAACAACATCGATCTGGAAATCGAACCGGGAACCGTCAACGGCTTGATCGGGCCCAACGGTGCGGGCAAGTCCACGATCATGCGAATCATGATGGGACTGGTAGCGCCTGACCAGGGAACTGTTTCGGTCTTGGGCCAACCGATTTCTTCGCGTGAAGCGAGTGCCAAACAAGATATCGGCTTTTTTTCCGATGACATGCGGCTCTACAAGTCGGAATCGATTGCCTTTCACATGCAGTTCGTTCGTTCACTGTTTCCAAGCTGGGACGAAGAATACGCCCAGCAACTGCTCGATCGGTTCGGGCTGATTGCGCAGCAAAAAGTGAAAGGACTTTCGCACGGTCAGCGGGTCAAAGCCCTGCTGCTGCTGATTCTCGCGCGGCGTCCCAAGCTGTTAATTCTCGATGAGCCCACCAACGGACTCGATCCGGTAGCCAAGCAAGAAGTTCTCTCGGAGTTGATGCAAATCGTCAACGACGAAACGAGAACGATTTTGTATTCGTCGCACAATACACAGGATGTGGAACAGATCAGCGACACCATCACGTTTATCGATCGCGGACGAGTGATTGCAAGCAACAATCGCGATGAGTTTCTGGATAGCTGGCGTCGATTCAAATTACAAGCTCCACAAAATTGGCAAGCCCCATCGATTGATGGATTACGACCTGAGTCGACGTTCGGCAATTTGCGAGTGATGACAACGGATCGATATCAGACCGAGGTTGAAGCTCGGCTGCAGTCGTCCGGAGCGACCTTGGAAGCCTCCGAGGCCATGACACTGGAAGAAATTTTCGTAGCCGCCGTCGTGCGCGGTCGAGAGGAGAAACAATAATGAACACACAAGCTATTCAGATCCTGTTTTTGAAGGACTTGTTCCTTAGCCGTTGGCCGATGTTTGGCTACTTGGTGGGCGGGCTTTTGAGCGTGATGGTCACTTGCCTGCCAAGTGAGTCTGCGGGCTTCATCGGTTTCATCTTGATGATAACGGTGACGATTGCCGCCGGAATTCATTTGATCGGCGCGTTGCTGCTGGCCGAATCGATCGACATGACGCGGACCTTCATCATGAGTTTGCCGGTCAGTTTGCTCGATTATTCGATCGCCAAGATATCAGTCGTGCTTGTCGCGTTCTTGATTCCTTGGTTCGGGATGCTGGCCAGTTTGACGATCCTCAATTTCGTCGTACCGGAAGCTAAACCGGGAATACTGCCATTTCTTGTTCTATTGTTCCTTTTTATGCTTGGTGGATTCTGTTTGCAGTTGTTCACTGCGGTGGTAACGGAATCGGTAGGTTGGACGATTGTTGTGCTTGTACTGGGGAACGTAACATTGAATTTGTTCCTCAAAATGCTTTACGAGCATCCGGTAATTTCGCAACTGAACAAGAGCGAAGTCCTTTCGTGGCCGCCCGTTGTCTTGCAGATCATGGCCATCGAAGCCATCGTGATTCTGATCGCCTTGGGACTTACGTTTATGTTTCAGATTCGCCGAAGGGATCTAGTTTGATGACAACTGCGTCCGGCAACTCGTTACGGATTCATTATCTCGACAACCTGCGGGCGCTAGCGATGTTGCTGGGGGTCTATCTGCATGGGGCCTTGGCCTACGCTGAACCTTCGCGGTCGATCTGGATCGCCACCAACCCTCAGGGAAGTGCGGCACTTGACGCTTCGATCTGGTGGATTCACCTGTTTCGAATGGGACTGTTTTTTCTGCTGTCGGGTTATTTTGCCAAGCTGATGATCAAACGCAAAGGGCTTAAGCCATTCCTCTCGAATCGTGCGATCCGTATCGTTTTGCCATTCGTCTTGTTCTGGCCTTTGTTGATGGTGGCAATGACCATCGTGTTCGTCTTTGCCTTTGCTTATGTCAAGGAACCTCAAGGACTGTTGCAGTTGATTGTCGCGGCGAGCCAGGATCCTGAAGCCGCGAAATCGTCAACACCATATACCACAATGCATTTGTGGTTCCTGTACTATCTTTTGATGTTCTCCTTGATCGCAGCCGTTGGCAGTCGCTGGACGCGGTTAAAATTCGATTGGTTGTTTCAGCGAAATTGGTTGCTCGCGCTTTCACCGCTGGCTTTGGTTCCTGGAGTGTTAGGCGGAGGAATTCCCTTTGCGGCACCCGAGTCCTTTATTCCCACTTGGTGGCCATTTGCCTATTACGGATTGTTCTATTGGGCTGGCTGGCAGTTGTTCGGCCGCGAGGCAGTGCTGGATCGTCTGCAACCTCGACTTTGGCTGCTGGTCATTGCAAGCGTGCTTTTGTTCGTGCCCCATTACTATTTGCTGCCCGTGCTCGACGTCGAGCTGATCAAGAAGGCCGCCGAATCACGGACGGTAACGCCAACTTTGTTTGAGTCGGTGTTAGCTTCGTATCTGTCGGTCTTGTTGACGCTTTCGGCGCTGCTGGTCGGTCAGCGGTTTCTGGCTCGCTCGAACGCTTGGCTCAAGTTCTGCGCCGACTCATCTTATTGGGTGTATCTGATTCACTTGCCGATCGTTCTCTTTTTGCAGACTTTGTTGATTCCGATTGCGATGCCGGTTTTCGTGAAATTGGTATTGGTGATTCTCGTTACGTGGCTTTTTTGCTTGGCGACTTATGTTGTGTTTGTGAGGTATACGCCGATCGGCTGGATGCTGAATGGGAAGCGGTCGTTTCCGTGAAGAAATCTGTGGAATGAGCAATTGGGGACAATTGCTCTACAGTGAAGAAGAGTGTGGAATGAGCAATTGGGGACAATTGCTCTACAATGAAGGAGAGTGTGGAATGAGCAATTGAGGACAATTGCTCTACAATGAAGAAGGCTGTGAACTGAGCAATTGAGGACAATTGCTCTACAATGAAGAAGAGTGTGGAATGAGCAAGTGGGGACAATTGCTCTACAATGAAGAAGGCTGGGAACTGAGCAAGTGGGGTGGGGGTTGAGGGGTTTTCGGGGCTTTTTTTTGGTTTCCTCGATCTTTGAAGCCGACGAGAATTATGGTTCAAGATGGATCTAACGCAGCGCGATAGTGTTTGGTTTATCCGGATTTAATTGGCTGCTAACGCACTGTCGCTCATCCTTCAATCAAAATGCCGCAGGGTCGTTAACGGGGGAATTGGGAGTAGGCAGTCACAGGGAAACTTATTAGGCTTTCATTTTGCACAAGGCGAGGTTTGGCGAATGCGTCGCTCGAGTGCCATCCTTCGAGACACACGGAAACTGCTGGTCCAAGAAGCCGATCTACATGAACTCAGACAAGCAGCCTTACAACCGATTATTTCCGTTGCATGTTGCTCCGATTGATTGGTATTTTTTGTGCGATGATTTTCTTGATTACCCGATGGTCTTTTATTTGGTCCTCGATTTTTCTGGTCGACTTGAAGCAGATCTTTTTGGTAAGGCTTTAGAAGAAGCCGTATTGCGTCATCCTCTCCTGTACTCAATAGTGCAGCCAGCCAAGCGGAATCTGCCGTGTTGGGTACTTGCCCCAGACCAAATGCCACAAGTTGATTGGGGCGACGCCGACAAACCGCTTCAATTCGACGGCGGCGATTTCATCGATATTCACAAAACGACCGGCTTACGAATTTGGGTGCGTCAAGGCGACGAGTCAACTCGAGTCACGATGCAGTTTCATCACGCGACCTGCGACGGGACTGGTGCTTATCGTTTTGTCGGCGATTTGTTGTGCTGTTATATGAGTCGGCTCGAATGCTGCGCTGGCCAAGTTGAGTTGGGTACAGTCGATGTCGCACAACTTCGCGGTCGGCGATCTAAGATGCGAAGCTTGCGGGCAAGCGACAGTTTCTTGAAAAAGACGACGCGAGCCTACAGCGAAGCTTGGAAGACATTTGGGAATCGAATAGCGGACTTGAAAAAACCGGCAACAGCACCCGGTGAGCAAGTTCTGCCTGGAATAATCAATAGAGAATTTTCCGCAAAGCAGCTTGGTAATCTCCGCCAAGTCGCCGTGTCGAAAGGCGCGACATTCAACGATCTATTGATTTGCAAAATGTTTCAAACCGCCGCGCAGTGGAATGATGGTGCAGAGCGCGGGCGCAAATTTCGGATACTCGTCCCTTCCGATATGCGCGACGGTGAAGATTTCGAATGCCCAGCATGTAATATGACTGCGTATACGTTTGTTACCAGGACGGCCGCGGAAATCGCGGATGAAGAAAAGCTTCTGGAAATGATTCGACTCGACACCGTGCAGATCAAGAACGGCAATTTGCAAAAGTCATTCATGGACGGATTGACGTCAGCTATGGCTACGCCGTTCTTCTTGCCCATGATGCTCAAAAGAAACGTATGTCTCGCGACTTCGGTACTATCGAATGCAGGTGATCCTTCCCGGCGTTTTACCGGTCGGCTACCAAAAAAGCTTGGCAAAGTTAGCTGTGACGAGTTCACTTTGGAATCTATTACTGGAGTGCCTCCGCTTCGCCGCAAAACGCGTTGCACATTGTCGAGCAGCATTTACGGTCGTAATCTTACATTCTCGATGCGTTGCGACCCGCATTCATTTTCCATGAGTGAAACGAACAAACTTCTCGATCTATTTTGCGAAAAATTAGCGGCCGACGCTGGCTAAAAGCCGAACGTCTGGATCTTAGTTCATTCGGAAACGGCGGCGTATTTCGTCGCGACCCTAAACAGTCAAAATTGAGAATCTCGACACAGGCCGTTCCAACCTCATAACCGGATCAACCAGGCTTCAAACATCGTCGGCGATTGGATTGATTAGGTCTCGAAGCCCGCATTGCGCGCTTCGGTATTGGGATGGCGCGTGCCTCAACCTAGAAAAGCGAGCGAAATGGGGTATGCTATGGTATACTTCTCGCACTACTTTATTTTCATTTGCTTTTCGTTTCACGGGCAATCATGACAGGCACGGCGACTCGAGCTAGTTTGCTTATCCGATTGCGAAACCAAGACGACAATTCGGCTTGGACAGAGTTTGTTCAGCTTTATACGCCGCTGCTTTATTCTTACGCCCTCCAGCGGGGGCTCCAAGAAGCAGATGCCGCGGATATCGCACAAGAGACTTCGCGGCAAGTTTTCAAGAACATTGACCGCTTGGACTACGACCCTTCGCGAGGGACATTTCGCGGTTGGTTGCTCACTATAGCCAGGAACTTGATTCGTCAACATGCAAATCGACGAGCAAGAACGGCAGTCGGGACAGGTGATAGTCAGATGCATCAAGTTCTGGACCGAATAGAATCACCGGAAACCGACGAACACTGGGAACAAGAATATCGCTCCCGACTATTCCATCTGGCAGTGCAGCGAATAAAGCCTGAGTTCCAAATCAAAACCTGGAACGCTTTCTGGATGAGTTCGGTCGAAGCGATCGATGTCGCAGAAGTCGCGAAGAAACTTGCCATGACCGTCGGCGCTATCTACATTGCGCGGTCGCGTGTTATTAAACGATTGCGAGAAGAAGTCGCGTCCATGGAGGCGTCGCACTAGCCATGACAAAACCTTCCGATGACACACGTGTTAGTCCTGAGGAAGAAAGACTGCTCGCCGCTTTTTCGGAAGGGTTGCTGTCTCAAGAAGAGCTTTCTGTCTTCGAAAGCTTGCTTGAAAAGTCTCCATGGCTACGCGATAGGCTGGACCAAGAGTCGGGATTTCTTCAAATCTCGGATACTTTGCCAAATCTCAAAACGCCACTTTCTTCGCCATCGGGGTCGCTTAAGAAAACGATCGATTCACTTCTCAGTGATACGGACGATGCGGACATTCGTGACGGCAAGAAACTCAAAACGGAAAGATTGTCACAACGCTTGATGCAAACTCAATCGGGAATAACTTTGCGACACCGCATTGGACGAGGCGGGATGGGCGAAGTTTTCGAAGGATACGATCCCCAGCTTGACCGGTCAGTGGCTGTCAAAGTCTTGCCAACCAATCTGCTCGATGATCCTGTTGCACACGAACGATTATTTCGCGAAGCCCAGGCGGCCGCTCAGCTTCATCACGAAAACATTGTTGCGGTTCACTCAATCCAGCAAATCAACGACCAATGGTGCCTTGTCCAGCAATTGGTGCCGGGCGAATCGCTTCAGGAGCGATTGGATCGGGACCATCAATTGCCATGGGATGATCTTCAGAAGTTGGCTTTGCATTTGGCCCGTGGGCTAGCGGCGGCGCATCGACGCAAGATCATTCATCGCGATCTGAAGCCGTCGAATATCTTGTTGGACTCCGAAGCCCACCTGGCACGTATCGCTGATTTTGGTCTTGCCAAGCGACAATCCGATCAGAGTTTGACGACCGAAGGCACCGTTGCGGGAACACCTTGTTTCATGTCACCCGAACAGGCACAAGCTCAAGAACTGACGCCACAAAGCGATCTTTTCAGTCTAGGCTCGGTGCTTTATGTCGCTGCATCCGGCAAGCTGCCATTTTCGGGCGACAACGCGTACGTCATTTTGGATCAGATTCGAACAAAGAATCCACCTTGCCTCAAAACTTTGAGAAGCGATCTTCCGGAGTGGTTTTGCCAACTCGTATCAATCTTGCTTGAAAAGGACCTGAAGCACCGCATCGCGTCGGCGGAAGCCGTGATGGAAATTATCCAAAATCAAAGTTTGCAAGTTTCGCCAAAGAGTCAGTCAAGGCGAACCCGTCCGATGGTTGTCGCGATCTTGGCGACGTTGGCAAGTTTGGTTGTATTGATTGCAGGATATGGTGCCTGGTTAGCGACCCTGCCTTCCCCAGCGGACATCTCCGCTGATTCGGCACAAACATCGAATCCGCAATCAATCGAAGCCCCAGTAGTCTCCCAGAAACCATTCCACGTTAGCGGGATTGATCGGTCCTTCGATTCCTTGACTGAGGCAGTTGCAGCAGCCGAAGATGGCTCGACCGTCCTCGTTCATTCCGATGGGCCGTTTTTGGTCGAGCCAGTAAACCTTGGCAGAAAGAAACTGTCCATTATCGCCGCCCCAGGACGTCGACCAATAATCGGCCCTTTAGGCTTGAAAGGAACATCGCTAGCCCCGTTCATATCAACGCGAGCTGACCTATTGATTCAAGGATTGAATATCGATTGGCCCATTGAAACGGAATCGAAACTCGATGTGCTAGGCCAAGCAATCATTGTGTTCGATGGCGACAATCTGTCGATCAGCGATTGCCGTCTTGAATGCGGCAAAGGCGCTAGCTGTATTCAGTGCTCATCGGGCCTAACAATACTCAGCAATTCGCACCTCATTTCTGTCGATGGAAACTGCGTCGGTGGGCGTTATGGAGGAACAAATATCCGAGGAACGAATATATTCCTTGAAGCCAAAAACGCGGTGATTCTCGTCAGTAATTTAGTGCCAACGCCGAACTCAACAACTTCTGAAATCGTGTTGCAACAATCCTCCATTCAAGCCGATAGATTTCTGACAGTCGTCACCCACCGCCCCCCACAGAATAGACTCTCAGTAAAACTGGATAGTGTCGTATTCGATTGTTCCTCGATTTGCTCCATCCTCGGGGCACTCAACATAGCAAGAGATTCTGGATTCTCGAATAACCTTTCATCAAACTTTGCTTCAATGGTAACTTGGCAAGATCGTAATTCCGTCTACAACCGTGGAACGACTTTTCTCTCCTTTGCATTCATGCGCCAACCAATGCAAACCCTTGGCAACAAAGTGACGGATTTGCAATCCTGGAAGTCTCTGTTCAATGAAGGAATGAATGGTTCTGTCGAAGCTTCCATCACGACCACTAACCTCACAACTGCAAATCTGCCTATTCATCGTTTCTCCGATGCGTCGGGAACGATTCCCGAACTATGTGGGATGGATCCGACTAAGCTTCCTTGAATTGGGTGTACATTTCCCCCAATCATCGCCTGGAATAGCCTGACACTCGGTAAGTCCCGGCGAACTTGCAAATAAATCATTCGCTCGGACTGCTAAGCGATTGTTTCGAAATTGATGACGACGCCGAAAACGTTGCCGTCACGATCGAGAACGTCACCACCAAGTCCGCCATCGAACAAGAATGCTCCGGTGCTGAAAATGTAAGTCGAATAGTCGATGTCGACGGAGTCCGCTCCCGCTCCCATCCGAATCGCTGTATTTCCTGAAAAAACGCTACCTTCGATGTCACAATCGTCTGTCCCTCCATCCATGTTGATCAACGCATTGTCAGCTACTTGAGTAGACCAAACGCGAACGTAATCGTTTCCTAATCCGCTATTAATGCGAAGATTGCCATCGACACCCGCATTGAAAATGACGGTGTCGTGGCCAAGCCCCGTATTGATATTTACTTGGCTCCCGCCACCAATGGCTCCACCAAAAACGTACGCCGGATCGATTTGGCTATCGGCCAAGAGAGCCAATCCTGTATTTGCAGACAACTCAACGTAGTCATTCCCGCTGCCCGTGTTCACGTTCAGATTGCCACCGATCTGCAGATTTGCAACGATCGTATCATGTCCATAACCAGTACTGAGACTCACGTGGTTCCGAACGAATGTCGTACTGGCCTCAATTCGATCGTTTCCGTCTCCCATAAATGCGGCGATGTTTCCGATATCGTTGTCACCACCCGCGCCGCTAATTCCAAGCCGGTCGTCACCCATGCCAAGGTTCGCGAACAGATTGTCAATGAAACCAAGCTGCACAGGCGATGCCGCCGCGTTAAGCATAGTGCCGTTTCGACCGACTGCTTCCAGTCCCACGCCGGTCGACGAATTTTGGATTTGCACATCGTTGCTTAGAGCGTCGCCAATCAATTGCCACTGATTAACCGCCACGTTTAAGTTAACCATGACGTTCCCCGCCATGAGTTTTCGATCCTCTAAAGCCTCAAGCCGAAGCATTGAATTGTTGTGCCCACGGCGTGTAGAATGAATTCGCGACATAATCAAGTCTCCTAGGACAATAATAGTGAAGGACGCAGTGAGCCACCGTTTCACGATACGGGAGCCAATTTCGCGGCCGAATAAGTTCTGTGAATCTGTCATAGACAACTTCAGGTATTCTCGTAATGAAAATACCTTTCACGGAATCTGCAAAAATTACCACTGTGTCGCGTTTTGCAATGCAATACGCACTTCTTCATCGCTCTCATAGCACGGAAACAGATAAGCACCCCAGCACAAGTTATTTAGCGTTATCAGCCGTTTTGGCGTTAGCCACGGTTATTTCAAATGACTGTAAACTTATGCATGGGTGCTTAGACAAACCATACGGCGCTGTAGAGTATCCGAGCATGCCCAGGTTAGAATACGCTTGGTTTGAGATTCGAACCTGATCGCCCGGAACACTCACCGATTCGGGACGCTTTCCTTTTACAACGCTAGGCATGCATCATGATTTGGATTGGATACTTCTCCACCTCGATTCAAGTTTTCAATTCCGCGTTCAAAAGGTCTAAACTCGCAGTGCAGGATTGCAGTGCAGGTTTCATGAAAAGCTGCTTTTTGCTTTCCCAACCACGGAGCACATTGGGATCAATACAAAGCAATTCGAGAGATAACTAAATGCTTCACACGGCTAACCCCCAACACAAAATCTGGCTTTGGCTTTTGGCAATGTTTTTGATGCCCCGTCCGATATTGGCAGAGACACATTTTTTCGAAGCTGAATCGTTCACACCGTCATCGTCGGGTTGGAAAGCGGTCACGACGCCAGAAATCCAACGTGCGTCGCGTGTTAAAACAATGTGGGGAGCCGATGGCCCTGGTGATTCGATCGCTACCAAAAAAGTAACGATTCAGCATGCCGCCACGTTTCGTGTGTGGGTTCGTTCGATCCAAGTCGCGGCTTGGCGAGGGCCCTTCCAAGTCAGCGTATCCCATTCAGGCCGAGAGCTTGCTAGAAAACTTTTCGATTCCGAAGTACTACCGGGCGTCGCAGATTGGAATTTTTCCTGGCAGTCATTCGACGCAGACTTGCCAGCGGGCGAAGTGACTCTAGCACTCGAAAAACACGAACAGAAGAACTGTGTCGGGTACGTGCGCCACGTCGACTGCCTCTTGCTCACCACCGATTTCGATCTCAAGCCGGATCATCTGCAGTTCGGGCCGCAGACTTTTGTGCGAGTTACGCTTGGCGATGGTTATCAGCGGCCAGTCTATCTTCATCTCTTTGCGGACCACTATCGCGATCCCTGGTACAGCCATCATGCAATCGGCAAAGCTGGGTTGCGTGATGAACTGGCTCCTCCGGTCGACGAAATGCTTAACAACGGCGATCAGTCCCCGTGGTGCAACATCACGCATATCACCTATCAAGATTCGGGCGTTGCGTTAAGCTGCTCCGTACGGCATTCGTATCACGAAAAGGCATCGCGATTTCGAGCCACTTTAGATTTCGGCCGGCCTCGCGATGGAAATTCAAACGACGTCGAAGTCATCAAAACTTTCGCGGTCGAAGCTTCGCCAAACGGACTCGTTGTCATTGTCCCGCCAGACTTGGAGTCTCCGGAGAATATTGCCATCCTGCAGCGTGATCGCGATTTCGCCGACGCGACCGGGCGGATCGCAGACGCATTTCCATGGCCGACGAATGGCAAGCGACCGAGCAAAATCCCGTTTCTCGTCAGCGAGAATATTGGCGGTTACGAATTGCCAGTCGATGCAGGCGTAACGGCTCGCGAACACAAGACGCTTGACAATTTTGGATTCAATGGCGGTCACAGCCGAACACTTGGCGGATTGTGGTTTATGAAGAACGATTCGTACTGCCAGCCTGACATCGACGGCATGCGTGAGCGAATCAAGTCCGACGTCGAGGCCTTTCGAGAATCCGGGCGCAATTTGGACGACATCGCCTATTGCATGTTGATGGACGAGCCGACAGGACAGTCGGCTTCGTTCATGGCCAGCGATGAAGCTTACTGCAATCGCTTCCGTGAATGGTTGAAATCTCTCGGACTGACGCCCAAAGATCTGCTTGAACCCGATTGGGATGCGGTGCGACCGGTCATCGAAAGTGATCGGGAGCAACATCCCGCCCTACATTATTTCACTCAGCGGTTTCGGACGGTGGCTATCGGCGATTTCATGTCGACCCAGAAAAAGATCATCGAAGAAGCTTACGGCCGCTCGTTCCCAACCAATGTCAATTTTAGCGACGGGGCAGTCTACAACGCGAACTTCTGCAGCCAAGGTATCGATTACTTCGAGCTACTCAATCGCAACGACTCAAACGCGATCTGGGGCGAAGACTGGGCGAATAATTCGTCAACGTATCAATGCGCTGCATTCAACGTCGACCTGATGCGAGCGGCGGCACGGAAACGTGGGCAGACGATCGGGCATTACATGATCGCCTATGGTCGTACACCTTGGGACAACAAACTCAAAGCGACTGGCGAGACAGCTCGCGGAGTCCGACAGTGGATGAACTTTTCTTACGGACCAAGCTGGGGTAGCCACGAAGGCGGGCCGGCTTGGAAAAGTTCGCTGTGGTACTCGAAACCAGAAAGCTGGACTGCAAACGCAGAAATACCGCGCGAGATCGGAGCGGTCGAAGACTGGCTGCTGACCGCCCAGCCCGCTCCAGCCGAGGTTGCCATTCTGTATTCGACGTCCTCGGACATCTGGACTATGAACAATTTTGCATTCGGTTTCGACCGCATGCACACATGGCTCGCTTTGGCTCATTCTCAGACGCCAGTGGATATCGTTCCGGAACACGAAGTTGCCGAGGGGCAACTGGAAAAGTACCGCATATGCTATCTTTCCGGCCCCAACCTTTCGCGAGCCGCTGCTGAAAAGTTGAAGACTTGGGTCGAAGCGGGTGGTTCGTTGTGGCTCACTGCCGGAGCTGCGTCGCGCGACGAGTTCAATCGACCGCTCGACACGCTGTCTGCGATTCTGCCGGTAGAACGCGGAGAACTGGTCGTTCACGAACCGTTCCAAGCTTCGGGCCTGTTCCTGCATCATTTGGCAAAGCGAGACGAAGCCCGCATCGGTAACGGCGAAGAAGTTTCCAAGACGGTGCTGGAGTGCCTTTCCGTCAAGCAAACGCTCACTCGCAAGCCCGGTGTTGCCTCCGATATGTTTGCACAGTTTCAAGACGGGTCGCTTGCCGCGTCCGTCGCAACCGTTGGTCGCGGTCGAATTTATGTGCTTGGCTTTTTACCGGGCTTATCCTGGGCTGTTCAAACATTGGGCTTGACTCGATGAATTGATATTGGTGACCGAGGGCATTTCTTGTCAAATGGCTTTTTCCGAATCGGACTACTTTTAAGGATCATTGCCATGCCCGCAGTTTCTCTGGATGCGTCGACTTC
>JANMGV010000004.1:0-188631 GCA_031374825.1 Pirellulaceae bacterium
CGTTTTGGATCTAGTTCCAGGGGACTATTCTTTAACCGTGAGCGGTTCAGGAGATGCAACGGGTTCGTACAAGTTTCGAATGCGCGACTTGGCAACAGCGACGACGTTTACGCCAGGTACTGTCGTGAATGGTGGACTGAAACCTGCGAACGAGACCGATCTATACAAGTTCACTGTAGTGGCTGGAGATCAATTCTATTTTGATTCTCAAACCGCGATCGATCTACCGAACGCCAACTGGCGGCTCGTCGATCCGTACGGCAATATCTTGTTTTCCGTCGGCCTGGGAACGGATGTTGACACAAAATCGCTTCCTGTAATAGGCACCTACACACTCATGGTCGAAGGTTACGTAGGAGATCCTGGCGTCGGCACGTACTCGTTCAATATTTGGCCTGTTAGCGATTCGCCATCCAAACCTTTGACTCTTCCAGGAAAGGTTGGACAACGATTTGAGTACGATACCAAATTCAACCAGCTAACAAGTTTAATAGACGACCTGGGTCACCAAAAATTGTTCGACATTGATCCGGTCAATGGCAATACGCGCTCCGTGACCGAAGTCGTAGGAGCTGTCGGCGGGGTTGATGATTTAGTTACTCAGTCTACGTACACCGCGCGCGGATTGATTGATGTCGTTACCGATCCGTTAGGCAGGATTACGGATTACGATTACGATGCGTTGGGTAGGCTTGTCAAAATAACATTTGCCAAAGGGACTACGGACGAGGCGGTTAAGCAGTTCGAGTATGCCAATCTTACAGGCAACCTAACTGCCACCATCGATGCTAATGGGAACCGAACGCAGTTCTTGTTTGACTCGATGAATCGCGTTACTCGTGTTACTCAGCCTGATCCGGATGGGGCCGGCGCTCTAACATCGCCTGTGTCCGTGTTCGCGTACGATAGTCGTGGAAATCTGGTCTCGTCGACTGACGCCCAAACTCACTCGACGCAAAACCAGTACGATGCTGTGGATCGACTTGTCAAAGTCATCGATTCGGACAATAAGGAAACCAAGCTTTCCTACGATGCCGTGGGCAATCTAACAAGTGTGATCGATCCGCTCTCCCATCGTACCCAGAACCGATATGACGCTCGCAACCGCCTCATCGAAACCATCGATGCCGAAGGAGGCAGCACCAAGTTTGCTTATGACGCGGACGATAATTTGATATCCGTTACGGACCCGGTAAACAACAAGACGGCCTTTGCGTTCGATGCACGAAATCGTTTGCGGCTTGAAAAAGATCCTCTCGGCAATTCGACCTCATATGCGTACGACCTCAATAATAATTTGGTCAGCAAGATCGATCGCAACGGCCGCCGAACGAACATGACCTACGACGAACTTGATCGCCTCGTCACCGAGACATGGGTAGGTGGTAATAACGTAATTCAACGTAGCTATGACAAAGCAAATAACCTCTTATCCATAGTTGATGCGTCCAGCTCTCTCTCCTTCAGTTATGACAACCTCGACCGGCCAAAAACGGTAGACAATACCGGTACCCCGGGATTTCCACCTGTCGTCCTCACCTACATCTATGACGAACTTGGGAATATTGTCTCGATGAAGGACACAATTGGCGGCGCTGCAGGCGCGGAAAATGCTTATTCGTATGATGCATTGAACCGGATGATTCGTATCACGCAAAAGGGGAGTGGCGTTTCTGATAAGCGTGTGGATTTGGCTTACAACGCCATCGGACAGTTTGCTTCAATAAACCGATTCGCCGATCTCAACGGCACAAATCAAGTGGCTAACAGTGTTTACACGTATGACAATTTGAACCGACTCACTGCGCTGACACACAAGCACGGTGCGACGAAACTGAACTTCTTCAATTTCACCTACGACTCTGCAAGCCGGATTACGTCTAGCGCCGATATCGATGGCAATACCCAATACTCCTATGACACTCGGGATCAACTGACAGGTGCCAATCATAGCAACGCCACAAATCCTGATGAAAACTATGTGTATGATGCCAACGGAAACCGTCTGTCATCCAGTTTGCATGGTAACGGATATGTAACAGGTCCGGGTAATCGGTTGCTATCCGATGGAAAATACAATTATGCCTACGATAACGAAGGTAATCTCATCAAGCGCACGGAAACTTTGACAGGTAACTTTCGCGAATTCCAATGGGATTATCGGAATCGTCTGATTGCTGTTATTGACAAAACTGCGACGAACGTGCTATCGCAAATAGTGACATACGGTTACGACTCAGTGGATCGCCGCATTAGTAAAGGCGTTGATACGAAACCGCAGGATGCGACCGACGCAGCTTTCACACGATTTGTGTACGACGGACAAAACGTTTTGATAGATTTTGTTGATCCTGATGGTAATGGACCAAGTCCATCCGTGTTGAGCAAACAATACCTTCATGGACCGGTGATTGATCAGATTTTTGCTCAAGACGGTGGCAATGCAGACTTACAATGGCTTTTAGCCGATCATTTGGGCTCTTTACGCGACATGGTGGATAGCGGTGGGCTCATACGGAATCACATTGTTTATGATTCTTTCGGTAACGTAGTATCCCAATCGCATTCAAATATTAGTGGTCGATTCATGTATACCGGCCGCGAGTTTGATAACGACACGAAATTTTACTACTACCGGTCTCGCTATTACGACGCTGGCACGGGCCGATTTCTGTCGGAAGATTCCGTTGTCGAAGATGTGAATTCTTATCGATACGTATTCAATGTTCCTCAAAGTTTTCGAGATCCCACGGGACACTTTCTTGCCGGAGCCATCATTGGAGGTGTAATTGACGCTGGTATTGAATTCGCGACAAACGACTGTGCTACCTTGGGAAGCGTGGCATACGCTTTCGGAAAAGGCGCGCTAATTGGCATTTTGACGGGCGGCATCGGGAGCATTGCAAAACTAGGAACCCTAGGGAAGATTGGCGTTGACGTCGCACTAAAAAGTGGAGCGAAGGCGGGTGAAACAATCTATCAAGGAGGCAGCGCAACCGACGCATTAAAAGCTGCTGGCAAACAAGGTGTTATCAGCGCAATCGGAAGTGGTGTCGGAGTTGCGGCGCAAAAGCTGACCAAGAAAGCGTTCGAAAATGCTGCAAATAGTAAGCTATACAGTGAGCTCGCTGGTGAATCTGACACGACTGCACTGGGGCAAATCCTTGATGTAGATGAGGCCTACAGACAATTGGGGCCACAGGCTATACAACAAATAAGCGAATTCTCTGCCAAGACAGTTGGGTCAAAGACAGTTTCCGCGATAGATAAGGCGAATCGCAGTCGACCAGCGTGCGGTTGCAAGTAGTTTCTGATCCAAATCCTCAGCAGGACACAAAATAAGTCGAAAATACTGACGAGTATCGGACGATTGAAAAAGACGCCGCACATTTATTAAGTAGGCATGCGATCACTTTCTTTGAACAAAATAAGCCTATTGCGGTCTCAGCAATACTTTGAATAAGTGGTTGCGCTAAGGTCGACACCAACTCAGGGAACGATTTAGCTATCCTTAAGCAATTTGTTTTTGTTTATTGTATTTGCCCCAACACACTGTTCATGCCGTGAAGGTTCAACGACAGGTGATTTTCGATCGTAGAAATTCTAAATGCCATTTAGTTTTACCGTGATGAAAGGGACGGTTAATTCATGATGCAACCGATCGTAGGATATCACTTGAATGACGAAGGGGAGTGGATGGCGGTTTTGGGGTGTGGGCATGGGCAGCATTTGCGGCATGATCCGCCTTGGATGAATCGCGAGTGGGTGACCACCAAGCAGGGTCGCGCGTCGATGATTGGTTTTCAACTTGATTGCAAAAAGTGCGAGGAAAACGTTCCAAAGGATTTTTTGCAAAGCCCTTCCGAAGATAATTAGCGGGTATAGGTAGCTGCTGAAATTGTCCGAACAAGTATGTTACTCTTCGCTCAACTCGGTTGAATCGCACGTAGGCAATAGTCGTTGTTCCTTGGTTGATGAATTCGATACCGTTTGCAATCTTGTACCGTTCAAATTCAGTTTTCCCTGACGACTAATTCGGGGCATTCTATAGAGAGCGATCCGCAAGTTCACTCGGTTTCTCGTGCAATTCTGCTGGCCTAAATCCAAAAGGTGTCGTTGAACCCGAACCTTTACGAAGTTAGCGGAGAAGATGCAGAAAGGTGTGCTGCGTGGTCGTTGCTATATCAATGCGATTTGGTGAGTAACGCTTTTTGTTTTGGAAATATGGACGACTGTTTCTGACACGACCACTTCACACACCCTACTTTACGCGGTCTTGACGCTTGACGTGATCCACGCAAGCTTTCAACGAGTGTGCTCGCTTTTTTCCGGAGCAAACGCAATGCCCGCCGCGACCGGATTGAGATCGATATAGGCACAAACGGCCAACTGCGATTGCTCGTCATGAATGGCGATCGACTTGAATCGGCCTTCGAAAACGGTACCCGAACAGTTTTCTTACTGGTTGATGAGTCGCGATAAAGGTTCTTTGAGATTCTTCATGAACCAACTCAGCGAAGTCAATCGCTCACGCGTTTTCTCAAGCCACGGCTTGTCTTTCAAACGATCTTCTTTGATCGCTGGCGAAGTTCCGAAGCTTTGAGAGGCTTGCGATCGGAACCTTTTGGTGGATAGAGCCCGAACCATCGACGAACGATTTCCTCATCAGTCCAACTCCTTGCGACGTCGCGGTCGGCGCAAATCTGCAAATGCAAATGATTATCGAGAATGGCAAAGCCTCCGACGGAAACCGCGAAGATCGAATCAAGTTCCCGCAATCGATTTTCGATCCAATCCTTACGCCCGCCCGCATTTTCGCCCTCACCGAGAAGGTAAGCCCTGCGCACATCGCGAAAGACAATGGTACCAACGAGTTACGTCCAGGTTAACCAACTTCGACCCTGCAATCGTCATCGCAATTCGTCCTCTGTCGCCTGTGCTAAAATTTCAAAGCAACGACCGCCCACAATACTTCCCTCGCGTGTCCTAGATTCTTCATTCTTTCGCCTGAGCCACTAGATGCTAAAGACGATAAAGAAAAAAACGGAACGACCATGCCAAGGAGAAAGCGGAAGAAATACGGCATCTTAGTCCGGCCCATGCCGATGGTTATCGCCCAATATCCGAAAACGATCGTGAGCGCTGGCCAATATCGCGCCGAACGTCGCACCGCAGTAATAATTGGTTCATTCGATTCGGTTGCAGACGGTGTATTTGACATGATCTTCTCATTTGCCCGTAGAAACGTGCTTTTTCGCATCTCGCAACTGTATTCGTTGCAAATTCACAGATCTTCCCCAAATGTCAACCGCGTTTCCGCGTAATGCCGTTCAGTTAGCGTTGGATAACTGCGTAGGCCGGACTCTCCGGTTTATTGCCTTATCGCAAAATAGTCTGTCGCTATTTATGACAGAACAAGATCAACTGTGAATAGTTTATTGATTCGATAGTTTCTCTCTGAGGTCCCGAATGACGAGTCCCACCGACCGAGATGAAAGTTCTTCTGCTCATGCAAATTTGGACACGACGCTACATGCACCCGCTGACATGGGCTCATTCACAAATCTTACCCCGCATGCGCGCGGCGGGATCGGCGAAGTGTTCCGTGCTATTGACTCAGAGTTGAATCGCACGGTAGCGGTCAAGCGGCTTCAGGACCGTTACGCTGCAGACGTTGATATTCGGCATCGATTTCTTGTTGAAGCCGAGTTAACCGCTCGTCTAGAGCATCCAGGGGTCGTTCCCGTTTACAGGATGTTTCATGACGAGCACGGTCGGCCAGCCTATGCCATGCGCTTCGTTGATGGCCAGACAATGGCGGATGCGATCACGGGATACCATTCCGGCCCATCCGACCCTGTCGCGTTCCGTCGATTGCTTCAGTCATTTCTCCTGGTGTGTCAAACGGTCGCTTATTCGCACAACCGTGGAGTGATTCACCGGGACTTAAAACCAGCCAACATCATGCTTGGCAGGTTCGGCGAAACTCTCGTGCTCGACTGGGGACTGGCAAAGGTCGTCGGGCGACCGGAAGAGGCACGACAGGCCCGAGCGGAGGAAACACTCGTCCCATCACCTGGAGACGTCGCGCGCGGAGAGACAATCATGGGATCGGCAGTGGGAACTCCTTCGTATATGAGCCCGGAACAGGCCGCAGGAAGATGGGACGTGGTTGCGCAAGCGAGCGACACATATAACCTGGGCGCAGTACTCTACACAGTACTTACCGGAAGTCCGCCACTAGAGAAAGGGAACTGGCCCGAGATTCAGCAAAAGATTCAGCAAGGTGACTTTCCGCGCCCTCGGCAAGTAAAACCGGAAGTACCTCGAGCACTCGAGGCGGTCTGCATGAAGGCGATGGCCGTCGCGCCTGCGGATCGCTACAGTTCGGTACAGGCATTCGCAGCGGACGTCGAACATTGGCTAGCAGATGAGCCAGTCGTTGCATACCGTGAACCGATTGCAGCGAGAGTCCGACGTTGGGCAAAACGACACCGGCCCCTCGTGACGGGTACCGTAGTGCTGCTTGCCGCCGCAGTGATAAGCCTTTCGATTGGGACGATATTGTTGCAGCGCGCCAAAATCGAAACCGACAAGCTGCGACAGTCTGCGGTAGCTGCCCGCGCGAAGGCCGAAGCGATTAACGTGTTTCTGATCGATGATCTGCTCAAACAAGCCGACCCCGAGTACAATCCCGTTGGTGATAAACTTACTGTTCGGGAATTACTCGACAAGGCTGCAGAGCGACTGGAAGCCCAGACCAGTCTTGCGGACCAACCAGAGGTCGAAGCGACGTTGCGTGCCGTTATTGGCCAAGCGTACGACAACCTAGGACTTCGAGACAAAGCAGAGCAGCATTACCGCCGGGGCTGGGAATTACTCGCTAAAATCCTCGGTCCGAATCATTTAGAGACATTGGCTCTTCGAAACAAATACGTTTGGACCTTGACCAACCTGGACCGCCCCAAGGAAGCTGAGCAAATGGCCCGCGAAGCCCTTGATGCATGTACGAAGGCCCTCGGTGAGGATCACCCGGAAACAACACTTGCTTCGGATAACCTAGCTGGCGTGTTTGAAGCACAAGGACGGTTTACCGAAAGTGAGAAAATTCTCCGACATAATGTGGCTGTTTTGCACGCATCTATCGGTCTCCTCGATTTCCGTACTTTAGAGGCGGATAACAATCTGGCCTGGTCGTTGATCCTTGGGGGTCGACCGGTCGAAGCGGAGGAAGTGGCGAGGGACCTGGTCGATCGAATTCACGCCAATCCCGAAATTCGCTATCCCGAATTCCCACTTTTGTTATCAAATCTCTCTGCGGCACTGCAAGCTCAGGGCCGTTTCGCCGAATCTGAACCAATTCTACAAGAGGCTCTAGCACGTAGCATCGAAATGCTTGGCCCCGACAATAGAACGACAATCGCGTGCCAGAGCGGATTAGCATACGCCGATGAAGGTCAAGGTAAATTTGACGAAGCCGAAAAAACCTACTTGAAAGTGCTCGAAGTTCGCCGTCGAATCCTTTCCCCAACCCACCCGGCTACTCAGCGAACCATCGGGTACATCGCGCGACTATATGCAAAACAAGAGCGGTGGCACGATTGCTCGAATTACCTCGCCCAATTACAGCTCGCTCAGCAAGTAATCCCTTCGCTCGATGTCGTCGCGAAGACAATTGAACTGGAGGCAGCTCTGGCAAGGACCGGCGATCCAAAAATTGAAGAGATACTGTTAAGCGAGTGCGTTTCGGCGCTTAAGGCAACGCTGCGGACAGGCGATTGGCTAACAGCCGAGATCAATTCTCGCTACGGTGACTGCCTCCGACGCCAAAAGAAATTTGTGGACGCTGAAACTGTTCTCGTGACTGCAGCGAATGACATTAAGCGGGCACTCGGCGCACCAGCCTGGAGCGTGAAAACAGCCCGAGATCGGGTTGCTTCACTCTATGTTGACTGGAATAAATTGGCAGATGCCGCTAAATGGCAATAGGCAAGGCTCATACGGTGTTTCGGGGAGGTCAAGTGAGTAGTCTCTCAACCAGGGATTGAAGTAGTGCTTTTCCACGTTTTCGGGTGTTGTGCACGAACTAAAAAAATGGTTCCCGTGAAATCGTCGAATTCTCGTTCACAGTCGCCGCACTGATAACGCTGTCTAGCCCTTTGCGTTTCATCAAAACCGCGTTAAGCAACTTGGCTGGAACCGCATTAATGGCACCGGGCGCCATCGGGCCAACGCATCTTACGAACCTCTTCAAAGCACTTCCGATCATCCGTCAAAAGCAAACGCGTGAAAGCCATCCTTGGCAACCGATCGTAGTAAACGTGATGGATACCCCAAAACCATGAGGTCACCCAAGCGTGCTACAATACCGCGAAAACCAACACCAAAAAAGGATCTCCCTGGATTACCGTATGAGCCTTAATCTTTGACGCTTCAATAGCAACGATTGCCCTGTTAGCGCTAGTGCTGGGTTCATTCTTGTATTCACGAAGGGGCTGACCCTACTGCCATTTAGCTGCTTCGTCCGGTTTTTTCAAATCTTGATACAAATCGGCTATGCGCTTCCGAGAAGCAGCACGACCCCAATCCGGAACTCCGACGGCTTTCGAAATAACGTTATTAGCGGCCAGGAGAAGTGCTTCCGCCTCGTCAAACCGGCCAAGCAAGCGGAGTGCGTCTGCGTGTCGCGATGAGATTTCAGCCGTCAACCAATCTCCTTTCCACAGGCGATTTTTCAATACGCGGTGGCACTCGCGAAGCAGATTTTCCGCCATTCCCAATTCGCTTGTTCCCGCGAGAGCCTCGGCAAGAGGCGTGGCCAGAATCGCTACTTTACTCGATGCGTCTTGACCGTCGATCGAAATTAGCTCAACAAGACGGCTGGCAGCGTCCGACCACTTTTCCTGTTTTGCGTAGAGTCGGGCAAGAGCGCCAACGGTTCGCGGAACATAAACTTGTTGTTCGGGAATTGCTTTGCGTTCCGAAAGGACGGCCAGATAAGTTGCCTCCGCCTCGTCCCATTTTCCTTGGCCTTCCCAAGCCGTCGCTAATAGGTTTCGAGCGGACAACTCGCCCTGAATGTCATTGCTCTGAGTACTGAGTCCTGCAGCCTCGTGGAGCGGGGCGATTGCTTCTTCATATTGCCCTGCGGCCACAAGCGCACCGCCAAGATTTGCAAGATTTCTTCCGAATTCGAAATGTTCGGGGCTTCGTATTCTGCGTCGGTCAACAACGGATTGAAGGACCACTGCCGAGTCTGCTGGACTGCCATTGAGAACAAGTAACACGCCCAAATTGTTGTCAATTTCAATCGTGCGGTTGTCTTCTCGCCCAAGGGCTGAATGCAGGATTTTACTCGCCCTTTGTCCAAGTCTAACCGCGTCATCCAGTCGATCCCCATCGTGGCCATAGACTAACGCTAAATTATTTGCTGCATCCCCTGTTTCCGGGTTTGCTGGCCCCAATATATTTTCGCAGTCTGCAAGGGTGTTTAAAGCAATTGCTTCTACACTTGGCGTCGGTTCTTGGGAGACTAGCGCGAAGACAAATCGGTTCCTCGCAACGAGCGCATCCAGACTTTCGGGTCCATGTAACTTACATAGAATTTCCCAAGCTCGTTTGTAGTGGCTTTCAGCTTTGTCGAATACGCCCAAGTACTCGTAGGCATGCCCGATAACCGAGCGTATTTCGGCTTCCACATCAGGTAGTTCATTTAAACGGGAATTTGCATCAAGTCTTTCAGTTGCCTTGTCTAGCAATTGCCTTACCGTGATGCGATCGCCAGCTCGATTATTAACAGGGTCAGCTTGTTTTAAGAGATCGTCGATTAGAAAACGGTTCAGTACATCAGACCTTGCGCGCGCAGCGACGGCAACTTTCCGCTGTTGTTCGGTAGCATGTTGCGATCGTTGGAGCAATACAGTCCCGATGGACAAACCAATCAAGGCCGTCACGAGGAGAACGACTGCACCAACAACAAGCGAGCGATGACCGCGTAGCCAGCGCCAAGAACGTGTCGAGAATCCCTCGCGGTATGCAGATACAGGTTCGCCCGCGAGCCAATGTTCAATGTCCACGGCGAGATCTGAAGCTGAAGCATAGCGGTCGCCGGGAACGATAGCCATCGCACGCATGCAAATTGCGTTCAATGCTTTTGGTACTTCGCATCGTATCTGCAGGGGGCTTGGGAAATCTCCTTGTTGAATTCTCTGCTGGAGTTCAGGCCAGTCTCCTTTTGACAAAGGCGGCATCCCACAAAGTAAAGTGTAAAATACTGCTCCAAGTCCATAGATGTCCGATCGCTGATCGACAATGTTCCATCGACCTGCAGCTTGTTCGGGACTCATGTAGGCTGGTGTTCCAACTGCCGAACCCATCTGCGTTTCACTGCCCTCGGAATCCGAGTTTTTTAGTGAAGGTACTAATGTGGTCTCGGCCGTTGGGTTGTCACGCACCATGTCCGTCCTACCGACAATCTTTGCTAATCCCCAGTCAACGACGAGCGTTTCACCGAACTTGCCGATGACTACGTTTTGGGGTTTAAGATCGCGATGAATGACTCCTCGACTATGCGCATAGGCAACTGTCTGGCAAACCTGCAAATAGGATTGGAGTAGGCGGCGAAAGGCAAGTGGATCCGGAGTAGCCGAATGGTAAGCTTGAATTGAGTCCGCCAAGGTCGGTCCTTCAATAAAGCGCATTGCATACGCAGGGCCGTTTATTTCATCTCCACAAAGAGCGTAAACGGGAACTACTCCTGGGTGTTCGAGTCGCGCCGTTATTTCGGCTTCGACCAAAAAGCGTCGGCGGCACTCTGCGTCACTTGCCCGGGACATTTGCAAACGTTTGACCGCGACGGTACGATTCAACTCTCCATCGGTAGCTCGAAATACTTCCCCGAGTCCACCGCGAGCATGAAGTATTGCAGAAGCGAAAGGCCCAATTTGGCGGCCGATAAATTGAGTCGTTGCATCCCCGTCGATCGGCATTGATTCGTTGGTTGCCAGTTCTGAATTAGCTTCAAATTTGGTTGAGTTGCTTGGGATTGGTTCGATCATAGGTTTCCAAAAATTTAGTCGAACATAATTCGTTCAGCGAATTGACTAGCCACGCAACGCTACGCCCCACCGCCAGATACGATGAAATCGAGAGGGGCACTGTTGGGCTGGCGGCCGATGACCAAATACAATCTGCGACGAGTGGCGGGTGACATCGGACATGTTTTGAACTCGATATTATCGAATCGAACTTGACCGATGATATTACTTGCACCCTCGCAGCGCGCTTATTCTATCAAGGATTCCGTTGGCATTCATGAATCCTATCGTTTTAATTGACATCTCTTAGTCGATCGGGAAGGCAAAACATGAATTTCTATGAAGTTGAAACACTTAAGTCCCGAGGATTGTCGCGACAATTGTGCGTTTTCCCGTCGAGTTCACGCATTGCCACCGCCAAATCATGCATGCCTCAAATCATGCCCAATGTAGACATTACCGCCAAAGAGTTGCGACCGAGACGCCATTAAGCTGAATGTCCACGATGTGGTGCCGGCATTAGGCTGCTATCGTGAAGTTGAAATCATGATTGAATCCACGATATGCACTATCCTTTTGCGAATGTGCTGAATGCACGACCTATTCCCACACCGAATAGTCCTGCGAAAGAAACGGGGACACGAAAGAAACGGGAACAGGCACAGTAATTGAATTTGGCTCAAACGGTGTTTCGGGGAGGTCAAGTAAGTAGTTGCTCAACCAGGGATTGAAGTAGTGCTTTTCCACGTTTTCGGGTGTTGTGCACGAACTGAAAAAATGGTTCCCGTGAGATCGTCGAATTCTCGTTCACAGTCGCCGCACTGATAACGCTGTCTATCCCTTTGCGTTTCATCAAAACCGCGTTTAGCAACGTGGCTGGAGCCGCATTTAGGGCATCGGACACCATCGTGCCAACGCATCTTGCGAACCTCTTCAAAGCATTTCCGATCATCCATCAAAAGCAAAAGCGTGAGAGCCATCCTTGGCAACCGATCGTAGTAAACGTGATAGATACCCCAAAACCATGAGGTCACCCAAGCGTGCTACAATACCACGAAAACCAACACCAAAACAGGACCTCCCTGGATTGCCGTTTGAGCCAACATTTTAACGCAGAAGCTAGTCCTTGATGAGGACTTTTTGCGAAGGAACCAAATGTTCCTTATCCAATTTATCGACTGACCAGAGCAAGCCTCGCGAAATCAGATCTAGATAACGACTATCAGCTACCGTGTCATTGTTGTGGCCGAGCGTTGTTGCAAAGACTCGCGTTTTTTCTTGGTACATGTTCGTCCAAACAACAACCGCTGTCGCGGTCACTTCGTCGCCGTTACCATCTTTGAAAGTCTGTTTGCCAGTCGCCAATGCGTGCGCGGTGTCATGTAACTTTCCGGCGGAGTTGTTGTACAGTTCTTCCTTGATCGTTAGCCAATCTTCCATGCCTTTGGTGATGACGTTGTCGCGGTCTGTAAAAGTTATCTGGATCGGCGATTGAGGACCATGTCCCGTTGAGGCGACTCCCGTAAAGTCGAACCAGGGAGTCGAATCCGGATAGCCTTCGCTGCGATAAGAATGCATCCCACAATGGAGAATCACCGAGGGCAGGCCTTTGCGATGAGGAGCCAAAATCCGGTCGATGATCTTGGCTTCCTTGACGTCCGCACAGCATTCATCGTGGACAATCACGTCAAAACCGTTGGCCCAATCTTCGTTTTCATAAATCGGATTAACGTGCTTGGTGCCCTTGTCGCTATCGTAAGCGATCTTCCACTGAACGTTGGCTCGCTTCGATATGCCTTCGGTCAGCAATGTCTGTTGTGTTTTGTAATCGTGGCAGCAACCGCCTAATACCAGCAAAGCGCGAATCGGCTCTTGGGCCTGGCCTATTATAGGCAACACGCAGCTCAGCAAATAAGCCGTCGTGAGCATGAACAATCGTCCGCGGACATTGATTTTTAGCATCGTATTACAGTCCAAATCAGAAATAGAGAAGTATCAACTCACGAATCATTTGCTTTTGCGAGTATCATTCGTCAGAAACAAACTTGTACAAATCCTTGTCCGTTCTCAAGTACATCGCGCCGTCTGCGAAAGCCGGTGTGGCCAGCGTCCGACCTTCCAATTCGTTTTTGCCAAGGATTTTGAATTCGCGTCCGGGCTGAATCCATGTCGCCACACCGTCTTCGTCAAGAAACAAAATTCGGCCATTCACAAAGATCGGTGACGCGGAAAAGTTACCGCCCAGCCGCTCCATCCAATATCGCTCGCCCGTTTTGGCATTCACACACGAAGCTATACCGGTATCGTTCACAAAGTACAATTCGTCACCGATCAGCAACGGAGTTGGGGAGCTCGGCGCACCGCGATCCAACCGCCACGCAACGTGCGAGTCCGTGACGTCACCCGTTCCGCCAAGTCTGACGGCCATCAACTCGGGGTTGTCGTAATCGTGATTGTAGATGACCAGCCCTTGATAAACCGTTGGTTGAGGGACAACACTCCAACCCGGCGCTCGCACAATCCAAAGCTCTTTACCAGTTTTTAAATCGTATGCGGCCATGTGATTCGGTCCGGGTGCCAGAACTTGAGCTTGACCGTTCACTTCCGTAACCAAGGGCGTCACAAACGAATGACTAATGCGTGCTTCGACGGATCGCTTCGTTCGCCAAATCACTTTGCCAGTTTCCGCATCCACGGCAGCAACGAAAGGCGATTGGCTACCATCGCAGACCACCACCAGCTTGTTATCAAAGAAGAAGGGCGATCCTCCGCTGCCATGAAGCGGCGAATAACGGAGCTCGGTGCACGCCCATTTCAATGCTCCATCGGCGGCAGAAAGGCAGTACATGCCCTCCGCGCCAAAATGCACATAAACCGAGTCACCTCGAACTAAGGGCGTGGGACTTGCATGGCTATTCTTGGCATGAATCGCCGGCGCTTTTTCGATTGCGCGGACTTCGCGATCCCATATCGTCTTGCCGTTATTAACGTCCAATGCCATCACCCGCAATGACAACCCTTCGCCTTGATTGACTGCTGTCGTCAAGAATACTTTTCCATCTGCAATTGATGGAGACGACCAACCAAGGCCCGGAACCGAAACTTTCCAAGACACGTTCTTGGTCTCCGACCATTCAAGCGGAGTCGCTGGACCAGCAACGTGCGCATCGGAAAAAGCTCCACGAAATTGCGGCCAGTCTTCAGTCGCAAACAAAGACAAAATACAGAAAACCAGATGCATGGGTGTTATACCTACAGCCAAAGAGTGGGAGTTTTAGGTGGGAAACGCGGGGGCGACAACCACAGCAATCCGATTCAATCAATATCGAGGTTTGGGGCGATGCTGAATGCCATCCAACGTCACTGATTACAAAGCGATCGATCTCAGAATTTTCGTTTTGCAAGAATGCTCGCATTTGGACAGCTGACACCTTGCCTGTTGTCGCTGATCCAATTTTAACTAGTCCTGCGTCCAAATGGGCAAGGGTCTTACGACGTTCGCGAATTTATTTGACTGCGGGATTTCGGCCGCGGATTCTGATTTCGGCTCGCTTTTAAGGGCAGGGTTACCTTCCTAATTCGCGAAATCTGTATTGAGAGGTGCGGGCAAATTCACTACAAGTCGCTTACCACATAATACTGAAACGGTTCGGGGTAACTGTCGAAGAGTTGAATTGATGCTACCGAAATGTATGTTTATTTCCGTTAGAGCGTGGATTTTCGTCGCCTGTCTGACGTCGCTCACGTCGAGTGTTTTTGGTCAAAATCAACAAGGCTTGGAGCCCAGCAGTTTTCCTGCAGAGACATTACCGCTAACCAACCCGCCGCCTCCGCTTGCCAAGCCATTCGATCCTTCCAAACCTTTGAAGATGGACGTTCCTGAGACGGATATCGAGCCTGCCGATGGAGTTCATTGGTACTATCCTTGGACATGGTTTCCGCTGGATGGCTGGACCAATAGCGTCGAATTAGGAATTAACGGCTCCGAGGGCAATAGCCAATCGTACAGTTTTCAAACCGGTGCTCGATTTAAACGCAAAGTGGAAACGAGTCTATTTGAACTTCGGATGACTCACAACCGAACGCAGTCCCTGGGACTTCTCACACAAAATAACTCTCTTATTTTCGCAGACTACGAGCGTCCATTCAGTTCTTCGCCGTGGTCGATTTTTACCAAGTCGGGATTGGAGTTTGACTCGTTCAAAGCTTTCGACTATCGATTCAACTTGAACACTGGTCTCAGCTACCGTTGGCGAGACACGAAAGATCTTCGACTGGTATCCCGTTTCGGTTCCGGTACGTCGCGCGAGTTTGGCGGACCTAACAATAATTGGATTCCGGAAGCGGTATTTGGGGGCGACTATGAGCATCAAGTCACTGAACGAAACAAGCTCATATTGAAAGTCGATTACTTTCCCAACTGGACGGATTTTTCAGACTTTCGCGTCGTTTCCGATTTCGCCTGGGAGTACTTACTCAGCCAAGAACGCAATCTTAGTCTCAAGCTTGGCGGTACAGACCGTTACGACAGTACACCGAACGGTCTCAAACCGAACGATATCAACTACAATGTTTTGCTGCTCTACAAGTTCTAGAGATTGCTTCATTCGCATGCCCCTAAGTAAACTTCTATGGATGCCATCCACGAATTTTTAGCAGCGAAGACATTCGCCGTCGCGGGGGCGTCGCGCGATCGATCAAAATATGGTAACAAAGTATTTCGCGCCCTGATGGCTAGCGGTCGCAGTGTTTTTCCGTTAAATCCCACCGCAACGGAAATCGAGTCGCAGCCAGCTTATGCTTCAATCGAAAATCTGCCTGTCATTCCTCAATCGCTATCCGTCGTAACGCCCCCAGCGATTACTCGGCAAATCATCGCGCAAGCGATCAAAGCCGGCGTTAAAAACATTTGGATGCAACCTGGCGCGGAAGATGAACTGGCAAGTGAATTGGCTCGCCAAGCTGGACTTGTGGTTATTGACGACGGGAGTTGTATTCTGGTCTCGTTAGCAACGGAAAAACGCCCTCGTTCGTGAAAAAGATTATTCACACGGTCAGTTGCTTGAGTCAGTTCGCCGGGAAGTTAAAGATTCTTATCGCACCTTATGACAAGATCGAATGAAGTACCTGCCCGGCAACATCGGTCAATCGATACGGACGACCGTTGTGAAGAAATGTCAGTCGCAGGTGATCCAGTCCAAGCAGGTGCAGCATTGTTGCGTGAAGGTCATGGACCGTCACGGGATCAACAACCGCCTTGTAACCGATCTCGTCCGTTTCGCCAAAACTCGTTCCGCCCTTGATCCCAGCGCCGGCCATCCAGGCCATGAATCCCTGCGGGTTATGGTCGCGCCCGTCTTTTCCCTGAGACACCGGCATCCGCCCGAATTCACCACCCCAAATCACCAGCGTCGAATCCATTAGCCCGCGATCCTTCAGATCCGCCAGCAGACCGGCGATCGGGATATCGGTGGCTCGGCAATGCCCCGTATGATTCTCGGTCAGATTGCTGTGAGCGTCCCATTCGCCGTCGCTGTAAACCTGAACAAACCTGACGCCACTTTCTACAAGTCGCCGAGCCAGCAGACATTTGGATCCATACGATTTCGTCTCCTGCTGATCGATCCCGTACATGTCTCGCGTGGCCTGAGTCTCCGTCGCAAAATCAATCATGCTGGCCGCTTCGGTTTGCATTCGATACGCCAATTCGAATGATTGAATCCGCCCCAACAGTTCCGCTTCATCCGGTCGCGATTCGAGATGCTTCGCATTAAGTTGTGCCAGCAGATCAAGCTGACGTCGCTGATCACCGCGAGTCACATCAGCAGGTCGATTCAGATTCAGAATCGGATTGCCTTCGGATCGAAATAGCGTCCCCTGATGTGCGGCTGGCAGAAATCCGGCATGCCAGTTAAGAGGACCGCCCTTGATCCCCTGATTGTTGCCCAACACAACGAATCCCGGCAGGTTCTGATTCTCGCTGCCAAGCCCGTACGTGACCCACGCACCTGCCGCCGGAAAACCGGGCCGCGCGATTCCCGTGTTGATCTGATACAGCGCCGGGACATGGTCGTTGGATTCACTGTGCAATGACTTAATGAATGCAAAGTCATCGACATGCTTGGCGACGTTCGGATATCGATCGCACACCCAAGCGCCGCTTTCTCCGTATTGCTTGAACGAAAACGGCGACTTCATCAGGGGGCCAGGATTTCCGTTGAAGACGTCGATCGCTATCTTCTGCCCGTCTCGCTTGGTAAGTTCCGGTTTCGGATCAAACATGTCGACAGAGCTGGGGGCTCCTTCCATGAACAGCCAGATGATCGACTTGGCCTTGGCGGGGAAATGACCGTTGCGAGAAGCCAGCGGATTCATGGTGTCGTCGTTGTCGGCGAGCAAACCCTCCGAAGCAAGCAACTGTGCTAGTGCAAGTCCACCAAGCCCGCCTCCAGCGCGCTGCAGCAGTTGGCGGCGGTTGAGAGCTCGTTCAAATCGACCGCAGTGGGAACTGTGATTCATTGCCATGTTACATCACCGATTGAAAACATTAAGATCCACATCTAATCCACGTACAAGAACTCGTTCAATCCAAACAACACCTGACAGAAATCTGCAACAGATTGTCGACGAATCTGGTCATCGGACGATTGAGCATCACGGACCTTTCTTTCTCGACTTTGAAGCTCGATAAACTCGCGCGCTGAGACAATCTCCTCAATACGTGGCGACCGGCCCAAAGCGAGCTGATATGCCATTTCAACCAATTGCTGTGCCTCGGTGCCGCTTTCCTTGATTAAACGATCCGCGAACTCCATTGCTGCGGTTCGTACAAAGGGGTCATTCAGCAACGCCAAAGCTTGCGGTGCAACGGTCGTGTGATCACGGCGACTGCAGCTTTGCTGAGCGTCGGGTTTATCGAAGGCCTGAAGCAGCGGATACGGTACGACTCGCTTGTGAAACAGGTAGATCGATCGGCGACGAATCTCTGGAGTGTCTTCAATCTTATCTGGGTACGAATCCTTCAGATTGCGAGCCAACATCGCTTCTGCAGCAATCGGCGGTCTGACAGCGGGGCCATACGATTTGGTGTTTAGCGTTCCACTCACCGCCAGCATCGAGTCACGCAGGATTTCGCCTTCGAGCCGTAGCATGGGAAATTTCCAGAGCAGTCGGTTTTCAGGATCTGCCGCCGAAACCTTCCCAGTACTCGCCTGTTGAAACACGGCACTGGCGATAATCATCCGCTGCAAACGCTTGATACTCCAACCATGGTCGATCAAGTCGAGAGACAGAAATTCAAGCAGCTCGGGGTGGGTTGGCGGCTCGGAGCGAACGCCGAAGTCACCGACCGTGCGAACCAGTCCATGACCAAAGTGATGCTGCCAGATGCGATTGACAATAACTCGAGCCAGCAGTGTACCTGCACCGTGATCAACATCCGTCATCCAGTCCGCCAGAGCCCGCCGCTGTTTCGTACTTTCTTTCGCCGGGCTATTCTCGCGAGCGGTTTTCCAGTAATCCTCTGGGGTTTTTCCGTTGGTCAGGATCGACACAAAGCCAAGCGAAACGGGCTGATCGCGATCGTAATAATTGCCGCGTTGAAACAGCCACGTCGGTCTAGCGTCGGACCCCAGATCATGAAACGCAAGTACCTTGTCGCCCGTGTTGCCGAGCGAAACTTCGGCACGTTCGCCGCCGTGGAACGCACTCATCATGCTGTAGTAATCGCGAGCTGGAATCGCATCGTACTTGTGATCGTGGCAGCGAACGCAACCGAGTGTCAGTCCGAGAAAGCCGGTTCCCACGGTGGATAGCATGTCGTCGAGTTCGTTGTAGCGATTTCGCAGTCGTTCATCTTCCATCAAGTTATCTGGCAGTGCTGCAAACGGACCGGCCGTCAGAAACCCGGTCGCAGCGACCGCCTCCGGGTTTTCCGGTTCGTACTCATCACCGGCCAACTGCCAACGAACGAACTGATCAAACGGCATGTCGTTGTTGAAGGCTCGAATCACGAAATCACGAAAGTGATAAGCCGTTGGACGATCACGGTCGCTTTCCTGCCCGTCACTATCGGCATACCTCGCGACGTCGAGCCAGTGGCGGCCCCAGCGTTCACCATAATGCGGACTCTGCAGGAGTCTTTCAATCAAAGTAGACACGGCCGCCGAATGATCCATCGCAGCGGCTGCACAGAATTCGTCAACTTCGTTCGGCGACGGCGGAAGTCCGATGAGATCGAACGTAATTCGCCGAATGAGCTGCCGAGGCTCCGCTACGGCTTGTGGCTTGATGTCAGCGGCCTCCAGCCGCGACAGAATAAACCGATCAATCTGCGTTCGAACCCATTCGTCATTCTTTACTGTCGGTTCTGTGACTCGCTGCAACGGCTGAAAAGCCCAGTGAGTCTTTGCCAGTTCCACGCGAGGATCGGCGACGTCCGTTCCTGCCGGCCAGATGGCCCCCTGATCTATCCATGCACGAAGCCGACTTATCTCGTCTTTGCTCAGGCCCTGACTTTCCGGCGGCATCACAACGTCTTCATTAATCGCCGCGACCAGGTGAATCATCCGACTATTCGCACTGTCGCCGGGTACAAAAATCGGGCCGTTGTCGCCTCCCTGCAAGGCTCGCTGTCGCATGCCGAGATTCACGCCGCCGTCTTCGTGATCGGCCGAATGACATTCATAACAGTGTTTGCGAAGAATTGGCTGGATGTCGTTCACGAAGTCCATGCGACCGGAATCCGCTGTAGGCAACATGGCGGCGTAGTTCTCGCTTGCCAGCAACCCCGCTGCGAAATTCTGCTCAACATCGCCGCTCGTGAGGGCTCGGGCATAGATGGCCACGAGATGCAGATCACCAAGCCACGGGCGATCACCGGTCAATTCGTTCGCCACACAAAGTCGAAAATCGTCGCTCCAGTTATTGAATGCACCAGCCACCACTGCCGAAACAACCGGTTTGCCATCGACAAATATCTTCGCCGCACCATCCTCCGCGCGAGTGAAGACGAAGTGCGTCAATTTCGTCGAAACGGAAAAGTCGGCTGCGGACGTGGATGGCTGTCCATTGTTGTCTGTCGACGTTGTCCGCAGCCGAACGTCGAAGTGTCCCTTGTCCTGCCCCAGTGTAAAGTTTCGATTTGAAGGGTCGACCGACAAACTCACGATGCGAGCAGGCCCAGCTTGACTGGCTTCCAGCGGCTTTAGCCACGCTTCGATGGACAGTTCATTCGTTTGTTTCACTGCGTCCAGGATTTTGCGTGCTGGTCCATCGGATGCAATGGAGACCGCCGATGTCACGACAAGCTTGCCTGAACGAATCGCGGCTCCCTGAGGTTTGTCAATTCGCAGGTTGAGCGGTTCACCAACGCCTGACCGATCTGGAATCAGCCCGTTTTCCGCTTTGTCAAATGTATAGAGCACTTGCAGGCCGTCCGTCACGCGAGCTGGAGTGACCGACAAATCATCGGCGAGCGCGGCAGCGATTGTGACTAGCCAACAGGTCGCGAATAAGATGTTCGCGATCCCGACTCGATGCGATAACAACACCATGAAAGCATTTCTTGTCGATGAATAGACCCTAGTCAATTACACGTCCAAAACACCATCAGACGCAAACACCATTGTAACAAGCATTTTATTGGCGAGTCACATTCGGAATTGGACGTAAAAGTAGCTTGATTGCGGTTTTGGGCACGAGCCCGTGGACGTGCGCAGGTCAATGGCATTCATTGCCGGAAGTTCTCAAGAAAACAGTTCCTGGATGGGCTGGAAATCGACGTACTCAGTTCCCGAAGCGTTTTCAACGTAGTGGAATGCCCGGCCCGATGGCGTGGTAGTCACTTTGCGAGTCCAGTCGATTCCTAACGCAGAATAAATTGTGCAAGCGACATCTTCCATGTACACCGGACGCGCGGCAGACCAACCAGGATCTACAATCGTTCCTCCGATTTCATCGGTCTTGCCAAGCACCGTGCCGCCTTGCACACCGCCCCCAACGAACATTCCTGAATGAGCGTGGATGTAATGTTCGCGTCCTTTTCGAGTCTCGCTAATGTTGCCCGGGGTTCGACCAAACTCGCCCATGCAAACAATGAACGTTTCGTCTAACAGCGTTTTTGTTACGTCGTGCTTGCTGGGCACTGCAGCCAAGTCGAGAACCAGCGACGTGATGGCTTTGTCTAATTCGGCCATCAATACGGGATGGTTGCGAGTTCCCTTTTTATAAATGTCGCCATGATGATCCCATCCACTATGACTTACCAAAATGAAACGCGTTCCTGCGTCGGCACGGAACAGATTTCGAGAAAGCGCTAACGAGACGCCGATCGAATTTTGACCGTACTGCAATTTGTCATCTTCTGAAATTGTGAACACATCAGGAACACGCGGGTCATTCATGATATTCCAAGCACCGCGATAGTATTCGTGGTAATCTGCAAAACTACGATCCAATCCAAGGCGGTTATGACGCAACGGTTCGTCAAGCTGTTGTAGCCTTTGCCAGCGACGCTCGAGAGTCGACACCATATCGCGGCGTGGTGCTAAGTCAGGAGGTCCCTTATCGATCGACAAGTTGAGCGGACCAAATTCTGCTGAGAGAAATCCGTTGTTGATCAGTCCCGCTTGGTTTCCCGCCATATTCATCGAAATATAGGCGGGCAGTGAATCCGTAGCACGACGTTGATTGGCCAATTCATGGCATACGACCGCGCCGATGGCAGGGACTTCTTTCGACAAAGCGGGATTCAGTGGATGACCAGTTTGAATATAGTATTGAGCGCGTCCATGAACAGCATCCCAAGCGGCCATCGACCGGACGACGGCGATTTTGTCGAGGATTTTTGGCAAAGTCTGAAATACACCTTGGGGAAGCATCAATCCATTACCGCATGGCTGGATGTCAAAGTCCTCGGGTGTCCAAGGACCTTGCTTGGCGTCCAAAGAATCCAACTGGCTCATGCCGCCTTCGAGATTCACGAACAAAACTTGGCGAGCCGTTGCGTGTGGCGTAACGTCTTGCGAAGCGATCGTCCGAGTGGTTCCAAGCCAAGGCAGTGAGCCTCCCATAACGCTTAATCCACCGAGTCTTAATAACTCGCGGCGTCGAAATGAAAACGGTGTGGGATTGGTTGGGCGATGCATTACAATCCTCAAAGTTATACGTGAATTATGTTCACTCCAAATCATCGTTGAATCGCCACTGGCAAACGAAACAGCGTAAGTCGAAGCGATGATTTACTAGTAGTTGAAAATAAAGTCCAGCTTGTTCAACAGACTCCACTGCAAGTCTTCGATTCCTGTCTGACGATCTTCCTCAACCCACTTTCCGGCAATTTCAGTTTCCGCAGCAGTTGGCATGCGCGATAGGGTTCGCAAGTACATCGCTTCGACTATTTCATTGGGCGTCAGTTTTGATTCCAGCATCTGTTGCGAGTAGCTGGCGTTTGTAGCTGAGACTCGTTTTGTAACGAATTTGCTGTTCATCATCATCATCGCTTGCAGGATCGAACCACTCTGGCCGGGATTTGCCCATTCGCGATTCGACTGGCCAAAAGTTCGTAGTAGCTGCTTGGATTCACCATCATTAACATTCTCCGGCGTTGCAGCTTGAGTCCAATATCGGATTGGTGAGAGCGGGGTACCGTACAGCAAGTGTTTGTGCTGGTAATCGGGAAAAACACCCGTTGCCTCGACGATCGCGTCATGCAACTGTTCGGAGTTCAACATGTGTGGATAATGACGAGCGAAGTACGGGGTGTACTCAACTTCCCAGTCGGAATTAAAGTGGGATGAAAGTTGATAAGCACTCGACTGGGTAATTAATCGCATCAACGATTTTAGGCTAAACTGATTATCGGCAAAATGTCTGGCTACTGCGTCAAGCAACTTGATGTTGGTTGGCTGAACGGTCCAGGGCGTCGGTGGTGGATTGGCTGGGTCCTGACGTGCAAGATCAAAACCATCGATGGGCTCCACGATTCCTAGACCAAAAAATTCTTTCCAAAACAAGTTCGCAGTGGCTCGAGCAAATTGCGGGTGCTCAGTGAGCATTTTGGCAAACTGCGGACGCAGCGGTTTACTTGGGTCAGCTTTTTGACCAGTTAAGATAAACGTCGGGACCACGGGAGAACCGGACCTTTGCAATCGAACCGAACTAGCCGCGTTCGAATCGTATCCGGTGCCGTCTTCGGAGATCGTAAAACGATCTTGATAAGGAACAATGCGGACGCGAGTATTTCCGAAAAATGCCGCCATGGCCCAAAGGTCTTCACGCTTTTTGCGAGACAGTCCCAGGTCGACTTTCTCCAGAAAGCCAGCTCCGCCATGACAAGAAATACACTGAAAGTTTAGCCCCAAGAAAAACTTAGAGGATTGGATGACAATTTCGTCCGCAGTATCTTCGTACCGATCCGAGTACATCGAATCTGCTGGGATATGCCATCGAACGAGAAAAGCAGAGGGAGCCGCGTCGGGCATCCAAGCCGAATTCGGCGCCGTTGCAGTCAGTAATTCAGTTACCATTAAGTTGTATGGCTTGTCGTCGCGCAAAGATCGACGAATCCATGCATCAAAATTTTCCGTCGTAGCGTTGCCAATTCGATTCGCACAATTGCGAAAAAGATCTCCATACCAATACGCCCAACGATCAACCCAAGCATCCGATGCTAGGAGTTGATCGATGACTTGCTCTCGTTTATCCAGCGCCGAATTTTGCACGAACTGTTGAACCTGCTCGGGGGTCGGTATTCTGCCGGTTAGATCGAGGTACACGCGGCGTAGAAAAGTGTAGTCGTCCGCTAGAGCTGCGTGAGGAATATTGTTTTGTTTCATCGCTTCAAACAAGTGTTCGTCGATGAGATTGCGTCGCACGATATAATTTGTATCGTTCGGATCGTTCACCAGATTTGTCGGCACCGGCAATCGATCCGTGACGGATTCGGTAATCTCGCCGACGATCGCATCAGTCCGTGATCGCGACAATTTGTCCGGTGCGTGTTCGGCGTCGTCGGGCAAGTTTTTCCGGGGCGATTGACCACTCGCTGCTGGCTCTTGCGAAACAGCACTTAGCGCGAAAATGCACGTGACGAGTGTGCAAACTCCCCACGCGTAACGAATTGACTGGCGTGAAAGCAAATTTGCAAAACAGTTTGTTGGCGTCAGACCTTTACGAATCATTTTCCATCATCCGTGTTTGGCGAGGCGAGCTTTGGCAAAGTTTTAGCATTGCCGGAAACGAGTGTATGAATCTGCCCATTGGAATCGAGCAATCGTATGCTTCGATTACCTCGATCACAAAAATATAGTCCGCCCTGAGGAGCCAACGCAATCTTTGCAGGAACAAAAAGCTCTGAACTCTCCTTGCTTTCATCGGGCTTGCTTTCACCGGGCTTGCTTTCTTTAGCAGAAGCGGAGCCTGCTACCGTCATTATCGTTCCATGAACGACCGTCCGAAGTCGATTGTTTCCGCTGTCGGAAATGTAGAAGAAATTCGGCGACACCGGCAGGATATCCAGAGCAGAGAAAATTTTTGCCTTGGTCGCTCGGTCTCCATCGCCCGACAAGCCCGCGCCACCTTCGCCTGAACCTTCTCCAATGCCGCAAACGGTCTCAATAATTCCTTCTGCAGATACACGGCGTATTCGACTATTGCCGCCTTCGCTAATAAAGAACGATTTCTCATCGGTCCCAAACGCAACGGCCATGGGTAAGCTCAATTGTGCCGAGGTTGCTGGTCCACCGTCGCCGGATAGCCCGGGCGTCGAACCCGCCACCGTTGTGATGACTCCGTCGATCGCAATTCGCCGTACAATATGATTGTACGTGTCCGCTATGAGAATGTTGCCTTGGGAATCGACTGCGATCCCTTGCGGGTTATTCAGCCCCGCGAGGATAGCTGGGCCACCGTCGCCGCTGAGCTCCGATCGTCCATTTCCAGCGAGTGTCTTGACAATTCTTGTTGCGAGATCAACTTGCCGGATACGATGGTTGTTTGCGTCGGCAACAAGTACTGCATTTCGAGAGCGATCAAGCTTCATGTCATGGGGTGCATGAAACGCAGACTGCAGGACATCCGCTTCCTCCCCCCGAAAAATTGGTTCGCCAGTTCCTCCCCAAAGCTGCAATTCACCAGACTGTTTGCCGGACAACTCAACTCGAAAGAGGCGATGAAGTTGAATATCGCTAATCAATAAACTGCCATCGGGTAAGGCGACTATTCCATTAGGTGCCTGAAACCGTAAACCGTCGCTATCTCCTGCATTAGTTCGCAATGCGAAACCGAAACAAATGCAGTTTATGAGCAATGCGATCAAAAACAATTGCATCATGTACACGAAATATGGAGATGGGGAGGTGTAAACAGCCAGTCATCCAGTGTAAACGAATTCGAAAAGCAGCGCCCGCGAAAAATCATCGTTCGTGTGCATTGCTACTGATTAAAACAAATTCTGACTCGAAAGTTGGAATCCATTCATAGCCAACCATGACTAGCAATGCCCGCCGCACCTCAAGTGGAAAATCGTTTCAGGCGAATGCAAATCAATTTTTCCTCGCGAATGAAAAGAGCATCGACCCCATGATTGCAAAGCAGAGGACACCCACCAATTGGTAACCGACGTGCGCGGCATTTTCTTGGGCAACCCCGAACAGTTGCACGATGCCAGCCGTTGCACTGCCGATCGGGCCTTCGAGACTTAGCTTTTTCAAGGAATTCGTTACACCTTCGTTGACGGATAACAAAGCGATAACGACACCTGCCAATGCCCCGCCTGCCACAAGTCCCGTTGCGAAAAGACTGCCTTTACTAAGTTCCTCGTCTGCCGAACCGTGATCGCCTGCGGCTGGTTTTCCCTTGGCTCGCAAGTAATCAACAACTCCTCGAATTACTCCACCAATCCAAATCGGCAAAGTTGTTGCAAGAGGCAAATACAGCCCCACAGCAAACGAGAGCGCCTTGATTCCACATAATTCCATCGTCACGGCGATGAAGCAACCAGCCAAAACGAATTGCCAATCCAAGTTGAACGACAACAATCCCTTGATCAATGTCGCCATCAAAGTGGCTTGCGGCGCATTGTACTTTTCACCAATCGCGTGCTTGATTCCATTGGCGAGCATATCGGGAGTCGGCGTATCGAGATACTTGACTGTAAATCCGATAACCAAAGATGAAACCATGACCCCGATGAACAATGCCAGTTGCTGATACTTGGGCGTCGCGCCGACTAGATATCCCGTCTTAAGGTCTTGGCTCGTCGCACCAGCATTCGCCGCCGCGATGCAGACCATGCTTCCCACAACAAGAGCCATTGGCTCGTAAGCTGTTCCTGTCCAACCGATCCCAATAAACACAAGTGACGTGCCCATGATGGTCGCGATTGTCATCCCGGATATTGGACTATTGGATGAACCGATGATGCCCACAATTCGACTTGCAACGGTAACGAAGAAGAATCCAAAGACAATCACCAAGAGTCCGATCATAAGCTTGTTTAACACCGAATCCCCTGGAATGCCTGGGAGAATCCCCATCAAGCCTATCAATCCAAGACTACCGAGCACGACAACGAGAATAGAAAGATCGCTTTCTGTTCTCGAGCGGTTCTTTTCAGCGCCGCCTCGCAGCGATCGGAATGCTTCGATGAACGAAGAAACAATGGTTGGCATGGTCTTGAGAAGCGTGATGAAACCTGCCGCAGCAACTGCGCCTGCACCGATTTGACGAATGTAAGCCCGATAGATCGCTTCGGCAGAGTCTGCAAACTGTTTTGTATTCTCATCCCAACCAAATTTGCTTGGCAATAATCCTAGCTTAACGAGTTGTGCTGCGATGACTTCTTGAGGAACGAGTGTTGCGAGCAACGGCGTCAAGCAAAACGCTGCGAGGATTCCGCCAGCAACGAGAATTCCGGAAATCTTTGGGCCAATGATGTACCCAACGCCCAAATACTCCGGAGTGATCTCGCCAGCGACGGACGCCGATGGCAAGTACTTGTTGCCGAGACTTGTGACATAGCGAGGTGTTTCGCTGATGACATGGATGACTTTTTGAAGCAAGGCGTAAACGATGGCGACGCCCAATCCATAAAACGCTGTCTTGGCAAAGCTCCCGCCCTTTTCGCCAGCAATGAGAACCTGGGCGCAAGCTGTTCCTTCGGGATACGGCAACGAACCATGTTCATTCACAATCAACGGCTTGCGCAGCGGAATCATCATCAACGTGCCAAGGATTCCACCAAAGGTAGCGATCATCATGATCGTCCCTACTTCGAAATATCCGCTTCCGACGCCATCGCTTAAAAAGATAAATGCGGGGAGCGTGAACACAACTCCTGCAGCGACACTTTCGCCAGCCGACCCGCAAGTCTGAATGATATTATTTTCGAGAATCGTCGTTCGGAGTAATCGCTTGCCTATCGAGATCGCCAATACCGCAATAGGAATCGAAGCCGAGACGGTCAGACCCGCTTTCAAAGCCAAATAAACGGTTGACGCGCCGAACAAGACGCCGAAGATCGAACCAAGAATAATCGCCTTGAGCGTGAACTCGGCTACCGAATTGTCGCTGGGCGACACATAAGGCTGTACTGCAGGAATTTCTGGCGCTTCTGAGTTCTTTGCCATGGAGCATACTCGCTGAATTCGATAACAAATAATTTGGTGCGGATACAAGTCCAAGATTGTCAGGGTAATTGCGAGATTTCGCAACTACGAGGAGTGGCAGAATTGGGCTTCTTGGATGATTTTACGAATTGGTAAGCTAGACCGAGTTCCACCACCCGATAAAGGAATCGGTAAGGTATCGAAATTTCCTTTACTTTCTTGTACCTCTAGCGGTTATCGAAAGCGGAACGGTCTAAACTGTCGATTAGGAAATCGTTGATCGCTGCGTGATTGCACTTTTTTCACGTGGCTTTGCGAGGGCCGAAGATCCGATGAATGAATGCTCCTACCCGATCAACATGATTTCCGCATTGACTAGAAATTTGCGTCAATCTCCTCTTATCCATTGGCCAAAATCATGATCTACAAACTTACTCTTCTCGAACCAGTCGAAGGCATTAAGACGCAACGATGGACATTTTCCCCGCCAGCGGTGCTTGGACGCGAGCCCGGTTCAGCAATTTGTATCGATCATGAGTCGATCAGCCGAAAACACTGTCAGTTCACGACCAACAGCGATGAAGCTTTGGTGATCAAGGATTTGGAGTCGCGTAACGGGACGTACGTTGATGACGTTCGAGTCCATCATGGGACGCTCATGCCTGGCCAGATTATTCAAATCGGTGCGTTGCGTCTCCAAATCGCTTTTTCATCGGAAGAGGAAATTGTTCGCCGTCCAGTAATGAAACCCCAGGGCAGCGTCACCGAAACCCGTCCGATGCCGAAAGTTCAACCGCCACCACCCGCTCCCCCGGAAAAGCCCTGGTGGAAGCGGTTGTTCGAATAGTTTGACAATAAATAAACGCTCTCTATTGCCAAGAATTCCGGAGCTTCATCGAATGCGTCTCGTCATCGTTGGAGGGTTGTCTTTAGTTTTCATCATCGTGGCAGAATGTAGCCGTGGCGACGATCCCATCGTGATCCAGGTTTGGCCAAACCAACCGCCTGATGAGGCAGCCCCGGTAGGCGAAGAGCGCTGGCGTATGTCGCCGGGCTTGGACAAAAAACAAGTAGAAGTAACAGAACCTACGCGGATGCTGACCAACGTCAGTAACCCAACGATTACCGTATATCGACCCGACAAAAGCAAAGACAACGGTACAGCTTTTATCATTTGCCCCGGCGGCGGTTATTGGGATTTGTATTGGCAACTCGAAGGAGAAGAAGTTGCAAAATGGGTCAACTCGCTGGGAGCGACGGGCATCATCCTCAAGTACCGTGTTCCGCGTCGACCGGATGATGTGCAAGGCGAACCGGCGCGTCGGCCACTTCAGGACGCACAACGCGCCGTGAGCTTGGTGCGCAGTCGCAGCAAAGAACTTGGGGTCGATCCCGAGCGGATTGGCATGATCGGGTTCTCTGCTGGCGGGCATTTGGCCATTGCTACAGCGACAAGCTTTGACAAGCGAAGCTATCCTGCTGTGGACGATATCGATCGGATTAGTTGCCGACCGAACTTTGCAATTTTGGCTTATTCTGGCTATCTCAAGGCTCAAGAAAAAGATGAATTGGCAGCGGGATTGGAGATACCGCCGACCACACCGCCCGTTTTTCTCGTCCATGGAAGCGACGATATTATCAGCGACCCGGCTCACAGTGTCGTCATGTATTTGGCTCTCAAGCGAGCAGGAATCCCAGCCGAATTACACATTTACGCGGCGACGGCTCATGACTTTGGCGTGCGTGCTGCCGATCATCCTTACGCAGGCTGGACCGAAGTTTGTGCGTGGTGGCTGAAACATCAAGGAATGCTGAATTCGAAACGTCCCGAATGACTGGAGATCGAAAAAGTAAGCCGTCTCAGGGAGTTGGTGCCTTGAGCTGTTGCTCTATATCGCGCAAAGACTGACTTACAGGAATCGCTTTGAGGCCTTTTCGGATCGTGTCCAACGCACTTGGCAGATCACCTAGCTTTTCCTGCAATAGTGCCAAAGCGACGTAGTAATCCTCAACGCTTGAGTCGATTGCCAAAGCTCGCGACAGTGATTTCGCGCTCTCCTGCAAATCCCCGGCGAGATATTGCGCCAGCCCAAGTCGATATTGCAAGTGCGCATTCGAAGGCAGTAGTTGCGCATCGCGTGCCAGTAGCGGCAATTCCTCGGCACGCAGTGTCTTGGCTCGGTCGCGTAAAGTCTGTGCAAGTACTTTCGCGTTTCGAACGGTGCTGACGTCGGCATTGGCATTGGACTGGGTCTGTGTGTCATCGGCCAGTCGTTCAAGAAGTGCGGCAAGATTGGTTCTGGGGCCAACGGATCTTGGTTCGATGCGAATGGCATCTTCATAGTGCTGCACAGCAGCCTGAAATCGCTGATGTTGTTCGTCGAGTGCACCGAGGCTAACGTGGGCACCAGCCCGCTCTTGCATCGCTAATAGACTTTGCTCCAATTCACTTGATGCCGCTTGATAAGTTGCCGAGTGGATTTGACCGGCGAGCGCTGCACCGGTCTCTGCGATCCCGCGAGCGGCCTCGATGCGAACCGAACGAATGGGATCTTTGAGCAACGGCTGTAGGAGCAAAGCCCGTTGGCCTGGGTTTCCAATTGCTGAAGTTGCCACAATCGCCGCCGCGCGCACCAAAGGACTTTCATCTTTGAAATTGCGAGGGGCCTCGACTGCTGCGCTTGCTGAATCAACGCTTAGCAGTTCGTACAAGGCGGTGGCTCGGGCAATAGCGGGTGCCGACTCGCCACGTTTGGCCAGCAGCGAGACCAATTGATCGCGCGCGTCGGGTGATTTCTGCCGAGCCGCTTGTAAGGCTTCGCCGAAATGCACATCGCGGCGACGTTTCTCGCCGTACCATTTTTCACAAGCAGCGTCGGCCCATGCATCGATTCGCCTTAATTCCAACTGAATTACCTCGTCACCTTTCTCGGCCGCTGCCATCCAATCAAGGTACTGTCTCAATCCTGAGCGATTGACTTCGGGTAATTTTTGGAGATCGATGTGACACGCCGTGCAGGCATTGGGCGTTCCATTCTTAACACTTAAATCGGGACGAGGTATTCTGAGCGAGTGATCGTGGCGAGCGTCGACATCCATGTAAGTTGTGGGTGGCATGTGGCAATCGACACACGCGCTACCAGGCTTTCCTGGCGTGTGAAAATGATGTGCCACCGAATCGTATTTCGCCGCCGGATGCTGATGGCACGAAGTGCAAACTTGATTGCCATTTTGTTTGAGTCTCGCAGAATGGGGATCGTGGCAATCCGTACAGCGAATGCCTTTGTGATACATCTTGCTCTGAATAAATGAGCCGTGAATGTAGTCTTCGTCTTGAACTTGACCATCCGCAAAGTACACATCGCGCACGAGCAAGCTATCGGTATAGAAATCATCGAACTTTCTTCCTGCATGGTAACCGTCTGCGACTAGTTGACGTCGACTGTGGCACGGAGCACATGCCTCGATTTGATTTTGAGCAGACGCTTTGAGCGGTGCTAAGCCGGTTCCATAATCCGTTTTCCATTTTCCAAAAGTCTGTTTGGCCAATCTTGTATGGATACTACCGGGACCGTGGCACGATTCGCAGCTAACATCGATTTCAGAAAAAGTCGTGTGGTACTTTGCGGTCGCGACGTCAAAACCTTTTGATAAATTGGTGCTGTGACACTCGGCGCACATCGTATTCCAGCGCTGAGCAACGCCTGTCCAATGAAGATCGTCGTCGGGAGCAAGTCGCTCATGCACATCAGGCGGATCGAGGTGAAACCACTTCTTGGCTTTGGTATCCCACGAAACGCGAAGCACTTGCACTTGCCCTACGCCCAACGAATCGGACTTGGCCGAGGGCTCCATTTCAACCATGTACTGTTGAAGCGGCGTTACGCCGAAAACGTACTTGATTTCAAAGTCACGGATGGTGCCGTCGGGTCCTTCGGTATTGATCCAGTATTTACCGTCGCGGCGAAACATGCGGGATACAACTCCGTAATGCTCCAGTTTGGCGTCCGAGAAATCGCCAAGCACGCTCGACTCGCTGGCAATATCCATCGCCAAATCATGATGAGATCCTTGGTAAAGCTCCGCTTCCTTCGCATGGCACTGAACGCAGGACTCGCGGCCGACATATTCTGCGACCAAGCCAGTTGGTATCTTTTCGCTTGCTCCATAAAACAACGCGATTCCAACAACCGGCAGAATGATTGCGATCAATCCAAAGAAAAGTACTCGATGAGAATTGGATTTAGTCATGAAGATCACGAGGAGCATATAGTTGAAGACAAGGCAATACCGGCATATCTGGATCTGTCGAACAGCAAACCGCCGACAGCAACTATATCCGGAATCACCGCACTCGATAAACCCCAGTGTAACATTATAGCCCAGGGCACTATTAAGAAGCGTGCAGGTCTTTGCGAAGTGGCGACATGCCGCTGGATGTGACGCCTTGAGGTATACATCTCAAGCCGACTGGATCACGCGAATCACTCCGGCCCGAATCGAAGTTCTTTGTCCCATTTCATTTTGAACAAGCAACTCTCCTTGCTCGTTGATCCCTTGGCAAATTCCCCTTACGGTTATCCCGTTCGAATCGACTTCTACAAATTTATCTTGAAGATAGCATCGGCTTCGAAAGCTTGTCACCATATAGTTGTTGTCGGTCTGCCATCGCTCAATACTTTCCGCCAAACTCCGAACGCATAGCACAAGAACAGTGTCCAAATCTGGTCGTCTCGTCGTATGCAGATGCATGCTGGTTGCCCTTTCGCGGATGTCATCGGGAGCGGACGAGATATCCACTGCGACGTTGATGCCAATTCCAATCACCGAGTGGACCGATCTATTTTTCATCGTCGATTCGACTAAGATACCGCAGATCTTTTTGCCTTGCACATAAACATCATTCGGCCACTTCAGCTCACTTGGAACCGACAAAATATTATCCAAAGCATTTGCAACGGCGATGGCCGTCACCAATGAAAGCTCTGGCAGTCGTTCGTGAGTTCGTTCTTTCATCTGACCGGAAGTAAGTATCGAGAACGTCAAAACACCCGAAGGAGACCACCATCGATTTTGTCCACGACCTCTCCCTGCAGTCTGATTCTGTGCTACGACCAGGCGTGGCAAGTTTTGGTCGGGCTCAACATCGATGGAACGTTTCAGGAAATCGTTGGTAGAATCCAACGTGTCATGGAATTCGCAACGTGCAATCCAGCCGTCATCGCGAATTCGCTCAAACGCAGACGCAAACGTTTCGTACGGATAATGATCTGGATTCACGATTCCCTAATTCTTACGTAGCTTGGGAATCGCTGCCTGTATCTTTTTCCAGCCATCCTTGGTGACCAACGTGTCATCGAGATTAACGTAATCGAGTGCTTTCAAAGACTGCAGGGTGGGCAAGATATCGTCGTCGACTAGAGTACCCGTCAACCAAAGTGTGGCAAGTCGCGGGTGGCCGGCGATTTGCTTCAAGCCTTCGTTTGAAATTTTGCACATGGAAAGATCCAGTTCAACGATTGCCGACATTTTGGCAATTTCTCCCATCGCTTCGTCGGTAATTTTTGTGCTTTCTACATTCAGTCTGCGCACGTTCCAAGGTTTGGACGCGTCGGCAAATAGCTGATTATCGATTTTGGTAAAGGATAAATCGAGCCAATCCAAGTCCCTGGCTGCTGTCGACCAATCGTCAAGATCCGATGTCGCCAGATCCATGCGAGACAAGACAATTTCTCGCCTAGCAGCATTCGCCCGTCGACCGTGAATTTGGTCCGGAGTTACTGTCAAAAACCGCTCGTACTCGGCTCGCAGTGTGTCTTCATCTACGACTTCAGGCAATAGTTTTTCATCAGGCGTTCCCGCGTATACCGAATCAATATAACTGGCCAAAGCCTCGCGTTTTGCGGGCGAAGAGTCCATCCAAAAATGGGTCAGCCCAGCGGCTTGGGAATAAAAGAATTTGATGTCGGATCGCGATCGCAGATGCTGTCCGACTTCTTGGCGTAGTTCGGACCAAGGTATCCAAAACTCGTCGTGAAGACGCCGGTAACGAGCAGCTTGAACGCGAGGAGCATCCCATCCGCCGACTTCGACGACTTCGCAGCCGACACCGCCGAGGCTCGAAGCTGACTCTAAGTACATGGCGATTCCTTCTACAATCCAAATGTCAGATTGCGTATCGGCATCCAAAGCGACTTTGTTTTGTGCGAACTCTTGAAAAAACTGATGGACTAATTCGTGGCGCAACGTCGTTGAGCTGCGAGGATCGCCCCAATAGAAAAAAGAGCAGTGCATTGTCGGATGATAATAGCCGGTCGACACCTCGATGTTCGTTTCCGCGCTCTTGAGTGCTCGCAAGTAATCGTCGCGATTCTTGAACAGCACAAGTTGAAATTTGGGAACGTTTCCCAATGGAACATCTTGACCAGCTATTCTTCCCACTAAATTCTCCGAAGAGCCCCAATAATTGAAGAACAGTTGCTGCCACAAACAGAAAGATTGTTCGCAGATATTAGCGACCTCGTGGGCAATTTTCGCGGGAGCTTGACTTGAAATGACAAAGTGTGGCGTTTGAATCTGGGCATATGAACCGGCGGGCCAACCCAGCGATTCCAGGGGCCGATCGATCTTGGCAGTGAGTTTCCGCAGTTTCATTCGGCTGCTGGGATTCTCAAGAATGCGATTTGCCTTGGCATGCTTGGGATCGAACCCGACTACGCGAAAGAGCGAGGCATAGGCTGACGGCCAATCACCAGCCTGTGCGAACTCCAACGCTCGCCGATATTCAAGTTCCGCTTGTTCTGTAAAAAGTTCTGGCAACTTACGACGAAGAGCCATAGAGGAATTCGCCAGTGTCTCGCTGCCTGGCACGAAAAATCGGTGTCGATCGCTGGGTGAATCGGCAAGCATCACTTGCAGCGAGTCAGCTTGTGATTCATTAATTCGACCGTCGGTCAAGGCCTCGGCCACGGCTTCCGAGAACGGCTCATCCGCAAAAACGTAGTTGGCATTCGACGAGGTACTCAGTAGAAACAACGTCAACACAACGCCCATGCAAAACTGGCAGAGGTGCTTTTTGGTAAAGTTCACGATGGCGATCCATTGAGCAACATGCATTGGAAATATTTCTTTAGTCAAATCTGCCTGTTCTCAACAACGAACTGTTCCGGCATGCTGATCAGTTGACGACGATCACATCACGTAACGGCTGCAGAATGTGCTCGATCATGTAGGAATCTAAAATCTCTTTTCCAATTAAAGCCAATCTCTCGAATTCAATATGAAATTTTTCGTTCGCGCCAAGACTCTCGGTCCGTCGGACGGCGAGAAATGCACTTAGCTGCTCCTCGGGAAACTCATTTTTCGCCGAGGGCAATTCCGTCACACGCGACTCGAAAGATATTCGACACTGTGTTCGCATTTCATCATCGAGCGCGAACATGATGCTCGGATCATAGCCGATGCACTTGGCTCCGGGGATCGCGGACATGCCTTCGAAAGCTGGAGGAAAGCCGATCGCTTCGGCGATGAGCTGGCTTTGGTTGCCGCGATAGGTAAAGTCAAATCCCATGACGACACTCAGGTACTCGCAATCCAAGTGACTCAGCGAAAGTGCAAAGGGAACAATGCCCAGAACCTCTTTGTGAAGCTGGAATGCTTCGTCATAAGAGCTTGGATTGACCATTCCGCTCGATATGCGTTTAGCTTCGCAGCTTGCCCATCGATAGGTTCCGGATTCTTTGTCTTCGTCGAGAAATGTTTCACGATCCCGACAAGTAAAATTTCGCATTTCCGGAAAGCGTCGCTGTACCTGCTCGAAAAAATGCAATAACGCGTCACGTTGCTGCGGCAATTCCATCGCGGTTTGCAAATGCATGTTGACGTAAAAATCATCGGCGATGGAGCCATATTGATTCATCGGGCATCCTTTATCGATAAGATTCAGTTGGGTGTGACAGCAGCGAAAACATTGGCTCGCTGCGGTCGGATTGTTGTACCAAGTAGACCACACAGAATGGACTTGGTCGGCATCCTGTTCACTACACTGCCTATTATAGTAAATCGCTCCAACAGTTTTGGCGGCTCGGCCAACCGACTTGGCGAAAACCGGAATAAAATAAAAATTCGCCCTACTCCCTTGCCCTGCAAGTTGTCTTATGCTGATTGGAATAATCGTCCGAAAGTCGGTTTCACGCGAACGCGGTTGGCATTGGAGCGATTTATTCCAAAGGCTCGAAGAATCCCATTTGTTGCGAATCCCCGATTTGTTGCGAATCCGTGAAACAGACACTTAGCATTTGACTCTTTTTCACTATGATTGCCGACGTCTCCCTAAACGCTTACGTAAAAGTTATCTAGCCGAAAGACCAGCACTATGAGCCTTCTCCAATCTAAATTGCAGTCCGGCACCTCGAATTGTTCGTGGCAATCCAATCATCCGAGCCCCCTTGGTTGGATTGTAGCCACTTGGAATAGCGGCAAATTAGTTCGGCTAACGATTGAAGAAAAACGGAAGAAACCCGGAAGAGACGAAGATGCCGCTGGCGAAACCGACGCCAAGTTAGTTCGCCAGTTAAGTGAACACTTGGAGAACTTTTTTGCTGGCAGCAAGCGAACGTTTCCATGGAAACATTTTGACCTCGAAGGCCGAACGGATTTTCAATTGGCTGTTCTGCAATGTTGTTATGAAATCCCAATCGGTGAGACGATGAGCTACGGACAAGTTGCGTCGGCTGTCGGCAGACCGGGTGCAGCTCGAGCGGTAGGAACTGTCATGGCACAAAACACAATTCCTTTGTTGATCCCTTGCCACCGCGTTGTCGCGAGCGGCGGAGGAATCGGAGGTTACTCAGCGCGAGGCGGAGTAAGTGTCAAAGAATGGTTGCTTGCTCGCGAATCCGGCGCAGTCGCTTGGTGAGAGATTTCAGGAAAAAATGCGCAAGGAGTTTACTCTTTGCCGTATTTGACGAAATCGTTTGTAAAGCAACTCATCGGGTCAATCGGCTTGCCCTCGAGTAGTTTTAGGTTGGATAACTGAGAGTGAAGCTCCTTCCAGCGAGCGTCGGACATTTTCCCGAAGTCTTGAGCAGCCGCTCCTTCTGGAATGCACAACACTCGTAACTTTTCCGCGCCATACGCCAATGATTCAGCGGTCATTCCGTCCGGATTTTGTTTGAGAATGTAGGCGTTCGTTTCCTTAGGATCATCGAGATATTTTTTCCATCCACGAAGCGATGCGTCCGTTACTCGCCGGACGATGTCTGCATTTGCAGCGATGTACTCATCGGTCGCCAGCAACAGACTAGCGTACGGGTTGTATCCGATATCGGACATCATCAAGTTGCGGACCTGAACGCCTTGCTGCTCGGCCATTAACGGTTCGCTAAACACATAACCTTGCTGAGCGAATCCTGGCCCCGAAACCAACTGAGCGACGGTCCCGTTGTAAGGAACAATCTGAACGCTTGGGTCAAGCAAATTCTTGCTTTTGAGAAAAGGAACATACGGGCGAGATGGATCGATCTGAAGCGTGACGTTTTTCAACTGCTCAAATTTCTCGATTCCTGAGTCTGTTCGCACCATGATACATCGTGGTCCGATTTGCATCGGTGCCATGAGAGCTTTCAAGTTCAAATCCTGGGCGCGGGCCATGAGAACGTCATCTGCATTTCCAACGCCAAATTGTGCACGTCCCAAAGTTAACTCGGGGCCAACAACGACGCCTTTCGCACCGGGAACGATTTCAACTTCGACGCCTGATTGCTGGTAATAACCATGAACCAAAGCCGCGTAGAAACCGCCATGCTCCGCCTCTGGATACCAGTTGAGTATCAGCTTGACCTTGGTGGGAACTCCACTCTTTTTGCCACCTGAACTGGCTAACGAATCCGTCGTGCCGGATGATACGACCGTCTTCGTTTCTTTGGGCGTGCAGCCATTCAGAAAAGCCAAACATAACGTGAAGATCAACAGGCAAGGACGATTCATATTCTTAAGGTTCCGATTCAAAATTTGTTCCAACAGTCCAGCGTCGCAGTGCGGTGCGACTAAACAGGTTCACGCCGACAAAGAATGCGACACCGATTATTGTACTGACTAGTACAGCGGCAATAAGAGCTGACGTCAAATTTCTAGCTTGCCATTTGGTCATGATTGTGCCAAGTCCCTCGTAGGTGCCTCCGCTGCCGACGAACAATTCGCCGATTATCGCCCCAACCACCGCCAATCCACATGAAATTCGCATCCCAATTACAAGATGCGGAATTGCTGCCGGTATTCGCAGCTTGACGAGAGTTTGCCAACGACTGGCGGAGTAGAGAGTAAAAAGGTCCCGCAGATTCTTGTCAATCGAAATCAATCCGGCGGTGACGTTCGCGATGATCGGAAAAACGCTAATAATCACGGTCACTAAGACAATCGTCCTAAAATTGTATCCAGACCAAATGATCAACAAGGGTGCAATCGCAACAATCGGAACGGTTTGCAAAAAAATCACGTACGGATAAAGCGCCGTACGAATCCGAGCTGACTGGCTAAATAGAATTGCGATCAATGTTCCAACAAGGACGCTAGTCACAAATCCCACAAGTGCGGCGAGACTGGTTATCCACGCCCCGCGGAATAGAACTTCACGTCGTTCCCAACCTGACTGCAAAACGGCGATCGGCGATGGTAGGACGATCGGATGAATCTTGAAAGCGATGACTACAATTTGCCAGATTGCAACGACTCCGAGGAACACCACAGCGGGCATCCAAGCATTACGAAGGAATTGAAGGATGGATTTCATGGATTTTGACTCTGGGTTGGCTCGCTTGCAAAACGCGACGCGATTTGAGCGCATAGTTTCATGAAAGTCGGATCGGATCGAAGCTCCGGCTGCCTCGGGTGCTCGAATGGTACGTCGATCCACTCTCGAATCTTTCCATTCATCAACAAGGCGATTCGATGTGAGAGGAATACGGACTCGGCAATATTGTGCGTCACGAACAGGATCGTTCGTTTTCGTTTGGCCCACAGATCCAGCAACAATTCGTTCAGTTTGCTTCGCAGCATGTCATCCAACGCGGCAAATGGCTCGTCCAGAAGTAACAAACTAGGATCCGTCACTAAGGCACGAGCTATCGAAGCTCGCATTTTCATTCCTCCGGAAAGTTCTGACGGTCGCTTTTTATGGTGAGCGGAGGCTAATCCAACGGTTGTCAAAATCTCTGAAGCACGCTGCCTGGAAACAGTCCTTGAAGTGTGTCTTTTCAGCTCCAAAGGCAATAAAACATTCTCGCGAATCGATCGCCACGGCAGTAAAGTTGGATCCTGAAAGACAAACGAAATATCTGATTGGGCGCCTTGGGGAGCGACACCTCCAATACGAATTTCCCCGCGAGTCGCGTCTTGTAACCCCGCGACACAACGCAACAAAGTACTCTTGCCGCAGCCGCTTGGCCCCAGCAAAGTAACAATCGTGCCCGATTGCACGTGCATATCGAGTTCATCAAGCACGATGCCATGCTTTGGAAACGAGACCGTCAACTGCGAGCAATCGACGTTTGGGGCTGGAGAGTTATTTTGCGACTCGCTTAGAATCATCGTTTTCTAATCTATTTCACGATAAAAACTTGAACGAAAAACGGACGTCTGCGGCCGGAACAATTCAAAACTAAACACTGCCGAGATGCTCCTCGGTCATAGTATACGGAGGCTGGCGAGCGAAGCCGTTCCTTGGTCGACAAAGCCTTGCAATTTTCTAACAAATGTTCCAATTGCGTTTATACTTCCAGCAATTCCACTTCGAGGCGTGCAGGGATCAGCGAAATGGTTAGTTGCCTAAGGCGATCTTCCGGGCGAGCCAAAATTTCGCCATCCACGTGAACCGTCAAATCCCAATCCGTTTCGATCTCGATTGTACGACATTGGCCAATCCCAATATCACGATGATTCCGCGGCGTACCGAATAGAGCGATCCGAGGCAATAATGCCAACGCCCGAAATCGTCCAATGTTGCGCGCGTGAACGTAGTCAAACAAACCATCGTTCATCTGGGCGTCGGGAGCCAACAGAAAACTCCCTTCGCGTTTACCGCTCATGACACTGAACAGCAAAGTCTTGTGAGCGACGATTTGATCATCCAACTTGATACGCATCACTTGGGGATTGCTCTTTTTCAGTGCCCGTATCGTGGCGAGCGTGTAAAGCAAGATTCCTTGCAGATTTGCGATCTTGCGAGACTCAACGGTAACCCGTCCACTTAGACCCGTACCTAGGCTTTCAATGAAATACTCGGGCTCATGCCCCTCGCGTGTCACTTGCCCGACATCGACATTGAGGCGCCTCGGCGAGTTCGTACTGAGTGTTCCGTTGGAATCATGCTCAGAAGTCTTGTTTCGAAGTATCGACCAAGCAAAATCGTTGGCAGAGCCGATCGGTACAACTGCCATGCGTGCATCGGGATTACCGGACTCGAGAATGCCGCACGCAACTTCGTGAACTGTTCCATCACCACCAGCAGCGGCAATTAGGCGACGACCTGCTGAGGCAGCACTTAGAGCTAACTGGCGTGCGTGTCCTGGGGCGTTGGTGTGATGAACCTCGATCGTGGATGCATGACGCTCCAAGAACGATTCGACTCGTTTGCGAGCGCGACTTCGACCAGCGTGCGGGTTGAGGATGAGAAACGTTTTTTCCTCAGAGGTCGAAGTCATGAAACCGTTTTGCTTTGCTACAAGGACTTGATTGCCTTAACAATATCCAAGACAGCTTGTTGTCCGTCTGCGTAGTACATGAGCGTATTCGGTAACGCAAACAGTGGATTAGGGATACCAGCGAAACCAGGACTCAAGCTGCGTTTGATCACAATAACCGTTCGACATTTATCCACTTCGATGATCGGCATTCCCGCGATCGGGCTCTTGGGATCTGTTTTTGCCAACGGGTTCACGACGTCGTTTGCGCCGATCACGATTGCAACGTCGACTGTGTCCAAGGTCGGATTGATATCATCCATTTCCTTGAGCTTGTCATAGGAAATGTCCGCCTCGGCGAGCAACACATTCATGTGCCCAGGCATACGCCCCGCGACAGGATGGATCGCGTACTCGACATTCGTCCCCTTGGATTCGAGCAATTTGCTCAAGTCGCGTACGGCATGCTGAGCTTGAGCGACCGCCATACCATATCCTGGAACGATGACCACGCGTTGCGCACCATCCAGAATCATCGCAATATCATCTGCACTCGTGCTTCGCACGTTCGCGTAGATTTCATCGGTCGGAATATTAGTCCCAGTTGCTCCAACGCCAAACAGAACATTGATCAAAGAACGATTCATTGCTTTGCACATGATCTGCGTAAGAATAACTCCAGACGCACCAACAAGCGAACCGGCAATTATGAGAGCGTTGTTGTCCAGAACGAACCCCGTCGCCGAACAAGCGAGTCCGGAATAAGAGTTCATCAGAGAGATAACGACGGGCATGTCCGCACCGCCAATGGGGTTCACCAAGAACACGCCCAGAGCAGACGAAACAAGAACGATCATTATGTAGCAGAATGATCGCAAGATCATGTTTTCAGTCACGACCAAAGGATAGATAAGGATCAATGCAGTCGCCAACAATCCGGCATTGATCCAAATCTGGTGTTTCAAGCTGTAGGGTTTTTTAAACTGTTTCCATTCTTCCAATTTGGCGTAGGCAATCAAGCTTCCCCAAAAAGTTACAGCGCCGATCAGACCAGAAAGCCCCACGGCGATCAAGCTGTCCGTGGCGTGCCCTGGATTTTGCAGCAAGTCGCTTAAAGCAACCAGAGTGGAAGCTCCACCGCCTAAACCATTAAGTAAACCAACTAACTGGGGCATTGCCGTCATTTTCACTTTGATCGACATGTAGGCACCAATAACGGTCCCTGCCACAACGCCGATCAGAATAAAAATGTATCCATAAATATTCGGATCGAACAAAGTAACGACGATTGCCATCGCCATCCCAAGCCCAGCAATGAGATTTCCTTTGACCGCGCTTCGCGGGTGCGACATGAGCTTGAGGCCGACGATGAACAACACCGAAGCCACCAAATAGAAAAACGATATGAGGGCTAGTGAATCCATAAAATTGAACTTAGCTTTCTTTCTTGTTTTCTAGATCGATGCTTGAACGAGTGCGTTTAACGCTTCTTAAACATCTTGAGCATTCGATGCGTCACCATGAAGCCACCGGCAGCATTAATCATCGCAAAGACAACCGCGATCATTCCTAAAAATGCCGCTAGGCCACCCGACCTATTACCTGCCGCAATCAGGGAACCAACGATCGTGATACCACTTATCGCATTGGAACCGCTCATTAACGGTGTATGCAGCGTGGGTGGTACTTTGGCAATCACTTCAAATCCAACAAAAACGGATAGTGCAAAAATCGTAAGGCTAAATACCAACGTCCGTAGTCGATTACTTATTGCATGCGGCAATTCCTGCCCGTTTGTCTTTTCTATGCTGACCGGATGTGGCGGTGAGGACTCAACAGTCTTGGCGTCGGCAGCTTTTGCTTCGGCGGGGTTTTCCGTTGTCGCGTCCTGGAATGCGTAGACCGGAATCGATTGATTCACGATCGCGAAAAAGAAACACATGCTCGCAACTGCCTGAGCCATTGAAACGAAGCATCTGTGTTTTACAAGACTTGGAAAATTTCTCATGAATTAAACTCTCAGATCAACGGGGCAATATTTACAAACCTAGCCATGACATTTTCGTGCTTTGGATCAATTGCTAGGTCGAAGCTGCGGTAGGTTGAACAGGCGAGGCGACAGGTTCAAGCGGTGTCAGTCCCAACTTGGTACGGATTCGTCCGTTGGTTACTTGACCAGCCTGCGTCACCATCGTGTCGCGGACGATTTCATCTTGAAGATCGAGAATTAACTCGCCTTTTTTGACCATATTCAAAAGGAATTTTGTCACGTTGTTGCCAAACATTTGGCTGGCATGATAAGGTGCGTCGGCAAATATATTGGTGGGTCCCAAAATCGTCACGCCGTTTTCAATCACGCGTTCGTTTGCTTTGGTCAATTCGCAATTTCCGCCTCGTTCTGCCGCCAAGTCGATGATTACCGAACCGTTTTGCATTCGGCGGACGGCATCAGCGGTAACGAGTAAAGGTGACTTGACTCCCGGGATCGCTGCGGTCGTGATGACGACATCACTCTGAGCCACTTGGCTGGCCATTAACTCACGCTGTTTGCGATAGAACTCTTCGTCCATTGCTTTTGCATATCCGCCCTTGTCTTCTGCGTTTCCGCTCTCCAAAGGCATCTCAACAAATTTTCCACCAAGGCTTTCGACTTGTTCGCGGCATGCAGGGCGAACGTCGTAAGCTGAAACGACCGCTCCGAGTTTTCGGGCCGTCGCAATTGCCTGCAGACCGGCAACACCCACACCAATAATAAAAACGCGAGCAGCCGTTAATGTCCCAGCAGCCGTCATCATCATTGGGAAGAGTTTTGGCAGTTCCATTGCACCCATCAACACGGCTCGATAGCCAGCAATGGTTGCCTGCGATGACAGGATATCCATGCTTTGCGCGCGGGTGATTCGTGGAATCAATTCCAGAGCAAAAAGTGTCGCGCCGCTTTCAGCAAAATCGGCAATCGCTTGGCTTTCGCCCAATGGGTCACAAGCTCCGATAACAATGTGGTGATTGCGAAGATATTTTCGGTCAGCCATTGTCGTGGGACCGTTTGCCCCCGCCGCGCGAACTTGCAGAATAATATTGGCATCGAAAGCAGCCGCACGATCCGCAACAATTCGAGCACCTTTATCGGCGTAATCTTGATCCAAATACCCAGCGGATCGACCCGCGTTCGATTGAACTTGGACCTCTAAACCAGCTTTGATGAGAGCTGGCACGCAGCTTGGAACCAGTGCCACGCGCCGTTCACCGGCCATTTCCTCTTTGACTACAGAAACTTTCATTCGCTACCTTTCGGCGACTCGATGCTAAAACAAAGTTAATTGAAGTCGTTGATTCACTTGCGAGGACTAAAGAATACCGACCATCCCCTACAACCGCAACACGCCGCGCAAGGGCGTTGCAAAAGTCGCGCTTCATTAATAGTACTTGGAAAACCAATCCCACGAAACTCGCGCCTTTTCTTTGAATTCGGCTGGATAAACGTAGGTCGCAAATCTGCAAAATCCCTCGTAAAAATGCGAATTTGGATTCCACTGGTTTTGACATATGCAACTGTTTTAAAGGCTAAAAAGTGCAGCTAACTGGACCAGAGTGTTTATTCATGAAAGCAGAAAGCGATCAGCTAGTTTATTAGTATTTGAAGCTTGTTTAAACTGATGGATCGAAATAAGCACAAACCAGTTTGCATACAAATTCGTCGCTAAGGTCACTTCGCCACACGTTCCAAAGCAACCCAAAACGCACGTATCACAGCCGTATAGGTGAGCATCACGAATAAGTCGAGCGCAACCAGAATGCCGTTTGACACCCCCAAGGAGACTCCCGTCGTTGCAGTCGCCCAGGACACAACAATTCGAGCAACATAGTGAACGGCTAAAAACAATCCTAGGATGACGAATGGTAGGCTCGCCAACCTGCCCGATGCGACGCCGATTGCTCGAGACCGTCTATAAAATTCCCTCGTCGCAATCAACGCAACAATCAATAGAAACAGCATTCGACGCCTTCACAATTAGATTGAAACCATGAGTAGGTCATACCCTCGTAGAACGGGTTTCAACCCGTTACCCCCGCCTTCCTTGCATCTTCAACCTCAGTTCTAACCAATAAACGCTCACAAGAAAAATTTGCTGGTTGCAAATCTACAAAAAAACAGGCTGATGCATTAAGCAATTAATCGATGATCTTAAGATGATCGGGTTTCAAATCATGAATAGCTGACCAAACTGCGCAGCCCAAAACTCTTCCGCCATATGAGTTCAACGGCGTCTGGGCAAGATCACCATTGTATTTTGAGTTTGCAAGGCAGCTTCTTTTGAAACATTGGGTTCAGGCCAAGTTTCTGACTGGATCCGGTTTTATCGAACGCCCGCGTCAGGGCGTTTTTTCAGTTTCTTCAAAGTGTTGATCAAATGCTGAAAGTCGACTCGATAAATATTATAGGCGGGCTTGTGTGGGATAATACCAGTGAATTCAAACCAACTCATTTCTGCCAAGACACCGGGTTTCGATTCAAAATCGATATCCACCAAGAAACGTATTGATTCAGCAGTTATGCCCGAAACGTCCGGGGCTCGGGTGATTACCGCCAGCGACTCTTCGTTGGCAAAAGGATCTGAGCTGTCCCCTACAGGATCGAGACTTTGCGCAGATTCACTGCCGAACGGATTAGTACTATCTACTGCAAGATCAGATGAAGCATCGATTGCCGCAAATGGATCATCTGAAGGTGGGCCAGCGGCTGTGCCGTGATCGACGGATAGGGCTAAACGTCTCGCTTTGATTTCATCCAGCACATCCTTCAAGTCTTTATCCAAAACTAGCCAGTTCTTCGGCCATTCTTGAGTGCGCGAATAAAATCGCTCGACAGCGTTGGCGACAATCGCGGCTGCGTCGTTATGAAGCTCAGCTTGAGCATTGCCTTGAACCGGCGACATGATTAGAGAACGGACAATCGGAACGAGCAACAAAGTAACAACGATGCAGGCTACTAGGCTCCCAAAGGCAGTCTTACGGAACCCTCGAAAATAGAACCAAGCAATAGTCCCTACGGCAGTAAAAAGCGTTAGTGCAACTGCACACAGCAGTATCAACTGGTTTTGTATCCCAGCCTCGGAGAAGGGAATAGTACGATCATCAACAGTTGCGTTAACCCATGACCAATAGCGAGCAAACAGTGCTAATGGAATCGCATTGATCACCATTACGATTAACAAGTGCCGCACTCCGAAGATTGGTCGTCTCGTGCCTGTTAGAGCTTGGATTTCATTCATGTCCAAATAATTTCAAGAAAGTCACCCACTTGGTTTAATTCTGCAATGAAAGTAACCGAGAAAAATCAGCTGAGCCAGCGATCATGTTGAAATAGTCAACAGTCGTGGCTCGAATTCAAAATCCCTTCCACATCGAACACCAACCCGATTTCGATGCCACGAGCAATACTAACTCGTTTTAGCCCCAAACTTTTCGTACCAAAGTCGACGGTTAATCTTCGATCACAATGCATCTTTCAATGACCGTTATCATTGCGGAAGCCGTTTCGGATAGCTCCATACATCGGTCATGCTCGAATGCCAATACCCGATATCCATTTTGCATTTCCTCGAACACGATGGTGTCTGATTGCAATTTCATCATAAGCTCTTCAGAACTAATTTGCCGAACGGCCTCCAAGAAATGAGCCTTTCGCAGCGGTGCGGGCAAAGCCGCTGTTTGTTCCTGTGAAAGCCTTCCAGAAAAGTTGCTCGCAATCCCAAAAACGCGTGGCGGGAGATTCGCATTTACTGGGAATTGCTCCATCGTATCAACGGTCACGGAGGAATCGACAGTCGGCTTTGCTTTGGCCTTGGCATTTCCCTTCTTGGCCATCGGGATAGCATGATTATTCAGTTGATGCGATAGGATTTGATTTTGCTTTGGAGGCGTTTGTTCAACGCAACCCGACAAGCACAATACTGAAACGATCATCAATCTTTTATTCATTTTTAGGAGTGTCATTTCACTTAGTTTTGATTCAAGTTCATGAAACGTTGAGATTCACCCGCTATGTACTTTGTTACCCAGGACCCTACGGCAAGGATTACAATCCACGGTTGAAGCCTTTCCCAAGTCTTACCCAATTCTTAAGACTTTGTCATGCCAACGTGCCTACTTGATATCACGACGTTTCCCGAGAGACCAGCATGAACCGTGTGCTCGACCAACTTAATCCGTCATGCACATGTATCTACGGTAGAAATTCATCAGAGGATTTCAAGTCTCGCGAGGAAATAAACATATAGTTGTAAAACGCTCAATACTCTCTACACTTGGACTTAGAAAAAGTAGCCAATTCTGTCTCGAAGCCCTCCAATCTAAACGGAGCTCTAGCCTCCAGACCAGCCGTACATCATTTCCCTGCCACAAATCGGGCAAAGGACGCTGCCTTCGCTCAGCATTGCAATCAAGCAAAAATCGCAGCTAAGAGAATAGGCACCAGGGCCGACCTTTTTTTCTTGGTTTGGTTCACTTGGGAAAGTAACCTCCAGCAACATGGCCTCTGTTCGAAAGACTTCGTAACGAGCTTCCGGTTCCAACGCATAAGGACACATTTTTGCCGCCCATACACGACCCGTTGTGGATTCCGCGAGTTCGCGGTTACGCTGTGCCTGAGCAGCTACCTCAGCCCATTCATCCGGCTTACTCAACAGCGGCCAATCGTCCTCCGGAAACCACTTTCGCCGGAAAGCAACCAGCTGGTTCTTATTCGAAACGCATCGGCGTTCCGACTCGAACCTCTTAAAGTCATCCATAAACGCGGGGCGAACATCTTGTACTCCCTGTTCACAATCTCGACCTCCGAATTTCGCCTCGCCGACGATTTTTCTCAATACAGATCATGGAGCCTGCCCCACAAGCGTTTCATTTTACGAATCTAGTTTTAAACGCTTTCAATCTGTGCGGAAAAGCACCGTCGATGAAAGCACCGACCGCAAAGCCATTTATAATTGCGGTTCGCGGGAACACGTCATGGGTTAAACTTCTTTAGTCGCTTGACTGAGGCTTGCATCAAGGCCTTCAACACTTTCTTGTCGACGTCGGCCAATGTCTTGATGTACAAGCAGCCCGCACCTAGTTTGTGCTTGCCAAGCTTTTCGAGAAGATCCGCGTGCTCCTCGAAGCCTCCCATTAGATACAGCGTCAAGTTCTGTTTGCGGGGTGAGAAGCCAGTCAGCATCCAATCGCCTTCGCGTCCGCTCTTACCTTTGTAATGGTAACTTCCGAAGCCAACGATGCTCGCCCCCCACATCTTTGGATCCTCTTTCGTGACTTGCTTCATCATCTTCAGGACTTCAAAACAATCCTTTTGCGTTTGCTCATCCTCAACGCTTTCGATGAATGCCGTCACACTTGCAGTATTCACCTTCGTTTTTAGTTCTACTTTCTTAGCCATCGTTCCTCAGCATCCTGGATTAATTAAGGTTTTCAATTCAGAAGACTTGCGAATCTCGTTATTCAGTAGACCACAAATTGCAAAAACAAGAGGTGCTGATAGCGATCGAAAACGGCAACTACTCGAGATTTTTTCACTCCAATTTTATTCTGCTCGCGTCCGAGTTTGCGTTAACCGATTCCAGACGAGGGCCCATCAAACCCAACGCGACTTGTCGACCATATTCGTTTTAATCAAAACTATGTACGGACGGAATAATGCTTGGCGAAAAGTCGATCGCCTTAGGCAGTTCTTCAATCTATTTGAATGCTGCGGCCGGGAGGACCGGTCAACGGCAACTGATGTGACATGCCGGATGTGCTTCAAAGCACTCAGTCGATTGGCAGCATTGAACGTGAAATCAATAATTGCCTCAAAACTGGTTTCTCCAAGAATTTATACTGTGACCTGCGAGCGCGCTGACGAATGGAATTTGGTCGGACGCGCACAACGCTTTGGAAGCATGCGGCGATTCAAAATTAATTTTTTTTTTTGTAAACGCATTCTTGACTTGGGATTGCTGCAGATTGATGCGGAGGACGTCTCAATTAACTTGGCCGGCTAACCGAATATTTCGGGAGTTCGCCTAAGAGTGAGTTTATGATTTCGAATCCACTTTCTTAAGCCATTCGATCGCGGCGGGGATGCCTTGTTTGATCATTGGATCGTAGTGATCGCCTGAGGGCACTTCGACGAATTCAACGGCGGGATTGTTCTTTTTGACGGCCGCAGCAAAGCGTTTTGTCTCCTCGATTGATACGACAGAATCATCTTTGGCTTGAAAAAGAAAGAGAGGTTTGCTCAACGTATTAGCCAACCGTATCGGCGAATTTTTGCGATCGAATTCAACATACCCAGGCAGTGCCGCACTAATGCCAGGAACGGTCTTGAAGTCCGCATGGAACGCTTCGGGGTCTGTGCATGGCGCATAAGCAATGCAACCAGCTAATCCCGGAATATGGATCGCGGCGAGGAGGGATACCGTACCGGCAGAGCTATGTCCCGCGGTATAAACGCGGTTCAAATTAATTTCCGGCATTTCGCTTTTGATAAAGCGCCACACATTGGAAATATTTGCTCTTCCAGCCTCTGCTTGCTTGAACGCCAAGTATGATCTCTGTAACACAATCGTCGATACATTGTCTTGATCAAGGTTTCCGTCAAGCGAATATTGAATCACAGCATAGCCAGCTTGAGCATACGGTAACGTCTCATCGTGATAGTCGTCCCCATCCAAACTTGATCCAACTAAAAGGTTTGTTCCTGCCGGGGCAACGAGTATGCAGCCAAGCGAACCCGCGCTGTGATTGTCGCCTTTGGGCAAGTAAACATTCATTTGGGTATTTTCGCCGGGAGCAATTCCCACGCTTCTCGTACCTCCAAATCGAACACCACCAGCAAGCGTCTTTCTAAAGTCGGGCCGCTTTGGGATCATTCCCACGGGTGCACCTGGACCGATGTCGCCACCGGGAATACTGGAAGCAGCCATTGGCAATGTACCCGGTCCAATCTGGTTGCCATTGGATGCCAGCTCACCGTTCGGATCGAATGCTGTGGGCGATCGCATTCGAGAGTTTTCAGAGTCGGAACGCAACTGCATTAAAAATACGACGCCGATCACCGACCCCAGGAGAACAAGTCCGCCGATCGTCGAGATCGCGATGATCACGACAGTTCGGATTCCTCGCTTCTTCGGAGCCGCAACTGGGAAGTTTGCCCCGGGAGCGATCGGCCCCGCTGCATACCCGAAAAGATTTGAGGCACCTGCGGGATTGAGCGCATCAAAGGGCGAACCCGTTTGCAGCGACCCTGCCCACGGGTCGGGTTGCGACGCGGAGATTTGGCCAATACCGAAGGGATCTGACTCGAGTGGTTGCAAACTGGGAATTGTTGGTTGAGCCGAAGGTCGTTGGCTGGCCGCCGGACGAACAATTTTTGCTGTCGCGGGTTGCGAAGTCTGCGCAACTGGCTTCGCTGTAGGAGTCTTCGAAGCTTGTGACGCTGACCCTGGAACGTTGCTTGCCTTCGTCGAAACGGGCTTTGCCGCAGGCGTACGAGTTGCCGATGCATGTTCAGCGGGCGGACGGGGCTTCTGGGGCGAAGCGTTTGATGACGAAGTCGAAGGTCCCACTGGCGTTGATGATCGTGCTGATTCAACTTGCCCCGGAACAGGGATCAACTCCGAACAATTTTTGCATCGAACGTATTTACCAACCGCCGTATCGGGAGCTTGGTATTTTTTCCCACATGCACAAGTAACCGGGATGGGCATGGCATTCACTCACTCATCACCACAAGGAAACAGACATTCACATGCCAACAATATACACAGCACTCCACCCCGAAAACAACCTTTCGAAATTTCCCCGCTGACAAACGCAGATTTTGTTTTCTTCGAGTGAAACGTCGGCGTGCTTTTCAACTTGATTTGGATTGCAAGTTTGCTATCGCGCCTTCTAATTCGATCTTAACTCCTGCGTCTAACAAGGAAGCGCAAAACTCGCCAACGAGCATGCGATAATCCGGACACAATTTGTCTAGGTGCTTGAGGACTTCACGTTCAGTGTCCGAGAGGGGAAGCCGAATGGCTGGAGGGGCATGATTTCCGTGTTGGTCCAAAAAGCTGTCGCTCACTCCCATCCAAGCGATCTTGGCATGCTCACGCAACCAGGCATAAACAAGAATGTCAGGAGGATCAGCATCTCCTATGAAGATAATTGTTGAGGAGGAGTCTTGTATTAACGGCATGTCTCTCATGTCGGGCAGTCCGTAACGCCCGATAACCGCGAGAGGTTGCAGAACGTGTAGCAACAATTTTATTCGCGGCAAGCAACCGGGTTTGGTCATATACAAAATCGACTTCGCTGTGTTGAAATCCCCACTCCGTGTGGACAGGTGTTCTTCAGGCATTCTTGCAAAGTCGCCGTCATCGTGCGATTGAAACCACGCCTCAATCGCGTTGATTCGGTCTTGAGAAGAGGTTTTCATAGTCGCCTCCTAGCAACCGACTGCTTTTGGGCATCGAACGCGGGTAGCATGCTCCTCACCACGGATTCCGATGCTCTGCGGCAAGCGGTTGTTCACTACATCTTTGCCTCATTGTGGCTTTGCAAAAAAGCTCAGGTATGGTGGCCGTTTGACGCTTGCTTCGTAGCGCCATTAATTTGCGTCGACTCCGGAGAGTTGCATTTCTACTTGGTCAGCTTGCCAAGCGATTGAGGAGATGCTGCGGCTAAGTTCGAGCGCGTCCGTTGTGTCGGCCAACATGTTCGTTCGTAATACGACTTGCTCGCCGTCACCTTGGCGGCGAAGTGCAAAAGCGCCGTGGACAAGCTGGTCGTTGTAGCGCAGCAAAGTCGTTGCGCTCGATGCATTCATTGGACCACAAACAGACCAAACGGATACTTTGGCGTTGCCGTCGTTGTCTTTCTGATTGAACTCAACATTGACGCGTTGTCGTCGTGTAGCTCCAAGTGCAACAACAATTACCAAATGGTCATTGTCTTGCGATTCGATCGACCAACCAGATTGTTTTATGAGATCTTCGACGATCGCCCTCGGGTTGCTTGACGAAGGTAACGCTTTCAACTCGGAAAAATCGAGCCCGGCCTGTCCACCGCCCGCAGCTTGGCTGGCCTTTTGTCCGATCGCGTTCATCGCCGAAGCGATCATGCCCGGAACCATCATTCCCATGCCAATACCAGCAGCAGAGCCACCAGCATCGCCAAGTTTTTCCATGCCCTTCGCAGCTTGATAGACCGTAAAGGATCGCAAATCGCCGACCACCGACATGCTGCTACGAGCATCGATGGCTTTTTGGACTTCTTCCGGTGGCGATATGTTGGAAATCAGGAACTGGTTAAGCTCTAAACCGAACTTTGCAAATTCTGTAGACAATTTGACGCGAGCGGCAGCGCTCAATTCGTCAAATCTCGCCGGCAGATCGAGCAAGCTGATTCCGGACGTCGCCAGCAAATCCGTGATTGCAGCGACGATGATATCCTTCAAGTAGCTGCTGACTTCCTCAGTCGTATATTTACCTTGGGTGCCAATCAACGTGTTGATTAACAATTCCGAGTCGACGACACGAAAAGCGAACTTGCCGTAACCGCGCAATCGCACGATTCCAAAATCTTTGTCGCGCAGCGTAAACGGTTGGCGAGTTCCCCAGCGTTCATCTGCGAAAAGATGTTTACCGATAAAGTACACGCAGGCTTGGAAAGGCGATTTTTCCCAAGGTGACGTGAGGATTCGCGTGATGATGGGGACGTTTGCGGTGGTCAGTGTGTATCGACCCGGTCCAAATCGGTCCATGGCGCGGCCATCTCGAAAGAAGACAGCTTCTTGGTTTTGCTGGACGATCAGTTGCGCGCCGTACTGAATAGCCGCTGTTCCAGACTCTGGAACACGTGCAACGATGGCTTGATTGGAATTGTCTACAAAGTCGATAACTTCAAGTCGAAACACCGTGACACCCTTTAACGAAAATTCAATTCACCGTAGGTACAGTTTTAGCAAACCGACTGATCATTCGCGATCTTGCAAGGTCGCTTGACGGCGACTGAAGCGATCAGACAGTAATGTGACCATTTCCTCTGCCAGATTCCAGTCGATATCGGCCGCTGCATCTTTTGGCGCCACAGCTTGTTGCAGTCGATCGACGACGCCGATTAGGTTTTCATCCATGTCGGCGATTTCTTTGAGCAGAGATTCGTCGACTTGTCGTTCGTCGAACCACGAAGCGTATCCTTCGACCGCAGCTCGCAATCGATTCTGTTGCAATTCAATTTTGTGACGCAACTTTTCGCTTTTGGCGACAGCATCCAAGTTGCCTTGCTCGACGAGTGGCAGCGTCTTCTTCTCAAGACTTACTTTGCATTCTTGTAATCGTCGCGCCAAAAACTCTCTGGTCAATCGATCGTCTTCGCGACGTTTTTCTTTTTTTGCGTATCCGCCGAAACCAGGAATATACTTGGTCAAACTTTCGAGCGCGTTGGATTTCTCTTTGGACATGAATCATGCAGTCTTGCGTTAAGAACGAGAAGCAGCAACGGCCGGGGATGACGCGATGCTGGGAGCTTGCGGGTATCGAAAAAGTTCTGGTGCTATCTTTTTCAAATACTCCGCAGTCTTTTCTACCACGAACATGATCTGCTCTTTGGAATGCGTGCAGTTGATAAAGAATCGCAATCGCGCGGCCGATTCCTCGACTGCGGGATACAGAATCGGCAATACGTTTACACCTGCTTTGTAGAGCATGTGCGACAACTGGAGAGCATGCATCGAGTTGCCGATAATGATCGGAACTACAGGCGTGTCGTGGCTGTGTCCAGTGTTCAGTCCACGTTTTCTCGCTTCGGAGAGAAACAGTGCCGACATCTCTCGCAATCGTTCAACACGCTCGGGTTGACGCGACAGCACTTCTACGGACTTGAGGGCGGCAGCAGTGTTTGGTGGGGACAGTCCGACGCTGAACACAAATCCTGGTGCGGTGTATTTGAGGTACTCGACCAAGCTCTTGCTGCCAGCGATGTATCCACCGCAGGAGCCAAACGACTTGCTCAGCGTACCCATCCATACGTCGACCTCGCGCGGATCGACGCCGAAGTGTTCGCCAATTCCTCGACCCGTTTTGCCCATCGTTCCGATGGAGTGGGCTTCGTCGACCATCAACCAGCATTTGTGCTTTTTCTTGACTTCGATGAATTTCGGTAGATCCGGATAATCCCCGTCCATGCTATAGACGCCTTCGACAATCACCAGCACGCGGCGATGCTTGCGACGGAGTTGGGTAAGGGCTTCGTCCAACGCTTGCCAATCATTGTGCGGGAAAGGTCGCCGGCGAGCGCCGCTCAGAATCGCACCTTGCACAATGCTGTTATGCGAGAGAGCATCGTGCAATATCAAGTCGCCAGGACCAACCATATGGCCTATGACCGTTTCATTCGTGGAATGTCCACCGACCAAGACCACGGAGTCCTCTGCCCCAACCCAGTTCGCAAGCGCGATTTCCAACTTGCGATGGATGTCCTTTTCGCCCGCGACGAGTCGCGAAGCGGAAACGCTGGTCCCGTATTTCTTGACGGCATTCACGACAGCATCGGAAACTTCTTGATCTCCGCTCATGCCCAAGTAGTTGTAGCTGGCAAAGCTGATCATTTCGCGACCATCGATCATCGTCGTGTCGCGCGTGATACCTTGATGGGCGGAGAAATAAGGATTCGGCAGGCCGCTCAACTCAAACTGCACCATCGTTTGTTTAAGGCGACGGTACTCAGGTAGTTTGTCGAATTCATAATCTTCTGGACCGATCGTTCGTTCAAGCTCTTCGGTCGTACCCAAATCCAAAGCTGCGGAAGTTTGCATTCGGTCTTTGCCGAAGTGGGTTTCGAGCGCTTCGGCGACTTCACGAACGGTCTCAATTTCTTGCAAGACTTCTTCGGGGAACCGTCCTCCAAAGGCACTTTCCAACATGTGCGAGATCTGCAAGCGTTCCAAACTATCGAGTCCCAAGTCCAGCACGATGTTGGTGTCGAGTTCAAGCGACTTGGCCCGCTCTTGTGCGACAGTCTTGATGGCTTTCTTGACAAGCTCGACGATTTGCGGATTAGGGTCTTTCGATTTCTTTCCGATTTTTGGCGTATAGCGTCCCGAGCCCCCGCTGCCATCGAATACTGCGGCAGCAATCATCGGGGCTTGTTCGTAGAGCCCTTCTTGCCAGCTTTCCCATTTGGCAACGATCTTGAGATTGCCGTCTAAATAGTCGCGCAAGCAAGCGTGCCTCTGGATTTTTCCGCTTGAGGTTTTTGGCAATGAGCCGAAGCGAACCAAGTAGACTGCATCCGGAGGAAGTTCGTGGACTTGGGTAACGCTGCGACGAATCGTATGAATGACAGGCTCCCAATCGTCCTCCAAGCTTCGTTGAACTTCGACGGCAATGATCAGTTTTTCACGACCTGTTGTCGCGTCGGCAAAAGCGGCTGCGGCACAAGACGGAATCGATTCGTGACACTCTTCGACCGTTTGCTCGATGTCTTGCGGATAGCGATTAACGCCACGAACGATAATCAGATCCTTGACACGCCCTGCGATGAACAATTGACCTTTGTCGAAAAATCCTAAGTCGCCTGTACGCAGGAACGGCCCTCGTCCGTCACTCAACCTACCTCCGAACGTCGATTGCGTTTCTTCTGCTTTTTCCCAATAGCCGAGGCCCACGCTAGGGCTTTGTACCCAAATTTCGCCGATTCGTCCTTCGGGCAGATCTTGATAAGTATCCAGATCGACGATGCAAATGGTCTCGCCGGGCAATACCGTGCCGCAGCCAACGAGCTGCCGGACATGATCGCTGTCTTCGGTGGCTGGCGCAACGACACGACCATCAAGCTGTCGTGAATCAAAGGTTTCGACAACTGGCAATTCACGAGCAGGACCACCGGTAACGATCAACGTTGTTTCAGCCATACCATAACACGGAAAATGAGCTTTGTGGGTAAATCCAACGCAACCAAATTTTTCGGAGAATTGAGCGAGCGTCGAGGCGCGGACGGGTTCGGCACCGTTGAACGCAACTTCCCAACTAGAAAGGTCGAGACCTTGCATCTCTTCGTCGGTAACTTTATCGACACACAATTGATAGGCAAAGTTGGGTCCGCCCGTCGTGGTGACTCGGTATTTTGAAATCATGCGAAGCCAGCGAACGGGCTTTTGCAAAAACGACATCGGACTCATCAAGACCGTGGAGCGACCAAGATATAGCGGATTCAAAATACCGCCGATCAAGCCCATGTCGTGATAAGCTGGCAACCAACTGGCGCCTTTGACTTGGCGATGGTGACCGAATGCAACCGTAATAAGTTCGGCGTTTCGAATCAGATTTGCGTGACTGAGCATCACGCCTTTCGGTCTTCCTGTCGAACCCGACGTGTATTGCAATACCGCTAAGTGACTGGGGTCAATCGCTACAGGATTGAATTGGGATGCTTGTTGTTTGTCGGTACTGTCAGTTGTGATCAGTTGCATTTTGCCGACGCGCAATTGCTCTTCTTCGCTTTCGATGAGCTGGCGGCTGTTGTCCACGGACAAAATAAAGGTAGCTTGGCAGTCGGCTGCAATTCCGGCGATGCGGGAACCGCGTTTATTACGTCGTGGTGGGAAAGCAGGAACGGCAATGCAACCGGCGTACAAGCACCCGAAAAAACCGACTACGAATTCTAGGCCGGGGGGGAACATCAAAATCCCGCGATCACCCGGTTCGGCAAATCGTTGAATTTCAGCCGCTACGGCTCGTGCGCGCAAATCTAGCTCGGCGTAGGTCAGCTTTTCTTCTGATCCTTCGTCGCCATCAGTAAAATAGAGGGCCACATCATTGGGAATGTGTTTCACCCAATACCGGATTACATCAACCAAACCCGTGCGAGGTGGGTCGTACGGAGCCATGTATCGCGTTAAATCAAGCACAAATTCCCTCGCGCTTTCGACGAATAAAAACCAAAATCACATTGTTGGCTTTGGGTCGGAAAGTTAATTGTTTGAAACTTAACAGAATTGGCTAATTCGAAAAGGTAAATTTCAAGGTTCGACCGAAACGTTCCAGATGCAAACCGCAACTAAGCCGACTTGTCGACTTAGATTCTCCAAAAACAACCTAAATTAGCGTAATCTTTGCGATCCAGTTCATGCAAGCCGATCAGTCGGGCTAATTTCCCTTGAAAAGGTCGGTATTCTGCACCTTTTCTTCCATGCCTTCACTGTCTTGTTTTTCGTCAGAACGTGGCTTGACCATCTTGCTAATAGTCGAAAACCAACCTTGTTTCTGCTTTCTTAATCTTCCACGGCGATTTGTTTGCCAAATCTGCCTATTTTCGACGTCCAAAGCGGTCAGCCAGCCTCCTCCAAAACAATACGTATCAATGCAAACTAAATGACCGTAATCGGCGATTTTACCCCACAACTGTGGAGTATGACCACAAAACGCCGTTTTGTCATTGATGTGCGGGCCGGGTGGAGAAGGTCCAAGATGCTCCCAGTACAAGATTTCGGCTGGCAGTTCGGATAGCGGGGTTATTGGGTCGTAATTCGCATGAACAAAGAAATATTTGTCCATCTCGTAGTACGGCAAACATGTCCTAAAAAAATCGATATGCGACTGTGGGATAAGATCAATTCCGCCGTAACTGTATAAAGTTTCTTGACCGCCAATTGACTTCCAAGTTTCCAGATCGCAGGCTTGGTCAAGGCAAGCCAGCAAGACGATTTCGTGATTGCCCAGCAAGAATACGCAACGACATTGGGATCGCAATTCAATCAGAGTCTCGATCACGGCTTTCGATTCCGGCCCACGATCGACGTAGTCCCCTAAGAAGATAAGTTGGTCTTCTTGCTGTGGCGCAACGTGTTTGAGCAGAGCATTCAATGCCACACTACAACCATGAATGTCACCGATAGCAATAGTTCGCAAAGGAGTAGACCGCTAATTGCAGTTGGGGTTGTTCGGAATACTGTGGCGTGGAACACCTTGGGAGATAATGTCGCGGCCAACTTTGTTCATCAATACTTGCCAAATCTCGTTGCAGGGTCCAAAAAGTTCATCGGCAGTGATCTCGGCAACTAACCAACCTCCGGCCGCCAGTTCATCATCCAATTGCCCGGGCCCCCAACCGGAATAGCCAGCGAACACTCGTACTCTCACATTAGGTTCTTTGGCGAGTTGCACGAGATGCGATTCGCTTGAACTGAGATATACTCCGTGTATGCAAGGTATGTCTCCGAGCGGTTCGTTGTCGTGTAGAGCCAATATCGGACCCTCGACTGGTCCGCCTTGATATATCAGCAACTCTTGCGTGCAATCGATATGGCAAAGCTCCTCGAGAATCGGATTCAATTTCTGATCGGTTGGTCGGTTGATCAGCACTCCAAAGGCTTCTGATTCGTCATGCCGCACGATAAAGACGACCGAACGAAAAAAATTTGGGTCTTCCAAATGGGGCGACGCAATCAAGCACTTGCCTTCTATGCTGTTCATGATTGATCGCGCTTTTGCTAAAGCGTTTCAAGGTTCGTTGAAATTCAAAACCGTCACCTACTGGATGCGACTCAATGGCTGGGGCGATACGTTTCTCGCCATTCACATCCTGCCCACGACCATCCTACTCCGAAGCCAACGAGCATGGAAAGCTGCTCAGGGCGAATTTCCTTGGACTGCCGCATTTCGCTGATCAAGATTGGCAGGGTGCTCGAAACAGTATTGCCGCAATGTTTTAATCGGATGGGCATCTTGGCGGTATCGATTCCAATCGCTTCGCGAAGCTGTACCAGCATCTTGGCAGTGGCTTGATGCATGAGAAGATGATCGTAATCATCCAATTTGCGATCGGTGGCCGACAAGACTTGACCAATAAGTTTTGGAACAGCATCGACCGTGAAGTTAATGAGACTAGGTCCGTCCATGTATAGACGACTGGACCAGCGTTTGCGATGCCGTGGTCGGATTGCGTCTTCTTGGGCGCGTGACCCACCGTCCGCAACTATCAGAGTATCAGCGCCACTACCATCCGTCCCGAAACGAAATCCCGTTAAGCTTTTCTCGTCCGATGCGGAAACTAAAGTGGCGGCGGCCGCATCGCCAAATATTGTCCTTAACGACCGATCGTCGGGCGAAATATATTTTGAGTAGGTTTCACTGGTCAGGAAGAGGATATTTCGCGCTTGCCCGCTCTGAATCAAACCTTCACAAAGCGACAATCCGTAGATGTATCCAGAGCACCCAAGATTGAAGTCGAGTGCACCCGCACGCGTTGGAATTCCTAATCGATCTTGAATCAAGCAGGCCGTGGTCGGCAATGGATAGTCAGGCGTCTGGGTACACAGCAAAATAAAATCGATGTCGCTGGGAAGGATGCCGTTTACTGAAAATAATTTCCTCGCTGCCGCGACCGCCAGATCGGAGGCCGTTTCGCGAGGTGCCGCAATGTAACGAGAAGCGATTCCCGTTTTCTGCTCGATCAGCGGCAAATCCCAATCAGGAAATTCGCCTTGAAGCGATTCATTCGTTTCGCACCGCTCGGGAAAGTGAACGGCTATGGGTCCAATATTGGCAAACGGCACAGACGGATATCCAGTTTTGGGCTATTTCAAATCGCAGGGCGTTGCGTGGGCATTCCGGAGTGAAGCTCAATGTCCGCAACAAACGCACAATACAATAGTCATTTGACCGTGCTGCGCAAAGCCAATGCCCGCACATTCTTCACGCCATTTCTGAGTCCGCAGGCTTCCGAATTCATTCTGAGTTCCCCAAGAAAACCCAGGAAATGCCATGATACGGATAGTCGAATTCGTAGCATCCCTAAACCTTCGATTTCCAACTCTTTACACTTTCAGGGCAGGAACGTTGTTTGTTTCATGACCGAGACCGCTTCACTTTTCTCGTTTTGCCCTTACGCTTGAACAATTACATTGGCCAGAGATATTGGGAGATAAAGGAATGCCTCATTCGTTTGTGATTTTTGGCGCGTCAGGCGACTTGACTAGTAGGAAACTGATTCCCGCGCTTTATCGACTTTTCCTTAGGAGAAAACTGCCCAAGGACTCGCGAATTATTGGTGTTGCTCGAAGTCCCTTTACGTCGGAGACGTGGCGCGCGGAACTGAGCAAGTCCGCTCAGGAATTCATAAAAAAGAATTTAGAACCCGAATCCTGGAACAAATTTCTGGAATTGGTCCACTATCAACCAGGTGATGTTTCTGAACCCAGTGACTTTGAGCGACTTGGCGATTTTCTCCGGCAATTAGAAGGCAATCAGCCGAGCAATCGCATCTACTATCTCTCGACAATGCCACAGTTGTATGCCCAAGCCGCCGAGCAATTGGGACACGCGGGTTTGGCCGACGAAACCCTTGGCGTGCGACGTCTGGTCATTGAAAAACCGTTTGGTACCGACTTGAGTTCGGCAAAGGCGCTCAACGAGTCGATCCATCGTGTTTTCGACGAAGATCAAATTTATCGCATCGATCACTATCTCGGCAAAGAGACCGTACAGAACATTTTGGTGCTGCGATTCGGAAATAGCATTTTTGAACCTTTGTGGAATCGCAACTACATCGATCATGTTCAAATCACGGTTGCCGAAGAAGTCCGCGTTGGCCGACGTGCGGCTTATTATGACAAAACAGGTGTTTTACGCGACATGTTCCAAAACCATCTTTTGCAGTTGCTCATGATCACCGCGATGGAAGCGCCTGCGAAATTTAGCGCAACTCTCGTTCGCGACGAAAAAGTCAAAGTGCTCCAGGCAATTCGGGACCTTGGGACTGCGGACCTTCTAAAATGTGGTCTTCGCGGTCAATACCAAGGCTATCGTGACGAAGAGGGAGTGCCCCAAGATAGTCCGACGGAGACGTTTGCGGCGCTAAAATTATTTATCGACAACTGGAGATGGAAAGGTGTTCCATTCTATTTGCGTAGTGGTAAAGCTATGAGTTGTAGAACCACGCAGATCGTCATTCAGTTCCGCGAACCCCCGCATATTTTGTTTGAAGGAAAAGACTCCTATTGCCCTGAAGCGAATAGGCTTGTGATCCAAATACAACCAGCCGAAGGCATCCAATTGCATTTCCAGTCCAAGGTGCCGAATGAAGAAATGCGAATGCGTTTGAGTGAGCTGGATTTTCGATTCGATCATAGCACGGGAGAGATTCCGGATGCTTACGAAAGATTGCTTTTGGATGCAATCAACGGCGATGCGAGTTTGTTCGCAAGAAGCGACGAAGTCGAAACCGCTTGGACGATCATCGATCCGTTCATAGAAGCTTGGCGTAGCACCGAGGCACCAAGTCTGTTTTCGTACGAAGCAGGCGGTTGGGGGCCCCTCGAATCAACCAACTGGATGCAAGATGACACGCGAATTTGGTTTGACGTTTGTCCGGTGATTCGCTAGCAGCATTCGGCAACTCTCAATAAGGAATTGTCCCGAATGAACTTCCCGAATAATGAAACTTGATCGTAATGTCGATCCAGGGCACCGAGTTGCACGTCATTCCCGCGCAGGCGGGAATCCAGGGTCAATTGCGCTGGATTCCCGCCTGCGCGGGAATGACACCGATGCTCCAAACACGGAAAATATTTCGGGACTGTTCCCTGCCAATTTTACCCCAGCTACCCCTACGTACTATTGACGCAAAGGGCCATAAAGATGTTCTGTCGCGACCGTTCCGCCGCATTCAAGCCAACCATCGGTAATCGCCTCACGCCACCAATCGGGCAATTTCGTCGTTCCTGCATGGCGGTGGAAGTGTCCGTGTGGACAAGAGATCGCGAAGGTACGTCCAGCCCGATGGAAAGACACGCGAATCGCGGAATTACACCAAGGGCAACGCCAATTGTCAACAACCGACCGATCACAGCCAATTCCGATATCTGCACAAAGTCTCGCGACCAATTTGAAGTTCCGATTGTCTCGACGTTTTGTCTCGATCGTCTCAACGGTTTCACGCAGATTCTCGAATCTGTTCGATTCGGGAGTGAATCGGACCGTTGCCTCGTAGCGATCTTTGCGGATCGAGAAACGGCGCAAGACATGCACCACCACGTCAAAATCGTTCTTTACGAGGCTCAACGGCCCCATGAATCGTTCTTCGTTGTATCGAGATGAAACCACGCCACGTCCCGATGATGTGTGGTATTCAGGATGACACGCGATCGAACTGGTGACGTGGTGTTCGATGGCGCGCAACCAGTCCGTCGTCGCAATTTCGACGTGGTATCTTGTGACGAATTGTGGCTTCAAAGTCACCATGTCATTAGCGACAGAAAGAATCCATGAAAGTCCTGGGTTTGAGGTGGGAGCCATTTGAATATAATCTGGCGACTCGGACCCGTGATCAAGACAGTGTGACCTGTCAGTCACAAAATTTCCAACCCCAAACCCAAAGGACAACAACTATGAAGATTCTCGCACTCGACCTCAGCAAATTCAATACGATGTGTTGCTTTTATTGATTCGAAAACTCGGAAACATACCTTCCTGAACGCTGCAACCGACCGAAATTAAGTGGAGACCGTGTTCAAAAAACACCAAATCGACTTGGTCGCCATAGAAGCTTGTGGACCTTCGGGCTGGATCAACGACTTGGCCATCGTTTGTGCCCACAAAACCATCGTGGTGCTCGACCGTACAGCGTGCGCTTGCAACTTGCAAATTCAACGATTCAAGGGATGTTGACAGCCAATCGGCACGTCGCCAAAAGTAGATGTCAGCAGCAACGAAGAACATCTTTCCCGTCGAATCCGTGTTCCCAAGCAGATCCAATAAGTCGCGCAACTCCCTGGTCGAAGGGAGCAATGCGTTCGAATACCCTCGAGACCGAGCCCGAAAAGAGATAGCAGCTTGCTTGAACCTTGGATTAGATATCTGGCTAGTCTTCTCTGACGCCAGCTACCCCGCACTAGATCGCCTCTCTCCCTCGAGGCTCTCCCACTCCGCTCACCGCAGAATCTAGTCCTTTAAATGTTCGTCCAGAATTAGTTTGGTACGATTGTATGAAGTTCGTCAATCGGTGGCTCAATGTCCGTAAATGTAGCATTCGGTACGATGGCTAGGAACCAGAAGCCACCAAGAATTGACGCAGTCAATGACGCCAGTAGCACAGATATTTGAGATATGTTTATAAGTTCTTGGTCTTCAAATGCCAACGTCGATATAAAAATCGACATCGTAAATCCGATGCCTGCCAAAATACCAGCACCAACCAAATGCGATCGGCGTAACGCGTCAGGGAGTCGTCCAAATCGAAGGAATATCGCCAACAAGCAAAAGGAGATAATGCCGAGCGGTTTCCCGACGACGAGTCCCAAGTAAATCCCGAGTGAATTGGGCTGGAGGAGTTTCCAATACCAATCGCCGTGAAGAGGAATGCAGGTATTTACAATTGCGAAAATTGGTAAAATCCCAAGAGCGACCGGATAGTGCAGTCGATGCTGTAGCCGATGAGAAATGCAATCCTCTTGTCGCTTGGAAAATGGAATGGCGAACGCAAGTAGTACGCCACCAATGGTTGCGTGAACACCCGATTGAAGAAAACACCACCACATTGCAATTCCACCGATTACGTATGGCCAAAGAAGTTGTACGCGCAGGCGATTTAAGCAGCCAAGAAATGCCAAGACGCCGAGCGCACCAAAAAGATAAGTTAGCGCAACGTCTTTGGTGTAGAAAAGGGCAATGATGACGATTGCCCCCAGATCATCCGCGATAGCCAATGCGGTGAGAAATATCTTTAGGGAGTAAGGTACCTTACTCCCAAACAAAGCGAGAACACCCAGCGAGAAAGCAATATCGGTTGCCGTTGGAATGCCAGCACCACGTATTGTCGTCGTTCCAAGATTCAATAGGATGTGAATGAAAGCGGGTACGACCATTCCGCCAATCGCGGCAATGACTGGCAAGGCGGCGTTCTTCCACGACGAAAGTTCGCCCTCGTAGATCTCACGTTCTAGTTCCAAGCCGATCATCAGGAAGAAGATGACCATCAAGCCATCGTTCACCCATTTTTCGATTGGCATACCAAGGAATGGCATATGGAAAAAATGCTGGAGTGTTTCGCCAAACAACGTGTTCGCTAGCAACAGCGAAACGGCGGTCGCGAACATCAGGACGAATGCACCGGATCGCTCGCTCGATACAAATTCCTTGAAAAGCTTCGTACTCAGCATCGACTACTCCATTGGACGAACGTAAAACATATTGCAATCTATGCGTCGAGGGAGGTGAGTGTTTGGCCCCGTTGGTACGCTTTTGATCCCCGGCGTATAGATTGGGCGTTGAACTGAGCCGACGGAGCGGGACGATTGATCGTTACAAGTGGCTTGGGAACGCCGATTGTGCTGCGATCGCTCAACGGAACATTAGTGTATCAATCTGCATGCGAGTTGGCAAGTTTTTGCGACTTCGAGTCTTTTCGCCGGCGCGGGCGTTTACTTTGGAAGCGTTTGTGCTGGCTGACTTTTCAGATGCCGCATCTAAAATCGGCTAAGCGCTCCCATCGCCGACAATCAACACAACGCATCGCCGCGAGACTAAAAGATGTCTTCGCCAGCGCGCGCCCAACATCCAACGCCCCTCCAGAAACCAAGCGCAGTCGGCTTAGTTCAACGACTGCCGTAACCGGGCACGCGCGAGTAGGCAACCATTTGAAAAACGCCCGATCGCGTGCTCGGGCGTATGGCTTGGATCGACACTTCGGTATGAGCACCTCTTGGTCTCCATCGATTAGGCACGTTGTAGAGTATCGCTGGGATGGGATCGTCAGCCTCGTCGTTCGTAGATGTGCTCTTCGTTATCGTGACTGTCGTGCGCTTCCGCGATCATCGCATGGCGATGACGATGCCAATCGCTGCAGCAGTTACGGCCGCCACAAACGCGACCAGAATCGCACCACTACCAATCCGCCGTCGACAAAACACCGCCATCAGAACGAGTGACGCGACCGACATGCCGAGCATTGCATATGCGTTGCCCGTTGCCGTGCCGATCAAAAGTACGATTACTGCGATCGCTCCGAGTAAGTCATCATTGCGGGAGTCTGTTGGCATTTTGTTTTCCGTTCCCCGGTCGGTTGCCGAATGTCAGAATTCAGCCAGTGCGAGCTGTAGACTCAACGCAAGTCAAAACGCCTGATCGAGCAATGGTTTGCAATTCATTGTTCGTCGCTTTTTGATGGATTGTGTTTTGGATTTGATCTCCACGTCATGACGGCAATAACCATCATCGCTACCCCACCAAGGACGTACTCGTACTGATGCGCCATAGCGACAGCGACGAGCCGACGGTCAGACTCAAAGGTCGCGCGCCGCTGTTCGATTGGAATGATGCTTGATATTGCCATTACAGTCAGCAGAATCGCAATCATGCTCATCCACAGTGTAACACAGGCAATCGTCGTCCATTTCAGGATTCGGATTGCCTCCAGAGGCTGTTGACGTCGGTGATTGATTGACGCGACGATCGCGCCGGCGATTGCACCAAACCACCAAGATGCAGCGACACCCCACAACAACGCCAGAACCCACGGGTTCTCCGTCGGAAGAATCTTCGGGTGATGAACTGAAAAGTACTCCACGGCGAAATTTGCGGTGACGAGATCAAGGCAAATCCCAAGAAGGCAAGCGAGGGCAGTCGATCCAAGTACAATTGTCAGGAAACGTCGCAACGCAGCATTCATTAGACGACCTCGTGACGAACTCCATTGATTGACGAACGTATTGCAATCTATTCGTCAAGGGAGTTTGGTTGTTGGCCCCAAGTAGGTTTATGATCCCCGACGTATAGATTGGGCGTTGAACTGAGCCGACGGAGTGGTACGATCAATCGATGCAAGTGGCTTGCGAACGCCAAATGTGCTGCGACGGCTCTGCTGAGAGTCAGTGTATCAATCCGAATGCGCGTTGGCAAGTTTTTGCGAATCCGAGTCTATGGGTGGGCGCAGGTTTTGACTCTGGAAAAACTTGTGCTGGCTGATTTTTCAGATGCCGCATCTAAAATCGGCTAAGCGCTCCCATCGCCGACAATCAACACAACGCATCGCCGCGAGACTAAAAGATGTCTTCGCCAGCGCGCGTCCAAAGTCCACTGCCCCTCCAGAAACCAAACACAGTCGGCTTAGTTCGACGAAGGCGATCACCCAGCAGCCGGAGGTGAAGCACCATCAGGCAAACCGAGGACCGGCGGCTTGGGGTCAGCGCGTTGTTCGGACCTCCACGGTCTACGCGGCATCGAAACGGTATTTGTTTCTCGCGATCGTGCATCCGCGACGATCCTGCTTAAGTCGTTGTCAAACCTTGCTGCGAGTTCTCGTTTAATTCGCAGAATCTCGTCGTTAATGGTGTCCATTGTCAATTCCCCAAGAGTTCATCTGGCGAACAAATCAGCGGTGGCGTACAACCGAAGTCCTGGCAAATCTGCTCGATTACCAGTCTCGTTTCAGCGTTCGCGATGTGCGTGAAATTTAGCGTCAGCAAATATTGTATCCCATTGATTGCTGCAAGGGATATGTGGAGTGCGTCCCGTGGTTCCGTCGCAGGAATCCCTTGACGCGACACCAGTTCGTATGCCAATGCCCTTGCATCGTCCGTGATGGCCAAGACGGATATTCCAGCAATTAAGGCCAGTCGATCGGCAGCCGCCGTGGAGTCCCCCGCAGAGCATTCATCGACCACGATTTGCGAGACTGCGAGCTCGAATCGATCTCGCTTCGCCCACCATCGACGAGACTGAATTTGCCGAGCGGCGACAAGGATGTCCGTCTGGTCCCAAGCGGCGATATGACCGATGACTATTGTTTCGATATAGACTGTCGGCTTGCTCATAGTCCCTTATGTCCGAAAGAACCCATATAAGTCCTGGGTTTGGGCTAGGAGCCCTTCGAATAAAATCTGGCGACTCGGACCCGTGATCAAGACAGTGTGACCTATCAGTCACATTCATTCCAACCCCAACCCCAAACCCAAAGGACATGTCTATGAAAATTCTCGCACTCGACCTTGGCAAACTCAATACGATGTGCTGCTTTTTTGAATCGAAAACGCGTAAACACACCTTTCACAACGCTGCAACAGGCCGAAACTACCTGGAGACCGTGTTCAAAAAATACAAAATCGACATGGTCGCCACGGAAGCCGATTGAAGTGTGAATTCAGAATTGCGAAGTGTGAAACGTCGAAGTGTCACCAGGCGAGAGGCGTCAAACTTCAAACTTCAAACTTCAAACTTCAAACTTCAAACAAGGACAATGCCCTCAAACTTGCTCGCATGGCCTCCATGAACGAACTCAAAGCCGTCCATATGCCCAGCGAAGAACATCGCGAGTTCCGGTCGCTGGTCAAGAACCGTAAAACACTCGACTACCGCATCAACAAGATGAAATGCACCATACGCGCTTGGTTCGGCAATCATGGCATCACGATTGACGCAGGCGATAAAGTTTGGCACACGGGACGCCAACTCATCGACTCCTTCCGCAAACCGTTTGTCGACTGCTCCGCAAACGAACTTTGGAAAGGCAAACTCGACATCGAACTAACCCAACTCGATGCACTCACCACACAACTTGACATCGTAGTCAAGAAACTCGAAGCCATCGGCAAGAAAGATCCACGCATCGCGCGAGTCCAAACGATCCCCGGCGTTGGACCACGAACCGCCGAAATCCTCGTTGCATGTATCGACAATCCGCACCGCTTTGAGAACGGTCGCCAAGTATCCGCCTACTTTGGACTGATACCCCGCCAATACCAATCCGGTGAAACGGACCGCAACGGTCGCATCAAACTGTAAATTATTTTGATGCTTCGCCCTGGGAAGCCAATCCTCGCCGTCCTCCATTCAACGAGATCACAGGAGACTTTTTCGATCTACACAACGACAGAGACCAGTAGCCGGACCATCAAAGAAAGCAGTAGACTGCTGTAACCGAATTTGACCGCATTGTCATTAAACCGTCAGAGTCTAACCGTGGCTGTTTTCCTCAAACCTCATTACTCAAGCCGCACACCTGTCCACCGACCCGTGCATGGATAACTGAGCAAACGCATCCTGCTAAAGCGCAGGACCATTAGAGCGAAAAGCGTTTACACCTTCTTCATCGGCGATAAGTCTTACCACTAGCCTATCTGTTTGGCTCGTATTGTGGAACAACATCGCTGTAAACGATAGTTCCTTCCACGGGCCTACCATCTTCAAAGCTTCGCTGCTGCCTCGGTCCGAACCTCGCCACACGGAAGGCCACTTGCCAGGCACAATCCCTCGGTACAGAGACGGCCAATGTACCGGACTGCCCCTTTGGGACTACCGTGCGTTGGATCGTGATCTCTTCTTCAGAGTTCTGCTTGTCGCGGTGCGTGACCAGTGTTGCAGACTCCCACACAACGATGGGGGAATCCGCCTCATTATCAATCTCGAACACTGCGGTCAGCGTGGTATCATCCCGGAATTCCTTGAAGCGAAGGGGCAGGAGATTCGGCTGCAACTGCTTCGGGATCAATACGCCTTCGGTAAGGAGAACGATCACGAGAACGATTGCAAGGGCACCGATGCCTATTTTCGCTTTTGTGTTCATGCTAATGTTTCCGCCTAAAACGTATTGCAATCTATGCGTCGGGGAGGGGAGTTGTTGGCCCCTTTGGTACGTTTTTTGATCCGCGACGTATAGATTGGGCGTTGAACTGAGCCGACGGAGCGGGATGATCGATTGTTACAAGTGGCTTGTGAACGCCGATTGTGCTGCGATGGCTCAACAGAGAGTCAGTGTATCAATCCGCACGCGAGTTGGCAAGTTTTTGCGAATTCGAGTCTGTGGGCGGGCGCGGGTTTTGACTCTGGAAACGTTTGTGCGGACTGAGAATTGTGCGGGCTGGCTTTTGCGGATGGCGCAGCGTTGAAACTCGTGGCCTGCGAAGCGTTTTCTGTTTGCCGTTCGGGCGGATGAAGTTGTCAGTGCGTGTGGGAACTTTCGATTGAATCGCGGAATGAACCCCGAACGTTCGGGGTAATGCCGGACATCTTCGAACGTCAGTTCATCGGGCATCTCAATGATGTCTTTGCTAGCGCGCGATCAAAGTCCAATGCCCCTTCAAAAACAAGCGCGGTCGGCTTCTTCTAACGGTTGAAATCGAAAAGCTCTAAATCCGGCGATTCTCTGCCACTGATCAAATCGCAAATTAGGTCGGAAGCGATCGCACTAAACGTGATCCCGTTACCTCCAAAACCTAAAGCGAAATAGCAATGTGGATATTCACTGCTTTCGCCGATGTAAGCCAACCCATCTTGTGTTTCGCCGAAAGTTCCTGCCCAAGCGAACTCAACTTCCCATTGAAACGTTGGCAAAAGTGCATTCACTTTCTTTCGGATACGTTCAATTCTTTTGGGAAGGCTGCGGTCGCGGCGGGGTGGGTCGCGAAAGTCAGCATCTTCGCCTCCAACTAGAAAACGGTTGTCGTCGGTGACTCGAAAATACAAATAAGGATTCTTCGCTTCCCACAACATCCAGTCTTTGTTCCACGGATTCAAATCCGTCAAAGGTTGCGAAACACAAGCAAACGTACTTTTCAATTTGACAATGCGTTTTCGCAACATCGACTGAGCTTCGTAGCCTGTCGCGATGACTACGTGTTCAGCGTGAATCGTCGTATCTCTGTTGGTTTTCAAGCTCACTCCGGTGCTTGTCGGCTGGTATTCAACAATCTCTGTTCTGTCGAAAATCTCCGCCCCTCGCGATACGCTTCGAGCCAACAGACCATGTGCCATTAAATACGGATCCACTGACGCCGCCTGGGTCGAAACGATTGCCGCCGACCCTTGAATTGAAAATTGTTCTTGAATTTCTTCCGCCGATAGAAGTTTCGCATTTAAACCAATTGATCTGCGGGCATCCGTTTCTTTGCGCAGCATCTCGGCGGATTTGCGATCAGACGCCAAATAGATCGACGTTCGACTTGCGAATCCGCAGTCGATGGGTAAATTCTCTGCCAGTTCCCGGAGCGTGTCAATTGATCGGTGAGAAAGCATATAAGCGCGACGAGCTTTCTCTTCGCCGATTTTATTAGCAAGTGTGACCAAGGGCACATCGATTTCATATTGCAATAGCGCGGTGCTCGCGGATGTACTTCCCAAGCAAACGTCTCGTCGGTCGATTATCACGACCCTGAATCCGTCGCGTGTCAATCGATCTGCCATGATCGCACCGCTGATGCCAGCGCCAATCACCGCAACTTGACAGCTACAGTCGTCTGTCGACGGAGGGTATGAGTTAGTTAAGCCGTTTTTTACGAACCAAAAAGGATGATCAGAAGTAAGGTCCAATTTAATAGTTCCACAACAGGGTTCTCAATATGGAATGAACGCGCGCGTTCGAATTGCAAGCCATTCAACGAAAAATGCGGTAGCGAAAACTACCGCATTTGATCACGAAGGACAGCGATTGGGCAGAAATCCCAGTAAAGATTACTTGGGATTTTTCTCGATTTGATCAGCTGTCTTCTCGCCTTGCTTTTCGATCAGGTCGGCTTTGCGTTCGCCAGCATCTTCCAAAAGGTCGGCTTTGCGCTCACCGCTGTTTTCAATCGAATCGGCCTTGTTTTCGACTCCGGGCTTGGTCGAATTGCCCAGCAAGTCTTTGTTGGTCTGATTGCGGAGCGATTCGGCCGTCGCATTCGAGTTGTTACGAATCGAATCTGCAGTGGTTTGAGTTGTGTCGCGAACACGATCAGCTTGGAATTGCGTTTCGTCCCGTACCTTTTCGGCTTTCGGGTTGTACATGGTATCACAGCCTACGCTGAGTCCTATGGTTGCTAAACACAGTGTTAAAAAAAATCGACGCACAATAAAGTCTCCTAAGTTTTTCGAATTGAAAATGGTCCGGCGTTGGTACCCGAATAGTTGTTAAGCAACGTCTATGCCAATTCAATCAAAGTCACTGAATTGTTGCCGTTAAGAGCTAGATATCTAAAAAACTCGGGCTGGAGCAGAAATGACCGGCGACGATCGAATGGAAAATGTTCGATTTGAGAGCAAGCCGTCGCGTCACCGTTCAACGCCCCTTGTGCAGCACTCCGAAAACAAGTTACTCAAATAGAATTAGGCTTTAATAGAGGCCGATTGGAAGAAATGGAATAAACCGAAATTGCGATTTGCGATTGGCGCGGTAATTGCGTTAGATCTTATCCATACATTTGTCGAACTGTTTTTAATGGAGCCTTAACATGATCGCTATCAGTCGAACCTCAGAAACAAAGAAGTCTGTTCCCATCAGCGTGAGTTGTGAACGAATTCGTCGTAAATGGAGTGAGCAAGAAAAAGCTGCACGCCGGCAACGAGCTGTTGAGGCACAAAAGCAATTGCTGAATCTTCTCAGCAAGCAACTAACTTGCGAATGCTAGTCTTCGAATTGAACACACCTTATACTCCGCGCGGTCAGATTTGAGGTTTTGTGAGCGGCGAGGCGCTAGCCGCCGGTGCTGACCGAATGCACAACCTGTGGCTAGCGCCTTGCGGCTCACTCAACAACACGTCCCTCACTTCTGACCGCACGGCTTATAAATAGCCCAGAGATTCTCATCTGGGCTATTTTCGTTTCAAGGCTAAATAATCGCACTGTTTGGCCAAGCGATTGACGCCGATTCCAATCAAGCGACACGTTCAAGACGGTGCTGGGCGCTTGCAGTTTGCTCTGACGGCGCATGGATACGTTCCGAAGTTTCGCTCCATGTTCCGCTGATGCGACGGCGAATGACCCCAAGCCAGTCCACTGGAGCCCTATCAATTGGAGCCCTATTAATTCACTTGTCCGCGAAACTCGTTGCAGGCAATATTACTAAGTTCAAAAAAAACGCCTTTGAAGTGGAAACACTTCAAAGGCAAAAAAAACGTTCGATAGTGAGCGAAAAGATCCAATCACCAGGGCCGCATTTTCCAGCCGAGAATGAACCCAATTGCGAATACCGATCCGAGCACGACGTTTGGACGCCGACCGCAATACTTCTTCACAGAACAGGCAACTTCACTAATCATCAGCGAGAAATCTTCTCGCAGATCATCAGCGTCGGGTTTTTCTGTTCGGTTATTGTTCGATTTTCTCATTGAATCGGTCGGACGGTTTTGAACTTGCATAGCCATGTATATCTCCTGATATCGTTTCGTTAATTAGTTATTTACCCATTTGATCGATTGTTTGTCGAAACCACGCAAGGTTTTCGTTTGCCTCGCGTTGGCTTCTTTCAAACGATTTCGGAATACCTTTGATTTGAGACCATGCAACTGCTAGGAGGACGCCAGCAACGAGCAGAAAAACACCGCCTACGCAGAGTTGAGACAACCAAACGGGCATATCTGTTAGTTCTGCCAGCAGACTGGCTAATCCTAAACCAACAAGAGGCAACGAACTTAGAATCAGCCCGAATGCAAAAACCGAAGCTCCCAAAAAGGGTTTGGCGTGTTGAGACGCAGCTTTCGCATCCGACTTAAACAGTCGCATTTGCAGGCTCGCCAAATCGATACTTGCCCCGAGAACGGAGCCAAAACTGGCTACCGTCCGTCGGATAGGACCGTCGTGCGTGCTGTTGTGGCCGATCACATCTTTCGTTTGAGAAACCATCCTGCGATACCTCCAATGGCGATCGCTATGAGCAGCGAAGTACCTGTATGATCTCGAACGAAAGTCGCAATGGATTCCTCGATTTTGCCAGCATCGAATTTCGAAGCAGGTAATTCATTGGAATTATCCGTGCGACTTGGCGCATTTCGCTTTTCAGGGGCGGATGCGGAAGGTGTTTGGCCGTTCCGTTCTCTTGACGCGATCATCTGGTTGCTCCACTACATTGCGAATCTGATCTTTTACCAAATCGGTGACATAATTTTGTACCCAACGGCTTGCGTACGCCCAAGCGATCGCACGTAATTTGTTTGCAATTGGCTGATTGACAACTCGCTTAGCAGGCCTTGCAACTCCATTGTTGTTTTCCGGAACAACGAAGTTAGGTGCCTTCTTTGAGACGCTCGTCCTCTTTGACGGTACAAGCATGTAACCCAACGCTGCTGCTGCGAACATGAAAGGTAGCGGCTTTGCACGAACGTGTTCACGCCAATCAGTTAATCGAGTCATATCTTCACTCAATTCCTGCAAAGCGGTTGCACCGTGCAAACGAATCACTTTCATTTCGGTTATTAGTCGATCACTTTCATCGCCAACCACAGCTTGGGTTCCTTAATGCAAAAACTAGTTGCGGCGACCGAACAACGATGCGCCAGTAACCAAACCAGCGACGATACCAATGCCAAAGGCGATTGCTACGTATTCCATAGGTCGTTGACGAACGGCTCGCTGAGCGACATCGTAACCTTCTTGCGAAGCTTGTTGCATGTATTCGTAGCCTTCACGCAGGCCTTCGCTTGCCTTGCCGGTGTATTCGCTGGCTACTTCGGCAACGCGATTCATTGCACTAGCGGCAGTTGACGAGCTGCTCTTCAAGAACTCTTCAATGTCTTCCCGAGCTTCCCCGGTTTTGCGTTGCAACAGGCCAACTAGCTGCTGAATGTTTCCGTTGACCGAAGCCAAGTCGTCGCCGGTAATCTGCGAATATTTTTTCTTGACGGCGCCCACGATTTGGTTCCAGGAACCTTGAACTTCTTCTTTGGTTGTCATCACTTAAAACTCCTAATCGAATCCTTTGCTTGCCATCGCACCACGCGAAGACTTTCGGAGGAGATGAAAAAGCAGATGCCGTGCCAAACGGATATAGAACGTCGGAATTGTAATTTTGTTAGAGAAGTGGGCTGAAAACTGGTGCGTCATCAAGCCGACTGGAAGCCCAGCGATCATAGATGACCAAAAGGAGGTGGAAACGAAGGTAAAGGCCCAATTCAAGTCGTTGGCGTGAGAATTGCTTAAGAACAGTGTTGATCGATTGAAAACGTGTTTTTTTAACGCCCTCGCCCTCATTTAATAAGCGACGGAACAGCGGATGGTTAAGTCAAATACAGTTACCGTAATGCAAAGCTTTTTCGTAATTGCCACCAGTTGTCTGGTAGTTGCGATCTTGATTGTAGGAAAACCGATTTTAGCGCCGTTGGCGTTAAGTTTACTTTTTGCTTTCATCTTGAATCCTGTCGTTCGATTCTTCGAAAAACGAGGGCTGTCACGGACTGCTGCGGTAAGCATCGTTGCCACAGTTGTTTTTTCCGTAGTGTTCGGCCTGACCACCGCACTTGTTATTCAGTTGCAAAGCTTGGCGATAGAATTGCCTACGCACACCAAAGAGATCGAAGAAAAAATTACTTCCTTGCGAAGTAAAAGCAGCACTACCCTGAGCGGCGTTTGGAAGATGGTAGATCGGGTAACTTCCAATTTCAACGAAGCCCAGGCAGACGCCGATCAAGTGGCCGACAAGCCAGTCGTGGTCATTGCAGAAAATTCCAAGAGCCGCTGGTTGTCTTCGGTGCCAACTTTTGTCATTCTCGCATTAGGGCCCGTGGCAACGGGAGCGCTCGTTGCCGTTATGACCATTTTCATGTTGATTTCACGCGAAGATCTTCGGAATCGCATGTTGGCCATAATCGGACGAAGTAGGTTATCGCGAACGACGCGAATCCTCGACGACACTTCGACTAGATTAAGCAAGTACCTGCTGGGACTTGTTTCGGTGAATATGGGTTTTGCAGTCGCGTTCACCGTGGTGCTGTTTCTTGTAGGCGTGCCCTATGCGGCGGTTTGGGGTTCTGTTTCCTTTTTCTTTCGCTTTGTTCCTTTGCTCGGAACTGCGGTTTCTATGTTGTTGCCGTTGATCGTCAGCATTGCGACTCTGCCAGGTTGGATACCGCCGCTGATTATTGTTGGATCTTATTTAGCACTCGAAGCGATTACGGGCAATTTCATCGAACCCTTTTTGTTCGGTCGGTCGGTGGGGATGAATCCATTTGCTCTTTTACTGGCGATCATGTTTTGGACTTGGGCGTGGGGGCCATTAGGATTGATGTTGGCGACGCCACTGAGCCTGGTCATTGTTACGCTGGGACGCCATTTGGCATGCTTTTCTGCGCTCGATCATTTGCTCGGCGATGCACGTCCATTACCTCATCATGTGGTGTTTTTTCAGCGAATTTTGGCTGACGACACTTCCGAAGCCACATTACTTTTCCAAGAAATTGCCAAAGAACGTGGAGCTGCATTTGCAATGCAGGAGGTGATTTATAAAGGGTTACAGCATGCAGACCGCGAATTGCGAGCCAAGTCCATTCGTCGTGAAGATCATGCAAAGGTGCTCAAGATCGCCGATGGCATTATTTTGGATGCGGCTCAGTTGCTCTCCAAGTCGGCGGGCATAAACACAACCGAAGAATCGATTACAGTAAATAATGATGCTTCACAGAACTCACTGGTGATTGTCGGGAGTGGTCGAGCAAGCATCGCGTTAGATGTAATTGTCCATTCGCATTCCGATCAAAAATGGCTGCGGTATCAACGACTCAACCAACGCATCGCCACGCGAATTGTAAATGACAAAATACCACTCGTGATCTTATCGGAAGTTCCTCAGAACGGTTTGGCTGAAATCGAAGTTTCGATTCGTTTGCTGCGTCGCCTAGGATACGACGGATGGATCGCGGTTGGTTATTGGAAATCGAGGGCACTTACTTTTGAACTTCGGCAACAACTCAAGCAAGCGGGGGCGGACTATGTAACCCACCGAATGCACTCGATGGAGCGAATTGTCGGACGCTTTTTGCAGCAACAAAAAGAAGAACCTGAATCGACTCTCAACCCACGCAACGATTTACACCAAAATAATGAAGTAACTATGGCTCCATTATCTGTTGTGGAAAAATCGACGGAAGATAATTCGCACCAAACCATACTCGCGACAACATAATGGGAATTGAAAGTCACAAGTTGCTGACTACGAAATGCAATAAGACACCCTGAGGTTTCTTCGGGAAAGCTGGTCCTGTAATTTGTTATCTTCGCTTTCGATCCGGTTAAGCTCATGCATACTCGATCAAAAATAACCGAAGCTGAGTTGAACAACAACTTCGGAAGGCATTTTGTTCCTCCAATCGCAGCCCTCATTCTGCTGGGCATTCTTACTTTGCTAAGCTTGGAGAATATCCAGAGGAGTGAGTCAACGATTGCGCGCGCTCATCAGGCGAACGCTATTATCAAGGATTTGCAGCTTCATATACTCAATGCCGAAACAGGTCAGCGCGGTTATCTGCTGTCCGGTGAGCGAAGTTATCTACAGCCCTATCATTCCGCTCATGCATTGGTCGACAGCGAATTAATCAAGCTGAAAAATGTCGCTGAGATCCTGAACGTCGATATTGATTACACAACTTTTGACGAGTTGGCGCAGGAACGGTTTGGGCAATTGCGGCATACGATTCAACTGCAGGAAGAAGGAAAGCGCGACGAAGTAGCTTCGTTTATCGCGAGCCATGTTGGTGAAAATACGATGAATAAGATTCGATCCGCAGCGGCGAAAATCGAGTCTCGTTTGGCAAACAAGATCAATGAAAGCGATCGCAGAGCGAGCGACGTTCATTTGGCGGCCTGGGTAACTGCAGCAGTAGCGATCCCGTTGGCTCTCTTTGCGGTGATTTGGTCGCTGGTGCGAGCGGATGCCGAATTGCAGAGGCGCAAACGTGGTGAAGAAATCATAAAACGACGTGCACAGCAACTAAAATCTATGGCGGACATCATTGCGCGAATTGTTGCCGCCAAAGACGTCGATTCCGTCATTGGGATTGCACTCAATGAATTTAGGCAATTAGTAGGTGCTCGTGAAGCTCTCGTGCAAATACATGAAAACGGGAAAGCTCGAATCGTTCGGGGTATTGTCGCAGCGGGGGATCAGCAGGCTTCGCAGGAATACTTGTCCTGCGTGTTTCAGTTGATTAATCACGTCTCGCGCGGCGAAGCGTCCTTTCACCGCCATCGATCCGAAATTGAAAATTCCCCCGATATCCTAGCCATGCCAGCGTGGTCCGTTTGTGGTGCCGCGATGGACGACGTATTATCCGCTCCCCTGCAAGATGAAGAAGGAAAAGAGTACGGGCGCATCGTGTTGTTGGGCAAATACGATGATACGTTCGATGGAAACGACGTGATGATTGCAGCCCAGCTTGCATTCACCGTTTCGGTTGCTTTGCAAAACGCTCGCTTGACCGCTTTGGCTCACCGGGAAGCGGAGAGAAAAGATGAGTTTTTGGCTATGTTGGGACATGAACTGCGTAATCCGTTGGCAGGGATCTTAACCGGCAGCGAAACATTGCTGGCAACTGCGGAAGATCAGTCTGCAAGGCCGCTTTTCGAATCGATTCATCGACAATCAGAATTAATGAGCCATGTCGTCGACGACTTGCTCGATGTTTCTCGAATCGGCCAGGGCAAAGTCACCCTCAACAAGGCATTTCTCGATCTCAACGAGTTAATCGACCAACTCATAAAAGACCACAGCCTCTTGACTCCAAACCGGTCGATCAATTTGTCACTCCCCAAGAAACCGATAATTATTTTTGCAGATCGATTACGCATCACGCAAAGCATTACAAATCTTCTTCAAAACGCATTGAAGTTTTCCGAGCCAGACCAACCAGTCGACGTGACAGTTGCCATTCGTGCAGATGGTCCACAACGAGTAACGCTGTCTGTTACCGATTACGGCGTCGGTCTCCAATCGAGGGAGATTGCCGAGATATTCCATCTTTTCCACCAATCCCGAGTGTCTATTGATCGTACCCATGGCGGTTTAGGTGTAGGCTTAACGGTGGCTCGTGGATTGATCGAAATGCACGATGGAAAAATCGAAGTTACCAGCGATGGTTTAGGGCATGGAGCTACGTTTACAATCACATTACCTTTTGTAGAAGACCGTTACCAATACGGTCCCAGAAAATCTGGAGCCATGGACAACTCTATGTCGACTGCGAACCAAGATAGTGCCCGAAAACTAAGTCGGGTTTTGGTAATCGATGATCGAATAGACGTGATTCTTCCTATTCGCATTCTTCTCAAAAAAGAAGGTCACCCATTCGAGGAAGCATATACGGGCCAAGAGGGTTTGGCCAAAGCTCGTGAGTTCAAGCCCGATTTCATCCTGTGTGATATAGGCTTGCCGGGCGAAATGAGCGGGTTCGACGTCGCACGTGCGATTCGCAAAGACGAACATTTGGCTGATGTTTATCTAGTCGCGCTCACCGGTTACAGCCAACCGCTGGATCAGCGCCAGTCGTTGCAAGCAGGTTTCGATTATCATGTCGCAAAGCCCATCGAACTGAAGATGCTTCGTCAATTAGTGGAACAGCGACCAAAACTCTCACTCCCAAGTTATGTTCCAGAGTAGAAGTTTGGTTTGCCGTAGTTCTAACTTTCAGTAGGTTGACGAACGCAACAATCGTTTCGTGCCCCCCCCGAAGCATGCCCCCAGCCCAGACGATGAGCTTGGTCTCGATCGTCGCAAAGAGAAACGTTCGCAAACGCAATCGCCTTTCCTTGTTGTTACTCGTCTCAATCAACGTCATTCAGGAGCGGCAGAGTAAATCTATCATCACCTCGATTTACGAAACATTCAGCGCCGCTCTTATCTGGAAATCGGTCGCCAAGTAGTTCCCAATCACAGGGATTCGGTGGAGAATCCAACAGCGGCTGTAGGTTTTAAAATCCGTAAAGGATTTTCGCAGAATGGGAATGACATCGATCAATGCAAAAAAGAGTCCGCCAGTTTGCTAATCAAACCGACGGACTCTTCGAGACGATTTATTTAGTGAGTGTGCCTATAATTACCTAGGCGACGTTGAGCACTCTGCCGTGCAACCACAACTGTAATCTCGTTCAAAACCGTCCTTTGTTACTTTCCAGGCTTGAGACCAGGGAAGTCTCGAGTCTTCTCCGCGAAAAGCTTCCCAGCCGACTGCTAATTCGGTCTCGATTTCATCCCACGATTTTCGGTTGAATTGTTTCTTAGCAAGCACGCCATACCGAAAGGCTACATCGTAGTCGGCGTATCCGAAGACTTCATGGTTTTCAACAGCGTAAACATCTCCGGCTTTAATTTCCGCGATTGCTTCATCAGCTTGAAAATTCGAAAGCTCGTCCAATACCATTTTTCCCGTCAACCCGCCGGTCAGTCCACCAAAGACCGAGCCAACGACGGCTCCGATTTGCCCAGCAATCGAACCAGCCGCAGCGCCAGATACCGCACCGCCAATCAAAGTGCCGATCGCAACTCCGATTGGATGGAAATCTTCTGGCTGCTGTAAATGCTTTGAGTTGGTCTCGTCTAAATGTAAAACGGCTTGATCAACTCGCCAATCTTCTCCTGCGATATCACTTGCAGAGCATTGGATAGGATCGTCGCTTTCTACTTTTCCCATTGGAGTGCCACTCATTTTAGAAGACCTCCAACTCTCTGTTATCACGTCGAATCAACGCATCGAGCTAAGAGGATTCTTTCGAATCCACTGGCAGCACCATGATTTAGACAACATCTTTTCGACGGAAAGCGCCGGTAAAGAGGCTGATAACAAAAAGTACCAGGAAGAGGACGAACAGGATCTTCGCAATTTCAGCGGCGCCAGCGGCGATTCCACCAAATCCGAAAATAGCTGCAATCAATGCTAAAACAAAAAATGTAAGTGCCCAAGACAACATGATTCCGCTCCTAAAAAGTATTTTAGTGATTTTGAGAAAGATCGATTGATTACCGAACTAAATGACTTAACGCAAAGAACGTTCCATAAAAAATTGAAAGTCTTTTAAACACCAAAAAAGAGTTCTATTCGGATGCTAAAAGTGAGAGGAAGTCGATAAATATTTTGAAACTGAACCGCCGTCGATCAGACGAATCAAGGATGTGGTCGATAATCGAGCAGTGCTTTTAGCGTTTGCCATTCCGCGATAAGCGGCGCGCTATTTGCGCCACCTTTGGGATAATGTTTTGATGAAATCGGATAATAGTGGCGTGATGGAATCGAATCTGCTCATCGTGTAAGATCTGATCCCCTGCCTCGAATCCCTGCCCGGAAAGACAAAACTGAATGATGATAAAATTCGACTTTGCCGCCACTATGCACAACTTGAATAACGATCGAGAAATGATGAATGCAATCGCTGAAATCGTAATAGCCGATCTACCACCCTTGGTTTCCGATCTTCGCCAAGCATCCAAAGTGGGAGACAAGAAGAAGATGCGACAGGCTGCTCATACTATCAAAGGATTAGCGGGGAATTTTCGCGCACAGCCACTCGTCGACTTGGCCGGGAAACTGGAAACGGATATCGAAACACTTTCTGAAAACAGCATTTTTTCGCTTGTAGACGAAGTTGATTTTATTACCAATGCGACCATTCAATCTCTAGGCGAAGAGCTAAAAATCGATTCGAGCAATGCCCCAATCACTCCTTGATTAGCTTCAAAATTGCCGACTCGCCCCGCTTTTCGAGTAAGCTATGGCATAGGAATTGCGAACGCTCTACGAATCACCAGTATTGGTGTCTAGCTGCCTGATTGGTTCTCGATCAAGCAGCATGGGCGGTCATCGATCAATTCGAGCCATTCTTGTTTTCGCAGGGGTTAATAGAACATGGAACGTTATCAACTTGGAAGTTGGGTAGCAGTGGAAGGTGGTGTTCAGTTTCGCGTATGGGCACCCAATGCAGAACAAGTGTCCGTTGTTGGAGATTTCAATAAGTGGGACGGACAAAAGCATCCAATGCAACGAGATGACAAAGGATGTTGGTCTGTTCGGGTTCCCGAAGCTTCTGTCGGGCACGAGTATCGTTACGAGATTAAACGTGGCGACAACCGGTTTACGCGAATTGATCCCTATGCTGTTGATGTAACGAACTCAGTTGGTAACGCGGTCGTGTGGGATCTTTCTTTCGACTGGGGCAGTAGTGACTTTCAAGTTCCTGCAAAGAACGATCTCGTTATCTACGAACTGCATGTAGGCACATTCAATGTCGCTCAGGATGGAAAGCCCGCGACGCTCGACGATTGTGCCAAGCGATTGGATTACTTACAAAGTCTCGGGATCAACGCCATTGAATTAATGCCCTGTGCTGAATTTGCTGGCGACTATTCGTGGGGCTATAACCCCGCGCACCTTTTTGCAGTCGAGCGAGCTTATGGTGGCCCGATGGCGCTCAAGCGATTTGTTAAGGCTGCTCACGACCGTGGCATGGCTGTCATTCTCGATGTTGTTTACAACCATTTTGGACCCAGTGATTTATCTTTGTGGCAGTTTGACGGTTGGTCCGAAAACGGAAAAGGCGGAATTTATTTTTACAACGATTGGCGAAGCAACACTCCTTGGGGTGAAACTCGACCTGACTACGGCCGATCAGAAGTTCGCGATTTTATTTTGAACAACGCAAGATTTTGGCTAGAAGAGTTTCATGTAGATGGTCTGAGATTGGATATGACCTTGTACATTCGTCATGTGCGTGGCGATGGCGATCCTGGGGGAGAATTGCCCGAAGGATGGCAGTTGACGCAATCGATCAATGAAATGGTCCATCGAGATTTTCCAGGCTGCATTACGATTGCAGAAGATTTGCAGAATAACGATTGGCTAACGAAAGGCGTCGCCGATGGTGGTGCGGGGTTTGATTTGCAATGGGACGCGAACTTCGTTCATCCTGTCCGTCGATGTGTCATTCCAATAGATGACGCTACACGATCGCTGGATGATATCAAACTTGCAATTTTCTCGAATTACAACGGCGATCCGCTTCAGCGAGTTGTATACAGTGAGTCGCACGATGAAGTTGCCAACGGCAAAGCTCGCGTTCCGACGGAGATCGATCCGGATTCGCCTGAAAGTTATTATTCAAAAAAGCGTTCTACGCTTGCGGCAGCGCTTGCATTAACCGTGCCGGGCGTGCCTATGATTTTCCAGGGCCAAGAGCTTTTGGAGGATGAATGGTTTCGCGATACGGATCCTATCGAGTGGTCACGTCGCAACAATTTTTCAGGTATTCATAGGATGTATCGTGATTTGATACACCTTCGCAGAAACATGACGAACGAATCGAAGGGTCTAACTGGAACCGGTGTTCATCTAGTTTACGAAAGTTACGAATACGGCGTCCTTGCCTTCCATCGCTGGGGATCCGAGGGTGCAGTAGGTAACGTCATTGTATTGCTGAATATCAGTCACGAAACGCGCGAAGGTGTCGCCATTGCAATGCCTCACGCCGGCCGCTGGGATGTTCGATTTAATTCGGACTGGTCAGGTTACTCGAAGGATTTCGACGATATCGCCATGCGATCGGAAATTGAAATTGATGGCTCGAATCGAATTGGAAAATTTAGTTTGGCTCCCTACAGCATTCAGATCGCAGTCTATCGTGGGGAGCATAACGAAACGGAAACGTCGTCCGGAAATCAAGAATTACAGCCGGCGGCCTCTGGCAAGTAGATTCTAGCCCTGCTATCCGTGATCCCCATCGGACTCGTACGGCGACATAATTCGCCATCGAGTCCGATTTTTCTTATGGAAAGCTATTATGGAAGGCTAGTGTAAAGAAATCGATCCGCTCATCTGCTTCCATCGAACTCTCGTTCCGCGATCAAACGGAATTTGAAGTCGGCGAAAACATTCAACCGTCGAGCCCGCTTGATCATTTGAGCAGTGCAATCTCCAGCGGGATTCTACTTTTTTTTCCGAGAAATAGCCAATTGGTCTCGTTCAATCTAGGTACAACCTTCGGCTTTCGACGGCAGATTTTTGGCATCAGACGAAGACACCTCTCGCTGCTCGCCCCCACCGATAGCATCGAACTCGTACTCGTACTCAGTGAAACGGTACTCGTACTCGTAGTCGCTGCATTTTCCAGCAGAAACCCCCGTACCGCCTGGACTGTGCGACAAATAGCAGTTTAAAAATTAGTTTTGATGCGACTCTTGTTCGCAATTGCTAGTGCGAGCATTCTGAAGCCTGAAAGGCTGTTACAACCTCTGCCGGTGGTGATAACCACCGGTTGAGATCCAATGCTAAGAAAAAAGCCCGAAGGGCTGACACAACAATAGACCGCTCCGGAAACACTGCTCGAACTCGGAGTTGATGTGTCGGCCCTTCGGGCCTTTTCGCTTCAAATCAAGACACACCGGGGCCTTCGACCCCGGCAAAGGATTTGCCAGCCCTTCGGGCTTAAATCCATTCCTGACGGCGATGTGTTCTAACTCAACTCAGAAGAAAAATCGACCATGTTCATTTTCTGAAATGCTCTCCAAACTGCTATTTATCGCACAACCCCCGTACCGGCTGCACTTTTGTACGTGTAAGAGAGTGTCGTCGATCCTCCCAGTTCACCAATCGCAACGACGTTGGTCAGCGAGAGATGTCCCGCTTAGCACCCTTGTAAGCCCACCCAGTCGAATCGGCCCGGCCAAACCTCACAGGCGATTTGTATTTGTTTGTCGAAGAAGACTCTAAGTCGGCGCATAAAAAAACCTCCCGCAAATGAATGCGGGAGGTTCATCTTAGACCAAGCAATCATCTATTTCGAATGTGGACAGCATCCCACCGAAAGTGTGCACATTCATCACGAACGAAGGTGACTCTCTTAAACATTCGCTGAAACGTTGATTTTTTGGCTAAGCTGTGTCAGTTTCTTATCTGCGTTTTCTTCCTCATTGATGGTTTCCTTAAGTTGGGCCAACGCGTTGTCGTACTCCAACAATTTTGCCCATGTGCAAAGGGTGCCATAGGTTGCAATCTCATAATGCTCGACCTTTTGGGCACAAGCGATCAAGATGGCATCCATGACATGAGGTTCCATGTCCTCTTCCATGCAAGACGAAGCTTCCTTTAGGAGTCCTTCCATTGCTTCACACTTTTTAGCTCGGGGAGCTTTTCCGGTATCTTGGAAAGCCGCTTCGATTCGTTCCACTTGGTGCTGGGTCTCTTCCAAGTGCGATTCGAAAGCTTCGCGAAGCTTGTCGCTGGTCGCAGCCTTTGCCATTTTGGGCAGCGCTTTGAGCAATTGCATTTCAGCGTGGTAAATATCGCGAAGCTCGTCGTAAAAGAGGTCCTGTAAATTCTTAATCGCCATACTAAATCTCCCCGTTCTGATCGGTTTTTGACTAACAAAGTAACAATGCGGTTGCTGGTATATCGTGAGTCGAGCGATATTATTTTCTTCGATTGGTTTGAGGCCGGTTGATGACCAATAACAGCTCTTTCAAGCTGCGTTCAAATCCAATCGACTGTGATCGCCGATAGAAGTTTCGGTAGAAGCAACCGGCATGCCGAAAAAATTAAATCAATAAAACACCAGCAATTCGGTCATGCGCGAAAGGGGATTTGTTCGTGTATCCTTCAACCTGCTCGCTATCAACACTCAGTAGTCACTTAAGGATCAGTCGGTTGTCGAACCTTTTGTACCAACTGGTTTCAACGGTTTGTCTGGTTGGAAAAGTCAGCTTTGGCAAGGCTTGGCGGCGTTTTGGCGTTGGATATCGGTGACGTGTCTTAATTTCCCCACGTCTACCGTATCCGCTTGTTTGCGTTTCTTTCGTAGACAGTTGAGGTAGGCGATATCGTTTCTAAGTAAAATTTCTATTAGAATTGTCTGCCAGCTCGAAACTTACAAATCGTTCGAAAACTACAAATCGTTCGAAACGTTGGGCTGATACCGCGTGTTATACGCCGTGCGGTCAGAAGTGAGGGACGTGTTGTTGAGTGAGCCGCAAGGCGCTAGCTGCGGGTTGTGCATTCGGTCAGCACCGGCGGCTAGTACCGGCGGCTAGCGCCTTGCCGCTCACAAAACCTCAAATCTCACCGCGCGGAGTATAGCCTATGCCCGCCAATTCGATGAGCTAATAGAAGTTCGGTTCTCCACCGCCTCAAACAGGTCTTAAACCGCCATATGATCAGCGACATTTCCTTCGAAGCCATCGGATCTGTTGCGCAAGCAATTGCGACAGTCTTGCTTTTCGTGTTGGCTGGGTTGGGCGCTATAATTGTCGTTCGGTATGTCCACTCTTGGCAAAAGAATGCTAGTCGCGGCGCGGCCAAGTTACTGGAGACCGAAGGAGCACTCCGTGCCAGCGAGGAGCGATTTGAGTTGGCGGTCGCGGGATCTTCGAACGGCTTATGGGATTGGAACATCAATACTAGCGAAGTCTATTACGCGCCCCGCTTTAAAGAGTTGCTCGGATTAGCCGATAGCGAAATGGAGAACACACTCGACGCTTGGAAGACTCGTTTGTATCCAGATGATGTGGCACCAACTATGGCTGCCGTCGAAGCGCACATCAAAGGACACCAACCGTATCGTGTGCGATTTCGTTTGAAGTGCAAGTCCGGGGACTACCGCTGGTTCCACGCAAGAGGCCAAGCCGTCTGGAACGCGGAAGGTCGCGCGACGCGTATGGCTGGGTCTATCGTCGATATCTCCGAGCAGATCGAGGCTGAGCAAGCGCTCGAGAGCTCCCAAAGATTGTACTTGTCGCTCGTCGAAAACCTTCCTGTCTACTTAATTCGCAAAGATCTCGAGGGGCGTTTTACATTCGCGAATCATGGCTTTTGCGAATTGCTCGGCAAGCCCTTTGAGGACATACTAGGCACCACGGATTTTGACCATTATCCACCAGAATTAGCCGAGAAATATCGGCGCGATGACCAATATGTCGTACAGTCCGGGACCTTATTCGAAGACGTCGAGGATCACGTCGATGACGAAAAGCATCGTTACTTTGAAGTTCTCAAGACCCAAGTAACGGACGCGTCCGGCGCGGTCATCGGGACACAAGCGATCTGTTGGGATGTGACCGATCGCAAGATGGCGGAAATTGCTATGCAGGAAGCGAAACTCGCTGCGGAAAAAGCCAATCAGGCAAAGAGCGAGTTCTTGGCCAACATGAGCCACGAAATCCGCACTCCCATGAACGCAATTATTGGGATGACCGAGTTGGTGCTCGAATCCCCACTTGCTTCCGATCAGCGGGAATATCTTCTGAGTGTGATGGAGGCCGGCGAATCGCTCCTCGCCATCATTAACGAGATACTCGATTTTTCAAAGATCGAAGCCGGCAAACTTCAGTTGGAGACAGTCCGATTCGATTTGCGAGAGGTGATGGGAAGTGCTCTGAAATCGCTTGGAGCTCGTGCTCACAAAAAAGGCCTCGAACTCATCTGGCAATGCAGTGATCAAGTTCCCGTATTCGTCTTGGGCGATCCAACGCGACTTCGGCAAATCATTTTCAATCTTGTAGGCAATGCTATAAAATTTACCGAGCATGGAGAGATCTTGGTCAGTGTAGCCTTAAGCAAGCAAGGTGAGAATTCGGATTTTCTGGAATTCAGTGTCTCAGATAGCGGCATTGGGATTGCCAGCGATGATCAGAAAAAAATCTTCGAAGCTTTCGAACAAGCGGATGCATCGACAACCCGGCAGTTCGGTGGAACTGGGCTGGGACTTGCTATCTCGCAGCGGTTGGTGCAGTTGATGCATGGAGATTTGACAGTGGAGAGCGAGCTTGGAAAAGGAAGCGTTTTCAGTTTTACGATTCAATTGGGCCGAGTCCAAGATCCTACCATCGAGTCAGTTCTCGATACCTCAAAGTTTCAGAATACTCCCGTGCTCGTGGTCGATGACAACGCAACCAACCGACGCATCTTGATGCAGGTCATGTCCGCTTGGGGATTAAAAGTTCATGCTGTCGGGTCTGGCGACGAAGCCCTTTCTTACTTGACTGCGACCGCGAATAAAGAGGAGTCCGTCGAATTGCCTTTGCTCGTGACGGACTATCAAATGCCCAACATGGATGGCGCGATGCTTGTAAGTCATATCCGTCGCGACGAACGTTTAGCTGGCGTTAGAATTATTATGCTCAGCTCGAGCGTTGGTCTTGCCCAGTCCGAGTGTGCGACTCTTAGCATCTCAGAATTCCTATACAAGCCAATCAAACAATCCGAGCTGTTCGAAGCGTTGACGAAAACCATAGGTGCCAATACGGTACTACCAATCGTCACAAAGCCCGACAGCGTTCAAATGCCGATCTTAAAAATCCTCTTAGCCGAAGATGGACTCGCTAATCAAAAACTAGCCATTGGATTGCTCAAGCGATGGGGACACGAAGTAACGGTGGCTGAAAATGGATTAGAAGCCGTCGATTGCTGGTCTAAGGGAGATTTTGATGTTATTCTGATGGATGTTCAAATGCCAATCATGGACGGGTTGCAAGCTTGCAATGAAATTCGTTGCAAAGAAGCAGGCACAGGAAAACACATCCCGATCGTTGCGGTCACGGCACACGCCATGTCGGGCGATCGCGACAAGTGTTTGAAAGCAGGCATGGATGCGTACGTGACGAAACCGTTCCGTAAACAATCGCTCTATGACGCACTAATGCCGTTGGTGGCACCAGCTCCCGCGAATACAAATAATAACCCAGTCACCAACACGGGAACGTAAAAAATCCCTATCCCCCCAGTTCATCCCGCCGTATCATCTGCTGAAAGATCCCCTCACATGCAATCGCTTGATTTATCTCTAGCACTTAAAGCAACCGATGGTGATGTTGAATTGCTTGGCGACGTCATCCAAGCTTTCCTCGAAGAATACCCTGGTTTGTTGAAGGACATTCAACGAGGAATCAGCGAAAAAGATTGCAAAACGGTTCAGCGGGCAAGTCACACGATCAAGGGCACACTCAGGCTGTTTGGTAACACGCCCGCCCGCGATTTGGCTCAACAGCTTGAGGAACTCAGCCAAGCATTGACGTTGAAGGAAGCACCCAATTTGTATGCGTCACTACAATCTGCGCTCGAAACATTACGCATCCAGCTAGACGTATCTTTTCAGTCGCTCAATGCACGCCATGGAAACTAGCGAAACTCGTTCTGTCTGCAACTCGCGCAATTAGAAACAATTGATCCCACTCAACTTGAAAAAGGATCGGCCGGTGGATCGATGCCATCCGCGCCAAGCAAATACGGCTCGTATTCGACCTTGTAATCGTATTTTCCCACGGACAGAATGCTTCCAGGTCTTAGCAAATGTTCGGCGTAAGGCACGTGATTGACGCGAATGCCGTTCTTGCTCTTCATATCCCGGACATACCACCAACCTTGAAATATATAGAGCAGACAATGATGTTGTGAGATCGACGACGAGCGAATGACGATATCGCAACTTGGGTCTCGGCCTGCCGTCATGCGGGTCTTGTTCAGCTCAATAGGAACCGCACCATCGCTAGGGATCAGCTTGCCAAGCACACTGGGTAAAACGAATTTCTTTGCCTCGGGGGCGGCTGCTTCTGTCACGGCTGGCTTGGTGGGCTCGACTCGGCGTTTCAACATAACGACCGTGTTGCCTTTTGCATCAAAGTTCACGCTGTCCATAAATGCCCACATGAGTAGCAGCCCGCGCCCACCTTCGCCGTTCAGCGCTTTCTTTTGGCCCGTCGACGCGACTTCTTTGACGTTAAAACCCGGACCGTCATCGCGAACAAGGAATTTAGCCTCTTCGCGCGTGATGCGAAGTTCAACGCGGACTTTTCGATCTTTGTAGGGAGATTGACCAAGGCGTTCGTTCATCACCGAGCGATCGCCGTTTGCAGCGCCGTCGATTTCCAAATTGCCGTGGTAAATTGCGTTCATGATGGCATGCTCCAAAGCCACACCGACTTGGATTCCGGCCGTATCATCGCAGACTCCCATGCTGACCGTCATCCGCTGAGCAAGTTCAAATAGCGGCGCGATCATTGCAAAATCATTTTCAAATGAAAACTGAAAAAAGGAAACTTCCGCGCAGTCAATGATCCGTTCGAAACTGGATTCGGAACGAGTCAACTCGACAACATTCTCGATTGTGTCTCGCAACAGGTCCTCGCATCGAGACTTGGGAACGTAGCCAGCCGCACCTCGCTGCAAGGCTCGGGAAGCCAGTTCTTCGCTTCCTTCACTCGTTATCAGGATCACAGGAACGAGAGGATAAAGGGAACGAATCTGTTCGACCAATTGCAGACCATCCATGTTTGGCATCTGCATGTCGGTCACGACTATGTCGGGAACTTTCGCGTGCATCTTCTTCAGCGCATGCGAGCCGTCCTCGGCTGTCTCGACGCTAAAATGTAAGCACTTGTTAAGCAAGCCTTCGAATAAGCGCCGATCCGTAGCGGAATCATCGACGAGCAAAATACTGAACATCAGTTCTCTCCAACATCAGGCCTCGAATCGGTTGGTTATCTCGAATTATAGCTGTGGCCTAATCCGATTGCTGCTACCTCCCGCAATTTATGTTTGCGTAAATTGCAAACAAATCCGCGACAAGTTTCAACGCCGTTCGTTCAAAAATTGCGACAAATCAAGTAGATGCCCCTCCATGGCTTGCGATATTTCCCCTAACCGGCAAACCCCAACCAAGCCGTTCAGTTTCGGTACGAAAGTGCATGCCATGAGACAATTGCTAAGGGGATTCAGTGGATCGCAATCGATTCCTGACCGCTCGTAGGCCTGATAAAGCCACTTGCTTGTGATCGTGGACCTGAAATGAATCGAAAGCGCTGAAGTGTGCGATATGCTTGTGGAAGATTGAAATCAAATCGCTTTACAATTCAATTTACTTGTGCGACTCCCACATTGTTTTCAGAAGTCGCGTCGTTTCTTCGACCAAAACGCGACCACCCTCAGGACCAATGACGCCATCGTCGATTCGAGCGCTATACCCACCGCCCTGCACTGCTCGCTCGGTAGGTAGATATGCCGCACAATCCGCAGTCAGTTGAATGATCGACGTTTGAATTGCCGGACTGCGGGACTTCATGCGGTTGCTGTAGTCGACGAAAAGCTCGAAGGGGTTCGTCGCCATCGCTAAATCGTTTAAGCGCAGCGCATGCACTTCGGCACGATAGTAAGGCTCTGTCTCCTGCAATTTATGCCTTGCCAACATCGTTCGGTTGACCCGCCAATTGATGTAGTCGGGACCGCTCAGTTGATCTACCTTGTCCCTACCGGCTTCGAAAATTTCGGTCGACTGTGCAAATCGTTCTTCGGAGACCTTCCAAACTGGTAACTGGAAATATTCGACTCGGTGGTCGAGTAGTACGTTGCTGCTCTTCGATTGTTTTGCTAAATCGGTTACGTCGTCGACGGCGTTGACGATGCGGCGGGCAATCTCTTGTCGGTATTGCAGTTTCCGGCGATCGATCATGCTGGCTTCGGAGGCCTTGTCGATTTGCACATGGGGCGATTGATCCCCGCCCGCACCGGTCAGTGGCAGCACAAAAAGATCCGGCGTGTATTTTTCACGCAGTTGCTTTCGAGTATCAGCCCAGAAATCGGCCGATAAGTAACTTTCCCCCTCGACTTCCTGCGCCGGACAGTACACCGTGATTCCCAAGCCTACGATTTGATCGTTTCGCCAAAAATATAGCACGTCGATCGAGTCGTCGGATGTTCCTTCGGTATGAGAGAAATTGGGGTCGCGTGTGTCTCCATACATTCGTGTCGTCCCATCAAAGTACACGGCTCGCCGATTGCGCGCAACCGAAGCATGACTGAGCGCGGAACTAAACTCGCCTTGTTGACGGGATTCCCAAGCGCGGACGACGGCGAGTGCGATTTGACGTTCTAGAAAAGCTAGATACTCTAGCGGCCGCATTATATTCTTCTGGTCAGCGGGGATTCGATATGCCCAGCTACCAACAAAATCGTATGGGTGGAAATCGGTTTCCTCGGTGTCGCTCAACGCCGGTGCCGTATGTGTATGTGTTGCGGAGACCACGATCTTGTCGACATTCAAATCCGGTAGTGATTTCGAAACAAGCTTTCGAACATTCTCAACAGTCTTCCGCCGGATGACGCACAAATCGCAGGAGACCCAGACTGCTTGATCGATGACTCCGCGATCATCGTGAGTTTCGATTGCTAACGCTGTAACGGTGATCGGATCGTGGACTTCGCCACTAATCCGTGTGTGATATTGGCCCCCGATCGCGACCGGTTGGCTTGGCACGATACTCTCCGTCGCCCATCCAAAGGAAAGCTTGCCGGATCGATGAGGTTCGTCGGATGTGAGACGATGACAAGTTACACCGACAAGCAAAATAAACAGCGAGAGAGCCAGAGTTGATCGCATGTTCGTATCCGAGAATGGGTTGCAAAGGTGGGACAGCACGCCGGGAAGCGTTGACAGTTGATTTCGATTCTTCGGATTAGTGTACCAATAAACAGGTTAACTGGCACTAAGAATGCTTATTCGTGGACGCGTTAAGGGTGTTGCTACTTTTTCTTGATGCAATACAAATTCTGTTCGCCGCGAATGAAAATTTCGTCGTCGACGATGGCCAAGGAAGCGTTAACATTCTCCTCAAGCCGATTTACGGCAACTGTCCTCGGGATTTCTGCATGGGTGATGACTTCGGTAGTTCCCGACAAGTCCGTGATGTAGACGAAACCGTTCGCAGCAACGGGCGATGAGTAAATATTGCCAAGTGAACCAAGTCGGATCGGTCCGGGCGCGTCTTTACCAGTCGGTCCGTCGACCCGTGTCAACACATTTTGATAGTGGGTCAAGAAGTACAGCGAGTCGTCATACAGCAACATGGAGGGAACGTATGGTGTTCCGCGAGTCCTAGACCAGATTACTCGTTTCGTGCCTGTCAAATCTCCGGAAGCACCGCGCAGGTCGATCGCCATCAAGACCTTCTTTTCGTAGCTGCTGCCAACATAGAGTATTCCATTTCCGAAAACAGGTGTCGCGACAATGTTCGACGACATCCCACCGCACTGCCACAGCACTTCGCCGTTTTGCAAATCGTAGCCGCGAACACGATTCGTTCCGCAAACGACGATTTGAGCTTTGCCATCATGTTCAATCACAATTGGCGAACTCCACGACGTGTCTTCTTCGCGATTTCGTCGCCACATTTCTTTGCCGGTACGCTTTTCGAGCGAAACCAAGAACGATTTCTCTTCATGATCCCAATTGATGATCAGACTATCGCCATGCAAAGCGGGCGATGCTCCTTCGCCATGACCATGTTTGGAATGCATCACCCCAAATTCTTTCTGCCACAAAATGTTGCCGTCCATATCCAGGCAATGAAGGCCGTGCGAGCCGAAGTGCGCATAGACTCGTTCGCCATCCGTGACCGGCGAAGCGGACGCAAGGCTAGCCGTATAGTGTCCCGCTTCGACAGGAACGGCTTGGTGGACGACTTTGGTCCATAAGATTTTGCCGCTGTCTCTACTAACTGCGAGGACGACGAACTGATATTCGCTATCGATCGGCAAGTTGTCGTGTTCGCCCGGTCGTCCGCTCATTTTTGGTGGAAGCTTTTCGCCGACAGGAATGGCCGTCGTCAAAAAAATCCGGTCGCCCCAAATCACCGGAGTGCTATGTCCACGTCCAGGCAGCGCAGTCTTCCAAGAAATATTCTCGGTAGCCGACCATTCGGTTTGTGGCCGAGCATCTTCCGCAACCCCATTCCCCTCCGGCCCCCGCCACTGCGGCCAATTTTGTGAGTCGTTTGCGACAGCGCCGAGGCTAATCAGCATCGTAATCGCCACGCTACAAATGCTCGTAATCACGTCGCGCGTAAATCGGTATATCATCATGCCGTCCCAATCTTTGCAAAAAAATGCCGTAGTCGTTCCAACACAGTGAAGCCCAATTTGGATATGTTTGCTTATTGCGATTATTGATCATAAATCCTGAACGACTGAGGACAGTCGTTCTACACCATTGTAGAGCGATTGTCCTCAATCGCTCGCTGAACTGCTACGATTCTCAGTAATGGCAGAACGGTCAGTTTTGTCTGTGTGTCCGTGTTTTCCGTACTGCTAAATTATTTATCGAACTGATTGAATCACACGCAGTATTCTGAACGACTGAGGACAGTCGTTCTACACTATTGTAGAGCGATTGTCCTCAATCGCTCGCTGCACAGAGGGTGCTACGATTCTCAGTAATGGCAGAACGGTAATTTTGTCTGTGTGTCCGTGTTTTCCGTACTGCAAAATTATTTGGCGAACTGATTGAATCACACGCAGTATTCTGAACGACTGAGGACAGTCGTTCTACACTATTGTAGAGCGATTGTCCTCAATCGCTCGCTGCATTGCTGCCCTTCACGCTGTCTCTGATCCACAAGAAAAACTCGTTATCGGCAAGTTTTGCCTTGCTTGGATTTTCGTCGATGTAATTCTGCAGCCACTGAAACTGCTCCGCACTACGAATGATGTGATCAAACGGTTCTGGCTGCCAGAACGCACCGGACTCGCCGATTCGTGGATTGATAAGGCGAGCAGAGTATCGCATCCAGCTTTGGCCGACGGTCGATAAATCAAAGCCACTTCGAAACTGCACGAGCGCATGGACATGATTGGGCATGATCACAAATCGATCGAGATCAAATTGGGAACCGTCGCCATGTCGGATTGCATTTGCGACGATATCTGACAATTCGGGTTGTCGCAATACGCAACGACCGTGACATTCGTCAAGCGACATATGGAACAATCTGTCTGCAAGGCGGCGGAATTCGCTTCTGTCCGCCTGGGCCAAAGAACGGAGCAACCGTTCGTGGTCATCTCGTCTTTGCGTTACCGCAGAATATGCAAGCTCCATAGGAAATCCCCGGACAAGCAGCCATTCTTCTAGTTCCTTCTGCATCCTCAGGACGACTTCTTTTGGCAGGGAATCGATTGTGCGAAACGTAACAAACACAGCAACGCCCGCTTGAAACCAATGCGGCAGGTTTCGCTCGCGTATTTCAATTTCGCGATCACGATCGAGGGTGTTGAAGGTAGGCTGATCGTCAGGCACGATGATACTCTCTAGTATTCTGAACGACTGAGGACAGTCGTTCTACACTATTGTAAGTTTTTTATTGTAGAGCGATTGTCCTCAATCGCTCGCTGCACTGCGTTTAACTGTAAGGTTTGCAAAAGGCTACATTATACTGCATACTGCCGAACGAATCGCTGACAGTATTCTGAACGACTGAGGACAGGTCGTTCTACACTATTGCCCTCAATCGCTCGCTGCACTGACTGTTTTATTCTTGCTTCTTAATACTGTAACAATATTTTCACACAGTACGCGTTTTCGTCAACGCGCCGGTACAGGTTCAAATGTCAGAGCTTTGTAAATTGTTGGCGGCGGATTTCGTACAGTATGATGCCGGTGGCGACGGCTACGTTTAGGGATGAGACGTGGCCGAGCATGGGTATGATCACTCGCTGGTCGCACAGATCCAACAAGTCGGGTCGAATGCCATGCGCTTCGCTACCGACTAGCACAGCAGTCGGCTGTGCAAGCGGCGATTCCCAGATGGTTGTTCGCGCATTGGCGTCTGCGGCGACAACATGCAGGCCGAGGTGTTTGACTTGTCGAATAGCGTCGGCCAAGTTCAATACACGCGTAATGGGAATGTGATTGACGGCACCGGACGAGGACCGGGCGACGTGTGGGGTGACTTCCGCTTGGTCTCGATCACCAACAATAACTCCCGTCACATTCGCACCATCACAGCAACGGAGAATCGCGCCAAAATTGAATGCATCTTGAATGCGATCGCAGATGACAACCAAAGGGACGCTGGAACTCGCATCGCTTGAATCAGTGTCCGGTGTGGAACATTCTGAAATTAAGGCTTTGAGAATCTTTTCAAAGTCCGACATCGTTTGATAGGGGTACTCGCCCAAGCGTGCGATGATGCCTTGATGCTCTGTGGATTGACTCAATTGTTCGAGACGCGAGTAATCAACCACTTCGACAGGAATACCGGAACCTTGTTTTTTGCGCAATAAATCGGCATATTGCTGGTAAGCTTCCGAGCTGACGAAAATTTCCAGGACAGGCCAAATCGCAGACTCGAGTGTTTCGCAGACGGCGTGGTGTCCCCACAGCCAGCTTCGCTGGTGATTCCCGCTGTAGCCCCTTTTTTTCTTTCTTCGGGGTGGCAAGTCGGCCATTGCGTTTCCTTTTCGTGATTCTGGTTTGCTTTGCGATCAAGTGCCAGGAGATCGAATGGCGACCAAATGTTTGAACGACTTGCGATTTGCACTGTTGGTCATTGTAGTCAACGCAAATTGATCCGTGGATCGATGCTTGAAATGTGTTCGCTGTTTTTCGCGAGCTAGTTCGAAACAGCATCGGCGGCAAAAGGAAATCGGTTTCGCGATCAAGCGGAATTGAATTGAATTTGGTATGGTTATTCTTGGCGATCGACGAGTTTCAGAAGATACGCCCTACGATCTGAAATTCTCGAGCGGATGCCTACCAATCTTTCCCAAGACTCCTGACCGTTTTTGAGAGTTATCGAATGCAAATCTTTTCTCGTTTTGTTCAATCCATGTCGATTGTTCTATTGTTCGTCTTCTGCTGCCCGACTCAGTTGTATGGCACCGATCCATCCAGTTCCCATTGGCCGCAGTTTCGTGGGGTTGATTCAACAGGTGTTTCCAACAATAGCGGACTGCCGGACAAATGGTCTTCGACTGAAAACGTTGAGTGGAAGGTTGACATTGCTGGACGCGGTTGGGGTTCGCCGATTGTTTGGGGCGACAAAGTCTTTGTTTCGACCGTCGTGAACTTGGGCGAATCGGAACCCATCAAGAAAGGTCTGTACTTTGGTGGCGATCGTCCTAAAGCGCCTGAAAGCGAGCATGAGTGGCGAGTCCTCTGTCTCGATCTTGCTTCCGGAAAAGTTCAATGGGAAAAGACTGTTCATCAGGGTCCGCCCGCAACGCCCATCCACCTCAAGAACAGTTATGCATCCGAAACGCCGGTCACCGATGGCGAACACTTATATGTCGTCTTCGGGAACGTTGGGGTTTTCTGTTTTGATTTTAACGGAGACATTGTTTGGAAAAAGGACCTGCCGGAAAACCCGATGCGACTTGGCTGGGGAACAGCCGCTTCGCCCACCCTTCACGGCAACGTACTGTATTACGTGAACGACAACGAACAAGCATCTTCGTTGACGGCTTTGGATAAGGCAACTGGCGAGGAATTGTGGAGCGTTTCACGCGACGAAAAGAGCAACTGGTCGACGCCCTTTGTTTGGGAGCACGATCAGGGGACCGAAATCGTTACGGCAGGAACAGGTGCAGTTCGCAGTTACGATCTGAAAGGCAATTTGCTGTGGACATTAAAGGGCATGTCAAGCATCACGATCGCGACACCTTATGCTGTCGATGGATTACTGTATGTCAGCTCGGGTTATGTGATGGACCCAACCAAAGCCATGTATGCCATCAAGCCGGGAGCTAATGGCGATTTGACTTTAGCCGAAGGTGAATCAACGAACGAGTTCATCGTTTGGTCGAGTTTGAAGATCGGCCCCTACAATCCTTCGACGCTCGTGCATGCAGGTCGGCTTTATATTCTGTACGACCGTGGAATTCTCAGTTGTTTTGACGCGAAAAGCGGCAAAGAGCATTACACGGGCAAGTCCCTGAAACGCGGTACGGCTTACACTGCGTCGCCGTGGTGTTATAACGGCAAAGTCTTCTTCTTGAATGAGGACGGTAATTGCACCGTAGTGCAAGAAGGCGATAGTTTAGAGATTGTCGGGACGAACGATCTAGCCGAAGACGACATTTGCTTGTCCACTCCGTCAATCGCAGGCGACCGATTGCTTATCCGGTCCGATAAACGGATTTACTGCATCCGGAATGCGAAATGATTGCATTTCGATGGGTAGTACATTGCGAATAGCAAGTTGGCTACTCGCCACGGCGTGCAATGGTAACTAAAATTGAACGAACGCAACTCGCACTCGTGGCATGTCGCAGTCACGGCAGATGCGCTCACGCCCGTTGAGAATTAGCCCACCTTTTGAAATCGACGGTCGCTTGAAATTTTACGTCGAAAACGTTCGCCCAACCCACTTTGCCATCCGAGGCGTCATACGTCCGATGAACGATTCTCGTTTAACAACTTTGCTGATTTTCTTGGTCCTTTCCGCATCATCAGTTTTTCATCCTGTTGGTGCAGATGAGCCTCTCGATTTTGATCGGACAATAGCGCCGTTGTTGGCTCAACGATGCCTTACTTGTCATAGCGGTGACGAAGCCAAGGGGAAGCTTGATTTGTCGTCACGTGAGTCGGCGATGGCCGGTGGCGAGTCGGGTAAAGTGATCGAGCCCGGCAAGCTGGAAGAAAGTTTGTTGTGGATTCACGTCGAGTCGGATGAAATGCCTCCCAAAAAACCGCTTGACGACGAAGAGAAATCGCGATTCAAAAAGTGGATTAGCCAAGGTGCCAAATGGGGCACCGAACGTATCGATCCGTTTCGCTATAGCACGCAAAGTCGAGCGGGGTTGGATTGGTGGTCATTGCAGCCACTGCGATCCGTCGAACCGCCGAAGGTCACGGTTGCGGGCTGGGACGCGAATCCGATCGATGCCTTTGTGCTCGACCGACTGAATCGAGCGGGCTTGAAGCCGAGTTCAGCGGCTGATCGTCGAACCATGATACGGCGGCTTTCGTTTGACTTGCTCGGTTTGCCTCCAACCCCGGAACAGATCGACGAGTACTTGTCCGACAATTCGGATCGGGCCTACGAAAATCTTGTCGATCGGATGCTTGATTCACCGCATTACGGCGAGCGATGGGCAAGACATTGGTTGGACGTCGTGCGATTTGGAGAAAGCAACGGATTCGAATATGACGAGCCGCGCGACAATTTCTGGCATTATCGCAACTGGGTGATTGAATCGCTCAATCAGGATATGCCTTACGACGAATTCGTTCGATTGCAGATCGCAGGAGATGCACTGCAACCGTCAGATCCCGGAGCAATGAGTGCTGTAGGATATTTGGTTGCAGGTCCGCACAATACGACGCTGCCGTCCAACGAAAAGATGCAGATGTCAATGGCTCAGGATGAAATCGAAGATCTTGTTGGGAATGTGTGTCAGACATTCCTTGGCCTAACTGCTAATTGCGCTCGGTGCCACGATCACAAATTCGACCCAATTTCACAAAAAGAATATTATCAACTGGCCGCAGCACTCGCGGGCGTCAAGCACGGTGAACGCGAAATACGTGTTCCATTGACGCCAGCCCAGCAACAGCGAACATCCGCAATCGATGCTCGCATGGAACTGCTGCGTGCAGAAATCGAAGGCATCGAAGGCCCCGTTCGCGATCGCATCCTTGCCGAACGACGAAATGGAACAGCCGTCATGCCGGATCCTCCTCAAGCCATGTCGACTTGGGAATTCGATACCGGCTTGAACGATAGTGTTGGCGGTCTTCACGCGACTGCGCAAGGCAATGCGCGGGTTCAGGAGGGGAACTTGGTGCTTGATGGAAAGGATTCGTATGTTGCCACGCAACCCATCCCGGTAGATATAGAAGAAAAGACGCTGGAAGCCTGGGTGCAGCTAGAAAACCTTGACCAATCCGGAGGCGGTGTCATTACGATTCAAACATCCGACGGCGCGACGTTTGACTCAATCGTTTTTGGCGAACGAGAACCAAAACGTTGGATGGCCGGTAGCAACGGTTTTGTACGCACCATGCCGTTCCAAGGGAACGACGAAACAGAAGCGACTACCCGACCGATCCATTTTGCAATCGTCTATCAAAAAGACGGTACGATCACCGGTTATCGCAATGGAAAGCCCTACGGACAAGCTTACCGCCCCGGAGACATCCATCGCTATCCGGCTGGTGGTTCGCAAATTGTGTTTGGCATGCGTCATGGTCCTGCAGGCGGAAATCGCATGTTGTCAGGTCGAATCCAACGGGCGCAACTGTATAACCGAGCCCTTGCCCCAGACGAAGTTGCTGCTTCTGCTGGAGTGGTCGATCTGAATTTCGTTTCACCGAAAGACCTCCTTGCAAAGCTTGACTCGGCCCAAAAAGCACAGCACCAGCTATTACTAGAGGAGCTTGGCCAATTGGAATCAGAACGCAAAGAAATTTTGGGTTCTGAATCGCGAAAACTCTACACATGCATTTCCGGAAATCCCGGCGTGACACGATTGCTTAGACGCGGCGATGTGGGATCGCCTGGCGAAGAAGTAATGCCGACCGGACTGGCTGCTCTTTCGAATCTCAGTCCTGATTTCGCATTAACATCGAGTGCGACTGACAGTGATCGGCGAGTGAAACTCGCTGATTGGATTACAAACCACAACAATCCACTGTTCGCCCGCGTCATGGTAAACCGCCTTTGGCATTATCATTTTGGACACGGTTTGGTTACGACTACCAGTGACTTTGGATTCAATGGTGGCCAGCCAAGTCATCCGGAAATGTTAGAATGGCTTGCCAAGAAATTCCAAAGCGTCGGTTTTCGTTTGAAACCCATGCATCGGCTGCTTGTTACTTCTGCCACGTATCGACAATCATCCGGCGGAAATCCTGAAGCGATCAAAATCGATGCCGATAATCGATTGCTGTGGCGAATGTCTCCGCAGCGCATCGAGGCCGAAGCGATTCGCGATGCCGTATTAGTTGTAACGGGACAACTCAATCCTGCGATCGGTGGCCGGGGATATCGCGATGTGGAGCACAAGTTTTTTAAAGGAAGTCATTTTTACGATTCGATTGACGAAAGCGGCCCGAACGTACATCGTCGCACGATCTATCGTTTTTCGCCGCGAGGTGGACGCAATCCGTTCCTTGACACTTTCGATTGCCCGGACCCTTCGGCAACCGCGCCAAACCGAGCGAACACCACAACTCCGCTGCAAGCCTTGGCGTTGCTTAACAACGCGTTAGTATTCGAGATGTCGGACGACTTTGCAGCGTTCGTGATTCGACAAACTTCGGACGCAATTCCCAAGCAGATCGAGACTGTTTACGTGCGAGCGTATGGCCGTTCACCAACCGCCGACGAAAAAGAGCTAGGTACTCGCTTTGTTGAAAAGCATGGTTTATCGATGTTTTGTCGAGCAATCTTAAACACGAACGAGTTTTTGTTTGTCCGATAAACCTTTCGGTTTCTGGAGCTAGGATTTTCAAGATGAACAATCATCCTCTAACGCGCCGAGGGTTTCTCAATTTATCGACTGCATCGCTGTCGACCTCAGCGATTGCCTCGTTGCTTATGCGAGATCGAGCGACCGCAGCAGATGCGCTTCCGGGCGAAGCGAAAGGGCTGCCGCATTTTCCAGCCAAAGCCAAACGTGTCATCCATTTGTGTCTGTGCGGTGGCGTCAGTCATGTCGATTCGTTCGACTACAAACCCGATCTGGCAAAGTTTCACGGCAAAGCCCTCCAATCCGAGGAGCGGCCGGCAACATTTTTTAACCAAGTTGGTTTGATTCGCAAGAACGATTGGGACTTTAAGCAACGAGGGCAAAGCGGCCTTTGGATTTCCGATCTGTTCCCGCATTTGGCCGAAGTAGCCGATGAACTGACGGTGGTTCGGTCAATGGTTGCGGAATCTGCAAACCATACGCCCGCGACTTTTGAGGAGAACTCTGGTTTTCGGTTGAATGGGTTTCCCGTGATGGGATCTTGGGTTTCTTATGGACTCGGAAGCGAGACAGACGAGTTGCCTTCGTACGTCGTATTGCCCGACGCGCGTGGATTGCCCGCTGGGGGAACGATCAATTGGTCCAACGGATTTTTGCCCGCACAGCATCAAGGTGTCGCGTTCCAATCAAAAGGACCAGCGATCCACGATTTGTTTCCTTCTCGTGCAATTGATAACGCCGAGGATGTGGCTTGCCGCGAGTTGATGGCGGAGATCAATCGCAAACATCTTGAACAAGTCGGTTCCGAAGACGCTCTAACGGCACGAATTAGCAGCTATGAACTTGCCGCAAAAATGCAATTGGCTGTTCCTCGCGTTACGGACCTGAATCAAGAATCCGCAGCCACCCGCGAAATGTACGGCTTGGATCGTGAGGAGACATCCGATTTCGGCAGCCGATGTTTGCTGACGCGTCGACTGTTGGAGCAAGGTGTGCGATTCGTTCAGTTGTTTTCCGGTGGCTCGTTTGGTTCACCACGTATTAATTGGGATGGCCATGAGGACGTTCGCGAAAACCACACACGCGAAGCAGGTCGTTTGGACAAACCAGTCGCCGCGCTGATCAAAGATTTGCGCCAACGGGGAATGCTCGAGGACACACTGGTGCTGTGTACGACAGAGTTTGGCAGAACACCTTTTACGCAATCGGGCGCTGATCAGATCGGCACAGGACGCGATCATAACATGTACGGTTTTTCGATCTGGATGGCAGGCGCAGGATTAAAGCCTGGTTTCGCGTACGGATCGACAGATGAGATTGGTTGGAAATCCGTCGAGAACCCTGTTCACTGGTACGACTATCATGCGACGGTATTGCACCTTTTGGGAATCGATCATGAACGGTTGACGTTCTATCACAACGGCATCCAGCGTCGTCTGACGAATGTTCACGGCGAAGTCGTTCGCGGAATCTTGGCATAGCATTCTGAGCCCTGACGTAACCAAACGCCCAGCGTCTGAATCTTGCGGGTTCAGTCTGCGTACTTTGTCAATGCAGTCTGCGCCAGCGTTAATGCGGACAGCGAAAAAGTGATTGGGTACATCTGTTCGTGATACCAAAGCTTGGCAAAGTAAAAACCAATCGGCCAGCTTTGTTCCGTCCAATCTTGTTCGACCGCTTTACAAAGCCAATCGATGGCTCGCCGCAGTGCCTTTTGTGCGTCTGTGTCCAGGCGGTTAAGGGCGTTGTACTTAAGCAACGATTCGAGAGCCAATGCGGTCTCTTCGATCGTACTGTGTGGGCGAGATGCGTCTGTTTCCGATTCGCCAGAGTCGGGCGGTCTCGATGCATTCGCATATGTGTAATCGATCGACGGTCCGCCGCCCCAGCCGCCATCGGAATTTTGGTTGCGCATCAAGTAATCACAACCTCGCTGTGATAGGCTCGAAGCGGACGGATTCATTTCGCATAATGCCAGCAGGACACGCGAAGTGCCGTAAACGGGGTTGTCCTCCTCCGTTCGATCTTGGTTTCCAAACCACAACGGCAACCAGCTCCCGTCAGCAAACTGCGTTTTCTCCAAGTAACGCATGCCCCGTTTCTGACTTCTGGCGATTTCAGCAACAGATGGCAGCGAGTAGCGCTTGCTTAGTTCCGCATGATAAGGCAGCCAGCGATCGAGCGCTCGCAATGCATGAGCCGTCAAGTCACTGCCGCTACGGTCGAACGGCAATTGCCCCCAACCTTTGCAAAACGTTGGCCAACCGCCATCGCGATTCTGCAATCCCAGTAACCAACGTATCCCGAGCGCGGCGGCTGATTCAATTTGCGGACGCAACGGATGCGCTGGATGACGACGGTACCAACACTCCAACGCAATCAGCGCGGCTGGTGTATCATCTGCATCGGGAACGGCACCCGACAAATCTGTCCAGCCCCAGCCACCAGGATCAGCGCCCGTAAATGGATGCCGAACACGATGCTGGCACGCAAGCAACCATTCGACGGTTTGGTCGGTAATGAGCGAAGTGCCATCACTCCCATTCGCATCCGCATTCAATTCGGCGTGACTCAAGAGTGCTCTCGTCGTCAGCGATGTTACCCAAGTTGCAAGATTCGTATCGATTGGCCAGCTACCATCGGCAAGCACAGAATCGATCAAAAACTTGCGACACATGCGAGCGACCGGCAACTGATCTAGACCGATTCCTGCCAAGCTCATCAATACAAAACTTGTCAAAGGTACCGCTTCCAAGTAACCGCCACTTTGCGGCTGCATGCGCTGGAGCACGCCCAGAGTTCGGTTGACTGAAAGCTTTCGAAGTATCCGAGTTAACGGGTTTCGTGTTGGGTCAAAATGAAACTTCGCTTGGCCCATCGCAACCAGAGCCGGGATCGCATAACTCACCACCGGCATCTTGGCCAGTCGATACCAACTTTGCGGTAGTGCTGCGGCCTCAAATGGTAACGCGGGAACTTGATTCCACGAAACCAAACCAGCAAGTGCACAATTTGTCAGGATCGGAACAACAAACGTTTTGTCCTTGCCATATCTTTTTCTCAGTCCATCCCAACCGCCTTGTTTTTCGACGTAGGACCAAGCTGCTTTGGCTTGATCGGGGACTTGCGATGTAAAACCCGCCAACTCCCAAGCTGCTAGAACAAGATAAGTTGTTGCGATGTTGGAATGCGATCGTTCCGTATCGCCGAATCCGCCGTCCGCGTTTTGATTATTGCGCAACCATTCACAACCGGCCATGCTCAATTGCCGCCACTGACTGGGCGATTCTGCGGATGATTCGTTTTTATTAGATTTGGCAAGGCTGCCAGCTTTGCTTGATTCGGTTGCCCGAAAGCTTAGGCTCAAAGCGCTGACCGCCGTGGCAGTCGAAAGCGCCGAAGTCGACAAACGCCCCAGCCAATGCCCATCGACGGTTTGCAAATCACGAAGCTTTTTCAGCAATTTCGCTTTCGCCCGTGCTACACGAGATTCCAAGCTGGGCTCGCTCATGGGTTGCTGGGGAATCGTTGTCATGGGACGATTGTTGTGGGTTGTAGGAACAGAAAGGTTAGTTGAGTATACTACCAGTACAAAGATTTCAGCACGATGTCATGGAATTGAATTGAGGCGAACATGTTTTGTTTTCAGAACTTGATAATGCAGGTTCCAGCAGGCCGACTTGAAGAGTGGTTGTCCGGAGATTGGACAGTATTTGGAATATTGAAACTGGCGCTGCTACTCGGACTGATCTTCTTGGCGATGATGATCATCGCGTTCTTGGTTGCGTTCGGCAAGTTGTGGCTGCAAGCCTTTGCGGCAAATGCCGACGTTAGTCCACTGAGTTTGGTAGGAATGTATTTTCGCCAGGTTCGTGCTCAAACCATTGTGCACACAAAAATTATGGCCGCGCAAGGTGGCCTCGACATCAATCGCCGCGACGGTATTTCGACTCAAAGACTGGAAGCCCATTTTCTTGCCGGCGGGAATGTTATGAACGTGATGACTGCGATCATCGCCGCCCACCGCGCCGGAATCGATTTGGATTTTGATCGTGCCGCTGCCATCGATTTGGCGGGTCGTGATGTATTGGATGCTGTACGAACCAGCGTGCATCCCAAAGTCATCGATTGCCCAGATCCAAAACGCAGCGGCAAGACCACGCTGAGCGCGATCGCTACTGACGGCGTTGAATTAAAAGTCCGCGCCCGAGTGACCGTTCGCACCAATCTCGAACAGTTGATTGGTGGTGCGACCGAGGAAACGATCATTGCCCGCGTTGGCGAAAGTATCATTAGCTCGATCGGAACATGTGAAAATCATCTCGTGGTACTTGAAAATCCGGACTTGATTTCACGCACCGTTCTGAAGCGAGGTTTGGATGCACAGACAGCTTTCCAAATCGTATCTATCGATATCGCCGACATCGACGTCGGCGAACAGATTTCAGCTCGACTAAGGGCCGATCAAGCTGAGGCCGATACACGGGTTGCGCGTGCCGAAGCTGAACAACGCCGCGCCGAGGCAATCGCTACAGAACAAGTCATGAAAGCCAAAGTTGCCGAGAATCGTGCGAATCTGCTTTTGGCCGAAGCGGAGATTCCCCAAGCCATCGGGCACGCATTCCTTGAAGGGCATTTTGAAACTGCTGCGAATCGCCCGATTGCCTAGTTCATGACTTGCTGCTTACTGGCTATTCAACGTGTCACTCGAAACGCGACGTTGGATTTTCGTTTCGGCAATGATTCGCGGATAGAATGTCACCATGCATGAATTACGTCGAAGCGAGCGAGTGACATTTCCCGGTAGCCATGGAAATCTCTTGGCGGGAATTATCGATTTGCCGGTCGCAACCCCTTCGAATTTTATTTTGTTCTCGCATTGCTTTACGTGCAACAAAGACCTGAAAGCAATCGTTCGCATTAGTCGCCGATTAGCCGAGCACGGTTGGGGAGTTCTGCGATACGACTTTAGCGGATTGGGAAACAGCGAAGGTGATTTTTCGAAGTCCAATTTCACAACCAACCGCGCGGACTTGTTCGCAGCAGCCGATTTTCTCGGCAATCATCATTTGGCTCCGACACTGTTGATCGGCCATAGCTTTGGCGGCGCGGCATCCTTGTCCTGTGCCGAAGAGATAGCTTCGGCACGCGGCGTGGTGTGTTTGGCCGCGCCTAGTGATACGCAGCACTTGGCCAATTTGCTCGTTCGACGCAACCCGGATATCGAGCGACTCGGAGTTGGGCAAGTGGATATTGGCGGGAGATTGTTCGACATCGACAAACAGATGATTGACGATCTTCGCGCCCACGACTTGCCCGCATGGATATCGCGATTGACCAAGCCAGTACAAATATTCCATTCGATGGTCGACGAGACATTGGGATTTGAACATGCCCTGCGAATTTTTTCGCTTGTCAGCAATCGCGGCGAAGATCAACCACCGTCGCCGGGCGCAACATTGATCACGTTGCCGAACTCAGACCATTTGCTGACAAACCACCCAGCCGACATCCCGTTTGTCGCAGAGTCCATCCATGTTTGGCTAAAGCGATTGATCGTCTAAAACATTCGCATTCGCCCCAACCTTCCGAATAATGCTGCGTGCGGCAAAAAAATTCGGAGGTTTTTCAGTGTAGAGCAATTGTCCTCAATTGCTCAGATCCCTGCTTCTGCTCACTCTCCGATTTCCCACCTTCATTCCCAACAAGTCTCACAAAACCCAACCCCCCCTCAAACGCGATGTAAAAGAATTCGGAGGTTTTTCAGTGTAGAGCAATTGTCCTCAATTGCTCAGAATCCTGGTTCCGGTCACTCTCCGACTTCCGCCCCTTCCCAACATGTCTCACAAAACCCAACCACGATTCAAGTGCGCAAAAATTTTGTTTTTCAGTGTAGAGCAATTGTCCTCAATTGCTCAGATCCCTGGTTCTTCTGAGTTTCGAATTTCCGTCCCCATTCCACCACATCCCATGAATTCCTTACCGCCCCCCGACCAAACCGAATTTCATTGCGATCCGCCACAGCATTCCCTACAATTCCGATACTACCGCCGCGAAGTCCAAATCCGAAATCGCTGGCTCCAGAGTCCAAGTCGAATAATCAGCCAATCCAATGATGAACGCATCCAGCACTCTGCTTCGCCGCGTAGTCTCCAAGGACTTTACGTCCAAAGCGTTGTGCTTCGGCAACCACACTTGCGAGACGCAGAACGTCTTTCGGCCGTCCGCGCACTGCAAGTGGATGCCCTTATTCAGTTTATTAGTGGCTGTCGTCACTTCGAACGTCACAGCCTCAGCAGCAGAGATTCCCGCAAAGCAATTCTTTACACAGCACTGCGAGAAGTGTCATTCCGGTGTCAAGCCGAAGGGTGACTTTGCTGTCGCCAGTCTGACGGATAATTTCACAGACAAACAGAACCGGGAGCGGTGGCTGACTGTCTTGGAGCAACTCAAGGAAGGCAACATGCCGCCCAAGGACAAACCGCGTCCACCAATTGACGACGTGCAAAGCGTATTGGACTGGATCAGCACACAAGCTGGAAAAGCGGAGATCGCCCGCAGGGAAACGGAGGGCCGCGTGGTGATGCGACGTCTGAATCGGGCGGAATATGCGAACACCGTGCGAGATCTGCTTGGCGTCGAAGTGGATTTGGCTGACCTACTGCCGCTCGACACCTCGACCAGCGGTTTCGATAACAACGCGGAGCTGTTGCACACGTCATCGTTTCTGATGCGCAACTATCTCGATGCCGCAGATCGCGTGCTCGACGAGGCTATCGCAAATGAGCCCGAGCCATGGATCCTGAAAAAACGCTTCGACATCAGGGAAGAGAAATCCGTCCAGGCTACGGGCAGTGTTTACCGGCACACCTACGACGGCGTCGCGATCTTTGCAACATGGGAGTCGGCCAATATCCGAGTCACAATGTGGAACTTCCGAAGCCACGTGCGCGGCAAGTATCGCTTTCGCATTTCCGGCTACGGTTTCCAAAGCGAAGGCAAACCGATCACCTTTCGCGTCACCGCCGGTACGCTCAAAGAAGTGACCGAGGAGCGCCTCATCGACTACTTCGCCGTCCCTGCCGACACGCCCACGGTTGTCGAATTCACCGAGCAGCTTGAACCTGAAAACCGCATCCGCATTCTCGCCGAAGGTCTGCCCGCGCTCCCGCCTGCCGTTGAAAAAATCGGTGCCGACAAGTACACCGGCCCTGGACTTGTGATCCAATGGGTCGATGTTGAAGGCCCCATTCTCGAGTCGTGGCCGCCGCCGAGCCACAAAGCAATCTTTGGCGATCTGAAGCAGACTCGAATCTCGCCCGAACGCTTCGAAGTCGTCTCAGAGCAACCGATGGTTGACGCTGAACGCATCCTTCGCGACTTTGCACGTCGGGCTTTTCGCCGCAACGTCAGCGGCGACGACGTTAAGCCCTTCCTCGCGCGCGTGAAGTCCAAACTTGATCAAAACTATAGCTTTGAGCAGGCGATGCGAGTTGGCCTCAAAGGCATTCTGGTTTCGCCCGACTTCCTTTTCCTTCGCGAACAATCGCCCAAGCTCGACGACTTTGCGCTGGCTAGTCGGCTTTCGTATTTTCTTTGGAGTTCGATGCCCGATGAGGAACTTTTTCAACTCGCGGCGGCCAGCAGACTTCATGAGCCTGACGTGCTTCGCGAGCAGGTCGAACGGTTGCTCAGCGACCCCAAGGCCAAGGCTTTCAACACCAATTTCACCGGCCAATGGCTGAGCCTCCGCGCCATCGATGCGACCTTGCCCGACGGCACACTTTACCCCGAGTATGACGACATCCTCAAGACGTCGATGCTCAAGGAGACCTCACTGTTCTTCGACGAAGTGCTCAAGCACGACCTGCCGTTGACCAATTTCGTCAGCTCCGATTTTTCATTCCTCAACGCACGCTTGGCAAAACACTATGGCATTCCTGGCGTCGAAGGCATGGAAATGCGCAAAGTTATGCTGCCGAGTAATAGTCATCGCGGCGGGCTGCTCACGATGGGCAGTGTGCTGAAGGTTACCGCCAACGGCACTACCACGTCCCCTATCATTCGCGGTTCCTGGGTGCTGGAACGCATTCTTGGCACGCCACCACCTAAGCCACCGGGCGATGTGGAAGCGATTGAGCCCGACATCCGCGGTGCCACCACGATCCGCGAACAACTTGCCAAGCATCGCAATGTCGAGAGCTGCGCAAGTTGCCATCGCGAAATCGATCCACCCGGCTTCGCACTCGAAAGCTTTGACGTCATCGGTGGCTGGCGAGAACACTACCGCGCCACTGGTGAACCGAAAGAGATCAACGGCCGCAAAGTGCGATTCTGGAATGGTCCCGCCGTCGATCCCGGCGATGTCTTAACCGACGGACGACGTTTTCGCGACATCGACGAATACAAGCAACTCATCCTCGAAGACAAAGACCAACTCGCCCGCAACCTCGCCGAAAAACTGCTCGCTTACGGCACCGGCGCAGCACCAACGCACGCGGACAAGCCGCAGATCGAAACCATCGTCAATCGTGTTCGCGAGAAGAATTATGGATTCAAAGCGTTGATCCACGAGATCGTTCAAAGTCCCCTGTTTCAAAGCAAGTAGTTTTAAGTTGCACTGCCAAAGTGTAGAACGATTGTCCTCAATCGTTCAGATCACTGGCATTCGGCAACGCCGAACGATTGACGACAATCGTTCTACAATGGTTCCAAATCAATTAGTTTCGAGTCGCACTCTAAAAGTGTAGAACGATTGTCCTCAATCGTTCAGATCACTAGCATTCGGCGGCGCGGAACAATTGAGGACAATTGTTCGACAATGAGTGCAACGTTTTGCTCTATAATGGTGGGCAGAACCGAATTTTGGATAATAGACTTAAGTAACCCGAGCTCATCCATGAAAATTCACCGACGTACTTTCATCCGCTCCGCCGGCATTGCACTTGCGCTGCCGCATTTCAACGTCTTCGCGAACGACTCCCGAGGCGAGTTGAACGCCGAGCATCCGCCCCGACGCATGATCTGCATTTGTGCACCGCTCGGACTGCATCCCGACAATTTCTTCCCGACGCAATCCGGTAAAGACTACGCACTCTCGCCTTATCTCGACATCCTCAAGGATTACCGCGACGAGTTCACTGTCATCTCTGGATTGGCTCATGCCGGCATGGGTTCCAGCTTTGCGCATCAAGCCTCCGCAAGCTTCCTCACCGGAGCGCCGGGGGCGGGTAGACCCGGTTTTCGCAATACGATTTCGCTTGACCAATTTGCCGCTGATCACATCGGCACTCAGACCCGCTTCCCCAGTCTCGCTTTATCCGGCGAAGGTTCCGGCGGCCTATCGTGGACTCGCACCGGTGCGTTGATCGCCGCTGACAACTCACCATCCAGAGTCTTCGCCCGATTGTTCCTCGAAGGCAATGCCGAAGACGTGCAAGAGCAAATTCGCCGTCTCGAAGACGGACGCAGTATTCTCGATGACGTTAGTGATCAAGCGAATTCGCTGCGATCTGGCCTTGGCAACGAAGACCGCGACAAGCTTGATGAATACCTGACCAGCGTCCGCGAACTCGAACAACGCATGATCAAAGACGAAAGCTGGTCCCGGAAACCGAAACCCAAAGTCAACGTCGATCCACCCAAAGACATCCCCAACGCCGCCGACCTCATCGGCCGTACGCGCCTGCTCTTCGATCTCAGTCATCTCGCGATCCAAACCGACTCGACGCGTCTGATCACGATTATGCTGGCCGGTTCCAGCTTCGCTCCGCCCATCGAAGGCGTGACACTGGGTCATCACGATCTGTCACACCACGGCAAGGACCCCGGCAAGCTAGAACAGCTCAAAATCGTCGAGCTCGAAACGATGAAGACTGTTCGCGACCTGCTCGCTAAGCTCAAGCAATCACAGGAAGACGGCAGCAGCCTGCTCGATCGCACTACGGTCTTCCTTGGCAGCAACCTTGGCGACGGCAGCAGCCACTCCACCAAGAATCTCCCCGTCCTCCTCGCAGGTGGCGGCTACCAACACGGCCAGCACCTGGCTTTCGATGCCAACAACTCTCCGCCATTATGCAACCTCTACGTCAACATGATCCAACGCCTCGGAATCGTATCCGACCAGTTCGGCACAAGCACCGGAACATTGACAGGTCTAGAATTGAGCCGTGGATAAAGTTGATGTCTTTCCCTGCACCGTCTTGAATTACGTGCTTCAGCTTGAGTGCCCGTTGCAAGTGAAGAGAAAGCTCCGTTGGTGTTCGTTCGAGCGAAAAGTCCATGACTGCGTTCTTCTTTGAGAATCAAAGACTTGAATTCCGAGTGCCCCGCATACGCTATTGCGGCATCCCGGCATTTGTTTCATGCGGATCGAGCTATTTCAATTGTTCCGTCGGTTTCTACCGAAATGGCTTACGATAATTCTTACCAAACCAAAAATTGACGAGACGTTATACTTGCGACGCTTACAAAGTACTTTTCGATCCTCTAGAATCTTTTGCAGCATTTTCGTTTATCGAGTCAACCCGCACGTAGTTCGAACCTATGGAATATGCATTAACAAATCTAAAAACAGCGACAATCGAAAACAGAAGTGCCCTCACCAATGTCGGCTTTGCGGCCAAGCTGCGGCTTATCGTTAAAAATCTCCGTAACAAAATGAATGCGGTTGACTACAAGCAGGTCGCCGATGGCCTCATCTTCCTTCTCATTTGTTACGGCGTACGGATCGGCGACATCGCGGTCAACGGGCAGGAGTCCAACTCGACGACGCGGCGGAATGCGATGATAAACTTGGCGATTCGCAGCATAGAAGGAGACCTCGGCCCAAAGCACGCCGACAAGCGGGAAGCGGCGATTTCGACGAATTGCAAGGAGCTGAGAGATGGCTCGTAAGAAAGTAGCGAAACCGAAGACATCAAAGACCGCGTTATCCCCACGACGGTCGTCGGAACAGCCCTCAATTCCCGCTGGCTACGTTGAGCTGTTGGACGAGATCAAGGGCCGCATTCGTTCGGCTCAGATCAAGGCTGCGTTGTCGGTGAATTACGAGCTGCTCGTTCTTTACTGGAGCATTGGTCGCGACATCGTTCAGCGTCAGCGTCGCGAGGGCTGGGGCGCCAAGGTGATCGACCGATTGGCCGCCGACTTGCGTTCGGAGTTTCCCGATATGAGTGGCCTCTCGCGAACCAACGTTTATCGCATGCGGGCCTTCTATCTGGCGTATGCGACTGAGCCGACAATTGTCCCACAAGCTGCGGGACGATTGGCCGCAAAGGGCAAATCCAAGGAATCGCAGCTTGCAAAACAGGCTTCCGCAATTGTCCCGCAGGCTGCGGGACAATTGGGGCATACGAAGCGGCCGTCATCGAGCACGGAAATTCTCGCGCAGCCTGTTCGGGAATTGAACGCACCAATTTGGCCACCGGCAGTGGCCAGGATTCCATGGTTCCACAACGTCATTCTGATCGAGAAGTTGAAGGACCCAAGCCAACGCAATTGGTACGCGGAACAAACAATTGCCAACGGCTGGTCCCGCTCGATGTTGCAGCACTGGATAGAGTCCGACCTTTACTCGCGTCAAGGCAAGGCTGTCACCAACTTCCAGCACACGCTTCCCGCACCCCAATCGGACCTTGCGCAGCAACTGCTCAAAGATCCGTACAACTTCGATTTCCTGACGCTCGCGACCGACGCCCACGAACGGGAGGCGGAAGCCGGACTGATCACTCACATCCGCCAGTTCTTGCTGGAACTGGGCGTCGGCTTTGCATTCGTTGGCCAGCAGTATCCGCTCGAAGTCGGCGGCGAAGGCTTCTCGATTGACCTGCTACTGCCGGAAATTTGTAAGATTCCGGCAGAATTCCGAAAGAGTTGGATTTCTTATCGGACGGCAAATGATGGAAATTCTGCCAAAGGAGCGTACGCTGCAGCCGAGACAATTACCATACCGGCTTCGATTTCCCAAAGTGCTGCAACACTCGCTGAGTTTTGTTAACTCTGAGCATTGATCCTGAATCCAACTCGCTCCGGTTTGGGTGACCAGTGTAAGCTGACAACTTCAGAGACTTCATAAGCATCTGTGCCTGCAACAGGCTGCAAAAAGTCAATCAGAGATTATCCCGAAAACCGATGCTAGGCGAATCCCTTGGGAAGTAAGTTGGGTTTATTCGTTCCAAGCCAGCTTATAACGGCTGCACGTAGTTCCATTGCTGTTTGCAGTAATTCGTTCGCATCAACTTCTTCAACAACTCCCACGCGGTCGTACATCGCTTGGCCTCGACGACGAGAGGCAAGTTCAATCTGATCGGCCACTTGCTGATAGGCGGTACCCAGTGTGAACACCAAAGACGCAATCGTTCGTTTATGATGACCTTGTCCTTTGACCGTGACGAAACCACTCGCTCGAAGCGCGATAGTGCACAAGTTTAATGCGGCATCGTAAGCGTGCATGAACCGACCATCCACGCTTAGTTTAGTAAACGATGCATCGGATATCTCTCGATCAACCACGGCAAACAACTGCACAATTTCTGCTGATGTTGACGTAGTCTGCTTAAGCCAATGATTCTGTTCCCATAGTTCTAATGTCATCAATAAACTCCTCTTCAGCCGGAACCCGTCCCTGCAACTCGATGAATATTTTTAATTTCGCCATTACGTCGCTAATAAATGGGCTTTGTTCCAGTCGTTTGTTAACAAAAGACTCCATGGTATAAGGCGTTGGGTTGACTTCGCGACCAAGAGTCGATTCCATTTGCTTAATCGCTGGTGTGATTGATTTGAGCGTGATGTTACCGATAAGCATCAAGTCGATATCACTATCTCGATCCTGGTCGTTTCTCGCAACAGATCCAAAGATAAAAGCATATCGAATGTCTTTTGCGTAAGGACGTAGCGCCGCAGCAATTACATCTTCAACTCTCATCCCAGAACGCCGTTCTCGCGCGTCGCAAAGATTGCTGATCGCGGCGAGTATATGGAAGCAAGGGCGATGCTCAGCCGAGGGGCCTGCCCCTGATGTGATTAACTGCTCCTCTATCCGACGAGCCATGTCATCGTTCCAATCCAGCTCGCCAGCGGTATATGCGTCTGACAACACTCTGCCTGCAGAAACAGAGCGCATCGATGACTCGTTCAGCCATTCAACAAATGAATGAAAGTACGCTTCGCAAACACTTGATAAGGAAGAAATGCAAGCGAGCGACAACGAAGAAGGTGGGTTCTTAATTGCAATTTCGTACAATGAAGATGCTACCACAGTACATTCGCCGGCTGCTTCTTCGAGAGCATAGGCAGCCGCTCGTCGCAAACTGTCTTCCACATTCTCATCACGTACGTAGTTTAATAGCAAATCTCGAATACTTGCATCCTTCGCCGCAGACCGTTCCAGTCCAAGAGCGCATGCCGATCGTACAGTGATCGATTCATTTTTGTCGGTGAATCGTTTAGCCAAAATTGAGGACACATCTATTCCACCAGGTGGTATCGTACCGAGCGCTCGCGCAGCCGCCACGCGAACGCGATCGGCCTGATTGGATGTCAGCGTGTGTTTCAAACGAATCCTAATCTTCTTTCGAAGTTCGGCATCTCCATCAAAGGCGTATTGCATAAACCAAACGATGGCCTCTTTCGCCTCATCAGGAACGTCGTTGTTGTCAAGCCACTTTCCCGCAAGCGTTTGCCAGCGTGCTTGGTCCTTTGCGAAAAGCGAAAAATTTGGAAAGTACTCTTCCTTCGCGAAATCTCCAGCCGTAAAGCGATGGCTCAACACAGGAGATTCCGTTTCGTCCTTTGGGACCGTTATCACAATTCGGTTGGCGCACCTTGCAGAGAACGTGAGTGAACGCCACTCGTCTTCGGAGAGCTTTTCCTTGGCTATGTCAAGAATACGGTTGGTTGTTTCCTCTGCAAGTTGCTCATATCGTGTACCACGGAGCGATCTTACGTTTCTGAAAACTTGCATTGTGATCCCAAGCCAGGGACTCTGGCCCAGATTTTCGAGCGATTGCAGCATGCGTTTCACAAATTGGCGGTCGGATACGGTTGCACCATCACCCAGACATTGAATCGCGAGCAATTCACCACGCCGAAGAAAGCGCCCTGTTGGGTCTGGATCGTCAACAATTATTTTTAGAAACTCTTCTGCTTGCGAGGGACTTACTTGCGCCGCAATTAATCGCACAACCTCAGCCCATTCCGGATGATACAAGTACGGACGAACAAGCTTCGTCAATCCCATGTGAACTGGATCGACCTTAGAATCCTCGATTAGTCCAAATGCCGCAAAGTACTCTTGCATAGTTCGGTGGGTAAATGCGAACACGCTTGGCATTTGTTCGTCGAAAAGACCGGCGCGCGCAGAAATAAATCTTAAGATTGGATCTGCTTGTTTTCTTGCGGTCAGACTATCAAAACCCAATCTGTTGCAAAGTGTGTTGCGAAGATGATCAATGACCCACCATCGGTGAGCCGTGAACAACCCTGCTTTTTGCATTGCGAGTGCGAGTTCTGCGATCAACCACTTTAGTTCGCGAGGCTCAAGGTCAATGTTACCTATCTCGCGGAATCCGTGCTCTTTGCGTTTACTGGTCTCCCAGGAATCAAGAAAAACTTCCGCTACTTTCTCATACAAATCGACTCTGCGCCGCGGCAGCGCGTAGCCGCGCGCTTTGCACATCAGAATGAGAATGGTCAAAATCAACGGGTTTCCCGCCAACTGTTTGACACGTGGGTTCTCAAAGATTGCGTCCGTTAACTCACTTGCTATTTTCACCGCGGGTTCGTGCTTGGAGTTGGAAAGGATCGTAGACCACTTTGATACCGCATCGCGAATCTGATCATCTCCATATTCCTGCAAGGTCAAGCGACGAAATTCGAGTTCGCTCCAAGGCGACTCATCGAAGCCGTTCAGCCGAGAGGTAACGACAAACCGTTGGCTCCGAAACTCCGAAACAAACTTCGAGATGGCGTCGATGACTTGCCCCCGAATATTCTCAACACGAAAGCCATTGGATTCAGGGGATTCTGAACCCGGCACTTCGTCCAAACCGTCGAACATCGCTAACACGGTCCCAGGATGGTTCTTTAGCCGATCAAGCAATGGATCGAGCAATTGGGGGCATTCCATTGTCTCAGCCTGTGAAATCACCCAATCAACAACGGTCAGACTTGGTTGCTCTTGAAGGGCCAACGCGAATTCGGGCAATCTGACCACGATTGGAATCTCAGCAATTCCTAACTGCCCGGAAGCAGATTCGGTAGCGAGAAATTGCAGTAAGGTTGTTTTGCCTGCACCAGGGACTCCGAGCACGACTACGCGCTTGTTTGCCAAGATTTGTTGAACCGCAGGCGCTGGCTCCTCCGCTGACCTTGATTCAGGCATATCCGGACTGAAAAACATCGTCTTTCCGCACTTCTCGAACGGTCCAATCACACCAGCAGGGGGTACATAAAAGGTGTTCAGCGGCTGTTTTTGGAGTTCAGCAAAACCAAGTCCAGCTAGAGACTTTACAAGGTGCTTCTCTCGCATCTTTCGGCTGTAAACTTGAATTGCATCTATGCCGGCGAAATCGTCAACATTCATGCCGAGAGCAGTGGCTATGCTTTGCCGTGTGTCAGTTCGAACATTCGCGTAGTTTCCTGACATGATCCGGTTAATTTGCACACGCGACATACCTGAACGCGAGGCAAGTTCACCTTGAGAAATGCCTTGCTTCTCCGCAATTTCCTTCACGATTAGCCCGAAATTGTCAGTCGACATCGCTACCACTTGACCTGAAGATCGAATGCGTTATGATTCAGCAAATGTTACACGCTTTACAGCAGTGTAGCTGTGTTTTCATTGTAGCATACCGTTTGTCGTCAATCAACTTCGCTTTTTCATGGGGATTCCTTGATGCGTGATGAGTTTGTAAGCCATTCAGACCTCGTTGCATTCGCTGATTCTTCAGTGAATCTGAAGCGAGACGATGCTAAGGAGTACCGTGAACAGGTAGGTCGTCTACGCGACAAAATGGAGGCATTTATTAAGGACCATCCCAATGTTGGGCTTCGAAAGATGCTTTTGTCCGGCAGTCTTGCAAAGGGAACCTCACTTAAGACGCTGAACGACATAGATGTCGCACTTTATGTCACATCACCGGACGCTCCTACGGGAGAAGCCGATCTACTGGTTTGGCTGGCCGAGCAACTTCGTAAGGTCTACCCGAACATGAAACCAGAGCAGATTAGCCCTGGAAACCATTGCGTTCGGATTTCGTTTCGCGGTAGTGGATTGGACGTCGATGTGGTGCCAATTTACGAAATTGCCGGTGACCTGCTTGATCGAGGCTATCTTTACGCCAGTGATTCTGGCAAGCGAGTCCTTACTAGCATTTCGATGCACTTGGAGTTCATTCGCAAACGAAAACGCAAATGCGAAACGCACTACGCACAAATGATACGATTCGCAAAATACTGGGCAGCGAAACGGAAGATCATTATCGGCGATTCGTTCCGCTGCAAGTCGTTCCTTGTCGAACTCCTAATGGCAAATCGGCTCGATTCTGGTGTCAACTTTTCAAACTATCCTGATGCCCTTGAAGATTTTTTCGCGTACATCGTTAGTAGTTCGCTTTCCGAGCAGATTGCGTTCAGTGACTACTTCGAGACCAAAGAAATACCATCTCGGGGCCAGAGCGCTATCGAAGTGTTAGATCCAGTGAACCTCGATAACAGCATTGTTGCTGACTACACGCAGGCTGACCGCAGCAAGCTGGTTGAGCAAGCTGAAGAAGCTCTTGATGCGATATCGGAAGCACGCCACGCCACGACAAAGGGACGTGCTGTGGAATGCTGGAAAGAAGTTTTTGGCCCCACATTTAAGGTTTGATCATGTCTACTTTTAGTTTCACACACTCAGCCACATTTACCGTTACGCATGCCAGACACCTCGCTTCAAAGATCGCGGCGGATTTGAATGCGTGTAGTCGCTTGCATGGTAGACCAGCCATCTCTTCAGTCGAGAGTTACAACGAAGAGCTGGTGGAACTGCTTAGGTATGGCTACTTGAGTCAATATGAATTTGGGTTCAAGCGGAACGAAATGCGTGTACTTAGTTGGCTATACGAAGTCGATGCATCGGGCAATATCTCAAGTGATGACCGGGCTGGGAAAATGTCCGCTTACATTGATCTGAGCGGGACAGTCTTTTTCAACTTCCTTTGCTATTCCAGCAAATATCACAGTCTTGATTCGGATCAGCAAGCATCGTTCAAGAGCTCGCATTCTGTCAATCGAACCACTGGGGATCCGCCAAATGACGGTGCTGGGTGCTGGACTGTCACAGAAAAGAATTATTCAGCCGGAGGGACTGGCATCTCTCGGCGATCCTTCAGGAGTTACTCATGAAAAGCAATGATATGAACGGTATCTTCGATGAAGTGCTGGAGTTTCCGGACGCAGACGTCAAGCGTCGATTTGAACGGTTGGTTGGACTCGATGATGTCAAGGAACGGTTGACGAAGGAGGCCATGATGCGGCTGAAACCCTCATCCTTGGAGGACTGGTCCAGACGACATTTCAACGTCGTAATACCTGCTCTGCAGTACTTTCAGCGTCGTCCACCACTTTTCATACTTGCTGGAGACGTTGGCACGGGAAAAACTGAACTTGGCGAGACGTTTGGCGACGCAGTAGCTAGAAAGGCCGGAATCCCGATTCTTCTTCACAGTCTGAGTTTGACTGCCAGAGGCACGGGAGCGGTCGGCGAAATGACTCGACTGATTTCAGCAGCTTTCGGAATAATTAAATCGTCGGCTGGTAATATAGCGGATGGGAAGGCTGCGGCGGCTGGACATATACTTCTGATCGACGAAGCTGACGCTCTTGCGCAGTCGCGAGAGTCAGCACAGATGCACCATGAGGATCGTGCTGGAGTCAACGCATTGATCCGAGGAATTGACGACTTAGCGGAAGGGAGACGGCCGGTGCTGGTTGTTATGTGTACCAACCGACTGAGCGCATTGGATCCGGCGGTGATGCGGCGCGCAGCAGCGACGTTTGAATTTACTCGCCCAAATGCGGAGCAGCGATTCGTCGTGCTTCGAAACGCCTTCCCCGATAGCGTTTGCTCCGAAACAGACTTAACGCGTTTAGTCGAACTAACCGGCAAGAAAAACGAAACGGGAATTGGTTTTAGCTATTCCGACATCACTCAGAGACTTGTTCCGTCCGTCATTCTAGCTGCCTTTCCGGACAACGGAGTGAACGCTGAATTAATAATTTCTGTAGCGTCAAAAACCAAGCCGACCCCAGAGTTCAAGGAGAAATAGATGACAGCCGTAAACACAGTCGATCTTGCTGGCCTCTTTAAGAGCCGCCAAAAAGCTACTCAAGCTGCTCAAGAGTTGAATCGCGAGTTTGCGGTTCACCAAGGAACGAAAGGTGAAGCGACCGAGACATCCTGGATTCGTTTGCTTCAGGAATACCTTCCCAATCGATACGCGATAGAACGAGCGATGGTGGTCGACAGTAGAGGCGAGACGAGTCAGCAGATCGACATTGTAGTATTCGATCGCCAATACACACCGTTCGTGATCAACTACGAAGGACTCGTGTACATTCCAGCGGAAAGTGTTTACGCGATCTTTGAGGTCAAGCAGGACATTTCAAAAGAGAATATCGAATACGCATCAGAGAAAGTGAAATCGGTGAGGCGACTATTGCGAACGTCGGCACTCATAACGGACCACACTGGGCAGAGCCGGAAAAAGGAGCTCTTTGAAATTCCAGCCGGAATATTGACGCTCTCTTCGTCTTGGAAACCGGGGCTTGGAGACTCGTTCGAGGAGGCAATCAACACGAGTTGGCTCGAAGAATATGGCCGCATTCACCTCGGTTGCGTTTTGTGTGAAGGTGGCTTCCGCGTGGTTGGCGGGGAAGATGGATTGAAAATCGAAAAGAGTGCTCCTGAAGCCAGTTTGATGTACTTCCTGATGTCACTTTTTAAGACCCTTCAACCACTAGGCACAGTTCCGGCAGTCGATATGGACGCGTATTTGAAGTGGATCGAATAGGCCAACTCAGGTGTCGTGCTGGCTTGACCCGTTACCGCCTAAATGTTTAAGTGCCGATTCCTTAGCCTAGAGATCGATTTTGGCAGTCGCAGTTTTGGTACACTTCCATTGCTAACTCGCAGCGGTTTGACACGCCGAAGCGTTGTATCGACATGCGGGTTTAGCGTTTCGGTTAATAACAACAATTGGGTTGTGTCGATCGGCGGTGTCTGCTTGAAAAGGTTTGGCAAACCGCTCGGGATCGGGGGAGATTGTTACTTGGCAAAGATAGCCTTGGGCTTCGGGGTTTGGGCGAATGGCTGGGCAGATTTGGGTGTGTTGGGGGCGAGGGAAAAATTGCGGTTTTTGGTCGTTGCAAGAATTCAGCTTCAATCTGTCTGCAAGATCTTGGGTAGCGGGGAGTTTACTTGGGTTGTTTTGTTGGTGATTGGGTGTAGGAATTCGAGGCGTTTGGCGTGGAGGGAGTAGCCGGCGTCTCCGGGTAAACCGGCCTCGGCAGTTTTTGGGTGGCCGCCGGGGGCGTAGAGGGGGTCGCCTGCTAGGGGGTGGCCGATGCTGGCTAGGTGGATTCGGATCTGATGCGGGCGGCCTGTGTGGAGGTCTACTTCGAAGACGGTGGTGCTGTCGCGTCGCTCGACGACTCGAGCGACGCTTCTCGCCGCGCGGCCGGTCTCACAGGCAGCGTAGACTTTGCCAAGTAGCGGATGATCGCACTTGCCGATGGGAGTTTGGATGTCGTAGGTGTCTTGCACAGCAACCAGGCTGCTGAGTGCTTGATATTGTTTCTTGATTTGCGACCATTGCTGGCTGAGCAAATTGGCAGCTTCGGTGGTCATGGCAAATAGGACCAATCCCGAAGTCGCTCGGCCCAGTCGATGCAATGGGTTGGCTTGGGGGAAGTCGCGTTGAACGAGGCTCAGCAGCGTGTTTTGATAATAGCCGCCACCGGGAATGGTCGGCAGGCCGCTGGGTTTGTCGGCAACTAGCAAATGATCGTCTTGGTAAAGCACTCCGTATTCCTGTGGCGTGGCAGATTCCAGCCAGCCGGGCCTTTTCCAGACCAAGATCATTCCGGCTCGCAGTTGCTCGTGGCCCTTCGCCGGTTTGCCGTCGAGTAGAATCTCGCCGTGCTCAAATCTGTCTCGCCATTCCGACTCGGTTGAATGCGAAAAATGCTTCGCAAAATATTCAAGCGGTGATCGACCGCCACCATGCGACTGGACGACATGACGATAACTGTAGCCTTGATTGAGCGTCATGCTAGTGCTTTTTCATTACTGAATTTTTGGTTCGAAAAGTGTAGGACGGGTCTCCAGGCCCGTCTTTTGTGTATACTGCCGGGCCTGGACACCCGTCCTACAACCCCAAAACTTAGCAGTGGCGGTGCACTAGATTGACTTTGAAGCAATGAATTCCGAGAGCCCGGATATGCCGTGCTGCACCGGACGGCTCGCGCCGTTCCGCTAAAACGGTAACTTATTGTTGTGCGATACCTTAGTCGTTGTCGGAACGAAGCACCGAGATGAACGCTTTTTGGGGAATGTTCACGCTGCCGAATTGCTTCATTTTCGCTTTGCCCTTTTTCTGCTTTTCGAGCAATTTGTTTTTGCGAGTCACGTCGCCACCGTACAGCTTGGCCGTCACGTCCTTGCGAAAGGGCTGAATTGTTGATCGGGCAATGATGTCGCCACCGATCGCGCCTTGGATCGGAATCTTGAACTGATGGCGAGGGATAGCTTCGGCCAATTGTTCGCAATAGTGCAGCGCACGGGTTCTCGACTTGTCGCGATGAACGAGGTACGACAAAGCATCCACTGGCTCGTGATTGACGAGAATATCGACCTTGACAATGTCTGTAGCGCGATACTCAATGGGTACGTAATCAAATGACCCGTAGCCACGAGTGATCATCTTGAGCTTGCCGTAAAATTCAAACAGGACTTCTCCAAGCGGCATTTCGCTCGACACTTCGACTCGTCCGGCGGACAAGTAGTTCATGGTCTGGCTGTCCGAACGATGCTCGCGACAAAGCTCCATGACCGGTCCCACGTATTCTTCGGGAATAAGAATGGAGGCTTTGATATAGGGCTCGGTCGTCGATTCAATCGACATCGGATCGGGCCAATAACTTGGATTGTCGACATCACGTATCGTGCCATCTTTGAGTTCAATTTTGTACTTGACCGATGGAGCTGAGATGACAAGTCCCAGATCGAACTCGCGCTGCAATCGTTCTTGAATCACGTCGAGGTGCAATAGTCCAAGGAAGCCGCAGCGAAAGCCAAACCCCAGAGCCGCTGAACTATCTTTTTCGAAGGTCAGAGCCGCGTCGTTGATCGCCAGTTTTTCCAAGGCCTTGGTCAAGTCGGGATATTCGTCCGCACTCATCGGATAGATAGACGAGAAAACAACTTGCTTGGCTTTCTTGTAACCGGCGATCGGTTCGGCAGCTTGTCGCTCGAGATGCGTCAGCGTGTCGCCGATTTCGATGTCCTTGACGCTCTTGACGCCAGCAACGATGTAACCTACCTCGCCAACGCTAAGCTGCTTTTTCGGGATCAGCTTGATTTGGTTGTACCCTAACTCGTCAACTTTGTAATCGCGGCCTGCGTGCATAAAGCGTATTGTCTCGCCAGATTTGAGCGTGCCTTCCACGACGCGGACTTGGAGGATCACGCCGCGATACGTATCGAAATGCGCGTCGAACACCAATGCCTTGAGCGGTGCATCGGGGTCTCCCTTAGGGCAAGGCAAATGCGACACGATACCTTCCAGCAAATCGCCAATCCCCAGCCCGGTTTTCGCGGAAACGGGAATTGCGGCAAACGGATCGAGCCCCAAGTCAGCATCGATTTCTTCGCGGACTTTGTCGACGTCGGCGGCTGGCAAATCGATTTTGTTGATCACGGGCAACAACGTCAGGTTGTATTCCAACGCGAGATAGAGATTGGCGACGGTCTGGGCTTCGACGCCTTGCGATGCGTCAACAATGATTAGCGCACCATCGCAAGCCATCAAGGACCGGCGGACTTCGTGCGAAAAGTCGACGTGGCCTGGGGTATCGATCAGATTCAAAAGATAGTCTTGGCCATCTTTGGCTCGATACGACAGCGTGATCGAGTTGCTTTTGATCGTGATCCCTCGCTCGCGTTCGATGTCCATCGAGTCGAGCAATTGATCATGGAACTCGCGCTGATTGACGCCTCCACAAGCTTGGATCAGGCGATCCGCCAAAGTCGACTTGCCGTGATCGATGTGGGCAATGATGCAGAAATTGCGAATATTTTTCATGCGTGCTGTTTTTGAAGAATGAAGACTTTTGAGCGTGATTGCCAATTAACGATCATACTGAACGACGCATTTTCATGACAGGGATTGATTGTCGCGTCTCGCTCGTGGTAGCTCTCTTTTCCCGAGCTTTTCTGTATCGCCGATATGAAACTTGGTGGCGTAACGTCGGCAATTTTTCCAGATTTTGCATTTTCCCACAATCGACCAGCTTCAGCTAGATTGCCAGCACTGTGGCAAGCCAAGTCTGAATTCACGTTGCAACTCGGATTATTGCTCGTCGCAAGCGGCTGTGATAACGAGTTCGGCGCGGTATCCGGGTGCTGCCAATTGAGTATGGATGCACGCACGGCTTGGAGCATGGCCCAATGGAATCCACGCCTCCCAAAGCTCATTGAACACGGGCAAATCTTCTGGGCAAGGCAAATAGATCAGGACTTGGAGCAACCGCTGCCGCGAACTTTTTGCCAAGGCCAGTCGCTCATCGACTTGACGAAACAACTGTTCGAATTGTTCGCGAGGTTCGAGAGCGGGGTCCTCGGGAACTTCGACGAAATACGCTGTTCCGCGATGAGTTACTAAGTCAGACCATCGCGGTGTCACGCCGTACCTTTTGATTTCCGCCACTTTAATAATCCTTCTAAGCAATAAATTCCCGAACGGTTCCGTGGACGTCCATTTCAAATTCGATGTCGACTACCGGTGGCCGACTATAGACCCAAGTTAGACCATGCGGAACGAGACCCGGCTTTACAAAATCGTCGGCAACAAGCCAACCGATATCATGGATCGTATACGCATGGACGCAATTCGCAACCGACCATTCAAAACCTAAGGAACGCAATCGCTGCTCCATGACTTGAATGACGAAGTGTACTTTCGCACGAATCGCTTCGGGGCTGGTTTCCCCAAGTCGGACGATCGTATCACGGTAATTCGCTTGGCCTTCCGTCGCTTCGCCACTACCGGCAACGATGAATCCTGCTCCGCGATCTTTGCGATTGGTCGGTACGGTGTAGGAAAAAGCGTGCATCACCGGTTCGGAGGGCTTGTCAAATTCCGGGCAAACATTGGTGCGGGCCACGGGATTTTCTTCATCGCGGAAAATCCCCCATCGCCGCAGCGTGCCGACGTAGTCACGATTGAATGATCGAAAACCTTCCTCACTGAATGGAGCCGGAGACCTCAATTCGCAAGCGCAAAATGCGGTGACATCGCGCCCAATACCGGCCAAGTAGTTTTCGGCAGCCGCAAAGCCTTGAACGATTGGCAGTGGATTACGAAATTGCAATCGCTCGATTCTGAATCCAGGCTCTGCCGCCACGCCAGCGGAGTATTGAAAGACGCCAGGGATGTATCGGTAGCCACCCTTTTCGAAAATACTCGTTTTCGCCACAGGACCTCCGTTTAGTTAATAGGCTTCTGACAGTGATCGTCACATACAGTCCTGGATCAATGCAACTTGGAGACATTGCCGCTTCATTTATCGAAGTTTGCGGAAGCATGCTGATCGAAGCAAACTTTGTCTTGAGTAAGTCGGATGGGCTCAGGTCCAGCGGAATAGTTTTAGAGCGACAACGAAACTGACGATGGACCAAGCTGCCATGATGGCCAATCGCAACAATTGAGCTGGTTCAAAAAGACCTGCTCCTTCGAGTGTGATGGCGCGCAGCGCGCCAATTAGAGGCGTCAAGGGTAATGCTTGGACGAGCGGCTGGATTGCATCAGGAAATCGATCAGTCGAAAAGAATATTCCCGAAAACAGCCACATCGGCAACATCACCAAGTTCATCAAGCCCGATACCATTTCTACGGAATTCGCGCGGCAAGCTACCAACAATCCGATTCCAGAAAACGTCAGCGAACCAAGCAAAATCACCACGAGCACGGAAACCCAACTGCCACGTACGACAACACCGAAAGTCAACCAGCTAAACCCTAGGATGATGATTACCCCGGGGATCAAGAATACCAGTCGACTTGCAAGGGCCGACCACAAGAAATGATTTTTCTTCATCGGAGTGGCGACCAAACGCTTGAGAACTTTGCGAATGCGCATTTGAACGATGGCGAACCCAACACCCCACAGTCCTCCGCCCATGATATTCATTCCCAAAATGCCGGGCACGAGAAAGTCGACATATCGGCTTCCTGGATCGCTGCTCGAACGGTCACTTACGATCACAGCATCTTTGCGTCCAGCCGATCGCTGCAAAGTATCGTCAACCAAAGATCGAGCCACAGCACTTTCTGGTCGAAGCGAATCGTAAACGTAGACATACCCCGGCTCGTCAGCTCGCCGTTCAATCAGCAAATCGGAGCGTCCCGTTCGCAATCGAATCTTTGCATCCGCTTCAGTCGTCTGATGAAGGACGATACGAGGCTGACCTTTTAAAGCTGTTTGCATCGACGAATAAGTTTGTTCGTCACTAATATCGACGACGATGCTCGGTTCTTGCCGACGGTTGAATGCGAGACCCAAGGCAACGACCATGAGCACCGGGAAGAAATAGCTCCAAAAAACGGCATCCGGTTGACGGAGGAACTCAAGTATTCGTGCTATCGTCAGGTGATAGAGAGGATGCCGACCGCTATTTGAACTGTCATGACGTTGACTCATTCCGATTGCCCTTCTTGCAAATTGCGGCCGGTCAATTTCACAAATACATCTTCGAGGCTAGCTTGACGAGTCGTCAAACTGGCGAGCGAAATGCCGTGAGTCTCTAAGTAATCGAGCAGGGCCGGGATCGTATGATGCGCTTTGCGGGCATTCAACGACCAACGATCGTGTTCGTCGCGGACGGACGTGACATCGACAAGCTCACTCAGTTTTTGAGAGTCGACCAGCTTGGCATGTTCCGATTGAACGGAAAATTCGATTACGTGATCGCCGCCAACGCTGGCTATAAGTTCACGAGGAGTTCCCAAAGCGATCACGCGACCATGATCCACAATACCGACACGATCGCACAGTTTTTCTGCTTCATCCATGTAGTGCGTGGTCAGCAGGATCGTCTTGCCTTCTTCGCGAAACATGCGAATGATGTCCCAAAGTTGGCGACGAGAAGAAGGATCCAAACCCGTCGTCGGTTCGTCGAGAAACAGCAGTTCAGGATCGCCCACCAAGGCTGTTGCTACCGCCAACCTCTGTTTCTGGCCGCCCGATAATTGTGCAATACGCGAGTCTTTTTTCTCTTCGAGCGACACACGTTCCATTGCCAAGTCGATCGAAATCCCGTTTCCATAGAAGCTGCGGAACAAAGCCAACGTTTCGCGAACGGTGAGCTTCTCGGAAAGCTGCGTTTCTTGAAGTGAAACTCCAATGCGCTCGCGAATCGAGTTAGCATCGCGAGCCCAGCTCCGTCCAAGAACTTCGACTGTTCCGGAAGTTGCAGTCAAGAGTCCTTCGAGAATTTCAATTGTCGTTGTCTTGCCCGCTCCGTTTGGTCCGAGCAGACCAAAGCATTCGCCTCGCTTGATATCGAGATTCAACCCACGAACCGCTTCGACGACTGGTTTGCCCGGATACGATTTCTTCAAATCGCGGCAAACGATTGCCAAATCTCCATTGGATTGCTGCGTATTCAATTGTCGCGCCCTAGCTAACTATTATTCTTCCGACTCTTCTTCTTCATCTTCTTCATTGTCATCGCCTTCGCCTTCGGGACTAAATTGCAATGCTGTGACGTCGGCGATGCGCGATGCGAGGATACCAAGTTGTTGGAAGAGGAAGAAGACATAAAACGGAATTGCAAACCCGATAACAAAACCACCCAAGGGCCTAACGGACCAGACCGCTCCGGAAAGCATGAAAAGCGCCAAGGACATGATTGCAGTCTGCAACATCATCGCTCCCCAAGCGTCTGGTCGACTTTGTAGCGATCGAAAGACCGCCATTGAAACAGGAGAGGTAACGCTCTGGTTGTCAAGCATGCTGATTAGCAATGCGGGAAACAGAAGCCAGATGATTACCAGTATGCCAGCTACAGAAATCAGCGGGTGCCATTCCATCGATCGCGCCATCGTCGAGAGAATTCCAGCAGGAACGCTTGCCAGGGCGAGGGCTGCAAATGGCAACATCGCTTCTGCAATCCATTCACCCATATTGAATAATGGCCATTCACGAACGCGTTTGAGTTTGTTGGCCGCAGACTCGAGGACGGCAAGTCCGTTCGCCAACAAGCAGAAGACGACAGGAACACCAACACCCAAGGACACCATGATCTTCAACAAGGTTGCAGCAGACTTGGCTTCTGGCGGCCACGAATCCAACCACCAAGTCAGCGATATGATCCCACCGCAAACAAGTCCGAAAACGATAATCAGCACGAGTGCTGCCGGGTCGAGAGCGAAAGCAAACGTCCGCTTGAGCCAACCTGCCGTATCGAAATCGTAGGTCGTGGAATTTTCCTCTTGATCTTCTTCGTCAAGTTCTTGCTTTGCTTTTTTCAAGGTTTCCTTGACAGCATTAATCGACATGTTGCCTTCGATGCGTTCCGATCCGTGGGCGGGAGCCAACTGGACATCATCATGTTCGATGACTCGAACTTTCTTTTTCTCGACAACGATTTCTGCGGGGATCTTGAATTTCGATAAGCAGTCAGGGCACTGGGTCATCTCACCGATCGTTCGTCGCGGTTTGTAGATCAATGTACCGCAGACTTTGCAGGCGAATCGAAATTCGTCGCTGCCATTAGCTGACTTGACTAAGGCTTCGAGATCGCTGGCAGGGACTGGTGGCAGTGATTCGTCAATTTCTTTGCGTCGAGGTTTTGGATTGGTCGCTGGATTGTTTTTTGCAGCGGGCTGCTTCGTCGAAGGTGAAGCGGGTTTGGCAGGACGAACGTCACTCGCCCGTTTTGGAGTCACAGTCGTCGGTTCGAGTTTGAATTCGTCGTCGTCAAAATCTGGGTTGGGAGTGACGGGTGCTCGGGTCGATGCGGGTTTCGGAGCAGGTTTCGCAGCGGCTCGATCAGACGGGTTCGGTTTTACAGGAATCGGAGATTCGCCTAGGATATCTTCGTCCAATGCCAGCCACTCATTCTCATCATTTCGGCTTACGGCGGCCGCTGGCAGTTTGACCAATGCGTTGCATTTGGGGCAATTGATTTTGCCTCCAGCCAATTTTTGAGGCGCTTTCAACCGCTTGTTGCATTGCGGGCAGGATACGCGAATGAAATCGTCTTCCGCTTGGGACACTTATCAACCTCGATATGCTTATCTAGATCAGCCCGAGGTTTTTCGAGCTGCTTACCATTTTGATTTTGAACTTAATTAGTCTGCGTTGTTGGCTGGGTCTGAGCGTATTCGTCGAATAGCTTAGCTATTTGCGAATCCTTTTCATTCCCGCGATGCAAGATGATACGGTAGTGGAAATCTAGGCTCTCGCCTTTTGGCAGCGTGTGTCCACCGGAGATTGTCGGAGCGGGCTCGCCTTCGGCAAGGAAGTGTTTTACGCCAAACGGATTGTGAGCGAACAAACCGTAGGTGCGCGCGTGCCATCGACCGGGGCTTCGGAAAGTATTCGGGTGGCACAAGATTGCGATGCCGTAAGTCTTGCCGTCCTTCGGTCCGTGATAGTCCACCCAGGGCGACGGTTGTCCCCAAGCTTTCGCGTCGGTTTGATCGGCCGCATTGACGAGTTGCCCGCCTTGTTTCGCTTCAACGCTCATCCACTCGGCAACACGAACGCCAAAGGAGCCTTCTTTGGTATCGCCAAAATGCACGTCACCTTCGGTTGCCGTTAATCGAAAATCACAATCGATCATCCGCGCATCCGCGTTACCATGAAACGATACTTGGCGTCTCTCTTCGAGGACTTTGACGCCAGTCGGGCCGATCCAATCATTGATCGTCTTAATCGAAACCTTAGTGTTATTCTCTTTTAGTTCAGTAAACTCGCGATGGACGATGTTCCCGTGGTTGGGTAGCTCCGCCCAAAAATCGACGTCGTTCACTTCGCCGTGCGTGAACCACAAGGAGCGATGATGCGGATGGTCGCGCTTTTCGTCGGCGTTTTCTTCGCTCATCGGCCAGGCCCGTGTTAACGCGACGCCATCGGGACCGATCAAAGGCCATACAATGGGCTTGGAATTCGACTTGATGTGATATTGCGAAACGAGTGCGGCTCCGTCGAAAATATCGATTCGATCTGAAGTGCTTTCCATGCGGAATTTCGGCTCGTCACCGGAAGTTCCTTGCGCGGGAACAATCACACTCGCGGCAAAAAGTACGGAACCGATGAGACGCATCCATATCCGGCCATTGAGGCTTTTCGAGAATTGCATAATAAGGCTTCTGGAAAGAACACGAAGTGCAAACAAAAATGGGAACCGATCGTGGCGGGAATTTCTGGTTCGCCGGGAAATGTGATAGGATAGATTCTTTCATAAGAAAACGATCATCGCTCGGCTTTCCTAGGATAATGCATAATGTCCAGAATTTCCATTCCCTTGCAATTCATTCTGTCGCTTCAGTTGGGGATATTGGTCACCATGTTGTCAAGTCACGCCACTGCGCAAATTCGGCCACCCAATTATGACGAGGCGTTGACCGGCAAGTTGGACCTTGCAAACGTCTTGGCGAACGAAAGTGGCGTTCCAATCACAAATGCAGACCAATGGCCTGGTCAGCGAGCATATCTCGTCAAACTACTCGCGACCGAAGAATTCGGCTTTGGTCCCCAGCAACCTGTGACCGTACGGTTTGAGGTATTCGAACAAGGCGACTTATTGGATGGTAAAGCTGTACGAAAACAAATCGCCGTATTCATTAAACGCGCCGATGGCAAGAGCGACAAAGAACTTCGTGTCGATCTATTGATCTACATGCCCAAAAATTCGACCAAGCCAGTTCCATGTTTCTTGGGGCTGAATTTTCGCGGTAATCATGGCACGTGGGACGACCCGAACATTCGACTGACTGAAAACTGGGTGACCAAGGACGAGGGCGTTGTTGACAACCGAACAACGGAGGCCGCTCGCAAGTCCACAGCGTTTCGATATCCGGTCGATCGTATTGTTGAACGAGGTTATGCCGTCGCGACTGCGTATTATGGCGATATCGATCCGGATTTTGATGACAATTTCGAAAACGGCATCCATGCGCTTTTTCCTGAACACAAACCAGACGAAACGCATCCCGATCGTTGGGGATCGATTGCCGCCTGGGCATGGGGACTTTCGCGGCTTGCTGATGTCGTTGAAAAAATGCCGGAGATCAACGCAAAAAAAATTATGGTTATCGGGCATTCGCGTCTAGGAAAGACGGCGTTATGGGCAGGCGCGACGGACGAGCGATTTCGCATGGTCTATTCGAACAATTCGGGTTGTGGTGGGGCTGCGTTGAGCATGCGAGTTTTCGGCGAATCGGTCGCGAGAATCAATACATCGTTTCCTCATTGGTTCTGTAGGAATTTTCGCAAGTACAATGACCGAGAAGAAACATTGACCTTCGATCAACATCAGCTCATCGCAGCCATTGCGCCGCGCCCGGTTTACATCGCAAGCGCAACCCAAGACCAGTGGGCGGACCCCAAAGGCGAATACTTGGCAGGTTGGTTCGCATCGCCCGCATACGAGTTGCTTGGCCTGAAAGGTCTCCCTGGTCCGGAAATGCCAGAAGTCGGTAAGTCGGTCGGGGAATACGTTGGCTACCACATCCGCGAAGGCGAGCATGCTTTACTCCCATTCGACTGGGAGCATTACATGGACTTTGCGGATCGTCATTTGGCAAAATAGCCGTTGCTCTAAAGACCTCGTGAAAGCGTAGTTTTTATGGCTCGCATCGGATGATCAGGCAAGCATACGTTTGCCGGTGGATAAAAGGTTAGTCAAACTAGTCCAAGGTTGGTCAAGTAAGAACAAATTGGTCAAGCAAGAGCAGGTTGATCAAGCAAGAAAAATGTGATCAAGCAGAAAGTTTTGATAACAGGATGAAAAGCCTCAAATAATTTCTCCCCTTCTCCTCGGTAATCCGAGGAGAAGGGGTCGGGGGATGAGGAGTCTTTGACCTATCCATGGTGTAACCCAAACCAAATAGACTGCAAGCATCTTGTTCGGAGAGAACAGCTTAAAATTTACCGAAAGCAATTCCGGTTGGATCCAAGAGTGCATTACGTCGTACCACGATGAGTTAGCAAAAAGGTACTTAGAAAAATGAACCCTGTTTATCACCGCCCACAATCCGAGTCACACACAGGGTTGTCGATTCGACCGCTATGTATTTTGCTTGCCATTTTCCTTTTTGGTATAAAGCCGTTTCAACAAGCAATTGCGCAAGAACCCGAGACAACTCAACCGGCTGACAACGATATCTCAAAACGCGTCGCTGCCTTGGTCAAGCAACTCGATGGTGACACTCTCGCCGAGCGGGACCAAGCTGAGAAAGACTTAATGGAAATCGGTGCGAAAGTGTTGCCGATGTTGCCGAAAGTTAACGCGAATACTTCCGCCGAGACGCGCGTACGCTTGCAGCGGATTCAGGATGCACTCCAAGAAAAAGTTGTCGACGCGGCGGTCGAAGCTTCTTTAGTGACGCTCACGGGCAACATGAGTGTCGGCGATGCGTTGGCAGCAATCACCGAGCAGACGGGTAATAGGATCACTTTCGAGAGCGTTCCAGAAACGACCGTCGAGTTGGATTTCGATGCCGTCCCCTTCTGGGAAGCGTTCGACGAATTGCTCGACCTGGCTTCCCTGGCAGTCCTGCCGTTCCGCAGCGATGAAGGTAGTATTGTCTTGACCGCTCGCGATCAAGTAGAAGGATTACGTATCGAACGCGCTGCTTATGCAGGTGTTTTTCGTTTAGAACCAGTCGAGTTAACGGCGAGCCGACGGTTACGCTCGGGCGCAACCGATTCGCTGCGCGTTCAGATGTGGGTCTCTTGGGAACCTCGCCTATCGCCGATTTTCGTGCAGTTCAAAATGGATTCGTTCCAAGTCGAGTTGGACAACGGTGAGACCCTGCAAGTTTCTAATCCATCTGAATCGCCAGAATACTCGCCTACAACTTCCGCTTCTCAAATGGAGATAGATTTGTCGCTTACGTTGCCCGATCGATCCATTAAGTCAATCAAATCGATCAAAGGCAGTTTTGTTTCGGCGCTTCCCGGCAAGGTTGTCGAACTTGAGTTTGACCAGTTGGCCGCGCCCGGCAAAAAAGTCAAAGAGATCGGCAGTCTGTCAGTCGCTCTTGAAAAAGTTCGGAAGAACGGCGGTACCAATGAGTTTCAAACACGAATTAAGCTTGCCAATGCAGGCCGCACAATGGACTCTTTCCGAGGCTGGGTTTTGGGAAACGAAGCTTATCTTCTCGACGATAAAGATCAACGCTATGAGAATGCCGGTTCGAGCACGACAAGCGTAGCAGGTAACGAAGTCGGAATCAGCTACTTGTTTGTGCTTGAGAAAGATATCAAGAACTATCGTTTCATTTACAAAGCCCCGGCTTCCGTTCTGGAACAGACTTACAACTTCCAACTCAACGACTTGCCGCTGCCCTAGTACTTCTCAAATCGTCCCGCTAACACGCTACGTACGGCTACTGCTGAAGCGTCCAGAAAACGTAACCGACAAACAAGCTGTCAAGCTAAGTGAACTGCTCCGATACAACCTGCGATCCATTCGAAGCCATTTGATGAAAGAAGACGTTCAAAGATTTTGGGAGTACAGTACCGCTGGATGGGCAGGAAAGTTTTTAGACCAGTGGTGCAACCGAGCCATGAAAAGCAAGATCGAACCAATGAAGAAGGTCGCGAGAACACTTCGATCGAAACGAGAACTTATTCTCAACTGGTTTCGAGCAGGCGGGATGCTTTCGTCCGGCGTTGTGGAAGGGTTCAACAACAAAGTGAAACTGGTTACCAGAAAAGCCTACGGTTTTAAAACGCAAGAAGCCTACGAAATCGCTCTGTATCACAACCTTGACGACCTTCCCAAGCTAGAATTGACCCACAGATTCTTCTAACGAGGCAGATTTTTAACACTTGGTTTTTTAACACTTGGTTTTTTACAAATAGCGGTGTCTCTCCGAGACACCGATTGCGAGTCTCGGAGGGACTCGCCTACGTGATAAGGAACAGTCCCGAAATAATTTCCGTGTTTGGAGCATCGGTGTCATTCCCGCGCAGGCGGGAATCCATCGCAATTGACCCTGGATTCCCGCCTGCGCGGGAATGACGTGCAACTCGGTGCGCTGCATCGACATCACGATCAAGTTTCATTATTCGGGAAGTTAATTCGGGACAATTCCTAAGTATGGCAAACGTGGCAGCATTACGCAGGCACCGTTACGGTTTTCGGTTATCGCCACCTTTTCTTTCTCCGCGTTAAAAGCCCCCCGCCGCCAAAGAGAAAATCTGCGCAATCCGCTTAAGCAAAGCGAAAATTGTTTTGCAATTCAGATAGAGCAGTAAAATGGATGGCACAAAACGAGAATGGGCGATTGAGTGAATGGCAATGATTGAGTGGCAATGATTGAGTGGCAATGGACTCAAGGTCGGTTCGTAATTCCGAGGCTTTTAATGCGAGACGATAATGTGGTGGGTTTCATGCCTAACAAAGCTGCTGCCCCTGTCTCGCCATAGACTTTCCCGTCGCATGCTTGCAGCGCGCGATGTATGTTCGCGGCTTCGAATGTCCGTAGCTGCGACGCGGTCAAGATTTCCTCGGTTGCAATTGGTATGGAGTCCGCTGTAGTCACCTGCGAGGACTCGGGCGAGTCAAGTTCCAGACGCAACTTACCCTTCGGCGAGGTAATCAAGGCGCGCTCAAGTACATGTTGCAGCTCTCGGATGTTGCCTGGCCAATCGTATCGCCCGAGTTCGGCAACATTGGCTTGAGTTAATCGCGGCGGCTGTTTACCAAGACGCCGGGAGAGAATTCCGAGCAGGTGCTCGGCCAGCAACGCGATGTCTTCTTTGCGCTTCCGAAGAGGCGGCAGTTCGATGGGAAACACGCTCAAACGATAATACAAGTCGATTCTAAACTTGCCGGCTTCCGCCTCAGACTTTAGATTGCGATTGGTTGCGGCGATGATGCGGACATCGACTTTTCGAGTGCGTTCGTCGCCGACTCTTTCGAGTTCTCCTTCTTGCAAAACTCGTAAAAGTTTGCTTTGCAGATCGAGTGGGATTTCGCCGACCTCGTCGAGAAACAAAGTGCCACCGTCGGCTAATTCAAATCGTCCGATCCGATCACGTAACGCGCCAGTAAAGCTACCTTTGGTGTGCCCAAAAAACTCACTTTCGTAGAGTTCACGGGGAATCGCAGCACAGTTGACCTTAATCAACGGTCGTTCGTGTCGTGATGAGCGAGCATGAATCTCGCGGGCAACCAATTCCTTGCCAGTACCACTTTCGCCCATCACCAAAACGGTCGAATCGGTCGGGGCAACTAACTTGATTTGCTGCGCGACCATCTGCAGCGCTGCGCTTAGGCCGATCATCTCGCCGAATGACTCGCCGCGTAACTCTTCTTGCAGGTAATCGTTTTCGAGTTCCAGCCGATTGCGAAGCGATTCAATTTCTTCCCAAGCTTGGGCATTGGCGATGGCGGACGCAACGTGGTCGGCAATCATCCGCAGCCAATCGAGGCACTGATCACCGATAGTCGTGCGGCTAAATACGCCGAGCACTCCTAGCACTTGGCCGCGATGCACCAGCGGTTGTCCACCAAAGCCACGGATGCCTTCGTCTTTGGCCCACTTTGGATTGGCCAGCCAATCGGGCGCACCATCGATGTTTTGAATCTCAAGCGGTTCGCCAGTCAATGCAATTCGTCCGACCTTGCGAACACCCAGTGGGAAGCGGCGAAACGATCCATCAATGCGATGCAAAGCGTCGTCTGGCCCGACAACAGAAGTCCCAGCGCTCGCGACTAGATGAAGACAGTTCGTTTGGTCCGGGCACTGCGACCGCATGGGGCACGTCTCGCAGCCCGCGCCCGGTCGAATTAGCCAAATACGTGCGAGTGCGACCGCTTCCGAACTCGCAAGCTCTGCAACGACCAGTCTCAACACGTCTTCTACGCTTCGCTGCTGGGCCATCGCCAACAACAGCGATTTCGGATTGGAAATCAAAGGCAAGTGCTGTTCGATCATTTCGATAGGAATACACGATTTTTCGTGCAAAATCAACGATAAATCGTGTTTCCACGAAATATCGTGACCAATAGCAGCGACTCTAAATCACCGTAAATGTATATGCAGCAACGACTTATGAAATCGCAAAGATTTGGCACTGGAAGTGCTTTAGTATCCATCATGAACAGCAATCGTAGCTGTCAACGACAGATCACCTTTGAAAGAGTTGGAGTCCAATCATGTCCCGAATCGAAACCGTAAACCCAGCACAAGCGACGGGCAAAGCCAAAGAACTGCTCGATGGCGTTAAGTCCAAGATGGGGATGACGCCGAACTTGATGCGCGTCATGGCAAATTCGCCCGCCGTACTCGATGCGTACCTGAAGTTTAGCGGTGCCCTTGGTGGTGGTGACTTGCCGGGGAAGACCCGCGAGCAAATCGCGCTCACGGTTGGTCAAGCTAACTCGTGTGACTATTGCCTCAGTGCTCACTCGGCGATCGGCAAGATGGTCGGACTCACGACAAATCAGATTCTCGACAGTCGTCGTGGAACTTCTTCGGAGCCGAAGACGAACGCGGTGATTCGCTTTGCACGCCAGATTGTTGACAAACGCGGACTAGTTAGCGATGCCGACTTGGACGCAGTACGAAGTGCAGGTTTGGATGACGGTGCAATCGCCGAGATCGTGGCCAATGTCGCACTCAACATCTTCACCAACTACTTCAATCACGTCGCCGAAACTGAAATCGACTTTCCCCGTGCTGAGCCACTCGATGATGCTCATGAAACCTGTGACGCGCATCAAGCTTGTACCGTGAACTAGTTCCCATAGCCAAACAACCAAATCAATTTTTATTTTTAAGGGTAAAGATTATGACGAATCAAGTTCAGCAACTTCAAGTTGCGGTTAGCGGGTACGACGCAGTTGCCTACTTTGATGGCAAGGCAATCGCCGGCGATCCGCTGTTTGGTGTAGTTCACCATGGAAGCTTGTATCTCTTCTCAAGTGAAGCCAACAAGAAAAAGTTCGAGGCCGACCCTGCTCACTATATTCCGCTTTACGGCGGCTACTGCGCGACTGCGGCCAGTGAAGGGAAGCTCTTCGGGGTCGATCCAACGAACTTCAAAATCACTGGCGACAATCGATTGGCGCTGTTCTATCGCGGAGCTGGCGGTGATACTCTTCCGCAGTGGAACAAGAACGAGCCGGAGCGTCGCGCTGCGGCCGACAAGCATTGGCAGGAAGGCAGCTTTGAAGCGCACGCATAATTTTCCCGTTCAACTCGACAGTACCGTTATCGTCAAACGCTTGCTGAGGAATCCAGCCATGGCATCACCCGTCGATCTTCGTCCGCCATTTACTCTTGAGACTGCGACTCAGAAAGTTCGAGCCGCAGAAGACGCATGGAACTCGCGCGATCCCAACCGTGTTTCGTTGTCATACTCGGAGGACTCGGTGTGGAGAAACCGCAGCGAATTCGTTACCGGTCGTGACCAGATACGCGAGTTCTTGTCGGGTAAATGGAAGCGCGAACTCGAATACCGATTGGTAAAGGCGCTCTGGGCTTTTGCCGACAATCGGATCGCGGTTCGCTTTCGGTACGAATGGCATGATGCCCTGGGCAACTGGTTTCGTGCGTATGGCAACGAAAATTGGGAGTTCGATGACGACGGCCTGATGCGTCGCCGAGAAGCGAGCATCAACGACGTCGCGATCACGGAAAACGACCGCAAATTCTTCTGGGATGCCCCAGGACTGCGGCCCGCAGATCATGTGGGCATCGCCGACATCAAGTAATCGAAAACTTTCAACAAATCTAACTCGAAAAGGAAACTATCATGAAACGTCACATTAGCCTAAACCTCTTTGTCGCTGCATTGGCAGCGAGTTCCTTCACCTTGGTCGGCAGTCGGTCTGCAAAAGCGCAGACGCACAGTCACACTTCATCGTATTCAACGGCACCGACTGTGGCTCATAAGAGCGTCACCGTTGACGGCATTGAAATCTTCTATCGCGAAGCAGGACCGAAGGATGCACCGAGCGTACTGTTGCTGCATGGATTTCCGACCAGCTCGCAAATGTTTCGCAATCTGATCCCAGCCCTAGCTGACAAATATCATGTTGTGGCGCCGGACTATCCAGGTTACGGACACAGCGCGATGCCTGCACGCGACAAGTTCGTGTACACCTTCGACAGTCTCGCTAAAGTGGTGGAACGTTTCACCGATGAAATCGGGCTAAACAGCTTTGCGTTATATGTCCAAGACTACGGCGCTCCTGTCGGCTTCCGCATCGCAGCCGCTCATCCCGACCGAGTGACGGCAATTGTTGTGCAGAATGGAAACGCTTATGACGAAGGATTGGACAATGATTTCTGGAAGCCGATCAAGGCGTATTGGAGTTCACCCAAGGATGCAGCCAAGCGAGAAGCCCTGCGAAGCTTGTTGTCGTACGACGCGACGAAGTGGCAGTATACGCACGGAGTGAAGGACGTGAACAGCATCAGTCCCGATGGACCAGCGCACGACCAGTTTCTGCTCGATCGCGATGGCAATCAGGAGATCCAACTCGACTTGTTCCTCAGCTACGGCAGCAACCCAGCGCTGTATCCGAATTGGCAAGACTACTTCCGTAAGCATCAGCCGCCGATGTTGATCGTTTGGGGCGAACATGACCAAATCTTTCCGGCCGCTGGAGCCGAACCTTACAAGCGTGATGTCACAAACCTCGAGTTTCACATCCTGGATGCCGGGCACTTTGCCCTGGAGTCCAATGGACCGGAGATAGCCGGACTGATGCACGCCTTTCTGGACAAGACGCTTTCCAAGTAATCCTTACGACGTTTTGCACTCGCTCGAATGAACCGGGCGAGTGCTTTTTTTATCAAACACCCAGTAATACATCTTCAGGCAAAGATCATGTCAACGCCATCGAGCGATATCGCTTTCACACCGGCCGTCAAAGCAATCCAGACGCAGAAAGGATCTCGTAAAAACTACGCTCGCATGGAATCGCATGGCGGTTGGCAGACCAAGGTGACGCTCGATTTGGTAAGCTACCTGGAGGGACTCGACATGTTCTATCTCGGAACCGCCAACGCAGACGGGCAACCCTATATCCAGTACCGGGGCGGCCCTCCAGGATTTCTAAAAATCGTCGACGAACAAACGCTTGGATTCGCCGACTTCGGTGGCAATCGTCAGTACATCACGCTCGGCAACTTGTCCGAGAACCCAAAAGCGTTTATTTTCCTAATGGACTACGTAAACCAGCAACGAATCAAAGTCTGGGGCCGTGCTGAAGTGATCGAGGGCAACGCCGAATTGAACGAGCGTCTTCGCGATCCCCGTTATCCTGGCAAGGTCGAGCGGTCAATTGTGTTCCATATCGAAGCCTGGGACGTCAACTGCCCCCAACACATTCATCGCCGACTACCGGCTTCTATTGTCGAGCCAGCGATTGCAGCGTTGCAAAAGCAAATCCGAGACTTGCAACACGAAATCGCGAAGTTGAAAAGCGAAGGCCAACAAGCTTTCCGTCCAAACAAAGAGTGACCTCAACGATCTTGCGGAATCGGGAAATCGAGCTAAAAAATCTTGATCGCCGCATATTGTTCCACTGAGAACTTGCTCCCTTCTCCCCGTCTTCGGGGAGAAGGGCTGGGTATGAGGGGCAGAATTCCCAAGCGATTCGGTCCCTCACGTCCTGTCTGGCTCTCCCCAGAAGACTGAGGCGGGGGGGGGCACGGTCGTATTTTATGCGAGAGCGGCAGAACAAAAGACGCATCAATGCTATTTTCGCAAACTGCTATTTGTCGCACAGCCCCGGCTCCGCCTACTTGGAGATTCCGGAGGAACTCAGGGCAATGCGGAATCCGATGTCATCGGTGTGATTGGACGGCGGGATAAGGCCAACCCGGCAAGCGGACCGGCAACGCGCGGGCTCAAAAAACCAACTGCCACCACGTTGAACGCGGTAAGTGCCTTGGCCGGGGCCAACTGGATCGGTAGCCGCACCTATCGGATACTCGCCATACCAATCCGAACACCACTCCCACACATTCCCGTGCATATCGTGCAGGCCCCAAGCGTTCGGTTTCTTTTCGCCGACGGGATGCGTTTGTTTTTTGCTGTTATCCCGAAACCAAGCATGGTCACCAAGGTCAGCAAGCGGCTTTGCACCTTTGCCGAAACTGAATGCCGTCTTGCTACCTGCCCGACATGCGTATTCCCACTCAGACTCCGTCGGCAATCGATAGACCCGGCCAGCCTGCTTTTCTTCAGGCAACTCCGAAAGTCGCTGGCAGAATTTCACTGCGTCTTGCCAGGAAACCGCCTCTACCGGATGGTTCGAACTATCAATTTCCTTCGCCAGTTGGCCAGTTTGAGGATGAAGCATTTCTACTTTGTCACTCTGAAATTCGCTTGGGTTCTCGCCAATCACTTTTTTGTATTGCGATTGAGTCACCTCATAAACGCCCAGGTAGTAATGCTGGCTGATCGTCACTTCATGTTGAGGCTCGTCAAGCTCCCTACTTAAATCCCCGACCTGCTCGTTCGGTGGCGAGCCCATTGTGAAAGTCCCCTTTGGAATCAGCACCAAATTCATCCCGATGCTGTTGGTAATCTCCTTCGGTTGCTGACCAAAGGCTGTGGACACCACCAAAAAAACCATACTCAGAAATAAAGCTCGCATGTCATTCGCTCCAGATGAGAATAAATCGAACCCGAAGTGTATCAGATTCAAACCGCTGTTGCCCGGAGCCTACAAGCTTGCCACTAGATCGCACGCAAGCCCTCTAACCCGCACCGCTCAACCCACCATTCAACCGTACAGGCGCAAGTTGGATTCGCAGTTAAGTCGCTTAAGTTGGACCAACCGACGCGAGTTAAACGCAATGCATGTGGACCAATGCTAAGGTGTCAGCTCTCGGTTTAACGTTTTCTGTGCGTCGTATTGTTACGCAGATTTTCTGTAACACGACACACCTTAGAAGAATGGTCGAATCGGTCTTGGAAAATCTCCGATGCAACGGTAGACTAGACTTATCAGTGAAAAGTCCTCCCAAAAAGTTTGATGGCAGGAGCCGCGCGGGGAGATTCAAATTATCGAGATTTTCGAAGGTGCGGTTTAATACAGAAGTCCGAAGCTGACGGGATGTGGAACTAGCGTTTATACCGAGGGGTTTGTGCTACCAGCAACTTGCATCGACTACATTCGGAAGTCTACAGGCCAGCCCAAAAATCTTGCTTCCGCGACCGGATCGCGCATATTCGCCTGCTGATCTCAAATTCTCTGTTTGAAAGTGAACTTTGTTTTAACGATCCGATTGCGTTCAAGTGTTGCTTCCCAGAAGTGACAAGGACAACGGGACGAATGCTACCATGACTGAATCTCTAGAAGAACGATCGGCGTCCGAACAAGAAATTCGCGATCTACAAAAATCGATCGAGCAGTCAAATCTTAGACGTGCCGCCGCTCTTTCGATGGGTGAAAAATTTAAGCTCGGAGCCGATCTGTACGACGACGGTATCCGTTGGCTAAAACAGATCATTAAGGCAGAGCAACCCAACCTGAGCGAAGACGATGTAGACAATGAACTTGATCGTCGGAAAGCAATCAAGAGACGAGTTGAGGAATCGGGGTTATTTCGGACTTACGTAGAGGACCTGTTGATTGGATAAGTCTAGCTTTGAAGCGTTGATCGATGTCATTCAAGTGCTTCAAACTCATGAGATTCCCTACATGCTTGTCGGTGCGTTCTCTAGCAACGTCTACGGATATCCTCGCGCGACCAAAGATGCCGATATCGTCATCGATTATCAGTAAGTCATTCTGTCAAAGATCTGCGCTTCGTTAGGGAACAACTTTAAGCTCGATCCTCAAACCGGTTTCGAAATTATGACCGGGTCTGTTCGAAACATCCTCACCTACTCCCCAACCAAGTTTGAAATCGAGCTTTTCCGCTTGGGCAATGATCCACACCACCAAGAGCGATTCGCCCGACGGCGTCGCCTTCCTCTACCAGACTTGCAAATCGAAGCGGTCATTCCAACCGCCGAGGATGCCGAGGATGTTGTCATCCAAAAGCTTCGATGGCAACGCGACAAAGATCTTGCGGATGTTCGAATTGTAATCGCTGTCCAATCCGCTCGTTTGGACTGGTCTTACATCCAACGATGGACCGAGCAACATGGTACAACCGAACTTTTGAATCGCCTAAAATCCGAACTTAATATTTGAAGGTAACGAATTCATCTCTGCGAGCGTCCCCGTGGTCTGTTCATATTCTGCTCCCTCTGTGCTTGGCAAAAGCCATCAATTAACGCAGCTCCAAATATTTTTGCCCTTAAAATATTCGCCATGCATGGACGACTGACAGAAAATTTGTCGGCAAAAATATAGACATAACCGTATGCTCCCGTTATACCAACCGTAAAGAAAAATGCTCAGTAAATTTCTATCACTTTGGATCATACACCCACGATGAGAACTCCATCGGCATTGATTTATTTACTTCTTGCCATCTGCTCATCCGCAGTAACAAACATTGCAGTTGGATTTCAAAAGCAGAAAGAAGACGATGTCGTCGAGCGAAGGCCAGCGATTCTGGAAGGAAATATAGTCGACGAAGATGGAAAACCTATTGAGGGTGCGTTGATCCTTGAGAACCGTTTGTTGCGTATGGCGTACGATGACTCGCCAGCGGTTCAAACGCACACCGATAAAGAAGGGCATTTTCGGCTCGAAAAAGCTACGTCCAGTTCCTGGGGACTTACCGCCAATGTATTCGCACCGGGATTTGCAAACGATTTGTTGACATCTGTGCATATGACACTCCCCGATCGAATCATTCAGCTTCATCGAGAGGAATTTGTTCGGATTCGCGTACTGGATCCGTCCGGCAAACCCGCTGCGGGTGTCCGCGTGGCACCTTGCAATATTGACTTTCACATTGCTTACCACACCGTGCGTCTTTCAGAAGAACAAATGGACTTGATTGCAACGGAAACCAATGATGATGGGTACGCTGAATTGATTGGTACGACCAATCGTGAACTAGAGACAATTTGCGTCAAATTGCCGAATCCAGGCTGGATTGAGTATGTCGTCCCTACCGAACGTGATCCGAAACAGACCATTGATATTCGACTCGCGGAAAACTTAGGATCCCTTCACGTTCGCATCGTTGATCATCGGGGTGATCCCGTTGCCCGATTTGGTATAGCGGTATCGGCGACTCCCGAAGCGACGAATCCTTTGACGATTAAAGGCACTGTGGCCACTTGCATTAAGTACGGCTACACAAATTCTGAAGGCCAATGCTTGTTCGAAAACATCGCGGTCGGGGAAGTTGACGTAGTGACGAGAGACTATGACTCGTACGGTCGAGTTGCGAGTGCGGGGTTGGTTAAAGTTCCGAAGAATGGAATGGGAAAAATTGAACTTCGACTTCCCGAGACTCAACGAGTCGCCGTCTCTGTGATCGATTCATCGGAATTCGAAGCCCATGCTGGTATCGAGGTCGTATTTCGTAGAGAACGCAATAACCGAAATGATTTTGCGGCGGGAGTGACCAATGAAGATGGGATTGCCGAAGTCGACTTGCCCGAGGGCGCTTGGGAATACGAAATTCAAAATCTGGGCACTTTACCCGAAGGCCACTGTCTCGTTTTCCCCGAAACGCAAACTATCAAAATCACGGCTGAACGTAAATCGCCCACGTTAACGCCACTTAGGATCAAAAAAGGAAGATTGATTGAGGGCAGGGTCCTCGACATCAATCCGAAAACGATGCGATCCCTCGCGTTGTATGCATCAGCGAAACTTCCCTCCGGCGACGAAGAGTACTTTCAGGGCCGGCTACTGAGTGACGGAACGTTTCGCATTTTTGTAACGGAGGAAGCATCAGATGAAGACATCAAAGATTTTCGGCTCTACTACGAGCATCTCTCAGTCGAATCGAGATCGCCTTGGCTACTGCGAAAGAAACCAAAAGCCCCGACTCAAAAGTAATCGTTTACAAAAAAGCGGCCACCCAAGACTCCCTATTTTTCTGCCCATAATTTTTTTGCCGTGATCTCTCAGTAGGCAGAAAAATTCGGGGCAAAAATATTCCAGTAGCCAAGTCAACGGCATTAGTTACCGATTGTGCAGTATGAATTCGGATGTGAATTCCCAGTCAGCATTTTGGAGAAGATGGCAGAACACAAGTCAACAATTCCGTCGTCAAAACAAAGCTGGCAGAAGTCACTGTTTTCCCAGCGTAACGTTCCAACCCTTCCGCAATGATACGCTCGATCGCACTGATATCCGCGTCTCTTTTTAAGATCGGACTTTTCGCGATGCCACGGGTGCGTGCGTGGTAAATCCAATTTGCTTCATCGGCGCGTTGAAGAATGGGTAAACGAACAGCGTGACTGAGTTACTCCCTACGTCAATCACTCATGACACCTTTCTTTCCTCGATGATTTGCGATACGCGAAAGCAGCCTTTTTCAAATTGGCTGACTCAGAACCAATACGGACTGGACTTGTTGGTAGTAAAATGCTACCATGGAGTTTGAGGAAAAAACCATGGGTCAGCCGGTTAAACTTTCAGACGAATTGGTGAATGATGCGCGGGCGGTCGTCCCGTTTTCGCAGCGAAGTATCGCTGGGCAGATCGAATTCTGGGCTGGACTAGGAAAATCGATCGAGCCACTGCTTCGTGGTGATCGGGCTCTTTCGCTGCAGATGGCAGGAGGAGAGCGGCCGTTATCGGTGCTCCTAGCGGAAGTTGAAACAGCCAAAGGTCGGAAACGTCTTGAGGCTGTTCTGAATAGGCGTCCGTATCCGCATTTCAAGCCAGTAGTTGGCCACCCCGACTTGATTTGCCGCATCGAGGAAGATGGGAAAGAAACGGTTGGTCGATTCATTGGTCGCGAGTTTATTGCGGTCGAGGCTCCCCGTTGAGCCGGCCCTTTGACTTTCTCGACAAGCGTCCGATCGTCATTGCTTTGGCCGGATCGAATGGTGCAGGCAAGTCGACTTTCTACGAAAGCTACTTGGCCGACGGTGGCTTGCGTTTCATCAACGCCGATGAACTGACGGCTTCGTTAGGTGTGACTGCATACGAAGCGGCAGAACTGGCAACGTCAATCCGCAGGGAACTTGTGAACCAGCGTGAGAGTTTCATCTTCGAAACTGTGCTGTCGGATCCTGTGGGCGATAAGGTTGAACAACTCGCCTCCTACGTGGCGCTTGGATACACCGTCGTTCTTATCTTCATCCGTATCGAAAGCGCTGACGAGTCGAGCAGGAGGGTTTCCATGTGTGCCTGCCAGGGCGGGCATGACGTTCCCGAAGAAAAGCTAAGGGCCAGATTCGATCGGACTCAAGCCAATTTGCAGCGAGCTATCCAGCAACTACCTCAGGTCATCGTCTTCAGTAATCAAGACTTGAGCAACCCCTATCAGTTTGTCGCATTGTATGAGAATGGCCAAATGATGGATCGGAAAGAAAATCTATAGATTGGCAAAACGCGTTAGCTGATTCAGACGCATCAAGGAGGGAGAATTCTATGAGCCGTCAAGAACGATAAATCCCACCCACAGACGCCGAACTTTGTCGGCTGGAAGAGGAAAACCTGCAAGACAAAGACTGGTTGAGAATCGGAGAGCATTGATTTCAAAAGCTCTTCGCAAAAAACTGAGGTGTCAGGAGTCATCGTTTTCTTCGGATAACGTCCAACCATTCCGCAATGATTCGCTCGAAGGCATCGAAATCCGCGTTCTTTTGAAAGATCGGACTTTTTGCGTAGCCACGGTTCAGTGCGTGAAAATGCAATTCGCTTCATCGGCGCGTTTAGGTCTGGGCATCACAACATGCAACATGAGTCATTTCCCGAATCAATGACTCCTGACACCTTTGTTTTCTCCTGACACCTTTGTTTTCTCCATCGCTTCTAGAGTTTCGCGTCGGCGACATGGGCCAGCAAGTTCCTTCGCGAATGGAGTGCGCGAGCCAATCAAACGAACATCAAACCGATGACGGCGATAGCCAAATTGCTCAGCTAACAAGAAGTACTCTTGCTATACTAGTTTGAATCCAAAGGCATGTCGTCAGGGATTGTGGTGGGTTTCAACAACAAAGAGAAACTGGCCATAAGAAAAGCCTACGGTTTCAAAGAGATTGAAACGAACCAAGTCGCGTTGTATCATCAACTTGCGAATTTACCCAAACCAAAATCAACCCACAAATTCTGCTGACGAACCATCTAGTTGACATGAAGCAAAATTCGTATCGAAGCGAAATTGATGGACTTAGAGCTTTCGCTGTTGCGATTGTAGTTCTATTTCACGCTGGTCTTGGGGTTCCGGGAGGATATATTGGTGTTGATATTTTCTTTGTCATATCAGGATTTCTTATAACCGGCGTTATTCGTCGAGAAATGGAGCAGTCAACTTTTTCGCTTGTTGAGTTTTGGGAACGCAGGGTTCGGCGAATTTATCCTGCCCTCTTTGTTGCAATGATTGCAACTTTGACGCTTGGTTATTTTCTTCTGCTTCCTGTCGAACTAGTAAAGCTCGGTATGTCGGCATTATCGCAACCTGTGCTTCTCGCCAACGTATACTTTTGGCGAGATACTGGATACTTTGATGGACCGGCAGAAGAACGGTTGCTGCTGCATACTTGGTCTCTTGCTGTGGAGGAGCAATTCTATCTAATTTTTCCGATACTACTTTTATCGCTAAAGACTAAGAACCCTACCAAACTTTTTCAGTGGCTTGGATTTCTAGCCAGTCTCTCGTTTGTCATTAGCACCTATGGTGTTTTTTATTATCCACGTGCAGCTTTTTATCTATTGCCTTCACGTGCCTGGGAACTTCTCGTCGGTTGCATGCTCTACGTTTTTCCATTTGAGATCAGATTAAGTCGTTGTCGCGACGAGTTACTCGGGGCTATGGGAGTGGCTGCGATTGTATTTTCTGCAATCCTACTCGACTCTAGGTCTATGTTTCCGGGGCCTGCAGCTTTACCATCAGTTCTCGGAACCGCAGCAATAATATTTTCAACACGTGGAAAAAGCACGACGCTAATCAAGCGTCTGATGTCATTTCGCCCTATTGTTTTTATTGGAAGAATATCGTACTCGCTTTATCTTTGGCATTGGCCAGTTATAGTTTCACTGAATTTTTATTTTGGTGATGAAGACCCAAAAACTGGGGCCATTGCGATTTCATGCTCCCTGATCTTAGCTGCTATATCCTGGAGATTTGTCGAAATCCCATATCGAAATAGGGTACGAATTCCGCGAAAAAGGTTATTCATTCTGGCGTCATCTAGTAGTGCATTGATAGGTCTCACGGGAATTCTTTTTATAATCACTAACGGAATGCCCGAACGGTTTCCACCAAGGTTGAGCAAGCTATTAGATGATACGAATCGGTACGGGGAAGAGTATGCTCAAGATTATCCAAGCATGCGATTTGACAAACTGCCTAAACTGGGCGTCATCGAAAACAGAATCGAAAAACAAGACGATATCTTTTTATGGGGAGATAGTCATGGAATGCGATTAGCACCGATGATCAACGAAATTTGTATTGAATACCAGTTGTCAGGTCGAGCCTTGATTGTTCCGGGTAGGGTTCCGTTGCCCGGAATTTGTCAGCAAGCACATAGTCAAAAGGTCGCTCTCGATGAACTTGACGCTAAAGAGCTAATATTGGAATATGTTAAGGTAAATCATCCAAGTAATCTAGTACTGATTTGTCGTTGGAGTTGGTACATAGAGCATTCGTTACAGACTGCCCTTAACCAATCAGCGAACTCCGATCAAGAAAATTTCCAGCGTTCCGACAAGCTGATCGCCAAATCTACCGAACGAAACGTCAATTTGCTTAAGAACGCTTTTAGCCAGCTTATTTCGGTATGCGAAGAAAGTGGAACAACCGTGTGGATTGTGAAGCAAGCTCCCGAAATACGTAGTGTTCATCCAGCACGCGACGTGTTTTTTTACATGCTCGGTCTTCGGCATAAGATGCCTATTGGTGGAGTTTCTTACGAAATTCATATTGCCAGTCAATCGAGCCTCGAACGTGTTTTTAGGGATATCAAATCTACAAACGTACGTTTTTTGGATCCTGCTCCCCTGTTTTTTGACAAGGATGGCCATTCGATTTTGATATTTGAAGGACGTTCGTACTATCAGGATTACATTCATTTGACGAAGTGGGGGTGCGAAGCGTTCAGGGGGGAGGTTCGGGAAATGCTGAGAGAAATGCAACAAAAGAGGTAAATCGAGTGATGAGGTAAATATTGTTGCATATTCTCTGCATGTGCCTATGTTGCTAATCCGTGGCTGCTGAGTTGAAAGGGTGTAATTTGAAGAACCTTTCTATCGTTGCTGGGACTCGGCCGGAGGCAATAGAGATGGCTTCGGTTTATTTTGCAATTGCGGAGTTCAAAGTGTTGCGGCCCGTCTTGTTGTCGACGGGGCAGCATCGAGAGATGTTGGATCAAGCGATGGGGGCATTTGGGCTTAAGCCGGATGTGGACTTGGGGCTGATGCAGCCTGGGTGGGGAAAACAAAGGTGTCAGTGGGGAAAACAAAGGTGTCAGGAGTGAATGGCACTGTCGGGTTGTAAGTGTCATTAGGTGCAGCGTTTACGTAATTCTCGACGAAGTTCGTTTCGGGGCTTCATCATTAGTTTGTTGCCGTGTCGTCGTCTTTTCAAGACTCGCGGTTCTAGTCGGCCGGGTCGATTGGCGACTTCGCAATTTGCGATTTGCTTGAGCATGGTTAGTAGATAGCTTTCCAGTTCAGCGGGGGGCACCTGTCGACTTGATAGTAGCAACGCCGACTCGCCCGTTTCCTTGCCTTGATAAGGTGCGAGTGCTAGATCCGTGACACAGGCCGTTGCCAGCGATACGATGGCTGCTGCGCGGGCAATAGGTAAACCGACACCGGGCTTCTGCGCCCGCATCTGCGGATACATGGCTTGGTTTTTGGGCGTGTCGGGCATCGTGAATGTAAATCCATCGACCAGCTTGGCATGAAGCTTGCTTTTCCATAGCCACTTGGGCTCAGCCGCTTGTTCTATTTCTTCCGCCACTTCGCAGCTCACGTCCCGCAGCGCGCCTTCAGACAGCTTGCTACGTGCTCGACAATAGTCGCCGGTGTCTTGTGTTGGGACCCTAAGTCCTTTCAACATGCAATAGCTAACAATGCGTGCAACGGCAGATTGGCAAGACGCTTCTTTGCCGTCGCGTAGGACTTGGGAGAGAAAGGACCAGACCATGATTGCCGTGGTATAGATGCCATGCAATCCAAACGAGCAACCGTGCTTTTCGAAGATACGTTCGATGCGTTCTTCCGAAAGAACTTCGGCAAATGGAAGTTCTGCTCCACCAAGAAACGCATCCACAATTTTCCGGAAACTGCGACTGCCATAACGCGACGATTTTGGTAAAGAATTATCCATGAAAAAACCCTCCTTGGCTTTTCACAGGCAAGTGAACCAAGGAGGGCTTCAATTTTAATACCAAGGCAGGCCAATCACCGAAAGATCACCTTGGCTGGGAGAGCTTACAAAATTTCTCAACTCAGCCCAAGCTCAATGTACGCGCAAATTAAAACTCGACAGTGCCATTCAGGCCTGACCCCCGTTGACTTTTCCGTTGTAAAACGGGGAGCCAATTAACAACTGATCTTTGTCCATCCTGCGGGCGCAGTGCAGGAATCGGTTCCGTCTCCACCGTCGACAACTCCTAACATCGTAATTGCTAAATCGATCGCGATAAGGTCATCGCCGCCAAGCGCTTGAATCGAAACTTCGTCGGCCGCATCATTGGTTATCGTGTCCTTCTCCAAAGTTGAATTCAGTCCTCGAGGCTTTCTAACAAACTGGGCCGTTGTCGCGCTAAGGAATTGTAGATTGAGTGATTCAGCGTTGTTCGTTCCTTCAAATTGGAGTAGGTCTGAACCTCCTTGACCGTTCAATGCGTCATTACCTGCTTGTCCAGACAACATATCGTTACCTAGACCTCCCAAAAGAATGTCGTTTCCATCTCCGCCGAAAATTTGATCATCATTTGCTCCGCCGTCGAGAGAATCGTCACCATCGTATCCGAAAAGCAAATCGTTGCCGTTACCGCCGATCAAGCTGTCGTTGCCTTCCGCGCCCCGAAGAATGTCGTTTCCATTTCCACCGTTGAGTATTACTGACCCACTAAAGCCAACCGCAGTTAGCAAATTATTGCTTGCGCCACCTGTTAACGTAGCTTTTTCCACATCGTCAATCAGGATTCGGCCTCCGCTGCTGCTTACCAATCGCGTATCGTTGAGTCGCATGTCCGCATCTCCAGTCACTGCGAGGCGGTCGATCCCTGCTCCTCCATAAAACCAAAAACTACCGCCGGCCACCGGAAGTCCCAAATCCGCATTTACGACGGTCAAGATATCGGCCCCTTTCCCCATGTCGATAGTCAAGTTTTTCATGCCGACTGCGTCTAAGCTACCTGCAGCGAACGTTACCCCATCATTGGCCGCGCCGGGAGCGACGAGATCGACGCGATCATTTGTTGCTGTGTCGATAACGACGTCGGCGGCCGCATTCCACGTCAGCGGAGTTATTGCGATGCCATCACTGACACCGCTAATCAGGCTCGCGGCCAGGCCGTCCATACCCATACCGGGTGCTACTGTTAGTGTATCCTTGCTACCTTGGGTTTCGATCTTTAGCTGACGCAATTTGTTGACTGATATTGATTCAACACGGGACATAGCGATGGTGCTGTTGTCGATTTCGATCTGTGTAATTCCTTCGTTAACGAGCGTTGGGCGAACGACCAACAATTGCGTTCCGGATCCTTTGACTTTTAGCGAATCAGTGCCTGTGCTTCCGTCGAATCGTATTCCATTTGGAAGAGAAAACATTCCACCGAATTGAAAGTCTATGGTTAGATTGTCAGCCGATGACGCTCCGTTGATTTGCACTCCCAATATGAGATTTAAGACTCGCTGACTTACCAGCTTGTTAGTCTGCTTATCGAAAACTTGTATGTAGGATCCGTTTCTTCGCAACACCCAATCAGCGGCACCCGTAATTGGGGTTGTCAAAATAAACTCTTGAGTTAGCTTGGCGACAAATGCATCGGAAAAGCCGGCGCTAGTCAAATTGTATGTTCCGGAGTTCGGATCAAAATCTGCGATTCCTTCGAAATAACCAGTTGTAAAGACGTTTCCGTTGCGATCGAGCGCAATGCTTTTTCCAACTTCATTAAAGGAACCGCCGAGTGCCTTCGCCCAGAGGAAATTTCCTGCGCTATCCAGCTTGGATACGAACGCATCCTGTACGCCCGCACTGATTAGGCTATAGACACCCACGCCTGGATCAAAATCTGCTATCCCCCAAAAGTATCCGGTTGTGTAGACGTTTCCCGAACCGTCGAGAGTAATGCCAAACCCACCATCAACACTTGTACTACTGGATTGCGCTTTTGCCCAAACGAAATTGCCGGCGTTGTCCAGCTTAGAAATGTAAGCGTCCGCGTTACCAGCGCTGGTCAAATAATTCGTTCTCCCGTTGGGATCAAAATCCAGGGTCGATTCGAAATATCCTGTAGTCAGGACGTTGCCACTACTATCAATCGCTATACTTTGTCCACTTTCACTGCCTGGTCCCGATAATGACTTTGCCCATACGAAATTTCCCGCACTATCTAATTTCGAGATAAAGGCGTCCGAGTTGCCTGCACAATCTATATTAAAAACTCCGCTACCTGGATCAAAATCCGTCGTTCCAAAGTAGTATCCAGTTGTGTACACATTTCCTGAGCCATCGACAGCAATATCGGTGCTTTCTTGATCCAAAGTGCCACTGACAGCTCTGGCCCAGACGAAATTGCCTGTGCTGTCCAGCTTGGCAACAAAAGCATCGTCGCTACCGGCGCTAGTAATAGAGAAAATTGATACGCCAGGATCGAAGTCTGCCGTCCCAGAGAAGCGACCTGCGGCATAGATATTGCCATCTGCATCAACGCCTATGCTATTGCCATAATCCCAATTTGTACCGCCAAGCGCTTTGGCACTAACAAAATTTCCGTTGCTGTCGAGCTTCGAAATAAAGACGTCGAAATTACCTTTGCTCGTCAAGTTGTAGGTGCCAGCATTTGGATCAAAGTCTACCGTATCGGAGAAGTTTCCCATCGTGTAGACATTCCCTACGAAGTCGATCGCAATGCCGTTCCCTCCTGCATCACCGACACCCGTTAATGCTTTTGCCCAAACAAAATTTCCTGCATTGTCCAGCTTGGAAATGAATGCGTCAAAAAGGCCAACAGCAGTCAGGTTATAGGTTCCAAGTCCTGGATCAAAATCGGCAGTGCCACTAAAGGATCCTGTCGAATAGACATTTCCCAAACTATCAGTCACAAGGTCTCGGCTATTGTCGCTTTCGCTTCCACCGAGTCCTGCCGCGAACAATAAATCGCCCGTCAAAAGTTTACGGCTTTCTAGGCAATCGAATCCAATCCTCCTGAAGCTCCGCTTGGTTGTCGAACGCCTTTTCCCTGACTTGCGATTCCGTTCGTACACAAAGCCACGAATTGATCTGCCAATATTTACCAACGATTGATTAAGCTTTCTCACTTTTGCACCTTGTGTATTAATGGATAACTTGTTTGCCAACGGTCATGCCTGCCTTGCAAATACTGGAATTCCGCTTTCTTTGGATTTCCACTGTCGCGGCCCATGTTGGTTCGTCCAATGCAGTGCGAGATTTCCGTTCGAATCGCGCCACAATTTTTTTTAAGAAGTGACAAATCTCATTTCGACTTGAAGAAATCGAATTTTGCGGCAATAGGGATCCATGCGGAAATTCAATGGAGTTCAGCAAATTATTGTCGATCGTCAGATCGATCGACTGTAAAGGCGACTTTGTTTGGTTACCATGATGAAGGCGTATGATTGCATAGGCTAGTATTGGTTTGAGCGTGAAATCGTCCTTTTACGAGTTGATGTCGATGAACGACGTTACAAATTTACTTCTTCACATCGAGAACGGTAATCCGGTCGCCGGGGAGAAGCTATTACCGTTGGTTTACGATGAGTTGCGCAAGCTCGCTGCGGCGAGATTGGCTTATGAGAAACCGGGCCAAACGCTTCAAGCTACCGCTCTTGTCCATGAAGCTTATCTCAGCCTGATGGGAGGTTCAGCTGGCCAGAATTGGAATAGTCGCGGGCATTTCTTTGGTGCGGCAGCTGAGGCAATGCGGCGAATTCTTGTCAATCAGGCCCGTGAAAAAGCAACTGCGAAACGCGGTGGCGATTGGAAACAAGTCACCTTGGATAAAATTGCTGTTCCAGGAGGCATTGCTCCTGATAAACTACTCGAAATCGATGAAATCCTTGAACGACTTGCAGTGGAAGATTCGCGTGCAAGCGAGATTGCCAAGTTGCGAATCTTTGCAGGACTAACCATTCCAGAAATTGCCGAAGTGCTCAACATCGGTAAGCGGACTGTGGACCGCGAATGGTCTTTTGTAAGGGTTTGGCTGCGCACCCAACTCGAATCGGAATAGTTCGTTCGATTCTTGGGATTTATTTTGAACGCCATGGCGCGATTCGACTTTAAATTACGCACTGATTTCAGCTAAACCAATTAAGGAGCGAGATGGAATGGGTGCGGATTTTGCGGAAATGCGAGACATCTTCTTGGGTGCTCTTGAGCTTCAAGGATTAGACGCTCAGCTAAAATTTGTCGAATTAAAATGCAGTGACAACGTGGATTTGCGTGAAAAGCTTTTCGAGATGCTGCGAGCCCATAATCAACCGGACGGCTTTTTAGCATCCAACTCCGATACGAATTGTAAGTCCACCGAGATTTTCACGGCTTCAGAAGAACTGCCTGGTAACGAGATCGGGCCATACAAATTGCTTCAGAAAATTGGGGAAGGCGGTATGGGTTCCGTTTTCATGGCGGAGCAAACAAGCCCCATTCGTCGGCGCGTTGCCTTAAAGGTTATCAAACCTGGTATGGATTCCCGACAGGTAATTGCGCGTTTCGATTCGGAACGGCAAGCTTTGTCACTGATGGATCATCCCAATATTGCCAAGGTGCTTGATGCGGGGATGACGAAGCAAGGTCGGCCTTTTTTTGTTATGGAATTAGTCAAAGGTCAACCCATCACGCAATATTGCGATGATAACCATTTAAATCCACGCCAACGCATCGAACTCATGCTTCCGGTTTGCAATGCAATTTTGCACGCCCATCAAAAAGGTATCATTCATCGGGATATCAAACCTTCGAATATTCTCGTCGCAGAATATGACCATCTGGCGGTCCCGAAAATAATCGATTTCGGAGTGGCCAAGGCGGTGAATCAACCGCTCACCGAAATGACGATGTTCACCGCGTTTGGACAAATTGTCGGGACGTTGGAATACATGAGCCCTGAGCAAGCGAAGCTGAATCAGCTGGACATCGATACTCGTAGCGATATTTACTCACTGGGTGTCGTGTTGTACGAACTGCTTACTGGTACGACACCACTCGACAGGCAGCGTCTGCGATCAGCCGCATGGGATGAGATGTTAAGAATTATTCGCGAGGAAGAGCCGCCTAAACCGAGTACTCGGCTTTCCGACTCGAAGGGATCGTTGCCTTCTATTTCTGCTCAGCGCAAGATGGAACCGGCCAAGCTCACCAAAACGGTTCGTGGCGAACTCGACTGGATCGTTATGAAAGCGCTCGAGAAGGACCGGAATCGCCGTTACGATACGGCAAACGGACTTGCGCTCGATATTCAGCGATATTTGGATAATGAGCCCGTTCAGGCCTGCCCTCCAACCGTACGTTATCGCCTTTCCAAATTCGTAAACAAACACCGCGCGACTACTTTTGCAGCGTCTCTTGTTTTGTTCATCCTCTTAGCTGGAGTCTTAGGAACGTCATTCGGACTTTACCGTGCAGAGCAGTCTCGAAAGCAGGCAGATGGCTTTCGTATCGCCGAAGTCAAACAACGAAAGGTTGCGGAAGATCTTGCAAAGTCAGAACGCTTGGCAACGGAACAAGCGATCGAAGCAAAAACACGGGCTGAAGCGGCTTCGAGTGCGTTAAGCGTCAAAGCCGACGAACTGCGAAAGGAACTTTATGTGAACCTCGTTGGTCGGGCACTAAGTGATTGGCTAGGGAGTAGCGTGTCTGACTCACGACGCCGCCTACAGTCGTGCCCAAAAGAGCTTCGACAATGGGAATGGAACTTCGTTTCACGGCTATGTCACCTTGATCTTTGGACGGATGCTGGCAATGGATCTTGTGTTTGGGCCGTCGCGATCAGTCCGGATGGCAATATGGTCGCTAGTGGTTCCGGTAAATACCTATGGGCGACGGAAGCCGGAGGTGGGAGGATAACGATTCGCGACGCTTCCGATGGTAAATTGATTTTTGAAGAGGTAGGATTGAAAGGTGGAGTACAAGGTGTTGCCTTTAGTCCCGATAACAAATACGTTGCTTGCTGCACCAGCTATTGGAGTCCTGGCAATGACTACAACCTCAAGGAAGGAGAACTCATTGTTTGGGATGTTGCATCGAAAAAAAGAATTTGGTCGCAACTCCAAAAATCAACGACGATGCTGTGTGTGGCTTATAGTTCGGACGGTTCAAAAATCGCCGTTGGAACGGGAGGATATAACAGTGGAGTCGGTGAACTCACGTCCATCGCTGCCATTTATGAAACTTCGACCGGGAAGCTCTTGCAGGAAATCAAATCTACGGGCGGTTCGGTTCATTCGTTGGCCTTTTCGCCCAACGCGAATCAAATCGCGCTGGGTGAATCGGAAAAAGTCGAACTCTTCAATTTAAAGGACGGTACACTTTTGCGTACCTTTCCAGGGCATATTTCTTACGTCTATTCCATTGCTTTCAGCCCCGATGGAAGCCGTCTTGCGACGGGCGAATACTCGCCGCCAGTGCGGATTTGGAATGTTGAAACGGGAGCAATTGAAGTGTTCATTCACGGCGACCAGGCGCGAGGACTGTCGTTTGATCGCGACGGCGGCAGGATCGCTGTTGCGACCGGATTGGGGCAAACCGTCAAGATCTGTGATTCGAAAACGGGGGAAACAATTGCCACTTTGCGTGGCCACCAGAATGCCACGATGTGTGTCTGTTTTCATCCCGACATGAATCGAGTACTTTCAGGCTCGGTTGATGGTGTATTAAAAATGTGGACAGCAAAGCAACAGCCACTTGTGTTGCAACATGAACCGAGAAATATAGAACATCCTTGGATTACTGGCATTGTTGCCGACTGGAATGGAAGACGAGTATTTACGGCTTCACGTGATAATACAGTGCAACTTTGGGACTCCGATACAGGAAATATGATCAAGATCTGGGAAGGACCGACAACCGAAGATTCAAACTGGATGCATACCTTTTGGTCGCTCGCAGTCTCGCCCGATGGACGTCAAGTTTTTGCAGGGCATGGGCGTGGAGCAATCCTTAGATGGGACGCAGAAACAGGAGAAGCGTTGCCTGCTCTCAAAACGAAAAGTTCGATGGTGCTTGCGCTTGCTGTTAGTCCGGATGGGCAATGGTTAGCGTCCGCCGCACTAGACGGAATGATTCGTCTGTGGGATATTCCTTCAGGAAATCTTGTACGCTCGATCCCATATTCGCTGGACGGTAGGACGGTTACATGCCTCGAATTTAGCCCGGATAGCTCTCGGCTTGTCGCGGGAAGTGGATATTTATCATTCCTTGATTCACCGAGCGGCCTGGGCCTCTGGGATGTTCGGTCTGGAAACCTTCTTTGGTCGAAATCGGTCGCTAAAGTAAGTGTACGAGACTTAGCATTTTCACCTGATGGCAAATTGATTTCGTCTGCACTAAACGATGGCCGAATATGCATTTGCGACGTATTGAAGGGGACCGAGCAAGTTACCTTTGTGGCCTTTAATAAAGAAGCGAGAGCTGTGCAGTTTTCACCAGATGGAAAACGCCTTTTCACCGGAGGAACCGAAGGAATCAAAGTATGGGATACTGAGAATTGGAGCGAATTTTTCGTCTACATTTGTCCTCCAGTGCTGAGCTTGTCTATTGGTGACCGCGGCAAAAAACTAGTTTTTGGAGGATACTACCCAAACGCAATCATCTTGGATTCAACACCTGTTAATGAATAGAAAACTTGCCACGCCGAACAAATAGCGCTGCAAATTGTCACGACCTTCTGGACAAACATGCGCGAGTACTCGCCTGTATGTTCAAAAATACTCGAAGGGGTGGAATGCGACCAATTTCTCGTAAAAAAAAGGTGTCAGCGTAAGACGAGGCTGTGCCTTTTGAGACGAGAAATGGTTATCCACGATCGTCGTGCGCTCTAGGATTGCAAAGCACATTGAGTCCTCAAGGTCGACCACAAAAGCAAAAACACGTTTCCTGGGAAAAACTAAGGTGTCAGGAAAAACTAAGGTGTCAGGAGTCATTGTTTTCGGCGAGTAACGTTCCAATCCTTCCGCAAGGATTCGCTCGAGAGCATTGGAATCCGCGTCTTTTTAAAGATGGGACTTTTTGCGTAGCCAGGTTCAGTGCGTGGTAAATGCAATTTGCTTCATCGGCGCGTTTAGGTCTGGGCATTAGAACAGCGCAAAATGAGTCATTTCCCAAATCAATGATTCCTGACACCTTTGTTTTCCCTAGACACAGGTCAGCGCGTGGTAAATGAAATTTGCTTCATCGGCGCGTTTAGGTCTGGGCATTAGAACAGCGCAAAATGAGTCATTTCCCAAATCAATGATTCCTGACACCTTTGTTTTCCCCGGTGACTAAACGATTGCGGTAGTACTAATCATAATCTTTAGGTTATCCCTTACTCTGGAACGCAAGTCACGCGCTGAGAAAAAAAGATCTCGCAATAGCGAGAAATATTGAAATCCCAAATAACACAGAAACAATGCAAAAGTACAACCATAACACACTTTGAGCAGCCAAGGCACGATTGATACTTTTTGGAATATCTTTGCAGCAATCCCGCGCGGATCGTGCCGCTCGGAAAAGCAATACAGACGGTACCGTGAAAAGCAGCGTTACGGTTGTTAGGGTAATGAAAATCTCTACTGTCAATTCGGGTGGAACTACGAACGACATTCTGCTTACTTGCAAACCTAGACGAATCAGTGCCAACATTGTCAGGAGGAGAAAGACTGCGGATGCGATATATTGCCAACGAGAAAGACGCAACAGAACATTTCCGGGGCCCCACGGCTTGAGACTCAAATCCGAGCGAAATGCTAACTGGTCCGGGGTCTCTAGGGTTTCGCGATTCTGCAAATCAGTATTTGATTGTGGATCAGATGGTGTCATTAACATTTGCTCTCAATCGCAAGTCATTCTTACTTATGGACCGTCAATCGAAAAAACCAACCCGGCGGCGATATGTTGATGAGTGCAAAAACGCTTTTGAAACTATGCCCCGCGCTGATCGACACTGACTCGCATCGATGCATAAAGCCGATCGAGCAGTTTTTCATGCGAGTCTCTACGGATCAAATCGAAATGAAAAAAACCGCGAAGCCCACAATTAGATATAGTACGCTTACGTATTTCCAAAATAAGGTTTGAGCAAGACATGCCTGCTCGATGTCAGCAATTAGATTACCACTACCTTTCCTCGCTGATCTCGCGGCTAAGAAGATCAGCGCCGATGGTACTGAAAAAACAAGAAAAACGAGAATCCCACATATAAGCAGTATCAGCTGCAACTGAGTGGATATCACGAACGCATTGCCTCGAAGGGGTAAAACAGCCACTACCAATCCTAGGCAAGTCCAGACCAGCAAGCTTCCTGCTGTGATGTATTGGTACAGGGCCAATCGGAAAAACGCATCTCGAACGTTAACCAATTCGACGCTAGCAGATTGGTCGGAGGCATTCGGCATCGCGCCTTCCGAGTTACGATTCTCGGCCGAAACTTCGTAAGGGTTGGACAATGTTCTCTCAGCACTGTTCATAGAGAGTCCTTGTATCCATTCGGCGAATACAATCTATATTTAGGTAAAGCGTGATCGAATTCAATAGGAAAACTAAGGTGTCAGAGGAAAACTAAGGTGTCAGGAGTCATTGTTTTCGGCGGGTAACGTTCCACTCTTTCCGCAAGGATTCGCTCGAAAGCATCGAAATCCACATGTTTTTTAGAGATCTGAATTTTTCGCAATGCTGCGGTTCAGCGTGTGGTAAATGCAATTTGCTGGATCGGCGCGTTCAGGTCTGGGGATAATAGGAGCCTAACATGAGTCGCTGAACGAATCAACGACTTCTAATACCTTTGGTTTCTCCCGGATTCGTTCAGTAAACGGTTGGGTTCTTTGACAGGCGAGGGCTGCAAAAGTTACAATGGGGGTTCCTGCCGATAGCATGCCCTCCTGTATTCAAACCAAGCTTTGTTAATGCGACCAGCAATCAAGAACGCAATCAAGAACGCAATCAAGAACGCAGTTAAGCACACGGCTCCAAAGCCGCTTCGTGTGATCTTCTTGTTGGTCGCAACAGGGATGATGTTGTTCTGGGATTCTGATTCGCTTGCAGCAGATGTCGATTATTTGAACGATGTGAAACCATTGCTCAAAACGAAATGTTTTGCCTGTCATGGGGTATTTAAACAAGAAGCGAATTTGCGCCTCGATTCTGGTGCTGCGATTCTCAAAGGTGGCGATAGTGGTTCCGCCATTTCCTCCGATGCACCAGATGCAAGTTTGGTTCTCCAACGAGTCGCTGCTCGCGATGATACGCGGATGCCGCCCGAGGGTGAGCACCTTACGAATCGGCAAATCGATGTGCTTAGAGAATGGATTGCCAGTGGTGCGGTCGTACCCGATGGTGAAACATCATTGAACGATCCTCGCGAACATTGGTCGTTTCAGCCGCTGAGCAAAATACCGGAGGATGCACGGCCATCGATTGACTATTGGATCGATAGAAAACTCAATGCAAAATCGATCGCCAGAAATCCACCGGCCGATCGATCGACTTTGATACGGCGGTTGTATCTCGACATGCTGGGCCTGCCTCCCACGCCAGAGCAAATTGCAGAATTCAATGACCAAGCTGAGCCGGACGCCTATTTGCGTTTGGTCGATAATGTTCTTGCGAGCCCTCGGTATGGCGAGCGATGGGCCCAACATTGGCTCGATGTGGTTCGGTACGCCGACACGCATGGATATGAAGTCAATACGCCTCGGCCGAATGCTTGGCCCTATCGCGATTATGTGATCGCTGCATTCAATTCCGACAAGCCGTATGATCGATTTATCTTTGAGCAGATTGCTGGAGATACTGTTGGCCAAGATGCGGCGACTGGTTTCCTTGTCACTGCTCCGGTATTGCTGCCGGGGCAGATTGGTGCGGATGATGTTTCAAAAAGGCTTGCCCGTCAGGATGCGTTGGCTGACATCTTGAGCAACTCGAGCAGTGTGCTGCTTGGAATGTCGCTGGGCTGCGCACGCTGCCACGACCATAAATTCGATCCGCTGACGCAACGCGACTACTATTCGTATCAATCGTTCTTTGCTGGCGTCGAGTATGAGGACCGTCCGACAAATGATCCCGATTTCGAGCTTCGCAAAGCTCAAGCGGAAAAATTGCAAACCGAAGCCAATGCTTTGCGTGCATCGCTTCGCGTTTACGAACCCTTGGCTTCCAAGCGGCACACCAGAATTATTGACGATGAAGATGAAAACTTTGTCACCAGCCTCAAGACCAAGAACGGGCATGGCGTCAATCCCGAAGGCAGCAAACGGGGATTTCGCGATGACGTTGGCGGGACGGATCGATTGCCCAATATTGGGCGAGGGCGATACACGTGGTGGACGAATGTACCGAACGAAGATGTCTTTACCTACAACCCTGGAGTCGCCGGCAACTACCGCGTTTTCCTTTCGTGGGGAGTTCATGGTAGCGGTGTTCATACGCGTGATGCTCGCTACGTTCTCGACTTGGATGGTTCCTTGGCGACAAAGTCCGACCAAACCGAGATCGCTCGAATCGATCAATATTACTTTGCCAACCAGACGCAAGGCGTAACCGAACAGACACCGCTTTGGAGCGGATTTTTCGATGCAGGCGTTCATGCTTTCCAGCCATCAAGTCGGATTGTTCTTCGCGGTGGCGAGACCGAAACTGGTATCACTGCCGACGTTATCGTGCTGCAAAGTGACGACTCGCCCAATAACGCGCCCGTGACCAATGCGACCGTTCTCAAGTTGCGCGGGCCGGTGGACTTTGCGCGAAACGTGGAACACTTTGAGCCGATTCAAGCTAAATATGTTCGATTCGTTTCTTTGGAAACCGTGGATAACAACCGGCACGAACCGTGCATCGACGAACTCGAAGTTTTTTCACCGATGGCCCCGGCAACCAATATCGCGCTAGCCGAGCGAGGGACCATCGCGACCTCGTCTGGGAATTACTCGGATACGGGCAGCCATCAGTTGCGACATATTAACGATGGCTTGTTCGGCAACAGCCAAAGCTGGGTTTCGAATGAAGCCGGTCGGGGCTGGGTTCAGTTAGAGTTTCCGGACCTGATACAGATCGACAGCGTCGTTTGGGGACGAGATCGCCAAGGCAAATTTCGTGACCGGCTGGCCACTCGATATCGAATCGAAGTTGCTGTCGAACCAGAAAAATGGATCACAGTCGCTTCGTCTGAGGACCGGGCACCGATCGGCTCGCCATTTGATCCGGTTCTCGCGATGGTTCGTAATTCGTATTTCGATGTGCCTGAACTGAAAGCGATCGTTGATCGGTTGGAACCGCTGGAAAAGCAGGCGGATCAATTACGGCAACCGAAGATGGTGTTTGCTGGTAAATTCCGCGACCCTGATGCAACGTACATTTTGAATCGCGGCGACGCTGAACAACCCGGCGAACAAGTTTCCCCTGCATTGCCGGATTTTTTATGCGGCGGGAAAACGGTCAAATTGCCCAACGACAGCCGCGAGTCGGATCGCCGCGTTGAGCTCGCTCGGGCAATTACCTCGAATCAGAGTGCGTTGACAGCACGTGTCCTAGTGAATCGCATTTGGCAACATCATTTTGGTATTGGCTTGGTGGAAACGGCGAATGACTTTGGGCTAAACGGTACGCCACCATCGAACCCGGAGTTGCTCGACTGGTTGGCTAGTGAATTGATTCGCAACGATTGGTCGATCAAATCGATCCAGCGGTTGATCCTTACTTCGGAAACCTATCAGCAGGCCAGTACGATCAATGCGGAAGCCTATCAGATTGATGGCGATTGCCGTCTCTTGTGGCGATTTCCAGCGAGGCGAATTGAGGCGGAAGCGGTTCGCGATTGCAGTTTATTCGTTGCGGGTCGCCTAAATCTAACGGGCGGCGGACCAGGTTTTGATTTCTTTAAGTCGCGAGGTGGACTCGACGGTTTCCCACCTATTTCAAATTTCGGGCCCGAAGGTCATCGCCGGATGATCTATTCTCACAAAGTTCGTATGGAACCGGTTCCCGTTTTTGGTGCCTTTGATTGTCCAGATGCCGCACAGTCCATTGCAAGACGAACGCTGTCGACAACGGCGATCCAAGCTCTCAATCTGTTCAACAGCGAATTTGCGGTTGAGCTATCCTCGGCCTTTGCGGACAACGTTCGACGCCGTTCGGGAGATGCCGTCAGCGATCAAGTCGATCAAGCTTACTTGCTCGCCTTTGGACGCCGACCAACCGAAACGGAAAGTTCGGAATCTGAATCGTTAGTCAAGCAGTACGATCTGGCTTTGCTGTGTCGTGTGCTTATTAATTCGAACGAGTTTTTATTCTTGCCATAACGGCTGTGGACCAAATGGAAACAACGCCTCTAAATAGCATTTCACCCGTTGCAAAAGCGCTGCTTGAACGTCGTGGTTTTCTCGGGTCCACGTTGAACGGATTGAGTTCGATAGCGTTGGCAGGAATACTCGCAGAAAACAAATTGCTGGCGGACAACACGCCGCGCATTGACCCTTCGAAACCGAACGCGCCACGACCATCTCATTACACTCCCAAGGCCAAGAACGTACTCGTGATCTTCTGCGCGGGGGCCTGCAGCCAGCTTGAGACGTACGACTACAAACCGGAGTTGATTCGCCAAGACGGCAAACCGATGCCCGGCGGCCCTACAGTAACTTTCCAAGGTCCTTCGGGCAACTTGGCGCGCCCTCAGTACGAGTTCCGACCACGTGGACAATGTGGCAAGATGGTCTCTGACATGATCCCCCACCTCGCCGAACTTGTCGATGACATTGCCTTTGTGCATACTTTAACGAGCAAATCTAATACGCATGGTCCAGCCGAAAATTTCTTGTCCACCGGTAGTATTCTCGACGGCTTTCCAAGCATGGGAGCTTGGGTGAGTTACGGATTGGGGACGGAGAATCAGGACTTGCCGGCCTTTGTAGCCATTCCCGACCCGCGTGGGATTCCTCAAGCGAGCGTAAATAACTGGGGGCCGGGTTTTCTTCCGCCGGTTTTCCAGGGCACTTCATTCAACTCCAAGCAACCGATTCAGAATTTACAACGACCGGCAAAATGGAATGAATCAGCCGATAAGGCTTCCCGTGAATTGCTTGCCAAGATCAACCGAGAACACTTATCGCATCATCCGGGCGATTCCAGTTTGGCCGCCCGCATCGCCAGTTACGAGTTGGCAGCGCGCATGCAGTTAACGGTCCCTGACATCGCGGACCTCTCCTCGGAGCCCGAACACATTTTGCGAATGTATGGTGCCGACTCGCCGAATGAAACAAAAGCTGCCTTCGCACGTAACTGTATTTTGGCGAGACGGCTCATATCGAGCGGAGTTCGTTTTGTTCAATTATTTAACGGTGCGTATGCAAGCGCGGGGGCTTTGAATTGGGACGGGCACCAGAAGCTGCGAGAGCAATACGATATGCATGCTGACATATTGGATCAACCTGCTGCAGCACTATTTAAGGATCTGAAACAACGAGGCATGCTCGACGATACGCTTGTCGTGTGGTGCACGGAGTTTGGTCGAATGCCGATGTTCCAAAAAGGAGCACAAGGACGCGATCACAATCCACAAGGATTTACGGCTTGGTTGGGTGGAGCAGGAATCAAGCCAGGTGTGAGCTTTGGCGTTACCGATGAACTCGGATTTAAGGCCGTCGAAGACGTATTGTCGATTCACGATCTGCATGCAACCATCCTGCACCTGCTAGGAATCGACCACACGCAGCTTACCTACCGATACAACGGACTTGATCGACGACTGACCGACGTTCACGGGCACGTGATCAACGCGATTTTGAGTTAGGGTAGCGGTTTTGTGAGCGGCGCGGCGCTAGCGGACGGTTCCTATTCGTCGGGAACCGGCGGCTAGCGCCGAACCGCTCAGTGCGGCGTGGGGACCGGCGGCTAGCGCCAAACCGCTCAGTGCGGCGTGGGGACCGGCGGCTCAGTGCGGCGTGGGGACCGGCGGTTAGGGCATGGCCGGTCACTGCGGCGTGGGGACCGGCGGCTAGTGCCGGGCCGCTCAATAGTTTTGCAACACACCAATCCGTTTTCGCCGCACGTCTTTTTTGATTGGTATTGACTTGGCGGACTGGCGATTCTTGTCGGTTGTAAAGCCGGATTAATGATTGAACAGGAATTCTTTGCTGTTCACGAGGGCCCAGATTAGATCTTCGTAGGACTCTTTCGAATTCGATTTGCTGGACAGATAAGCGGTCGAACGTTCGAGTTCTGTGGGTGTTGGCGTGCGAGAAAAAGCTCGCAGGTAAAGTTCGGTAACTTTTTCCTCGTTCGACCGGGATGTCTCGGTGGCAAAGCGGGCTGCGATGCCCTGGCCCACTGATAGCTTGGCTTGCATCTCGTTTGAATTGAGCAAATGAAGGCTCTGTGCCAGATTCGATTCTTGGCCGCGTTCGCACTCGCATGCAGTTGACGATTCTGGGCGACCGAAGACGGTTAGGAAGTACGAATTAAAGCTGGTATCGGGCAGCGAGACGGCACGCGTACCGGCTGGCATGCTATCGAACGAAGTCGTCGCGCCGGTAACTTGGTCGATCGCGTCGAGCAACGTCTCAGCTGACATTCGTTTTGGAAAGAACCTTGAGTAGCTTTTGCGGTCCCGCAAGTTTGCTTCGGAAGCATCGGAACTGAGTTGGTAAGTTGCCGATTGACAGATGGAGCGAACAAGCTGCTTGAGGTCGTAATGCGATTCGACAAAGGATGCTTGCAAGGCGTCCATCAATTCTGGATTCGACGGTGGGTTAGTAACTCGCAAATCGTCTTCGGGATCGACGATCCCGCGTCCGAAGAAATGTTTCCAGTATCGATTTACGAGAGAGCGGGCAAAAAATGGATTCTCGGGTTTGACCATCCAGTCAACGAGATATTGTCGAGGATCATCGGTCGACGGAATATCCAATTGGGCTCCGTCCAGCCCAGATGGCTTGAGCGCCGCGCCGGTCTTGGGATGGCTGGCAGATGCCGTTCCGATTCTTGAGTAATAGACGTGATCTTCCGGCGTGCCGCCTTCTTTCTTAGCGACCAGCGAAAAGAAAGCCGTCATTTGGTAATAATCCGCTTGGCTCCACTTTTCGAATGGGTGGTGATGGCAGCGAGCACATTGGATACGCTGCCCCAAGAATAATTGAGCGGCATCTTCGACCCGACTAGTCGTCTCTGTTACTTCGCGGTACCAAGCTACTGGTGGATTATCTGCGACCGAGCCCGATGCGGTTAAAATCTCGCGTACGAATTGATCGTATGGCTTGTTGTTGATAAGGCTATCGCGAATCCAATCGTGGAAAGCAAACGTGCCGCTTTGGAAGCCTTGGTTTTGTCGACGATTGCGAAGAATCGCGTTCCACTTGGTCGCAAAGTAATCGGCGTAGTCTGGGCTGTTCAGCAATCGATCGATATAGATATTTCGCTTGTTCGGATCGCCATTGGCCAAGAACTCGTTCGTCTCGTCTAGTAGCGGCAATCGGCCCGCAATATCGATTGTCACGCGTCGAATAAACGTTGCATCATCGCAAATCGCAGAAGGCGGGATTCCGAGTTTTTTCAGTTTAGCAAATACTGCGGTATCGATTGCACTGCGAGGTTCGGGCCAATTGTCAGATTGTGCTCCGAGAGGAACTGATCCGCGAAAGACATCCACGTGACCGAGGTATCGCGCCATGATTGCGACGTCACCTGCAAGTTCTCGTGTGCGAACCAAGCCGGTCTTGGTGATTTCGGCCATGTCGAGATCATTGGAATCGAACTGGGCGGCTCGTGTGACATCTTCGATCGATCCGTCCGAGTAGACGGCGGTGACGCAAATTTGTTGTTCGCCGTTTTGGCCCATTTGCCGCTCGCGCGGCGTCACTTCGATTTTGGTAACCACGGGATCTTGGCCCGTGCCATAAGGCATTCCTTGAGCAATCCAACGCCGCATCAATCGGTATTCAAAAGAATCCTTTTCGAGACGCTGTCCGCCACCGTGTGGCGATTCGTTGATGGCTTTGGCAAGCAACAAGCTTTGATCCGGCGCGGCTGGGAAAAGCCGTCGGCCTCGTGACTCCTTCACTAGATGCTCGTAATCTTCGCGGGGTTCGAAACCCAGCAAGGAAAGCTTGAATCCGTTTTGGCCAGCAATTTTGCCGTGGCAACCGCCGCCGTTGCAACCGTACTTGGTAAAGATCGGAATAATTTGATTGGGAAAGCAGACCGGTTGGTTGCCATCGAACTTGGTGACTTCGACAGAAACCGATGTCGTTGTCGCTTCGTTGAGCTTGGCTGTTACAACGGCCGTTCCATTGGCTAAGGGAGTTACCAAACCCGTCGCGTCCACTTGCACAATTCCAGCCGGTTCGACGACAAAGCTGATGGAGCGAGTCACATCGCGAGTCAAACCGGAATCGAAAGTAGCTTGAACAATCAATTGTGTTCGGGCATCGGCCCCGATCATGCTGATGCGGCTCAAGCCCGATTCGCCAACAGCGATCTGAGCCGATTTTTCGAATTCAATCCGCACGACTTGTCCGTTTGTGGCAACCAAAGGCCCGGTAGGAACTGTTCGTACATCCGCATCGGATGCGAAAGTGAATGCAGAAGCACCCACGCAGCAAACCAGCCCAGAAGTCAACGCTAATTTGGCGAAGGCAAATTTATTAAAGCCCATTCGGACTCTCCTCAGGGTTATACAAGTTCACGAATGGGCTGGTGATCGACCAAATATTGTGGGCGACCGGTAGGATCGGCGATGGTTGTCGTTGCAGTATCTACGCCAAGGTTGTGATAGAGCGTTGCAACGATTTCTTGCATGTGTACTGGACGTTCTGCGGCGTATTCACCCAGTCGATTGGTTGCACCGATCGCTTGGCCAGCACGAATGCCGCCACCAGCCATGAATGCACAGCTTACCTGTGGCCAGTGATCGCGACCGGCACCGTTATTTATTTTCGGAGTTCTGCCGAATTCACCCCAGACGACGACCGAGACGTCATTCAGCATGCCACGCTGTTCGAGGTCTTCGATTAGCGCGCTGACGCATTGATCGAGTTTTCCGCCATGGTCACGGACCAGATCAAAATTCGCGCCGTGACTATCCCAGCGACCGTAACTTAGACTTACGACACGAGCGCCTGCTTCGACCAAACGGCGAGCGATCAACAATTGATCGTTACACGTCGGAGCGCCGTCATACTGATATTTGTAAGGTTTGCCATCGCCGTAGCGTTCGACGAGCTTGGGGTCTTCTTTGGACAAGTCCAGTGCATCGAGCAATTTGCTGCTAGTTAGCACATCTAAAGCTCGCTGTCCGAAGGCATCCATACCCACCATCGCCCCCGAAACATCGATATCGCGTCGCAGTCCATCAATCGATGTAAGCAGTTGTTTGCGATCCTGCAATCGGTCCATCGAGATCCCGTTAAGCTTCATGTTTTGCATGCCGGGGCCATCGGGCTTGAACGGAGAATACGCGGCGCCTAAGAACCCCGCGTTGCCGGAATCCGACCATGGACTGTGCTGCGTCTTTTGTGCTAAGCCAACGTAGGGTGGCACAGAAGGATCGACTGGACCATAAAGCTTTGAAATAGCGGAGCCAATTGCTGGGCGACCGCCGAGAGCACGGAGATCTTCGGTTTGCCAGCCGGACATGCATTGAAACGATTCGTGGCGATCTTTGCAGCCCACAACCGCGCGAAGCACGACTGCGCGGTCCATGATCTTGGCAATGCGAGGAAAGACTTCGCAGATTTGAATGCCCGGCACGTTGGTCGGGATTGGACGAAATTCGCCACGCACTTCGGCGGGCGCTTCGGTCTTGATCTCCCACATGTCTTGGTGAGGTGGACCACCGCCGAGAAAAATGTTGATTACAGCTTTATGCGAATTGGACTTACCTGCAGCCGCCTCGGCCCGGTAAAGATCAGCTAACGAAAAACCACCCACGCCGAAACTCAAACCACCGATGGTCAAGAAACTTCGACGTGAAATGCCATCGCACAGTTTATGGGAGCCTCCCAAAATCGAAAGCATGTTGTGTTCCTGTCAAGTTTAAAGGTAGGTAACGCGGGCCGTAGGAACTGGGTCGCGCGAGGACAGGTTACCCGTTCCTGAACAATTCCATTATTCAGAAGCGGCAACAGGTGGGAGCACAGAGCTTGCAAAACACTGTGCTTTCCATCTTTAAGGTTAGAGTCGCAGGGGTTTAGCTGTCAAGTCGGAGCCAGGATTTGGTGGGTTATGGTAACATCGCCGACAATCGCCAAAATTATGAAGTCGGAAGGCTTTTCACCCTAGTTCAGCTAGTTCCGTTATAATCCAGACGTCCTCCCAGATTTGCCAAAAGGCCAAAAAACATGTGGATTCAACGATTTTTGAAGCTTCCGAAGGTTCCTCGAGGATGTCATCTGATCACGCCCAAGGTTCTTCACGAAGTGCCCGAGTTGCCCCAAATTAAAGTTGGCTTGATGCACGTTTTTATCCAACATACGTCCGCCAGCCTGACAATTAATGAGAATGCGGACCCCGATGTCCGACACGACATGGAAATTGCCATGAACCGAGTTGTTCCCGAAAAGCAACCTTTCAGGCACACAATCGAAGGCCCCGACGACATGCCGGCACACGTCAAATCGTCCTTGATCGGAAACAATTTGACGATTCCGATTTCGAATGGCTCGCTCGCTTTGGGGACATGGCAAGGCATCTATTTGTGCGAACATCGCGATCAAGCGACCCCACGACAACTCGTCATAACTCTTTGCGGCGAAACGGCTTAAAGAACGTTTCTGAAAGAGTAGAGCAATTGTCCTCAATTGCTCGGAAATGGTTGAGAGTGTAGAGCAATTGTCCTCAATTGCTCAAAAAATTGCTCAAAAACGATTGGGACAATCGTTCGACACTAGTTGCTCAAAAAACGATTGGGACAGTCGTTCTACACTGGTTGCTCGAAAAACGATTGAGACAATCGTTCTACACTGGTTGCTCAAAAAACGATTGAGACAATCGTTCTACACTGGTTGCTCGAAAAACGATTGAGACAATCGTTCTACACTGGTTGCTCGAAAAACGATTGAGACAATCGTTTTACACTAGTTGCTCGCAAAACGATTGGGAAAGTCGTTTTATACTCGGTCGCAAACGCCAAAATTTAGCTTGGTGGATGCACTAGGGAATTGATTGGCAGATATAATTGACCGAAGTGTCCGAGCCTGCTGAGAACTAGCGGACACTCCAACCTTACCCCGCCTTTGGTGTTTTCTACCGGATGCCCTGCCTCACTAATTGCCCTCCAAGTCGAAATTTATAGCCGGATCAAATTGCAATCGAATGATAATTATCGAATTGACGGCCCTCGAAACCCGAACGCGAGCCAGTGCGATGTGTCGCGTTTTGGTTTGTTTTTTGCTGGCCAGTAACATAATTCTTCAGGCCGAAGAGCCTGCAGGCATCGATTTTTTCGAGTCGAAAATCCGACCTGTCTTAGTTGAGCGATGTTTTTCGTGCCATTCGACAGAAGCCAAGGAAGCCAATGGTGAGCTACTTTTAGACAGCTCCCCGGCTCTGCTTCGCGGGGGAACTCGCGGGCCGGCCATTCGATCCGGATCAGCCCAAGAGAGTTTGCTTTGGAAAGCGATTGAGTACGGCGATGCGGAACTTCAGATGCCGCCCGATGGTCGCATGCCTCAGCCAATCATTGACGATTTTCGAAAATGGCTCGAAATGGGAGCGCCCGACCCTCGGAAACAAGCGACCAACGCCGCTGGCAGCAAACCGACGATTGCCGAGCAAGCTGCAAACCACTGGTCCTATCAATCTCCCGTAATTAAGCCAATCCCTCAAGTTAAGAATGGAGCGTGGCCTCAATCCGATATCGATTACTTGGTGTTGGCGAAACTCGAAGCCAAAGGACTTCAGCCCAATGGCGAAGCCGATCGTCGGTCGCTCGTTCGTCGTCTGTATTACGATCTTTTAGGATTGCCGCCGACTTTTGAAACAATCCAAGCATTCGAGTCCGACAGTTCGCCGAGCGCACTGGAAAACTTGGTCGATCGGATTCTTGGCGAGGGCGCTTTTGGCGAACGATATGCGCGGCATTGGATGGATGTCACGCGATACGCAGATACCAAAGGCTACGTATTTACAGAAGACCGCAGCTATCCTCAAGCTTTTCGGTACCGCGATTGGTTGATTCGCGCCTTCAACGAAGACATGCCTTACGACCAATTCCTTCGTTATCAATTGGCTGCCGATCGACTTGATCCAGAAAATGCACAAGGCAATCAGGCGGCCATGGGAGCGTTGACACTGGGGCGGCGGTTCCTCAACAATCCAAACGATATTGCCGACGACCGCATCGACGTGGTGACTCGCGGTTTCATGGGAATGACTGTCGGCTGCGCGCGGTGCCACGATCACAAATTCGATCCGGTCGGCATGGCAGACTATTATTCGTTGCACGGCGTCTTTGTTAACAGCGAAGAACCGGGCGGCGAACCTTCTCCGTTGCGATTGGTCGATCGCAAAGACCAGCGTCCGTCGAGAATTTTTCTTCGTGGCAACCAGGGCAATCAAGGACCGGAGATCGAACGTCGATTTGTTAGTTTCCTCAGCAAGGATACTCCCCGAACATTAAATGATGGAAGCGGAAGATTGGACTTGGCAAACGCAATCTGTGATCCAACCAATCCGTTGACGGCTCGCGTTTACGTGAACCGGATCTGGGGTTGGGTCTTTGGAGTGCCTTTGGTGGACACTCCCAGCGACTTTGGCATGCGGTGCGAACAACCTATTCAACAGGACGTGCTGGATAGACTCGCGTTGCAGTTTATCGAAGACGGTTGGAGCACCAAACGACTTATCACACGAATGGTCATGTCGGCAACTTATCGCCAGGCAAGTGATTCGAAGACCATTGCACTCGAAATCGATCCCGAAAACCGATTGCTTTGGAGATCGCAACGCAAGCGAATGGATTTTGAATCCTACCGCGATGCCTTGCTAGCCGTTTCGGGACGTTTGGACTCAGGCACGCTTGGTGGTCCAAGTCAACCGATCCATGAAGAGCCTTACAGTTCCCGAAGAACGCTTTATGCGCACATTGATCGTCAAAACTTGCCAAATTTGTTTCGTACGTTTGATGTGGCGAATCCTGATTCGCATGCTCCGCAACGATCCGTAACGACAGTGCCGCAACAAGGTTTGTTCATTTTGAACAGCGAAGAAGTTTATGAGATTGCAAACGCATTGGCCAAGCAGGTCACGGCAGAGCTACAAAGAACCCCAAGTACCGAACCGACAGTTTTATTATCCGTCATCGATCGCTTGTATCGACGAGCTTTATCAAGACAGCCATCGCCCGAAGAATCTCAAATGTGCTTGGAATTTTTGCAAACGGCCGGAATGCCACGCAATCCTATTTGGCAATATGGCTATGCGCATTTTGACGGCACTCGAATTTCGAATTTTAAACGACTGCCGACCTTTCACGAGAACCGTTGGTCGGGTGGCGTCAAACTGCCGGATGAGCAATTGGGTTGGCTATTTCTGTCTCCTGATGGAGGCCACCCTGGAACTAGTCCGCAGCATGCGGCCGTCCGGCGCTGGACCGCACCTCGCGATGGAATCGTGCGACTAAGGGGTAATTTGGTTCATGCTGCAGAGCAAGGCGATGGAGTGCGGGCCATGTTGGCTCGCAATGAATTCGAGATGCTCGGTGATTGGGAATGTAAACATGGCGAGCAGGTCACCCTGATCGACTCAATCGCAGTTCTAGCTGGCGACACGCTGGACTTGATTGTTGATAGTCAAGTTGACACGAACAGCGATACGTTTGACTGGACTGTACAAATCAAGTACACCGAAGGCGACTTGGCCGAGTATCGCAGTCGACGCGATTTCCAAACCCTGAGCGCCGAAATTTCCGACGCTTGGACACAATTAGCGCAGTCTCTACTCGCAACAAACGAGTTTTGTTTCATAGATTGATTAATTATGGCCGACGAAAATTTTCCAAGCAGTAATTGCTCGCGTCGCGAAATGCTTGCCCGTTGCGGGCTCGGTTTCGCTGGTTTGGCATTGCATCCTTTGTTGCAATCGGATTTGGTCGCTAACGAAGTTCGTCACAATCCGATGTTGCCTCGCGCGCCACAATATGCTGCTCGTGCAAAACATATCATCCACATTTTTGCCAATGGCGGTCCGTCGCATATCGACACGTTTGACCCCAAGCCTGCGATTGCGACGCATGCTGGTCAAGAGATCCCTGGAGGTTCACCACAGACGGAGCGAAAGACCGGAGTCTTGATGCCGTCGGCATTCAAGTTTAAACGCTACGGGCAAAGCGGTATCGAAGTTAGCGAGCTATTCTCGAAGACGGCTGAGCACGTAGACGACATGTGTATTATTCGGTCGATGTACGCCGACGTTCCCAATCACGAGCCTTCGTTGTTGTTGATGAACACGGGCGAAGCACGTTTGGTGCGGCCCAGCGTAGGGTCATGGTTGACGTATGGATTAGGTACCGAAAATCAGAACTTGCCAGCCTTTATCGCCATGTGCCCTGGTGGCTATCCGATTCAAGAGTCACAGAATTGGCAAGCTGGATTCTTGCCAGGAATCTATCAAGGGACTTACGTCAATACGAAACACGAGTCCGTCGAAAAGCTAATCGAGAACGTCACGAACCGTCACACGCCTTTGACAAGTCAACGTCGCCAACTTGATTTGGTACAGTCCCTCAACAAAATCCATCGACAGACGCGACCTGATGACGCGTTGATAGACACCCGCATCCAGTCGCTGGAACTGGCGTATCGGATGCAAACCGAAGCGTCTGACGTTTTTGATATCTCGGGCGAGCCACAATATATCCACGACATGTACGGGAAAGGCGTCCAGGCTAGGCAATTATTAATCGCACGCCGTTTGATTGAACGGGGTGTGCGTTTTGTCCAAGTTTGGCACGGGGAGGGGCAGCCATGGGACAATCACGATCACATCGAGCAAGAGCACCGCAAACTGGCAGGAGAATGCGACCAACCGATTGCGGCTTTGTTATCCGATCTCAAGCAGCGTGGACTGCTGAATGAAACGCTCGTCATTTGGGGTGGTGAGTTCGGGCGGACTCCGACGGTGGAGTTGCCCAAGAAAGGTTCCAACAACGGTACTATGACCGGTCGTGATCATAATCATTATGGATTTACGATGTGGATGGCTGGCGGAGGTGTGAAAGGTGGTCAAGTCTACGGTGCGACTGACGAGTTCGGATTTAAAGCCGTCGAGAATCGAATGCATGTTCACGACTTGCATGCCACCATGTTGCACTTGATGGGATTCAACCACGAGCAGCTTACCTATCGATGGGCTGGCCGCGATTTTCGCTTGACGGATGTTCATGGTCGCATCATTCACGATCTCGTTGCGTAACGACAATTCTGAAACGGCACCGGAAAGTGTTTTTGCGAGAAGTCGCGTTTCATCTTCGTTTAACCGCGCAGCGCGGTCGGTTGCGTGCCGGTACAAAACGCGCCTGCGGCAGCTAAACATTTTTTGCGTGAGATTTTTCTCTATCTACATGGAGCGTCGCTTTGCGAATTCTATTTGCTCGCGTCTATTACCGAACTGACGACAACGTTTAGCATCTGACCTGCCAATTGATTGACGCTGCCTTTGCCGTTTGGATGGACGCGATTGCTGAGAAAGATAAAGAACAGATCGAGATCGGGATCCATCCATAGAACGGTACCTGTGAATCCGCCATGCCCGAATGCGGAGTCGGTCAATAGGTCACCGCGATTGCTTGAGTAGCTGGTTCGTTTATCCCAGCCGAGCCCTCGAATACCGCTCGACACGGGTCTGTCGCGAGTCATCAAGTCGATCGTTCTACTCGACAGAATTCGGATCGGCTTGTTTTGCTCAACGTCGAGCAAGCTGCCGTGGCCAAGCATCATTTGCGCATAAATCGCCATGTCCTTAGCAGTTGAAAACAGCCCTGCATGGCCAGCGATTCCGCCGAGGGCATGGGCTCTTGGATCATGCACTTCTCCAATAATCCATTCGTTATTTCTTTGCTCAGTCGGCGCGGACCGCCTTCTTAATTCGGGTGTAGGTAGAAACCCAGTTTCCTTCATACCCAATGGACCAAAGATTCGCGACTGAGAAAATTCCTGTAGCGACTGGCCGCTGACGCGTTTGACGACTTCGCCAAGCACGATAAAGTTGACATCGGAATACTTGAAGCTGTCACCGACGGGACCTTCTAGTTTTAATCCGCATATATTCTGCCAAGCTTGATCGGGTCCTTCGGCGTAATCTGACATAGGGTTGTCAGGAATCAAACCGGTTTGGTGGATGAGCAAGTTTTCGATGGTTATTGTTTCTTTGCCGTTTGATCCAAATTCTGGGAAGAAGTCGACGACGCGACTGCCAAGTCGCAATTTGCCATCCTCGATCAGAGCCATGACGGATGTTGCGGTCGCGACCGGTTTCGTTATCGATGCCATATCGAACACCGTATCGACACTCATAGGCAAATGCGAGGGTTCGATTTGTTTGTTCCCAAAAGCTTCGAGGTAAACAACCTTGCCGTTTCGACCGACGCAAATGACGCAACCGGGCATCTTGCCGTCGTCGATCGCTTGCTGGACCAGGCTTGGAATGAGATCCAACCGGGCGGAGTCCATTGCCACAGTTTCAGGTAAGTCCACCGAACCCGGCTGTGCCCCGGCAGTTCCCGAAAATGCAATCAGGATACTCAAGTACGCAAGAATTACATTCCATTGCCGACATGCGTAGGGCATTGGTTTACGACCCAATAAAAAAGATGACTGAGTGTCCGATTCCACTCGTGGCTGATTCCGACGAACGACGGCGACGCGACGTCGCTTTGTCATATTAATCGATTTGGCGAGCGGATTGAGAGTTCACAAGACAAAATCAATCGGATAGCGACAGAGATTTTTGCGATCAAAAACGATCAGCAACACATCCAGCACCGATGCCAATATTCTGCCCAGCTGCATGTCGAAACTTCGTGATCTGCGGTCACGGTACCAGGTGTGGGCGTGGCTGGATAAGTCAGAATACAATGACGACGAGGTGTTGTACTTGACTACTTTCGAAATTTAATTCGAGAGCGGATAGCACTTTCAAGCGTCGACGAGCTGGTGCTCTGGCAAGCGAACCAGCAAGGGTGCGGTAGGATACGGCTTAGAATTCGCGAAGTGTAAACTTGACGGGCATTTGCGCGTTTACTTTTGCGTTAACGCTTAGATCCCACTTCACTCGCTCGCCATGTTGCAATTCCATCGGCGGGACAATGCTTTTGCAACATGGCGAGAATAATACTTGCTGTACAACTGGAAGGCAAGTCGATGTGCGTACCGATTACTCAGACTTGGTCCAAACATAGGACAAGTTGAGAATGTTCAATCCTACGTTGCTAAAGATTTCCGATGGCTTGTAGTTCAGCATGACAAGGTCGCCTGGTTGGATGATGACGCGTTCTTTGGAGTTGCGGACTGCTTGATTCAAGTCGATTCGAATGGCGACTTGCTGTTTTCCAGGCAGCTTACGAACGATCATGGCTCGAGTTGGAGGAATGATATTTCCTGGACCAGCACCGCTTCGGAAGACGGAGGCTGGTGCCCCGCCAGGAGCTCCGGTCGATCCGTTAGCGATAGCAATCGCCTCGATGATATCGATATCGCGATCTCTCGGCAGTGGAACTTCGCCGCCCGGTAGGAGGCCGCCGGTGTAGAAATATTCATTGTCGCGAGGCTTTAAGAAGACGATATCTCCGTCTCGCAGGACAACATCATCTGGGCAAATGGCTGGTGGTTGGCAATCGCATGTCCATAGCGGAATGCGTTTGGCCGTCGCGACGGGCTGGATGCAATTCAGCATTTGCAGGGTTTCATCCGGCGATTGTGAAGCATTCCAGACCCGTTGATTCAATTCGTCGCCAATCATTTCTTGGCGCAGAATCCATACTTCGTTGCAAGCGTCGATTCCTGGCATTCCACCCGTTGCGGTGAGTGCGTGCAGGACGTCGTTTTCGTACAAAGGCAAATCGAGAACATGGGCATGGCCACGCTTAACTACTGCGGTTTGGATTTTTTGAATGTAAACGGGTACATCAGTCGGAGATTCTTCCCGAACGACGAGGACCCGTACGACTTTGGTTTTCACCAAGCTAACGTTGACGTACTCGCGACCGGCTTGTGCGACTTGACGCTCGATGCAAAGGGCCGCGATTTTCTCTGCGGCCTGCTGAGTCGTTAAACCGACAACGGGAACTGCTCCTAAGTTGGGCAATATGATCGTTCCGTCTGGGTTTACTTTTATTGGCACGCCGATGCTGCCGCCTGAAATGTGCCCGTTCGGTGGATAGTACTCGGCTTGGAACGAGTTAGCCGATGGGATCATCGGTGCAATTGCATTTGGATCGGCGGGAATCAAGCCTTTGATATAAATTCCGAGAACATCATCGGGACTGATTTGATGTTCGCGTGGAGCTTTCTGGCCTAACAGGGCAATGTTGATAGGCGTTCTGTTTGATTTCTCAACGGCTCTCAATTCTGGTGGCAGTCGGTTTGCGGGAATTGCATGTCGAGCCAGCGTAACGCAACCTGAGCAAGCGAATGCTATGCACAGGCAAGCTAAAGACGCAAAGGACCGTTTAAGTTTTATTCGCAACGATTGCATTTCGTTGAATCCTTTAATGCCGCATTACTCATGCGAATTTGTGGAAGCTGCTCGACGACTGAATGGTGAAACGTGCTCAGGTTGTTAAAATGCAAATTCAACGCTTTCCAACTGGCGCAGGCACTTGGGATATCATTTGAGTTTGCATTTCAATTGGCATATAACAACCAACGGGCTGACAGCCCGTTTCGTGACACACTTTGGCGGGGATGTTATTCAAGTTGGGTCGATTTTCAGCATTAGCGGCATTCGAGCCACATTGCCAACCGGAAAAATAGTTTTCGACCCTACAACGCCCTTCTGGAGTTTGAAAACGCGCTGACCAATAACGGTGGGGGGGGACGGCGGGAAGCGTATTGCTTGCCCCGGTGGAGACGTCAAAGTACCCGTCTTTCCAGCCACGAGCGAAATCGGAGTCAACACGATCTTCAGGAAGTTGGCACTTGGCGTCCGACCAAGCAACGTTGGATCGAAAGCGATTTACGTTTCGAAAGTGCCAATCCTCAACGCTCGCGCAGCCGCTAAATGCTGTACAAAGAAGCAGTGGGATTAAATACGATTTGCGAATCATAAACCGCGTCCATCCAATTCGGAGTACAAATCATTCAACGCTCGGTCATGAAAAACCGATCGACGCGTTTGTAGTTATCGGATGGATTGTTCGGGTAATTCCGAGAAGGTTGGTCGCAATCAATTTTCGGGCAATTTCGGATCGTTATGATCGGAATAATCGAAAAAGTTCTAGTAGGTTTCCCAAATTAACAGCCAATTATGCTCCTGGGTGGGAATGTTTTGCTAGCTGATTTTTTACCATGGCGTCGAGTATTGCTTCGACGTTTTGTTCCCAACTCCCCGCGAGCCCTTTGGTGTTGAGAAAATCTTGGATATCATTCAGAGAATAATCACGCTCATCGCGCACTTGACCGTCCCTCGTTACGGTGCGTTTCGGGTGCAAGCCATCATTGGCAAATTCCGTGAAATGGACCGCTCCCGTTAAATCAGTTTCAGTAGCGCTTTGCGGCTCATGTTTTCCTTCCTTGCGAAACTTGAGATAGTGGAATTTGGATCGCTGCTCGGACGTAACAATAACGTGCAGGGCAAGTTGGTCTGGAGTGTATACGACGTTTTGCGGAACTGCATAGATGAATGCGAACTCATAGTGTGTGCTTGAGTACATTTCGTTAAGCTTTTGCCAGGTGGAGCGGAACAGCCATACGGCGGTCTGCGGGGCGTCGGTCGGCGAATCCAGTGATGGCTTAAGTAGTCCTAAACCTCTGATTTCGCCTGTAGTTTGTCCGACTGGTTCCACAAACTCCTGGGTAAGCGGAACGGAACGGAATCGTGCGACCGCCGCCAAGGGGCGGTGATGCAATATCCACTGTCCGGATTTCGGTTCCTTGATAATTCGGACTTGTAGGCTCAAATAATTTTGAGCGAGAAAATCCGCAATGGTTTGTCTACTTAAAACAGGTAGGCTGTCTCGGTCGCTCTCTGAGATTTTTAGCCCTACAGAAATGACGGTTCGCCGCGCGAAATCGAGCGGTTTTACTTTCGATCTCTTTTGATCCCGATTCGTCAAAACGTTTGACCAATTCTTTAGTTCGATAGGCTCCTTCGCGGGGATGGCTTCACACGAGTCCGGTTTGCGCTGACGATAAGCAGCTTCCAATTCAAGGACGTTATTGGGTAGGGATTTGATGTAACGAATTTCCAATTGTCGGTCAAAAATACTTTGATCGAATTTCGCCATTTCTTCGATTTGGTTTTCGTTAAGCAAATCTTCGGGCGTCAACTGCGGGCTGAGTGATTGCGAGGATGTTTGTGTCGCGGACCACCGCTGCTTTCGGGCGTAGTCTAGCCCAAGTAAACCAGCTACTCCCATGATGGCGAACAGCACAATAATCAATACTTTGTTCATGGAACACTTCCTGAAAAACTGCTCGTTGAGATAATGTTGAAACAAGGGAACTCTGCGAGCGAATCACGGTATCTCGACAATGATAGCGAGGATTGTGCATGTCGAGTAGCGAATTTCAGAGCATACGCATAATATCTGATCGTTCCCTGAGGGCGAATGAGATATTTCATCTGTCCGTGGCAATTGCACAGTAGCCGATTAAATCATGACAACAAGAAAATTTCGAATTGCCGCAATCAGTTTCGACCACTTCCATGTGGGGGACAATTTAAGGATGGCGATGGACCATCCTCAAGCCGAAATTGTAGGCGTGTTCCACGAAAATAAGGCGAGGGTTCAAGAGATTTTGGGTGGGCTAGGACTCGCAAAGTCCCTGATCAAGAACGATTACAGGCAACTGATCGAATCGACCAAGCCGGACTTAATATTGCTTTGTCCGGCGACTGCTCGTCACGGAGAGTGGGTAGAAAAGGTTGCGTTTTCAAGAGCTTGTTTGCTGATCGAAAAGCCTTTTGCAAGTTCTTTGGCCGAAGCGTCCCGGATGATCCAGGCTTCGCAAGAGAATGAATGCACACTTGCTATCAATTGGCCATTAGCCTGGGTGCCTGCTCATCAAACTGCATTCCGACTGGCTGTGACAGAAAAAGCGATTGGTGAAATTCAAAGTGTGAATTACTACGGAGGAAATCGCGGGCCTTTGTGGCATACTTTTGACAAGTTGGAACGAACATCCGAGCAAGTCAATCGTGAAAAACCCCATAGCTGGTTTTATCAACGACAATCAGGTGGTGGTTCGCTTTTGGATTATCTCGGTTATGGTGCGACTTTGGGGACATGGTTCCTCGAAGGCAGAATTCCCTCCGATGTTACTAGTGTCGTCGATTTTCATCCTGGACTCGAAGTCGACGAGCACTCGATCACGGTTTGCCGTTATCCATTTGGATTATCACGAATGGAGACTCGTTGGGGGACCTTTACGGACCCGTGGCATTATCAAACCCAGCCCGTTTGCGGTTTCACTTTGATCGGGACCGAAGGCACCATTCGCAGCAGTGATTACTCGCAATCCATTCGCTTGCAAAACTCCAAATACCCTGGCGGGGTAGATATTCCAGTCGATACGCTTGCAAAACCAAATCGCAACCCGATCGAATATGTTCTTGATCGCCTTGAACGTGGTTTGCCCATCGATGGACCGCTTTCACCTGATATTTCATGGGGCGGTCAAAGGATTGTGGACACGGCCTTTGAATCGGCTCAACAGAGAAAGACGCTTGATTTACTCAACTATCCGTGAAATTAGCCGAAGGTCGTTTGAGTCGATTGTTTCCCTGCACACAAAACTGCATAATCTAGCGATCAACGGAATCGTCAATTTGATTTGCAAAGTAGACCGGTGACTGTGGTGTTTAGATGACGGTCACTTGTCATGCTACTTGGGTTGATGTGCTTGAGTCGAATTGGTCAAGGCATGGTGTTGGAGGGAAGCATGGAAGCAATTCTCATGGAACAAGCGTTTGTCGAATTTGGAGTCGACGCGTTGATGCCTCATGAACCCGCGCCGACAAAACGAATTGACTGTGAGGATGGCGACCAGTTGCGTAGGCATGTTCGCGCGTCGCTACCGAAACAGCCCGGCGTTTACGGCATGTTGGATGCGATTGGTAGGCTGATTTATGTGGGCAAGTCGAAATCGCTCCGCAATCGGCTTCTCAGTTACTTCCTACCGAACTGCGCTGATGAGAAAGCCGGACGAATTATCCAGGCTACTTCGGCACTTGTTTGGGAAACCCAGCCAAGTGAGTTTGCGGCGTTGCTTAGAGAGCAATTTCTCATTCGAAGCTACCAGCCGCGATTCAACGTTCAAGGCATGCCGAATCGCCAGAAGCCCGGTTTCTTGTGCTTGGGAAAAGCACCTGCATATTATTTTTTTGTTAGCGCTCAGCCTGATCCCTCTATGAAAGCTTGGGAAGGTCCGCTGTTTGGGACGGGCCGATTAAAACGAGCCGCAGAAATCTTGAATCGCATCTTTCGGTTGCGTGACTGCAGCAATCAGACCAAGTTTCATTTTTCCGATCAATTGTCTTTGTTCGAAAACGAGTCCAAGCCAGGTTGTCTTCGCCATGAAATTGGTACTTGTCTGGGACCTTGCATTCAAGGATGCAGTCGGACCGCTTATGTTCGGCAAGTGAACGAGGCGCAGCAGTTTTTGGCAGGTGATACCGAGCACGTTCTTGAAGAACTAGAAGCAACGATGCAGTTATCGGCAGCTCGATTGCATTTTGAAAATGCGGCTAGGCTTCGCGAAGACCTCAAAGTGGCTCGATGGTTATCGCGCCGTCTGATCGAACATTCCAAAGCCCGCCAAACACTGACATGCATTTATCCCGTCGCCGGTTGCGATGGTCGCGACGTTTGGTATCTCATTCGGCGAGGGGTCGTCGAGCATGCGCTTCGCGCTCCGGCCAACGGTCGATTTTACGCAGGTTCATGCCGCACGGCAAAAGATTGGTTTGGTCAGGGAAATCACGTCGGGACCAATTTTTCAAGACGTGAAGAAACGTTGGCGATCGTAAACCTCTGGTTCCGAACGAATCCCGATCAACGCAAGAAACTACTTTATTTTGATACATTGCCCCAGCGTTACGCGGAAATGCAAGTTGCCCTTGCTTGAGTTCAAGCAATTCGATGCGAAATAGCTCGAATCCAAATCTACCAAGCGTCACATCGAGCTTGGTAGAATCGCGGAAATTGACATATACGCCGCGCGGTCAGAAGTGAGGGACGTGTTGTTGAGTGAGCCGCAGGTTGTGCATTCGGATAGCACCGGCGGCTAGCGCCTTGCCGCTCACAAAACCTCAAATCTGACCGAGCGGAGTATATCAGACGTGCGAAGACACGAATGCTTCGGTTGATTTCAAACTTGATTAGAGCTTGGGCATCGTGGACGCTTCGGGTGCGACTTCTTTCAAGTTCGACGGAATTTCGGCATTGACTCTGCCAAGAATGAAATTCAATCCTCCCACGAGTACCGATTCGAAAGTTGGGTTTTGCCAAACATCTTCTCGATGTCCCATCGAAGTGTAGAACACGCGTCCCTTGCCATGCATGCGAGCCCATGTTGCCGGATACGGTGGCCGTTCATAATCGGCGTTACGCATGCCCTTGGTTTCTTGAACCAAAATCACGTGCATGTCGGGAGCGAAATTCTTGAGCGAGTACCATTCCTCATTCATGTTGAATCCGTCACCTGATTTATCAAGACCGGGAAATTTCTTGTCGGCTACACGCATCTTGGCTTCTTGCTGTTCGCCGTGCCGAATGAATTCACCACCGATCATTTGGATATAAGGATCGGGCTTCTCTTGGTTCTTTGCGCGATCGCCTTCGGAATGGAATGTATCCGAAGCGCAATGGCTGCCGCCGAATCCTTTGCCAGCCATCACTGCGTCGAGCAAATTCTGTTTGCCTTTGGCAGACATAGGTGGCTGTTTATCGGTGCCTTCGTGTGTCAAATTCTCGGTCGTGTAGAAAAAGTACGCGTCGAATTGTTCGTAGTCTTTATCGAAAATCCGCCCATCTTTGGAGCAAGTGACTTCGAACCCATGTTTTTTTCCAAAGTCAATCATGATGCGTTCGGCGAAAGCGGGTTGATCGCCATCGCGTTTCACGACCGAGTGTTCAAATCCAGCGCTCTTGGTAAAGAACAGCAGCTTCTTGGGTTTGTCATCCGCAGCAAGTATTTTGCCCGATGCCATCATCGCAGCCAAAGCCGTGGAGGCTCCGATCCAGCTACGCCGATTTAAGTTCTCAGAAAACATGAGGTGTCCTTTCGATTACGAAATTGGAATTTCTACACGCTCTATTTATCGTTGAATTTGTCCGAAAAGCAAGGATTGAAGATGGATTCTGATCTAGGTATGATCTAGGTAAATAGTCAAACGTCCTAGTTCATCCTGGATTTCTTGGTGGGGAACGTCTTTCCATATTTCGAATCGCGGATTGCCATTCGCACTGTATGGTTTGAACCAGCTCTCTTTGGTCAAACTCTCAATTGCGAACGGCTCGTGAACTTTATGTACATATTTTCTAGAAGCAATTCACGAATATTTTGTCCGTCTTAGCCAGGGTCTTTGCTTCCGGACAAGAGTGAGGCGAATCAGAACCTGCGATCCTACTCGATTAAGACGGAGTCATTGCTGCTCGTGTCTTTTGAGATCCTTTCGCCCCTGGCCAAATCTCGTCAGCGTCGGATCTTTCATTTTCATCATAACTTCGAACAAACGAAGAATAGCGAACGCTCAATGAATGTGATTGTTCGCAGTCTTGTTGTGTGACAGCCAGAAACCGAGGCCTGCGTTTGTAGTGTTTCAAACTATCGACGGCGACGACGAAGGGTCACTACTTCGTAAGAGCCCGTTGAATTTGGGAAATCCAAATCGGCTGCTGCAGTTGCGGAATCTTGATTCGCTTGCCACGCGGAACGGGCTGTCGCGATGGAATCGATTGATGCGTCCAATCCACCTTCGCCCTCTCCGTTACCGAATTTGGACATGTTCAAATAATTGATCACCATCAGAGCATCCATCGGATTAGACCATCCGTTCCCGTTGACATCGATCATCGAGCTATCGGAATCAACGGAGGACTGGTCGAGTCTCTCCAAACCAAACTTGTTCAAGAAATTGATGATTCGTAACGCATCCAAGGCTGTCACTTTACCATCCATGTTGACGTCCGTTGGTTTGTCGATGTTCTTGTAACGCGAATGAACTTCGAAAGTTACTGACGCAGGTTCGCTGCTGAATTCTAAACTGTCGTAAATGATGTATTGAATCGTTTCTTTACCGACGAAATTATCGTCTGGATGAAAGTGAACTTTTCCATCGTCGCCGATCTCAACTGTACCATTTTCGGGCATGGTCAGCATTTCAATCCAAGCCCCATTCATTCCGAGCGATCCTTCGACGTCATTGGACATCAGGTCGATGATGACCGTATCATTTGCCATGCCACTACCCCAATCGTCTTTCGCGGTTGGAGGCTGGACGGGGTCGGTTATAAAGAACCGGACTTGAAAAGTCTTCCAAGCTCCGCTCAAACTAGTTGATTTGACTTCGATGACGTACTCGGATTTGACTTCGCGGTCGAACGCGATTTTGGTGATCAATCGATCGCCCTTGATCTCAAACGAATCGTTGTCATTTGGATCTTGGCCGTCAACGAACGCGTATCGATAGAAACCGGTCCGTTTTGCTTCTGTGATCAATGTTCCAATTTCCGAACCGATATCAGAATTTTCGGGAATAACTCGCGGATCAAGGTAGACGTTTTTTGGTCCAGACGAATCGAGTATCTCGAGACCATCGGTCGGGACAATGTACAGTTCTTGCCCCACACTTGGCCCCATCGTTGGACCTATGATTCCTTCGCTAATGGACACTGGTGCCCATGAGTACGAATATCGAAAATCAGATAAAACAGGAACCTCCTTAAGTGCACCCGTTGCATCATCAATCTTCTGCACCAGCAAGTCGCTAGTCATCGGATCGTTCGCCCAAACGTAAATCTCCGAGTCGATGTAGGTAAAGCGTGTATCGTAAAAATTCAGCCCATTGAAGCCAAACTTGCCAACTAGGCGATTTTCGTTCGTTGATTCTTTAAGCCGATAGATGCCCGTTGCAAAGTCATTGGTTGTACTTGTTGTGTAGACAGTTCCGTCGCCGACAGCGACATCGAGAATTGCTGCTTCGGCTTCGAGAACCAAGTTCGTTGTTTGGAATCCGTCCCGCGTCACAAATAGCTTATTGTGGTTCATGACATAGATGCGATCGCCAAACACTCGTGCGCGCTCCCATCCAGTAACTTCTGCATCGTCAGCAGTAACAATTCGCGTCCCTGCACTTGTACCATCCGACTCATAGATCGCCGACTTGGTAGTAACCGAACCGTCCTCCAATGCGGTCAACTCAACTACAGGCAAGTACAGCCGATCTCCCTGCACAACTGGCGGAGTTAACGCAAAGCTCTTCTTCTCGCCCTGGAAATTCCGAATTAGCTCGCTCGTTCCGTTTGCGACATCCCACCTTACGACTTCGTTCAGAGAGCTTACGACTACGCCATCACCCAAACCTATCGCCCAATCAATCTCGCCGTTGATAGACGCTTTGCGAGAAGTATTGTCAGCGTTTCCATCGGTGAACCATAGATTACTCGGGTTTACTCCGCCACGATCGATAACTGCGACCCCGCTGTCTGTTGCGATGAGCATTGCCAAGGAGCCGAACTCGTAGTCGGATAAGGCAACAGTGCCAATCTCTGTGCCATCGGTTCGCCAGAGTTGTATGCGATCGTTGACGTAGGCAAAGAAGAAGACTTGGTCATTCCAAACGACCGACTTATCTTGGTACACGCCGTTGCGTGTGCTAATTTCGTATGTCGGTGACAGTAGCGTAACGGCCTCGTCTTCTACTGAACCAATGAACAAACCTTCGGGGCTGGCTCCGATTAGAACTTTTGACGTACCAAGATCTGCTACTGGACCGGAAATTCCAATGTTCTCTGAAACAACTTCGACGCCGACTCCATCGGAAGATTTCTTCAAAGTATCTGCAATGGGATCAAGCCAGAATAATTCTTCGTCCGTAGCAGTCAAGTTGAAGAATCTTGTCCAACCGTAATCCGCTGATCCACTGTCGATGGTCGTCATGTCGGAGTTATTGAGGTCGAATAACACAAGTTCGTTGCGACCGTCAAGATAACTGGGTACGGCTAGTTTTGAATTCCACGCAACTCCAGAGTTAGCCAAAAGAACTCGCGAATCGTTATCCATGGTCAATAATTGTGTTGTTTCTGCTGTGCCGCCAGTGACAAATGATGGACCACCCATGCCCTGAGGAGAGAGAATGGCTTTCCCGTCGACCGCTGGTGACATCGCCAATGAAACATAGGCATCGTCGAACGTCTCAAGAACCTCCACGTTTCCTTGTCGGTCAATCGCGACCAACTGTTGCATGCCGTTGGATTGCTGGATTGGAAGCGCTAACATGCGATCGCCTACAGCTCCAAAAAAATCCCTGAATCCGGTCCAATACCAGTCTTGAGCATTTTCAACTTCGAACGATCCTCCGAGGGTGCCGTCAGTTACCATTTGAGTTTGATTGGATTCGATATCGGTCGCCGTTATCCACAAAGTCTGCGCATCGGAGGACTTAGCAATATCGAAGTGAATTCCATCGGTCAGCATTTCCGCTTGGAATGTATCCGTAGCAAGTGAAAATAATCCCACTTGCCCAGCGTCCGTTATGCCGCTGAACACAAGGTGATCATTGACGGTGTAGATACCGTTAACTCCATCAAAAATTGCAGCAAGTCCCTGCATCTCAACAACGGACATCTTGTTTCCGACAGCTTGCCAGAGTTCACGCTTCCCTTGGAAGTCTTCTGCGATAAAGAACAATCCATCAGAAGTAGTCACCAGGGATCTCGGTGAAGTGACCAGTTCACTCCCATCACGATTATTTGCCTGAACAAGTTCGGTTGTTTCCGTCGTTCCCTTGGTCGTCCAAAGCGAATAGACAAAAGGATTAGTTATGGGGAACGATTGAGCCAGGAAGTAAACTGAATCGCCGGAGACGATTACATCACGTGGGCTGGAGGAATCTGGCCCTTGGGCGATGTCCATCAGCATACTCGTACCTGCGACTGTTCCGTCCGTCCGCCATAATTCGACTCCAAAGTCAATCGATGGTTTGCTGACAAACCCGATTCCGTTAAAGACTTCGACTGGTCGGGCGTAAAGCGAAACGCTTACATACTCGGTCTCGGTGTTGATATCTTTGACCAATTGTAAGTCTGCTGCGAGTAATTGGCGGCTTTGTAGGCCTTCGATGAGCATTGCGTGAGCACGTCGTATGTTCGGCTTGCTTTTACGCTTGGATGAGCGGAGAAATCGCATCTTTGATGTCCTTGTTTAACCCAGGATTTTCGTTCAAAACCTGGAAGTAAGTGTTCTTCCATAGAATAAGGCGCTGACAAGCCTTTCTATGTCGCGGCGCGGCGACGGAATTCGAAAGTTTTCTAGCGTGCGTATTTCCGCAATTTAGCTAGTTCGGGCATGTCATTTTCATTGCCGAAATGGTCCAACGCCGGTTGAATCTTCTTCGTATATTCACTGTCCCGATCCATTTTCCGGTCGATCGAGACCAGTCCAATTAATAAATCTAGGGATTCGGGGTCGAACTCGCCCACTAATTGGACTCGATTTACATAGGCTTCTTCTAGGAGTTTATACGCTTCATCGAGCTTTTCGTGTTTGATCAAGTACGCAGCCAAGTTTTGGCGGTAAGCGATTGTATTGGGGTGAGCGTCTCCAGAACTTTCTGTGGAGATCTTCAGGGCATCGCGATACAATTCCTCGGCTTCCTCGTTGCGGTCGAGAATTTCGTAGATCGAAGCGACATTATTCATCGCGATTAGCGTATCCGGATGCTTTTCCCCCAACACTCGCTTTCTGAGTTCGTACGCTTCGCGAAAGTAGGGTTCAGAATCATTCCAGCGGGATTGGTCTCGCAATAGGAATCCCATGTTCGACGCAAAGAAAGCGGTCATCGGGTGATCATTCCCTAACACTCTGCGGCTTGTCTCAAGTCCTTCTCGGAAAAGTTGTTCGGCTTCCGCCCAGCGTGATAGCTTGCGAGTGGCAAAGCCGAGGTTGTTGATCGACATAAGCGTTTCGTAGTTCTCGTTGCCTAGCAATCGCCTGCGAGCGTCCAAAGCTGTGCGATAGTACTTTTCTGCTTCGTCAAACTTGCCTCGCATCTGCATCATTCCACCCATATTATTCACACTCATGATTGTGTCCGGGTCTTCCAAACCAAGTTGTATGCGGCGACCTTCGAGCGTTTTCGAGAATAGTTCCTCCGCTTCGTCGAGCTTACCCCGGTCCAGCAATAACCCTGCCAAATCATTCATGGAGTGAAGCGTATCGGGATGCGAGTCACCCAATTTGCTCCGGCGTAACTTCAAGGTTTCTTCGCACAAGGACTCTGCTTCGGAACGTTTACCAGCGGCAGCAAGGTAGAGACTCAGTCCGGACATCAATTGCAAGGTCTGCGAATGCTGCTTGCCAAACTTCTCGTTGGCCTGCTCAAACGCCAAACGAGATGGACGCAATGACGCTTCATGCAGCCCAAGATCGTTCTCAATTTTCGAAATAGTATTGAGCACGGAAATTGCCACCTCTGGCTGGTCAAGATACTTCGCTTCGATTAAATCGACATATGGGTCGAAGATGCTCTTTTGGAGTACGGCTCGCGAGATATCGACAAAATTCAATTTAGCCGAAAGCTCTTGGAACGAAGTACTATCCGACGAGCTGTCTTTCGTGATACCTTTTTTCGCGACTTCAAACTTCTCGGCAAGGATCGCTTCTAACTGGGTTGCCATGGACTGAATGTCTATCGAAGTAAGCTGCAACTTCTGCAGTTCGACAATCCGTTGTAGGTCCGATGCACGTTGCTTCGCAACACCTTCTGCTACGATGGCTCGAGTTGCATTTTTGTCGGCCTCGATACGTTGCCTTTCCTGCTCCTTTTTGGCTTCTTTCGTCTGCTGATTCGCAATGTTGGCGGCCCTACGTTCCGAATCCGCTTGCCATAGTCCAATCGAAGTTCCAATCAAACCGAAAACCAACAAAACCAACATGGCAATCGCTGCCAGGCAAGCATTGCGATGCTTGACAAAAAATTTACTCAGCAAGTACGAAAACGAAGGTGGACGAGCGACAATCGGTTTACTTTGCAAATAGCGTTCGAGATCCTCCGCCAACGAAGTAGCAGTTGGATAGCGGCGTGATCGGTCCTTTTCCAATGCCTTCATCACGATCCAATCAAGATCCCCTTGGACCATCTGGGAAAGACGCTTAGGTTCGATCTTGCGATGCGAACTGATCCCTTCAATAACGTCGGCCGACTCGCTAAGACGAAGGCTCGGACGCGGAGGATCGGTCTCACGAATCGACTGTAGCACTTGCAGCACTGCATTCTTGTCGATCGTCTTGCGTTCAATGGGAGTTGAGCCAGTCAACAGTTCGTAAACCATCACTCCAAGGGAATAGATATCTGACCGTGTGTCGATGTCCAACGAGTTCATCTCGGCTTGCTCAGGGCTCATGTACTGAAGCGTGCCGACAACTTGACCGAACTCGGTGTAAAGCGTTTGATCAGTTAACTTGGAACGGTGATCGAGAGCTTTGGCTAAACCAAAGTCGACAACTTTGGGAACCGGGCGACCATCGTACAACGTTACGAGAATGTTTGACGGTTTCAAATCGCGATGAATGATGCCTTTTTGATGCGCGTGTTGAACCGCTTGACAAACTGGCAGAAAGAGTTCTAGCCGCTGACGAATTGTAAGTTCGTTGTTATCGCAATACGATGTCAACGGAATTCCTTGTACTAACTCCATAGCAAAGTATGGTCGGCCATCGTCAGCAGTTCCTGCATCCAGGACTCGAGCGATATTTGGGTGACTCATAATCGCAAGTGCCTGCCGTTCAGCGTCGAAGCGTGCAAAGATCTGACGGCTGTCGAGTTCGGGTCGAATGATCTTGATCGCAACGCGCCGCCGAATGGGCGATTCTTGTTGCGCCATCCAAACGGAACCCATGCCTCCATCCGCAATTTTTTGCAATAGTTTGTATGGTCCAATCCATTGCGATTTCGCGTGCGAAGTATCTACGTTTATCTGGTCTGTCCGCGCATTCCATTTCTCGGCAGGCTGAAGATTCTGATCGGCTGCCGATTCGGCTTGTGCCTTGCTTTGGCTGTCCAGCAGAGACGAGTCACTTTTCCTGGGATGCTGGCTTGCAGAAACTTCTTCCTCCAGTCCAACAAGATCCTCGATAATTTCATTTGATGAAGGATCGAGGACCATTTCTCGAAGCGCCTGATAAGTCCTATCATTCCAAGGCGTTTGCGAATGGGCATCGGAATGAGAGGAAGCGTCAGGCAACGGATGAGTCGGCAAATGGTTCGTAAGTTTTTCGAGTCCATCCGTTCGTTGGCAGTCAGGTTGGACTACTAGACGAAACGAATCGCAATGGTGGAAAAACTCCCGTAGCCGTAGTTCGTATTCCGGATAGCTGCGGATCAACTTTTCGCGATCCGGCTCCAAGCCACGGACCACCTGAGCAAGATAGGCTGCGGTGATAAATTCGATGGATTCCTGCGGCTTAAACGAAGTTGACATGCTCATTTGTTTTAAACGAAGTTTTCAAAATAAGTGGATTTTATTCGAGACTTCTCGCTGATCGCCGGTATCGATCGTATCAAAATCGTACTCGTACTCAGTGAAACGGTACTCGTACTCGATCGGGAGCCATAGTCGAGTACGAGTACGAGTACCGCCTGTGGCTGAGTACGAGTACGAGTACGAAAATGCTGTCAATTCGCGCATTTTGTCGTGCTAAGCACCGGCGATCAGCGAGAAGTGTCTTTAATTCCGTCTTGCTCACTTGCTGCATAAGGCGCGACAAACAGCCTTGATGTCTCGAGTTTATGAAATAAGTCGAAAATTATCGTCTCCGTACTACCCACATATCTTCTGGTTAACTTCAATTTTTCAATGCATTTTTCGTACTCGTATTCAGCACTTAGTGCGGCACTCGCGCTCGAACCCACCGACTGTAAGAGAACTATCAAGAGTACAATTTGTAGCTGTCAATTTTTGCGCGAGGGAGCTTAAACAGCTGGGAACTATGGGGTTTTTGGCTGTTTAGCTTGGCGCTGGTATTGGGACACGGTGCTGCTGAAGTTCTTTTTCGAATACCGAAATCCCCGATTTGTACCATTGC
>JANMGV010000012.1:0-1708 GCA_031374825.1 Pirellulaceae bacterium
CACCACACCGTGAACCATGGCAACAAGGAATACGCGCGAGACGATGATGGCGATGGTTTTTGCGAAGTTCACGTTAACACGATGGAAGGGTTTTGGTCGCTACTGCGATCTTGGCTCCGGCCCCATCGCGGTATCTCGCAAAAAAAACTCCCGAACTATCTCGCCTTTTTTCAGTTCGTGCACAACACCCGAAAACGTGGAAAAGCACTACTTCAATCCCTGGTTGAGCGACTGCTCACTTGACCTCCCCGAAACACCGTATGAGCCATTAATTTAACCGACGTTTCTCCCAAATCTTTAATACCCATCAGTTGCGCTGACGTACACGAATTTGGAATTACGGCGCGCAAGCTCATCCATAATGTCGAAAAGAACCTTTTCACGCCCTCCGCGCTTCCTCATGGCAGATTTTCCCTTGACGTGGATCTAAGAGAATGTTACCAACTTCGACCCATGAAAACCCGTCAAATCGAAGTAACTTTGACATTAACCGGCGAGGCGTTGGAGCGGCTCAATGCGATGGCCGTGAATACGCGAAGCACGCATAGTCAGGCTCTCAGCCGATTGCTAAACGAAGTTGCGAATTCTGGATCGGTTGAATGCGAGCTGATCAACCGACTGCTTTCCGAAGCGGGCTCATATTTTCCTCCCGTTATGACTCTTGAAGAGCAATCCGAATTCAGAGAGGAAATCATAGACTACCTATGCACACGAATTGACGAAATCAATTCCAAGGCTAAAACTCGAATTTCACCGAAAAAGCTTGCTGGTCTTAAGGAGCGGTTGCGACAACAGGCAAAGGCAAATTGGAATCCGTGAATTGCCAATCAACGTTACATGTTGGCGTTGTTGTTGGAAAGTCATTGCAAACGGATTATTTGACCACAAGTTACCGGAACATTGGGTGGAATTCGTTTGAATTCACGACGACTGCCATCAGGAAATTCCTCAAAGATGATGCCAGAGTCGGCAATCATGACGACGAGTCCAGCGTCTAGCGCATGTCGAAACGCTCTTTCGACTGCAATTGCTGCCAATAGTGGTATCTGGTCTTCCGTCTGTGGAAGCGATGGATCGGGAGGGTTCATGTGGCTACTCATATCTTTTGCTTCAGCATTACATTCCCGATGAAATGAACGAATGCGGGGCATTGGACCTTTCGATGGACGCTCATCGCCATCAATTAGAAAAATCGATTCAAAATTGATTTATGCGCACCCGTTGCGGCAAACGTTCAATACCCTGATAGCTTCAGATTCACAGCACTGGTGCCATTAGAAATTTCCGTGACCACAATGCTCGTCAATCGTAGACTAGTCGACGATGCCCGACACCGACGACAAGAATTATCATTCGCTCATTTTCGATCCTACAAACGATTCGATAGTCGCCGATTCTGAATCGATAATGCCCACGAAATTCCCCCGACATTGCAACTGCGAGCTTTGTTGGGTCGTTTGATTTCAAGATTCTCTCGTTAATAAATCGTAGAATTCGATTTTGGACCACCGAATCCAGCCGGTCCAATTGTTTCCTTGCTCGATCGGAGAACTCAACTCTCCAGGCCGCCAGCCCTCACATCATATCGTTGCATCAGTTCCTTCAATGTCCAGCGTTTCCCTTTGTCATGTAACGATTCGATGATGATAACCATGTCCTCCCATTCTTCCATTTGTGTTTCGATGGCTTCGCGGATGAGACTGCTTTT
>JANMGV010000156.1:0-8621 GCA_031374825.1 Pirellulaceae bacterium
TAGCTCCAATAATAACTCGCTCCCTTCGCCCTTTATTTTTATTTCAAAATAAAAATTTAATCCAACCTTGTTTTTGTCCCAGTGAGACTTCGCTCCTTTCTCCCCGTCTGGGGGGTTTTGGGGTGGGTTTGTGGGCCAGAATTCCCGAGCGATTCCGCCCCTCACGACCTGTCTGGAGCTCCCAAGAAGCCAGGGGCAGTGGGTAAGGTCCTATTTATGCGAGAGCGGCACAACTAAAGAAGCATCAATGCTATTTTCGCAAAGCGCTATTTGTCGCACAGCCCACCTACCACCCCCATACATTCTCATGTTTAGCCGCCGAAGGCGCGCCGGCATCACCAACCAACCTCGCCACGGCCAATACCGCCTCGCAGAACGAAAGACCAATCCACCACAAGCGCTACGCGGCTAAACGAAGAAGCGCTTCATAGCACACTTCATGTTTAGCCGCCGAAGGCGCGCCGGCATCACCAACCAACCTCGCTACGGCCAACACCGCCTCGCAGAACGAAAGACCAATCCACCACAAGCGCAACGCGGCTAAACGAAGAAGCGCTGCGCGGCTAAACGAAGAAACGCTGCGCGGCTGAACGATCGAACGCGGCCCGCGAATCCCCTTGACCGCTATTTGTAGAAACTCGGCTTGTGTGGAACGACCTTCAGCTTCTCGTAGTCAAAACCACTTTCAAGAGGTTCGTAAGCTCCAACAATATCCATGCAACTCGTGGCGTCAATCGAGCTTTCCATATTCATGCACCAATAAGCTGCGTTGATGGTCAATCGTCGAAGGCCTTCGTTTTTGTAATCTGCGGCGCTTCCCATCGTGACATGAAAGACGCGAGAGACCTTGCCGCTGTTCCCGGTCCATGTCTTTACCCATGCGACTGGCAGCGAGCACAGTTCGGGATTGATTGCATCATCATGATTGCGACCCATCAGAGGCTGGCCATCGACGAGAGCCGTACAGCCCTCCGGTAGTTTCCCCCCCTCCGCAAAAGTACGATAGACATCCGACGGACCCCAAATATCGGACACTCCTCGAAGTACCGGATGATCGGCGTTTTTGGCGACGATAATTCCTCGCGTTGAATCTTGTTGCCAGCGTCCATGGTGATTCCTAAATGCACCGCCAAGGACATCTTGGCCGAAGTCAACTTTCTTGCCATCCTTTTTGTAATCGAAATCCAGGAACCCATGGTTGGCGGTTCGAATGCCAATAACGGGTTTTCCAGAATCGAGATACCGATAGATGTGTTCAAGTTGCTCGGTAGGCAGGGACAATAGCCTGCTCATTACGATGACCAAGTCAGCTTTGTCGAGAAACTCAAGTCCCGGGATATTGTGACGCGCGTTTTTGTCTTCCCATCGAATCTTTTGGGTTGGGTCAACTTCGTTTTCTTCGTTCAAACTAAAAAGAACAGTGCAATCAAATCCGTGATGCTTGGCCAAAATTCTTGCAAGCATCGGAATCGAATACTCGCCTCGATATTCTTGATCGGCAGCAATTAACACGATGTGCTTGCCATGCCCGGGGCCCTGCTCACCAGAATACGTCAACCAAAGTGGGCTTTCGGGAACAGGATGATCAGCACCAAACAACGATGCGGCAGGGATGAACAGCATCAAGCTTGAAAGAACAAGCGAAACCCACACAGTCTTTCGAGGCAATAACGGCCGGCACATTCTCATGTTGGATTTTTTCCTTGCAGCACTACCTGTTCGGTATTTCGTTGACGGTGTAATACGCATTCCGATGCAACAACTCGTCATTGTCCTCGGCTCGCAACTTGGCAAGGTCAAATTCGTAGACATGACCACGAATCAGTTTATCTAAGACGACGTGAGCCGTTAATCCATCGTCCGATAGTGTTACCGTTTGAACTGCTGGAGCGATTTGTTCGATTTCAGGACCACCGTAGCCACTATGATAAGGATGAGTGAAAGTCTTTATCGAATAGGTGTCTGTCGAATTCCCGGTAACGGTATCAACAGGCTTTGTAAATGCAATTCGGAATCCTTCGGGCTCGATCGTTATTCGCTGGATCTCAAACGGCATCAAGCCGCTCCAATCTACGCGTTCCAACGCAAATTCCTTAATACCTCGCACTGGCCAGCCTCGATTGGTGCCGCCGCAAATTAGATTTCCTTGAGGAGTAAATTCCACGTTAAGGATGCCTGTCGAGAGGCCTTCACGAAACGGATAACAAGCACCTTGCCAAACGCCATTGACTTGTTCCGTGGTAGCTCGCATCAAAATGGACAGCGTGTAGTCGCCAAGAAACAATTGGTCTTCGAAAGGTCCGAATTTGCCTTGAGTGCGGTTGACGGTAAATCCTGTGATCGATCGCCCCATACGAATGTACGGAAATATGACCGCATACGGAACAAGCTGTTTGATTCGTTCTCGTTCGACAACAATTCGCGAACCCGATTTAGGATTCACCGGCACGGGACCTAGCTCGGGCGCGAACGGATACCAATTGAAACTTGCGGGGTGACCGTGAAAACTGCCTTGGGAAACGGCTTTGAGACTGCAAGAGCAATTCCAGGGGCCTTGGCTTTCGATATAAAAAAGTGCGCCATGTTCGTCTTGCCCAATCCCAGCCGGACTGCGAAGTCCACTTGCAAAGGCCGTGGTTTGTCCCGTTGGTGCGACCTTCATTACGAACCCACGAAAAAGTGCGTTGGAGTCGTACGAGTGAGACAAGCCGAGTGTGACAAAAATGTTGCCGTCGGCATCGAACTTTGATCCAAACGCATACTCGTGATAGTTTGCATATCCCCACGCGTCGGAGATCGTTTCAAAGCGATCAGCGTGCCCGGTGCTGCGTGTGTCGCTGACCCGTGTCAACTCGCAGCTTTGCGTAACGTAAAAAGAATTGTCTTTGTAGGAGAGACCAAATATTTCATCGAGTCCGTCTGCGAACAAATGAAACTCTGGATTCGGTTTTTTCTCGTCGATGCCGTCAATCAAATAAATCTCGCCGTATCGCGTACCGACTGCGAGTCGGTTGTCTGGCAAGACGGTGAAAGCACCCGCTTCGATAACCGTGTCCTTTGGAATCGGGATGTTCACGATCGGATAGTATTTCCGCTCGCGCTCTTCTGTCCCCCAACGGTGACCGACTTCCTCGGCCCGGCTTTCGCAGAGACTGCTCGCAATGCACGCAAACGCGAACACCAGAAGCGTTTTTCGATTATTTTTCAATTGGTTCATAAGTAAACGTTAGTGTGGATTTGCCTTGGGGAATTTCAAGCTTGAGTATCAGTTCCGTCGAATCAGGGTTGTCCGACAAAGGACGCAATACAACGTCCGCTTTGGGAATTTGTATTCGAATCTTGTCGGTTTTGTACACCGTGTCCGAGTCTTGTTCGATGCGACCAGTCAACGCTCGAAACCAGAGTGTTCGCTGCGATGGAGAATCGAATTGAAGAGTACGTTGCAGGCCGAATCGGTCTGCGGATTGCGTTGGTGCCGATCGATCCTCGATTTCTATATCACCCGAAGCGTACCGGAACGTCGGTACGGATGATTCGTCCATAGAGTACCCACGAAATTGGTAGCCCAGGTTTTTGGGATAGAGCGGATTTTGATTGACCGGCACCTCTTTGGTCATTGCCGGTCGAAGCGGCCAAGGCGTCTTATCATCCATCTCTGCTAGGAACGAAACATCTTGAGCGAATGCGATCGCGCGACCCGATGGATTGAAGCCACCCGATCCTTGTCCGCCGCGATCGACATGAATAAATTCACCTAACCAGATCGAAGTCAGCGTGCCTGTCTCTGCATTGAATGCGTAGCTGATCTTTTCAGGAAATCCGACCGCGATTCCGCGGAACCCTGCAACGCTGCTGCGGCCACGATAAGTTCGCGGCTTGTCGAGGACTTGCAGTTTCTTATCAACGCGGCGAATACCTTCGGGGTCGGCAGCCGAAGTGCCGAGCGAAAGATAATACCAAATCGCCTCGATCTGCATATCGGTATTACCGTCAAGAATCGTTTTGTGCACCGCCTCGCCATCGGGCCAAGAATACGGCATGACGATCCTTGGCCTGTAAGCACCTGGATTGCGAAGAAAGTTATTGAACCAGCCTGGTTGAAGCCTTTGGTACGAAGTCATCAAATCGATGCCTTTGTTCAACGGCGAAGGTTTGCCATTAAAGTTATGACATGAAATGCAATAAACGCCTTGGCTGCCAAGCAGTGTGCGGCCTGCCGCTCTCAGCGTGCGCTCGCGCTCTCGTTCGCTGTCCGTTTCGCTTTCGGGGCTAGGGATATTCATCTCAACACTCTGGATAACGTCCAATTGGCTAAACAAGTCCGGTAGATGCCGAAGATTCGGCTCGCCAAATTGCGGCATCCGCGTCATCATGTAATGCCGAATGCTCTCGCCATCAAAGAGAACTTTCTTAAGCCAAGCTGGCCGCAGTTTAGCGCCGACCAGCGTCAATGGCGGCGGGATGCGTCCGTCCTCGCCCAAGTTCTTTTCGGTAGTCTCAAAATACGCATTGCGATCTTCGATCACGCCCCCAAAATCGTCGCGTATATGACAAGCGATGCAGTTGAATGCCGTAAGCGTCTTGGTGACGAGTATGTTCTCGGAGTCTGCCGAATGGGGTTGATGTAGTGCCGCAGCTATCGCTGTTACATCACTGGGCTTGAGGTGAAACTTAGGCGACGGCCTCGATTGATCGGTAACGTTGGTCTGACTGGACAAACATCCTTGGCTCAAGTCGGCCTGGGACAAGGACTTGACGAGAGCCGCTGGCCGCAATTCTGGTAACGCATGGCAAGCTGCGCAGTTGAGCTCTTGAAAATACTTTTTCCCCAAGTCGGCAAGTTCGTCGCTCGCTACCAGTGCTTCGCGGTGCGGCGTTGGCTGGTTGTTGCCGGACGAAGCCATCAAGTATCCAGCAATGGCTTGGGATTCCGAGGGCGTTAGTTTCATGTCAGGCATGCGGCCCGAATGCCGGACAACAAGTGGTTGAAACAGAAATTGACCAAGAGACTGCTGACTGTATTTGAACGCAACGTGGCCCAGCGTCATGCCGCCTGCTCGGGCGGGAAAATTCTTAGGCGATTCGGGGAGGGGGACATTGTTGCGCCGAGCTAAGGTGAGGTCGATCTCTTCGTCGTCGGCGTCTTCTTCCGTTTCGGCGGTAGGTTCTTGTGCGACTTCTTCGGACTTCTGTTCAAGTGGAACATGGCACGCCACGCAACCCACTGATTGGAAAAGAGCACGACCTTCACCCGAATTCGCTGCATCAGGGATTGAGGGGCCAGCACTGTCGTTAAATTTGTCTTTCGATTGAGAGATCAAAAAATGAGTCAATGCTTTAGCAACATCGCTTCGTTGCGATACCGGTATCGATTCCAGCACATCGGGCATCGTCGTACCAGAATGGACTTGCGAGGGCGACGCGATGTACTTTGCCAAATAATCTGGGGCGACGCGTGAACCGACATCCGCGAGATCCGGCGCGGACTTGACCATCCAACTGGGTTGCTCAAGACCGCTGTGACAAGCTCCGCATCGAAGCTCGCCGATCAACAGATCGCCAATCTGCGATTCCGATAAAGGATGCTTTTCATATTCAGCTTCCTGCCCAATACAGGTGCTTTGCAATTGTGCGGCCAAGTTACAGACAATCCACAAACCGACAAATGCTGCGGAGTGAAGTTTGTAGTTAAAGCGTTCTTGTCTCAATCGATCCATGCAGTCCATCCCAGCGACTCGACAAAATTAAATACCATGGTTAACTGAGTATAGCCCCATTTCTGTTGCTGTCACCATCACGGCACGATCGTATTGAATACCCGATGCCTTGCAACCAATCTTGCAGAACTGATGCAGCATTCTCAAGCCTATCCCTGTGACAATCGTCCCGTTGGTTTTCGGCAAGGTGACTTGATCCTAGGAAACGTGTTACGGACTCGTTTCGCGGATTAGGGGATCGCATGCGGTTAACTCGGAAGCTGAAAAACGACCCGGAAAACGTTCCGAACAATTGCGAGACAGATTTCTTAGGTGCGAGGCATTTTCTGCAAAACAACTCACCGCCGAACGAAACGCTTCGTTAGAATAGAGTCCGCATTGTTTGTCGCAGCTGGTTTGAATCACCTGCCCAGTTAGCTTATGTCTCTAATGAATCGGAAGCGCATGAACATCTCGCATTTACGATTTTGCATGACTGTCGCCGTGGTTGGGTTGACAGTGGCCATAGGGGATTTGGTAGTTGCGCAGTCATCGTCTGCGGACTTGAGATTTGTCAGCTTCAACATCCGTTATGGAACAGCGGCCGATGGCGAGAATCATTGGAACAAGCGTCGCGAGTTCGTTATCGATACGATCAAGGACTTGAATCCAGATCTGTTGGGAACGCAAGAGACACTTGATTTTCAACGTGACTACCTTGCGGAAAAACTCGGGGACTACGACTACCTTGGAGTCGGACGAGACGATGGGAAGGAGGCTGGCGAAATGATGGCTTTGTACTATAAACGCTCTCGATTTGAAAAGATCGATGCCGGTCATTTTTGGTTAAGTGAAACGCCAGATGTTGTTGGCAGCAAAAGCTGGGACAGCTCGTTGCCTCGGATGGTTACTTGGGTCAAGCTGCGAGATAAAGTTAACGCGTCCGCGATACCAATACTGTTCATGAATACGCACTTTGACCACAAGGGCGAGACAGCCCGACTTGAATCAGCCAAGCTGATTCGCAGCAAGACGGCTGAGCTTGGCAAGAACTGTTTGGTCGTCATTACAGGTGACTTTAACACCGACGAAAAATCACCACCTTATGAAGCTCTGTTTTCGAGTCTTGACGGTAACGAGTCTCCGGTGTTGGATTCATATCGACAAGTGCATCCCACGAAAAAGAACGACGAAGGAACTTTTTCGAACTTCATTGAAACCAACATCAAGGGCCCCCGTATCGATTGGATCGCCGTCTCGCGCGGATCGAAGATACTTTCAGCCGAAATCGTTCGCAACGCCCGCGATGGCCGAACGCCTTCAGATCATTTCCCAGTCACAGCCACGATCGTCGGCAAGTAAGTGATGTCTTCGTGCACCAGCCACAAAGTCGTCATCCACGATCATCGCAAAATAGATGTTTCGAAAACGATCGAGCGTTCTCGCTGATTGCCAGTATCGATCGTATCAAAATCGTACTCGTACTCAGTGAAACGGTACTCGTACTCGTACTCGATCGGAAATCATATCGTGAGCGAGTTTCCCAGAGATAGCGAAGTTCGTAGCGTCCTCAAGCCAATTAGCAAAAATTCCTCGCTCATCTCGGAGCAAAACAAGCGACCTTAGAAACTCATCAACTGCCAGTCGTGCATCCAACGGAGAGAGGCCAAGACCATTCTGAGCCGTTGGACGGGTAGCGACTACCCAATATTCGTAGAGCACCTGGGGAACAATCGCAGGCTGATCACCGCGCTGGCGAATCTTTTGAACTGCAGAGACAGCATCGGCGTGGGTGGGATGCGATACCACGGCAAGCCTCAGCAAGACATTCGTGTCGAGCAGTACCTTCACTCGCCACGACCCTCATAGATCGATTCGCGGCTATCATCAAAAGCGGCTGGAACCTCGGCGTGAATCTGTCGGAGGCGATTGAGGCTTGCTTCAAATTGTTCGTTGGAGATCGATGGCTCGCCAGTCAGTTCGAGGTCTGACCAGCGTAGAGTTTGCACAACGTAGTCAGGAATGTCCAGGCCAGCCTGTGCTGCACGCTTTTTGATTATGGCTTCCAGGTCAGCTGGAAGATTGAGCACTAGATTCATTCGATTCCTCCTTCGTTCAAAGACACTAGTTATTATAGCATTGCCGAGGCAAAGCGGCCAAAGGTTTATTTTCCCTTATAAAACGCCAAGTTGTGGGTGAAGATACCGATCATTCGCTGCAAGTGAGCGTCTGTGAATACCGGGAACAAATGGATAGTGATTCCTTGGCTGCGTAAGTACTTGTCGAATCGCAACAGCAATGTTCGGAAGCGATTATGTTCGATCGATCACAGAATTGCGATGTCGTTGAAATGGGGAAGATGAAAACTGGGCATAAAACACTAGATACAAAATGCGGCTCATTGTGTGCGTCCGTGAAGTCAGACCTGCCGCCAGCGATTGCTAGCTATTTTTCCTTTTGGCCATATATGAGACGGTAGGCAAGAGACACGTTTGGCCACAATCCCCTTGAAAATCGGAAAATTCGTGCGAGTTCCCTCGGCTTATACACAGTGCGTTATTCCATGCACAGGACAAGCCTGGGCTGTACAAACATTGGTCTTGACTCGATGAATTGATATTGGTCACCGAGGGCATTTCTTGTCCAATCGCTTTTTCATCTTCTAGTTTCATTCTTGCAATGATGTAGTTTTTAACAAGACCACTACGTACAATGTCTTTGACACCAAATTCGATGGCGCTGAACTCTTTCATAGTGTTGAGGATCTTCAAGAAATCAATTAGTCCAGATTTCTCTTTGTATCGATCAAGATCAACCTGACGATAATCACCACAGAAGATGATACGAGAATCCTTTCCGAGTCTAGTAATAATACTGTGAAGTTCGTGAGCAGTCAAATTCTGAACTTCATCAACAATTACAATG
>JANMGV010000087.1:0-3526 GCA_031374825.1 Pirellulaceae bacterium
GCTACGATTGGGCCAATACGATTGCGAACGCCGCCACGACGAAATAACGACTCGTTGCTAATCAACGATCTGTTATGTTCCGCCATTTGCAGCAGTCGCTCTTCAAAGTTGGAACACGATCGAGCGAACCCGACGCGCCCGACCACCAACAGATGCGCCGCTGACTTTTAGACAATCAGTCGAGTCCGCAACGCCATTTGTGGTGGAACGTAGTTAATGGAGGTCGCTTCGGTCGTGCAAACCGAAGCGACCCTAAACAGCCGCCTGACGGTCGAAACCCATCGACCGCAAGCATTTGATTAACCTACCAAGATCGTTGAAGTTCATTAGCGATGAGCATGCCGATTGCGTTTACAAGCTTGCAATTCCTAGAATTGATTTCAATAAATGGCAATGCGGTGAGTCATTGTTGTCTGTGCGATTAAGCAATCCGTAAAGAGATTGGCTTAAAGTCCGCCCAAGAAATACTCGAACTGCTCGCCAAGAGCCAATTCGCAAGATTTTTTGTAAAACATGGGAGCTTAGGGCGATCAGGTGAAAGTACGAAATTTCGCTTAATTTCATCGCGGTAGGTTTCGTCTACCTCCGGAAGTACATCAGTCTTTATGGCGTTGCCGCATTCGGAACAGAACCCTTCTCTAGTTCCAAACCTTAATGCTGTCGGCGCAGATTCAACCTCAAACCATATTCCCTTATTGCTTGGACCATAAACGGCTACAAGAAGTAAGCCTTCATTTCCATCATATGCTTTGATCTGATCAACAAGATCATCACGCAAAAGTAAATCTCCTTCAGGCGTAGTCGCTACTGGACCGCACGGTATAGCTGCATCTGAAGGAATCGCCAAAGAACCGCTACGAGTAAGACCGACTTTCCTACCGCATTCGCCACAATAAATTGGCGTCCTTTCTTTGTTGCGAATCAACTCAACTTGTTGAGGATAGAATTTTAAGAGCGGGTACGAATCCAAATCGTTTTGGTCGTACTCCACGCTGCACGAAGATTCCATGCGTACTTGCAGCGCCTCCTTGTCTCGTTCATATAGTTCCAGAATTCGAGACAATTCTGCCGAACCTGCGCGAAACAGTCCGGTTAAAATTCCACGGTTGCTAGCAAGCAAACCAGCTTGAATCAATTCTTGCCAAGCAGACTTAAGAGACCCAGGTTTTTTTGAGATGAAATCTAAATGGTACTTTTTGATCATTGCTTATCAACTCGCGGATTTTGCAGCGTCGTTTAAAAGTTTTGGAACTCCAGGCAAATTTGGGTAACTTGATCTGTAGAATCCGTACAACGCAGTTTTGATTTTGCTTGGCGCGAGGTTCTGACGAATCCAATCCGGATTATCTATCATGTTTCGAGGGATAAGCCCTGAATCGACCAAATGATTATTTAGCCGCTGATGTATTCCAACCCCTGCACCGCGATGAATTTCCATTCGGACATTTAAAAGTGGACCATCCTCGGGTCCCCCTAGCCACTTTGGCCAAAAATGGTGTCCTTCTTCAGCGAATCCGAGACCTTGTCGTGATGCGAGTTTGGGATTGGCAAACTCGAATAGATCATCAAGTGAATTTCCAGCGCTGTTGATTCGCCCCGATACCATTCTCCCTTCAAGCGCCGCGCTTGCATTTCTTAACGCTTTGTACGCATTATGAACCCAGACATCCCAGCCCCATTCATTGCCGCCGACGAAGTAGGTGTGGTGATCAGCAACGCGGAGGTTGTAGACGGTGGTGACTGCTTCGGTCGAGCAAACCGAAGCGACCGCCATTAGCAAACCGTCAGGCTAGGTCAACGAATGTTCATTTCTTTGCTCCATTGTGACAATGTTTTGGCCATTATCGGCTAAGTTCTTCTTTCAGTATTCCCTGTAAGTGATGTTTTACGCTCTTTTGTTGCGAAGCGCGGGCACGGCGTTTAGGTTGCAGTCATGAGGTCTCTATCGCAAGCACTTCAAGACCTTCTATTCGCGAAAACTCGCGAGCGTTCGTTGTCATGATCCCATAGCCATGACTTAATGCCGTTGCTGCAATCCAAAGGTCGTGATAACCGATCGGGGGCCCGTTCTTGGACAACTCGACTGACAATGCAGGATGATGGCGAGCGACTGGTAATTCGATCCATAGAATTGGAAATCGCGAAAGGATGGCTTCGACGAACCTGCTTCTGGAGTCACGACGGGCGACGCTATCCGCACGATGAACTCCAACCAAAAGCTCTGAAGCAGTGACCACAGAAATGAAACCGGGGCGATCTAACTCAGACATGGAAGCTTCGACGAAACGACCACGGCGTTCCCACTGAACAAATACTCCCGTATCGATTACGATTCCCATAGGTCGTTAACGTCCGAAAAATTCCTTCTCACTGCTTCAATATCTTGCGCGAAAACTTCTGCGTCCGGACCCAATAATGGAATTGTGGCCATGATTGACGCAAAGTCCTTCATCGAGACTGGACAGACCTTGGGAACAACCTCGGCAATCGCGACCGAACCATCGGCAAGCTCGACAGTAACCCGATCACGAGCGACATGACGCACCAAACTGGCCCAGTCGAGATCTGGATTCGAAATATCTTGCTTTTCCATGGAAGGGTCCTGATGTACGAAGGCAAAGGGCTAGCACCATTATAACTCAAACCAAACATACACGCATGTCAAGTAGAGTCGGTGTGGCAACTAACGATTTCGAGAATGAAAATTACGGTGCACGCTTCGGTCGTGCAAACCGAAGCGCGCGCTAGCTGTCTGCGGTCATGCGAAACCAGCCGTCCTTTGTCCTTTTCCCATCGGCGGAAGGAGTGGTGTTCGCCCCTAAGCGGCTCTATAGACGTTTGAAATACCGAGTACAGCTTTTCTTTCGTTCGACCAATAACATATGACGTTTAGTCAGGTGCTGTTTTATCTTAATTCTCACAGCGTAATTTTGAATCACACGATACCGCTGAAACCGCGTTTAGTTACCGCTGTGGCCGCAACCTTCGGGAGTTGTCTCAAATTGCCCGCGCTTTTTGTGCCTGCGGCGCAACATCAAGCGAGGCAACTTGTGGGCGGCTGAAAAGCTCGGTACTTATGAAGCTCCCATAGGGGTATTGCTAAACCCCAGGGCCGACGCATACTTTATGTTGGAATTCCCAGTACTTTTGCGAGGTAGGCTGAGTTCCAACCGGCCATTCGTCTTCGCATGGCGATGCTTTCCTTATCATCAACCTGTTTCAGTAAGCTGATTGCGAACCGTTTTAGCCATGCAAGATTGTCTGCCAAGACTCTATTTCTGACCCGACTTTCGTCCTCGCGGAATGTCACGTCCAGGCACCAATGTAATGTATTTTCGATCCCCCAATGACCACGCACGCACGCTGCGAATCTCTTGACGCCTAGAGGCCAGGTCTTTCAAGCTTGCATTCTTTCGTTATTGAGTATGATTTGCGTGCTGATATGTTGTTTAGTACCGGTTCGAATGGGCGGTGGTTTCTTGGGGCCGCGGGTGGTTTTTTTGTAGCGGCGTAATTCGACGTGCTT
>JANMGV010000105.1:0-4515 GCA_031374825.1 Pirellulaceae bacterium
TCGTAATGTCGATCCAGGGCACCGAGTTGCACGTCATTCCCGCGCAGGCGGGAATCCAGGGTCAATTGCGATGGATTCCCGCCTGCGCGGGAATGACACCGATGCTCCAAACACGGAAATTATTTCGGGACTGTTCCTTAGGGAGTGAGTTGTGTTTTCGAATACGCAAAAGGGCCATTGCTAGCTAATGACTGCGATTATCCGTGAGATTGGTTTTGACTTGTAACCAGGGACAAGCCTAAAGTGTGCTGAGAGGATTTTGTCCCTTGGCTCTCCAGTCGCACTTTCATGACTCGCATCGATCGATACATTTGCGGACTCTACATCAGAATCTTGCTAATCTGCTTTGCAAGTTTGGCAGGTCTATTGATACTCGTGCACGTTTTCGCGAACTTGGATGAGTTTGCCGAGTTCAGCAAGATGAAAAAGAACGTTGGTTTAGCTTTCCTGAGCTTTTACGGTCCGTTCATGCTGCGCATTTTCGATCGTTTATGCGGATTGTTGGGATTAACATCCGTTCTATTTGTCGTCGCCTGGCTCTATCGCACAAACGAATTAACTGCAATACAAGCTGCTGGCATCAGCAAACGTCGGATCATGCGATCCTTGTTGATTGCGTCTGCAGCGTTGTTCGCGTTTGCGGCACTGAGCCGTGAATTCATCATTCCTCGATTTGCGAATGTCCTTGGTAAAGAGCTCAAAGAACTAGTTGGTGAATCGCCCCATCAGATACGTCCGATTTTTGATGAAGAGTATGGCATGTTGATTGGTGGACGACACCTTCTTCCCAAACAACAAGAAATCGTCGACCCCATTTTTAGGCTTGAAGGGCCAGTCGCTCGATACGGACGTCAATTGTCAGCTCGTTCGGCGAGGTTTCTCGAAGCCAACGACCGGGACCCGTCTGACAAAGAACCCATGGGCAAGCACCCTCGGGGATTTTTAATTTCAGGTATCCTCACTCCGCCGGAAATTGATCGAAATGATTCGATTACAATTTCAAGTCAACCTGTACTGCTGACTTCGAAGGACACCCCATGGTTATCAGTCGGCCAGTGTTTTGTCGCGAGTTCCGTGCGATACGATCTGCTTCAAAGCAGTAGTAATTGGAGTCAAACGGCCTCGACTGCAACATTGATTGAACGGCTTAGACGCGACGCGCAGTATTGTCGTGAAGATGTGCGAATCTCATTACATACACGATTCGTACAGCCGTTTCTGGATTGTACGCTGCTGATGCTGGGACTTCCGATTGTGTTGCGGCGACAGGATCGGCATTTATTTTGGATTGCTGGCGCGGGAATCACGGTGGTGGCTGGATTCACCATTTTCGTCATGGCGTTTCATGTGATCGGATCGAGCGGAACGCTCATTTCGCCCTCAACAGCAGCTTGGGCCCCGCTCATCATCTTGATGCCCTTTGCTTGGGTTCGCACCAAATCGGCTCTGGAAGGCTGATTCAATTTGCAGCTTGGCCCTGACCATTTTATACGCCGTGCGGTCAGAAGTGAGGGACGTGTTGTTGAGTGAGCCGCAAGGCGCTAGCCGCGGATTGTGCATTCGGTCAGCACCGGCGGCTAGCTCACAAAACCTCAAATCTGACCGCGCGGAGTATATCTCAACGGTTAGGAATGCCTGATGGAACTGTCAATCTACATGGCCAATAAAAAATGGCTGCCTGTCGTAAACGGCAGGCAGCCATCGTGTTTTTCAGTTGCTGCAATTTCACTAAGCTAATCTAGCAACCCGGTCTTAACTGCCCAAACAGCGGCTGCGGTTCGGTCCGGCGAATGCAATTTGCGAAGGATGTTTTGCACGTGTTCCTTGACGGTTTCCACGCTGATGTTTAATGAGTTACCTATTTCTTTGTTGCTCAATCCCAACGCGATGTGACGCAAGACTTGACGCTCACGATTGGTGAGCGGATTGTCTGGGTTGTCGGACTTATCTTTTCGCCTTTCCATAGTCGTCTGAACTTGTTTCATGACGCTTGTGTCTGGCGGTGGCTCTTTACGAGCAGCTCGCTTTAGAGTGTCCACCATTTCGTCTCGCGTGGAACCCTTTAGCAAATAGTCAACGGCTCCCAGGGCAATCGACCGAGCGACATAAGTAGGATTGTCGAAAGTCGAGATCATGACAACCGGAAGCTCAGGCTTCTTTTTTCTCAAAGTAGCCAAAACGTCCAATCCGTCCTCATCGTTCAATCGGACATCAAGCAACACGACGTCAGGCTGCTTTGTCGTAGAAAGCTTTAGGACATCGGTTCCGTTTTGAGCGACACCAATGATCTCAACGTCAGTACCGTTCAAAAGGCTTACTAAGCCTTCGCGTACGACCTCATGGTCGTCCCCAATAATTACTTTTGTTTTCATGATCTTCCTCGAACTGTACTGAACTCCGATCAATCAGTTTTCGTAATTCCCCCGCTCCCAAAGTAGCAAAGTAATGCAGTTAACACAGCTTCGCAAGCATTGCATAGGAAGGGAATGGCATTCTGACCGCCAATTTTCCAAAAATAACCCTTCCGTTCCTCATTACATTTTAACATGCCAACACTAATTTGCTAGTCGTTTCTACGCCAACTAAGCATACCTACAGAGGGGGTCCGCATACGCAAGGGCATCACTGTAGCTGATGAAATCGCCGAAATTCTACCCTTTGCCGAAAACACGACCTACGTTTGAGGAAGGTATCGTGCCATTCGTATTACAAGGTAGAGCAAGGCCAAACAATGGGTAGCGAAAGTGTCCTATTAATCGATGACGACCGCCGTCTCCTGGAATCGATGCGCGACTGGTTATTATCCGTCGGTTTTGTTGTTCATACTTGCCACTCTGCCAAGTCGGCTCCCAAGATTATCAAGGAGCGACAATTCGATCTAATCCTCTGCGACTTACGTTTTGACGATGGTGATGGTTTCGACATTCTTCGATGTTGCAAACGAGCATGTCCCAAGACGCCGTTCCTCATGATGACTGGCTATGGCGGACCCGATGCAGCGGCTGAGGCCGTCGCCGCAGGTGCCTTCGATCTCCTCACCAAGCCGATCATCGATCAAGAACTCATGATCGCCATGCGGCGTGCCCTCGATCAGCAAAAAGTCACAGACGAAAATGAGAGACTCAAAGCTGCCTTGGATCGTCGATTTGGAATGGAAAGCGTATTGTCCCACGACATACGAATGCAACAAATATTTGAAACAATTGATAGTGTCGCGGACGCTCGTGCGAACGTTTTGATCACAGGCGAAAACGGAACGGGCAAGAGCATGATAGCTCGAGCCATTCATCAACGGAGCCGACGCCGCAATCAACCATTCGTCGAAGTTGCCTGTGGCGCGTTGCCAGATAATTTGCTTGAAAGTGAACTGTTCGGTCACGTGTCAGGCGCATTCACCGGAGCTTCGCAAAACAAGATTGGAAAATTCCAAGCTGCTGACGGTGGGACTTTGTTCCTCGATGAGATTGGCACATCTTCTCCGGCCCTTCAAGTAAAACTTCTCCGAGTTCTTCAGGAACTTCAATTCGAACCTGTGGGAAGTAACGACACGGTCTCTGTCGATACGCGGGTAGTTTTTGCGACCAATGAAAAACTTGAGCAAGCCGTCGCGGACGGGCGATTCCGTCAAGATCTTTTTTACCGTATCAACCTGATTCATTTGGAATTGCCCGCGCTACGTCAACGCGCAGATGATATCCCCTTGCTCGTTGAGCACTTCTTACAGACAGCATCGAAAGAGTTCGGACGAAACGTCGAAGGATTCACGGCCGAAGCGATTTCCGCACTTCAACATTACTCCTGGCCCGGAAATATCCGCGAACTCGAAAACGCGGTGCAGAGGGCCGTGTTGTTATGCAAGAGTCCATGGATCGATGTCGATCATTTACCTGTTCAGATCGCCACACAAGCTATAACTCGAATGGGACAACCGACGATTCTGAAATGTGAGCCTGGCGTGACGCTTCGCGAAGCTCTCGAAGGCCCCGAACGTCAAATCATCCTGGAAGTACTGAGGATGAATCAATGGAATCGAAACGAAACGGCGCTCCAACTTGGAATCAACAGAACTACTCTCTACAAGAAAATGAAACGATTGCGGCTCGAAGAACTCGACCCCAGCGGCTCGCCTTCCTAAGCCCACTGCGCTGTTAAACTATTGATCTAGGCGATTTACGATCAAGTAACGCAAATCGGTTTTCCAAGCCCTACCGGTCCCTGGCCCATTCTAAGCTCGGATTGCTCTCGCCAAGACCGGCTTTACAAGGTTGACATTCAAAACGTAAAAGCCCGCATTCAGCAGAATCGCCGCTTTTCATCAGCCGCAGTTATCTTACCTCAACTGCACTTGGCTTGATTCAGATAGGCCAATTTCGGCAATTACGTATCCTTGACCGAACGGGACAGGTTAAAGATAATCCTGCCTTAATGAGAACGAGGACACTTAAACTCGTTCCATCAGAGGTTAGCTGGACGAAGCCACTTTTTTATGAGCGGCAAGGCGCTAGCCGCCGGTTT
>JANMGV010000135.1:0-17335 GCA_031374825.1 Pirellulaceae bacterium
CCGCGACAAGGGTATTCCGCTTGGCGTAAACGTTGAAAGTATCTCCATTCGCAAGACGGAGATTGAGGCCTCAGTGGAACTGCTTCAACGACTGCGCCGACGGATCGAAAGATCGGAATGATGGCCTGTCTGCAAAAGCCGCGTAACCAAAAAAATCGGGATAGGGTCTGGATTGCTCCGGACTTCTAGATAGGAAATTGAAGTTAGTGCCTTTGATGTCGAGATTCGAGGGAGGGATATTTCCTACCAAGACATAATAACTTTGATTAAGTCAGATTGATAATGCAACCAAACACAATGCAGGTCTACATTTACCTTATGTTGTTGTTCTTTTTGGAGTGCGCTCTCGTCGTAGCTTGTCCGGCTGTTTCGTGGTTTTGTTTGTTGAGAGGAAATACACACTCGATCAAACAATCCGTGTTTACAGGAGCGCTGTCTGGATTATTTGGCACACTGATTTGGCCAACGGGATACTTGATCTGGTACTGCATCGCGAACATTAACCATCTGCAAATGGGCGGCATTATCGTAATCTTCATCACAGTCTTAATCACAGGTTCGATGTTCGTTGGAGCAGCAATCGCTGCTGTCCTTACTTCCACTCGTCACTCACAATGAATAACGGCCGATTGACGCGCGGTCGACAGGTCGGCCAATAAACAATTCCATGCTCGTGTGTCCCGGAAATAGTTTGAAGACAAGTGGGCGAGATTCGCACCTGATTAGCTCCTAGCCCGAGGCTCAGTATCTCGTTTTGCCGCGTGTCTGGTAACAGGCACGTTGAAGCGTACACAGAAAGGTAGCGAGGAGGAAAGGCATGGTTTAGCTGCCCCGCCTGAATCGTATTGAGCACCGAAATCCGTCCTATTGATGGACCCTGCCGACGGTGTTTGCATAATAGAAGTCAATATTGGCCTCCGCCTCGTGGCGAGCGTTGGTCGAAGCCCACTCGCGTTCCCAAAGTCAAAACCCGCGCCCACTCACAGTCTTGATTTCGAAAAAACTTGCAATCGCGCATCCCAATCGATACACTAACTCTCCGTTGAGCCGTCGCAGCACAATTGGCATTCTCAAGCCACTTGCGTTGATCGTCCCGTCGGCTCAGTCCAACTTCCAATCTATACTTCGGGAATCAACAACGTACCAAAGGGGCCAACAACTCCCCTCCCCGACGCATAGTTTGCAATACGTTCGGCTTCAGATGCAGAGACTGTTCGATGACTGGATAGATTGCTTATCGTTCGGCTTGATCGACAGCCGCCCACTGCCGATGTTGCGACTTTGCACTACTCGATGAACTCACTCAGGATAAAAAGCGAAAAGGAACACCCCCATGCCGTACTTGCCGTTATGTTCATTTCGGAGCGAGAGTTGGCGGAAAGGATTCCGCCCTGGGTTAGTTGGGTTATTCGCCATAGCCCTGATATGGTCTTGTTCGACATTCGCAGCCCATGCCGGCGAAGTCCTATTCAAACCCTACCGCGCTCAGACAGGGATTGTTGGTATCCCCTTCCATGGGCCTAAAGCGCCTCTAGCCAAGTCGCTGTCCAATGTCAGTTACAGCCTAGTCAAGGGGCCTAACAATCTCACTATTGATGAAAAAACCGGCGCTCCGAGTTGGATGTCACCGTCCAAAGGTCGGTTTGTCATTCGCGTCAAGGCCACTGTTGGCGACGACTCGGATATCCTCGAATGGATACTTTGCATCGTCTCCAAGCTTGCTGACGATGTCACTGTGTATTCCACTCAGCATATCGACTTTGTGGTGACCAAACGTCAGATCGAGGGAAATACCTTCCTCAAGCGGCATCAACTTATCGATAGCGAATGGGAAAGCTACGCCGCCCTGGCCGGTCAGGAACCAATCAATGATCGTCAGATCTTTTTCTGGCAGCCAGGTATTTCTGGCTCTTTCGCTGGCAGCCCGGTGACTTTTGGTGACAGCCCAAATCCCGACATAATCCCGCGGGCCCGTGATTGGGATCGCTGGGGATACAATCATGAATTGGCGCACAACTTTAACTTTCTCATTCGTACGCCAGGCAAATGGAGTGACGTAAAGGAGGATGAGGGGTTTGGCACAACCTGGCTGGACAAGTACATCCATCACTTGGTGACATTAAATGGTAATGTCGTATGGAGGGGTGTATTTGCGGATCCCCGATCTTACGGGCTGAGTCAAAAGGAAGGGGTTGAGATGAAGGCATTTATTACGCATGGACAGTTTGGAGTGGAGGAACTGCGCAGGCAAGCCAATGGGTTCAAAAAACGCTTCAATAATGGCACTCCTATGGAAAAGGGTGCCGACCAGCATAACAATATCTTTTCACTTATATTGGGTGATATTGCCGACAAACATGGCACGTCAGCACTGATCGATGCGTATCGACTCATGCGTTACGATGTGCTACCCAAAGAAGTGTTCGATGACGCTAACACGACCATGCGAAAATGGACGTTGTTACTGAGCCTGCTCTCGGCTGGCGCTAAGCAAGATATTCGGCCACTCTTTGCTGAATACGGTTTACGTGTTGAGGAAGAGTATTATCAGAAAGTGTTTCCGCAGGTACAGGCAGGGATCAAAAATCTCCCCCCCAAAGGAGAGTGGGACAATGGCTGGATCAACAGTCCATTTAATGGAAAACAGTATCGAGTCATGCGTTGGAAAACGGATTGGGACCAAGCCACTCGTACTGCCAAGCAGTGGGGCGGTAGACTGCTGGAAATCCACTCCGAGCAGGAGCAGCAATGGCTTACCAAGCGGTTTGTCCATCTTTCACCAGTCTGGCTGGGGCTGCGAGACGAAGAGAAGTCCGGCGACTGGTCCTGGGTATCAGGCCACAAGTTGACTTATGTGAATTGGAACCCCAATGATAAGCCGGGCTCCAACAACAATCCAGGATTAGCCGCCATAATGGGATTAGCCGATCCGGCGGGATGCTGGCGAAAGCGTAGGGTGGATACGGAAAATGTGCTGAACGTCATCGTGGAGCGTGACAAGTAAACGCGAAGAATCATCGTGGTGTACCGAAAAGGGGACTTCGCAGATTGTCAAGGCGGACAACCGTATACAGTTGACCAGGCAACTGATCGGGGTCGTCACGACTGCCACACCTTTCCCCACTCCCACGCGAAGGAAGCCCGCTCCACACGCGTGCCCATACTGTCCAAAAGAAAAGCTGCCGAACTTCTTTATGGCGCTTTGCGTCAATAGTACGTAGGGGTAGCTGGTGCAGAAGTTGGCAGGATTTTTTTCGGGGATTCTTTTCTTATCGTGATTCGTGCTATTGGACGCTTCTTTGGTGCAACGGGCTTCGTCCAGGATGGGAGTTTGGTCCACCACCTCTGCTTGCTGGTGTTAACCCATCCGTCTCATTTTCGTAGAATATCTCAAGGGTACGAACATAACCCTTCTGTTAACTCGTTTCGGAATCTAAGCCAGAGACTCAGAGATTTTTTTGTCCCATCAACAAGATTTCTACCCAATTCGACCGGTTCCGCTCGCAGCCTAGAAATCGGAAATAAAAACAGAGACGATTGGCGGAGACGACCTATCGAGCAAATTCCACGAAACATTGGCGGAAAAGAAAAACACCTGGGGCAGATTTCTCTGACTCAGGCGTTAACCGGTGTGTAGGGCTAGGTTTGTAGAAAAAATATCAGCTCCCCGTACCGACCCTGATATCGGACCTTCTCGGAGAAGTTCGCGCGAACGACTAATCAAAAACAAGGGATTTCGCGGTTCGAGACTGGTTCGCTCTGTCGTTCTCTGTGTGCCGCGTTACGGAAAATCTGCTTAACAGACGAGTCTTTCGCTGCGCACATTTTTGGTCATTGCAGCTTTCCGCGACTTGCACGTAAGTGCTTGTTTCATCTGCCGTTAACTGCTTTCGGGTCGAATTGGTCCCCCGCACCGGTCTCGAACAAGTGCGACACGCTACTTAACAACACCAACCGAGCTGTACTTACGTATGCTCTCACATGCCGCCGTTTGCGACGTAGCGAGCGGTGGCAATGGGCAGTCTTCGAACTATTCTTGGACCAATATCCGGGGTGCAAAAAATGCGATCCACAAGGATTTCTCAACAAACTCCGAGTTCGCCGATGGCAGGCTTCCGCAATGTCTACCGTGCAAAGTGCTGATGCTGGATAACCAGCTAATTGAAAAGTTTACCCAGAACGAGAACACTACCAGTGAAGCCACTCCGATTGCTGAGCTTCACTGTCATGAGCGACTTGGTGGATTGCTAAAGAGCTATTCTCGCAAAGCTGCTTAACTCAAATTGACTTGCTTCGTGATGTTTCGGCTTGCTCGTTTTAGGCAACCTCGATCCGGAACGTGTCAATAGGTTTGAGACAACTTCGATTTTTAATTAGTGAGTTTTCTGCGGCATGGTTGTTGCGTTTTGACAGGGATGTTGGATTTTTTGAGGCATCACTCGGGTGTTCAAAGTTTGTTAGTAGGTTATTTTGATTTAGTTCGATGAAACGGAATCGAGCTCTGCGGGGACGCAACTTGCTGAGGGATAATCGGACCGAGGGTGCGTCAAAGGCGCTGCCAAAGGCTTCTGGGAACAGTTGATTTCCGGAAGCTTTTTCTTTTGGTCGGGAGCCTTGACCGACGGAGGATTGATCCAAACCTCGGTTGGAAGTTTTTGTGGCTTAGGTATTCCTCGAACGAATCGAGCCGGGTGCTTTGCGTAAGCAGCCTTCAATGTTTCAGCCCGCGACGCAATGATGTCGACAGCTTGACCATAATGAAGTGAGGCTGGCGTAACATACCCGATGGAGCTGTGGTAATGCTCCTCGTTGTACCACGAAAAGAACGATTGACAGAAACTACGAGCGTCTTCGAATGAGCCGAATCGATCGGGGAAGTCAGGATGGTATTTGAGCGTTTTGAATTGGCTTTCGGAAAACGGGTTATCATTGGAGACATGAGGGCGGCTGTGGGACTTGGTGACACCCAGCGAGGCCATCAACTGAGCCACGGAATGGGAAGTCATCGACGGGCCGCGATCGCTGTGAATCGTTAGCTGGGATTCTGGTACGTTTTGTTTTTCGATCGTTTCGCGAATCAATCTTGCTGCGAGATCGGCTTGTTCTCGATGAGCGATCATCCACCCGACGACACATCGACTGAAGACATCGAGAATGACGTAAAGTTGATAATAAGTCCATTTTTCCGAGCCTTTTAGCTTGGTAATGTCCCAAGACCAGACTTGGTTAGGAGCGGATGCAAGCAACTCAGGTTTGGCATAATTTGGACGCCGAAGTTGATTTCGGCGTTCTTTGACGGCGTCTTCTTGTTCTAGAATTCGATACATAGTTCGCGTGCTGCAATAGTATTGGCCATCATCGAGAAGTCTCGCATAGATTTGCGACGGTGATTTGTCCATGAATCGCTCGCTGTATAACAATTGTTTGACGTCATCGCGTTCAGCCTCAGTCAAAGCCCTGATCGAAGAGCGTTCTTTCGGCTGACGCGTGATGGGTGATTTTTTCCGATAGAAAGAGGCGCGTGGTACGCTGAGCGCATCACACGCCTTCTTCACACCGGTGGATTTTGCAAGTTCCATGGCGGCTTCTATTCTTCGTTCTCGTTGTTCTGATTCACTGGAAGGATTCCCAGCATCTCGCAAACTTTTTTTTGAACGTCGATAATAAGTTCGGCTTGGCGAAGACGTTCGGCAAGTCGAGAGTTTTCCCGTTTCACACGCTGGAGTTCTAGATGTTCAGCCTGATTCGGTATTGGCTTTCGGCCACGACGCTTTGGTTGCAAGCCCACCGATCGTTGCTTTCGCCAATTGGAAAGCAGCGATGAATAAAGGCCCTCGCGTCGCAGCAATTCGCCCAGTTGACCGGGCTGATCACATCGATCTGCTTCGTCAAGTATCCTCGACTTGTATTCCGCAGAGTACCTCCTGCGCGAAGCCTTTTCGCTGACTTCAGTGGTCCCCCGCCCATCTTTTCCTATTTCGTTCGACATCCATCTTCCTCCTTGCCCTCTACATTAATAAAACAGGAGGAAGTTGTCTCAATTATTGTGGCACAGAGGGATCGGCTCATCCCCGCTTTGTGGAAATCTTGCGAAATTCAAGCTTTTCTACGCCATTCCACATCGGGTCGCCTCGCCTCGAACCGCTCTCGATGCCAAAAATCCGATTGTTAAAGTCTCAATAACGGCGAAACTCATTTTCTGCACAGGGCGTAGCAAAGTTGAGTTTTTGATTAAGAATCATTCTGGTCAAAAGTGGTTTTTTCCAGAGCTTCGTTTAGATAATGATTCGGTAGTCTCAACTCCTTTCCGAGCGCAACCCTCTTCATAACGATACTCTCTTTTTCGCGATACAAGAGCAAGGGATTTGTTGGGTTTGACGGGTTTGTTTTGGAAGTCAGTTTCGAAGGTTGGATTGAGAATGGCAATGAGATTATGGTCTTCGGACTTGCCGCAAATCAGTTTCAACAGAGTACAAACAGCTTTTCAATTTCGATCGAATCGCGAAAAGAGCATCCTGCCTCAGTTCGAATCGTCCGAATGCAACGCGTCCCCCCAAAACTCGTCACCACAATTCTCTGCCATTGCTACTGTAACGGAGAATAAGGCAATTGGTGGATTTAAAAGACTTGGGGAATTGGCTAAATAATGTTTACCGATTTTCGGACCTTGTTACTCAAACCACCATCGCCATCCGACACTGTGAAATCGATCAGTCGTTGAGCAGTCGACGTCCCGTTAACAGTTTGAAATCGAATTGAGCGAATCAGTTGTTGAACGATTGCTTTGCTTGCGTTTGAGTTGAATGTAATTTCTAGCCTCGCTAGGCCAACACCGCCGCCATTGTTTAATGTACCGATCGATGTTCCGTTTAGTTGAACATCGCTTCCGGACAAGACAAAACTCCCACCAATCGTCAGACGATTCGAGGTATTTTGACCTGCCACGATGCGAACCAGCAGGACACCACCCGCAAAATTGCTGCTATCGGGGTCGGTAAGTGTTGTGGTAGGCAGCAAACCAATGGAAGCAGCATTTTGCTGGTAATTGACACTGCCGCCGATGGCTGGGGCGAGTACCGGTGCGTCATTGACGGGAGTCACTGTGATCAGTGCGGTTCGAGTCAAGCTGGTACCGCCATCCCCATCCGTTAGAACGAATCGCAATTGACGAACGCCAGCCTTTGGCGTGTCGCCTTGCGATTCAAATGAAATGCTACGTAATAGCGATTGGACTTTGGCCGGAGTAGCATTCGCGTTGAGCGAAATTACCAGCGGTGTCGCACCAGCACCTCCCGTAAACGTTCCTATGACCTGATTGGAGTATTTCACGGAAGAACCGGATACTCCGATTTGTCCATTCTGAAAACCTGCATGCTGAATCGCAGTACGGTCCATGCTCCCCGCACCTATATCCGAAACGGTCAATTTTCCACCGCTTAGGTCGAGACTATCGTAGTCCACAACTAATCCGTTGCTCGAGACCAAAATAGGCTTTGCATTTTCCTCATACGTTGCGTTGCCGTTAAGCGTAACTAGAGGCGGTTCCTGGGCAGCAGACACCAATCGAATTTTCGCAAAGTGATCGGTTTCAAAGAGGCGGTCACCTTGAATATCCATAAAAAATGCTAGTTCTTTGCCGACGGAGCCACGTAATCCCGTTTTATTAGACCAAGGAATGCGAACTTCCCAAACCATTTCGTTCCCAGAACCACCTCGTTGATATGTCAAGTCGGCCTCGGTTACTAAGCGTCCTGGAAATCCAAGTCCTTCTCCACTGTGATTGAAGATGGTACGTCCGTTATACGGTTGCGTGAATTTTGGATCGGTGTCGAAAAATTCGCTGAACTGCCCATCATTGTCTATTTGCCTGAAAACGTCGGGAACTCCCGCATTGACTGAAACATTTAGAGCTGAAAAATCGTTGCGGAGGTTCATTTGATAGTTATTCGATCCCATGAACCAATTATCAGCATCGCCATCAATTCTGAGTTGGGTACTACCGCCTGGCCCCTTGAGCGCAAAGTAGAGGTTGGTGTCGTCCCATGCTGCATATGTTGTCGTCAGTCCTTGCCGTAAGTTGTTGTCGCTGACCAACGAAGAATTGTTGAATCCCCATTGATTGCTTATTATCGTCCACGATTCGCCCAAGCCAATCGTTCCATCGATACTGGGCGTTCCTTTTCGCACGCGATCGTTGATTTTGTACAAAGGATTTAAGTCGACGCTATCACGAATTCCATCGGCATCCGTGTCCGCAGCATTTGGGTTGCTAGACGCATTGGTTAGCATTTTTGCTTCGTCGTAATCCGATAGACCATCATTGTCACTGTCTGAGTCGGTCGGGGAACTTGTCAGCGTAGTCTCTGTTACCGAAAGGGGGCGAGTCAGACCGTTTGGACTGGTGTCGGGTAGTCCATCGTTGTCTGAGTCGGGAGCAGTCATCCATTTTGTAAATGGAGCGCGTGTTGCGGTGAAATTAGCGGCAAACATGTTGCGGAGTATTTGACCGTTAATAGAGTAGTCATGTCCTAAGCCATTCGGTACTGCCCAAATACCATGATTCCCTTCGTACTTTCCGAGATCATTGAAACTGTAATTGGAATCTATACTATGATTGACTTCGTGAATGGCCACGAAATCGCTTTGTGAAACCCAAATGGCAGCCCCGATAAGACGACCGAACTTGATTGCTCCGCCTCCTAAGTTGGCGAAAGTGAGTGGAGACGCTGAATATATGCCATCAAAGTCATCTGCCGCCCCAAATCCTTGAGCAGTTAGGTCCGTTTCCATTCTCGGGAACAAATCGTCGCCCGCAGTCAGGTCGGCGTCCACCTCTACAATCGTGAAGTCTATCCACAGCTTAAATCCGCTGTTTCGCCAATAGAAATCCGCGACCTTTAAAAACCGATCTCGCATGGAGTCGATTTGTACTTGCGGCATTCTTGAATATCCGGCATCTGTATCTATATCGGTGTAGATTAGTCCAGCGGCTTTCAAGCGAAGGAAATCTGTCGAACCTGCTGGTGCACCCGTATTGATGACATCTTTCGTTGTCCAAACTTCCTCGCCGGTGAATGAATCGGTAAATGCAATGCTGTAAAACAACCGCGTATTTGGCGTCACATTATTAATCGTTACCGCATGAGTGCGTGTAACGAAATTGTTTACCAATATATTTTCGAAAGGGTCAACTGAACCGTATTGGATCTTATTGGGGCCCGGATTCGGGGTCGACCAAGTAATCGTAACGGAGGTCCCACGCGACTTGACCGATATGTTACTAATTGGTTGATCAAATGACGGATCAACTTTTACTAGGCGACTTTTGAGCGTATCCGAAAATAGGATTTTGCCATCGGGGCGCACAGCTACTCCCATGAGTTTGCGTCCGATGTCGTCCACGCCACCCGTGTAGTGCCTGCTGATCAGCTCATCGCCTGCTCTTAGGTAACGAAGCCTTCCGTCAAACGCTTTGTATCCTTCGTTCGGGTCATCTCCCGCAATATACAAATTGCCTGATGAATCGAAAGCAATAGAATTGGGTTGAAATACGGCGAGGTAGGTTCTGATGTAGATTCCTGTTTGGCTAAAGACTTCGATGCGTTGGTTTCCTCGATCGGCGACATAGACATTGCCGTTAACGGGGTTTACCGCAACGTCACTGGGAGAATCAAATCCAGAGTGGTCCCGCTGTATGACTCCAGTGGTGCCGACAATCCCGTTAGTTCCCCATGTCGCATCCAGAGCGCCATTCGCCGCAAATCGCTGAACCCTATGATTGCCGCTATCAGCAACATAAAATTTATTTGACGAAGCTTCATAGCCAATGCCTAGTGGATTGAATAATTGCCCCGGCAAATTGCCATTCGTCCCGAACTTGCCGAGAAATACACCTTCGGGGGTGAACGATTGAATGCGATTATTACCGCTGTCGACGACAAAAATTCGATTGTTTGAGTTTATAGCTACATCAGCAGGCGATTGAAATTGACCATCTGCGCTTCCTTGAGCACCAATCAGCATCAGACCATCTCCAGTCTGGCTGAGGATTCGCACTCGGTGGGCGGCAGATTCGGCGACGATCACTCGATTGTTGAAATCGACTGCGACGCCTTTCGGTTCGGACAATGTGGATGAATCCAATGGGCCGCGATTATCGAATCTCACTCCATCGTAATAGCAGACGAAACCGAAATCCCACGTATCCTGATGAAACTCGATTGCCGAAACGTTTGCAATGTCAAACGTTCCTTGGGTCGTGGCCTGCCAAATTTGATCGCCTGCAAATGGGATTGTCAAAAATGCCCAAGAGTGATTGGGCATCATCTGTTGGTTGGGTTCAAGCCGCAAAGATCCGCTTGCGCTTACCAGTTTAAGGATCGGTTGATTGCCTTGCCAGCCATTGGGAGTGTTGTTATCACCGTAGACCCAAAGATCGATCAAATTACGTCCTGAGAGATCCCACTTCTCGGCAGGTGCACGGAAACGGACTCCCGTATCAAATCCTCCATTTGTATCCAATTTGATTGATCGCGTTCCGACACGAACATGCGTCGTATCATCGACCACAGTTCCCGTAGAGCCATCCGCAAAGGCTTCCCAAGCCGATGCATTGCCTTCCGTCAATTCACCAGTCGGTGGAAGGACAGCCAACAGATCACGGCGTTCCAATGCTTCGAATCCGTGGAGGAAATTCCTCCGATAATGGTCTTTCATTGGGCGACGTTTTGCCATGGATTGACTCTTTACTAATAAGAAATCGCTTCGATTTTGCACCGAACATTACGCTAAATTTGTCGGGGAGTTCCGAGCAGCAAGAATTTGTGATGCCAAACTATCTCAAGCGGCGACAAAAAAAACTGGTTTTTCCGCTTCGGACCAACATCTATTGGATTAAATCTTAGCCCCCAGGAAACCGCATTTCAACCGGTAACTTTTTACATGATTGATATTGCCGACCGAAAAAATGAATAGATCGACGGGCGTATTCCTGCAACGTGGTTGCATACTTTAGGCTGGGATTCCATGAACTTTTGCGAGTTAACTTGGGTTCTAACCAGCCATTCATATCCGCATGGCTATGCGCTCTTTATCACCCACCTACGTCAACAAACTGATCGCGAATCGCTTCGTACCTGCAAGTTTGTCAGCCAAGAACAGTTAGCGCATGCGACTTTCATCGTCGAGCGATTTAAATTCCCAGTGCAATCGCCACCGGAAAATCCAAACTTCCTCGCATGAAGGCTTGGCTTTCCCAGTGACGCATCCATCGACTCGGACCAACTCATTTCAACAATCGATTTCAAGATTAAGGCAACGTCGGTAAGCCAAGCAGTTTCAGGAAATCATTGTGCTTGGCGGTTGCGGTTTTGATCGATCTCTCGATTTCAACTAATTCCGCATGCGTTTCGGCCCAGTCGATTTCCGCTTCGCCAATCGCAGTACTGATGTAGCGGGAGATGTTTAGGTTGATGTCGTTCTTTTCGATTTCGGCCATTTCTACCCGGCGCGCGTAACGAGGTTCCTCTTTTCGGAATTGATAGGTGTCGACAATCTTCGCGATGTGCTCTTCCGTCAGTTGGTTCTGGCGTTTGCCTTTGACGAAGTACTCGGCGGCGTTGATGAACAGAACGTCGTCGGGCTTCTTGCACTTCTTCAAGACGAGGATGCAGACCGGGATGCCGGTGGAATAGAACAAGTTCGCGGGCAGGCCGATGAAGGTGTCGATGTGGCCGTCTGTAATCGGATCAATTGGCTTTCACGACCCGCAACACTTCTTCTGTCCATCGATCTAGATTTTGCTCATTTGAAGGAACGACTATCGATTCGATCCGCTTTGCAACGTCCGCACTTTCAAAGACTTGTGACCAGTGCACGACCGTTTTTTCACCGAGCTGCGTTAGTAGAATTGTTAATTGGTACTTTGGACCATTTTCATGCTGAATTACTATTTTGCGAGGCGCATCCATCTCTGCGAAAACACTTTCGTTTTTGTAGTCTTTTCCGTCTGGTCCGCGCATTACAAAACACCATTTGCCGCCAGTCTTAGTTTCGCAAGTCTGAAAAGTATTAGTAAAACCAGCCGGTCCCCACCATCGTGCCAACCTATTGGGATCGCAGAATGCGGCGAAGACTTGCTCGATCGTCGCTGGGATTTCTCGGGACGTTTCAAATGCCTTCATCGAACGGTCCTCGAATGGAGTCGCGTGTATCGGAATAAACTATCTCGTGGAAATTGTGATTGCTCAATTAATTCAGTGGAGTGAGCTCGCCATTGACGATCCAATGGACTCCGAAACGGTCCACAAGCATTCCAAACTTCTTAGCCCAAAAAGTCGAGCTATAAGGCATAGTCACAACACCTCCAACAGAAAGGGCATTGAAAACAGATTCTCCCTTTTCGACAGTCGAGTAGTTGAGCGTAAGAGAGATGCCCTTCACCCCTTCGTAAGGAATGTGGGCCGGTGCATCACCACCATAAAGCAATGCACCGCCTGGCAACTCAAGTTGTGCATTCATGATGCGATCAGCAAATTCCTTGGGTATCTGGTCCCCCATCGGAGAATCCGCACCTGACATCATGACTCTGATAACTCCACCCAGTGTTTGCTGGTAGAAATGCATCGCTTCACGGCAATTGCCGTTAAAACTCAGGTATGGAATCGGTTGCAAGTTCGTAGTCATAATTCCTCTGATTAATTTTTGCTTGATTGAAAACGAGCGCTTTTTACAGTCAATCAACGTTTCGTTGGATCGACACTCAAACGGATTCTTCTCGCGCTATTCCGAACCGAACAGAGCATTGGAACATATTACTTCAAACCACAATGGCTGGCGATATGGTCTATGCCGGTTGAATGTGAGAATCATAGGAGGTCGGAGGACCAATTCGGCTCGTTTTTCGATTAGACCCTTCGATGAACTTTTCGAAATCGGCAAATTTGGTTTTGTTCGCAATGTATGTCAATTGTCGATCACGACTCATAATTGAAATTGTGAACTTTTTGGTTACCCACTGTTTCCACCTCAGCGTCGCAAGACCGACACGATGCACTGAAAGTACAGGTTGATTGTTCTCGTAGGCGGCCTCGGCGTTCAGGTTGGCTTGGCGTTCTTCATCTATTGGTCTCCGTGTGTTTGGGTTTCGAATTCGTCTTGCGACGACACACCTGGAGTCATAGTTTCTGGAACAACTCAAGCGCTTGCGGCACAGAATCTGTCTCGATTCCCCATTGTTACCTGGAACTTCGCAAGGCATGGCCAAATCCGCCGCGATAATTTCGGCAGCTGTCACGATCGTGTAGGGTTTGATAAGCTAGAAAGCTGGATTTGTTGGCGGTAAACGATGAAGGCAATCCCATGACCAAATTGACCGAATATATGCACACGGCAGAGGCAGCCGAGTACCTCGGCGTCCACCACAACACGCTTCGCAAATGGGCAGCCCGTGGCGACATCCCGATGCACCGGAACCCGGTGAACGGGTATCGCTTATTCAAGCAAACTGACCTGGACAAGCTTTTGAAGAAGGCCGCGAAGCCGGTGATCGCAACGGCAAGCAAGAAGGCTCGATAGAACCGCATCCAGCGAAAGTGTCGAATCAGGGAACACGCATGACGGAAAATGCCAAGCACAGTATCGAACAACTGGAAACCGACCTCTGGGCGGCGGCGGATAATCTCCGCGCGAACTCCAAGCTGACGTCGTCGGAATACTGCATGCCGGTGCTGGGCGTCATCTTTCTGCGCCATGCCACCAACCGCTTTGACGCCGCTGCCAAGCAGATCGCTGCGGAACAAGCGGCCGGCAAGATGCCCAAGCGAGCGCTGGTCAAAGGCGACTTCCTCAAACGCCGCGCTTTGCTGCTCCCCAAAGAAGCTCGTTATGACGAACTGCTCAAGCTCCCCAAGGGGTCGAGCCTCGGCACAGCGATCGTCAAGGCGATGGACGCCATCGAACGGGACTTCGAACCGCTGCAAGGCCAATTGCCCAAGGACTACGACAAGTTCGAGAACGACCTGCTCGAAGATCTGCTGCGAGTGTTCGATAGCGAGACGCTCCGTACCGCCAGCGGCGATGTGTTCGGACGCATCTACGAATACTTCCTCATGAAGTTTGCCATGCAGGGAGCGCAGGACAACGGCGAGTTCTTCACGCCCCCATCGCTGGTGCAAACCATCGTCAATGTCATTGAGCCCGACCACGGCATCGTGTTCGATCCTGCTTGCGGTTCGGTCGGAATGTTCGTGCAGTCGAGCCACTATATCGAACGCCTGGGCAAAGACACCGCCCATCGCGTCACGTTCTACGGCCAGGAGAAAACGGCTACCACCATCCGGCTGGCCAAAATGAACTTGGCGGTGCATGGCCTGGAAGGTGATATTCGCGAGGCCAACACGTTCTACGAAGACGTGCACAACCTGTACGGCAAGTGCGACTTCGTTACAGCCAATCCACCGTTCAACGTCGATATGGTGGATGCGGAGAAGGTGAAGGACGACCGCCGCCTGCCGTTCGGCCTGCCCGGCGTCAACAAAGCCAAAAAGGTTTCTAACGGCAACTACCTTTGGATTTCCTACTTCTACAGCTATCTGGGCCCCAAGGGTCGGGCCGGCTTCGTCATGTCGTCTCAGGCGTCAAGCGCCGGCCACGGCGAGGCGGAGGTGCGCCGCAAGCTCGTAGAGACGGGCGACGTCGATGTGATGATCTCCATTCGCTCGAATTTCTTTTACACCCGCACGGTTCCCTGCGAGTTATGGCACTTCGACCGCAGCAAGCCGAAGGAGCGACGCGACCAGGTGCTGATGCTCAATGCCCGAAACGTCTATCGCAAAGTAACGCGCAAGATTTACGACTTCAGCCCCGAGCAACTGGCCAACCTCACCGCTGTCGTGTGGCTGTACCGGGGCCAGTCGGATCGCTTTCTTGAACTGGTGCAAAGCTATCTGGATCGCACGCTCAGCGAAGCCGCATTAATCGCTGGCCAATCGACGGCGTTTTCCACCGCTTACAAGGCCCTTGTCGCTGCGTCCGCGTCATTCCTCAAGACGTTGGAGAAGGACGCACCGCTGCGTGAATTGGTCAAGGATCGCGACGCGGCAGCCAAGGCTTGTATGGCGACAATGGAAGAGTGGACTGGCCGAATTGCCAAGGATTGGAAGAAGGCTGTAGAGCCCAAAGCATCGGCCCAGCGGAAGCGGCTGGAGCAGCTCGATCTGCTGGCCCAAGCCTGCCGCGACTTGGTGAAGGACGTTGATCTGGTCTGCAAGTTGGCTGGTCGCGTCGTCGGTACGGCTGAGAAGGAATTTAACGCCCGCGAACATGAGGACTGGGACAGCCGAGCGATTGGCCGTCTGGAAAAAGACCTCGATGCGCGGCGGAAGGAGCTGGTCGAACAACTCAAGCGGACTGCCTACTTCGAGCGCCAGGCGCATTGGCTGCTCTCACGATTTCCCGATGCCAAGTTCGTACCGGTCGCCGGCCTCTGCCGAGCGGTCACACAGCAGGAAATCGAAACAGCCGACTGGAGTCTGACGCCAGGCCGTTACGTTGGCGTCGCGCCGGCCGATGTCGACGAGGACTTCGACTTCGAGCAGTCGCTCAAAGATATTCATATCGAACTGGCCGACCTGAATGAAGAAGCTGTCTCGCTCGCAGCGAAGATTCAGGAGAACTTTGAAGGGCTGGGGATATGAAGTGGAAAAGCTGCTTCGTGGGCGACTTTGTCGATGCTGGCCAAGCTGATATTCAGACTGGACCGTTTGGTACTCAATTGCGCGCTAGCGACTATGTTTCCGAAGGAACGCCTGTGATCAATGTTCGCAATATTGGGTTTGCTAACGTTCGCCAAGACAAACTTGAATTCGTCAGCGAGCAGACTTCAGAACGCCTGGCAATTCACCTGTTGCGAAAAAATGACATTGTCTTTGGGCGCAAAGGAGCTGTTGATCGGCACTTGTTCGTCACTGAGGATCACGATAAATGGATGCAGGGTTCCGATTGCATCAGGCTTCGCTTTTCAACAGAGGAAGTTTGCGAACGCTTTATTTCCTATGCGTTCCTTCGCAATGAACATCAGCAATGGATGCTAACTCAGTCGGGCAATAAAGCCACGATGGCCTCGCTGAATCAGGACATTGTCAAACGAATCCCGCTTTACCTTCCTCCGCCGGCAGTTCAACGCACAATCGCTTCGGTTCTCTCCGCCTACGACGACCTGATTGAGAACAATCGGAGGCGGATGGCGTTGTTGGAGGAGTCCGCGCGGCTCTTGTACCAGGAGTGGTTCGTCCGCCTCCGCTTCCCCGGCCACGACACGTCCGCATTGTCAACGGTGTGCCCGAAGGATGGACGCGTGTGCCTTTTGAGCAAGCCCTGGAGCTGCAACGCGGCTTTGACCTTCCAGTACAGGATCGACACGAAGGCGACGTTCCGATTTACGGCTCAACCGGGATCGTGGGGTATCACAATAAAGCGAAGGTCGAAGGTCCGGGAGTCGTAACAGGAAGGTCTGGAACATTAGGTGAAGTCCACTATATCAAAGGTGAATACTGGCCCCTTAACACAGCCCTTTGGGTCAAGGCTTTTCATCGCCTCCCACCTCTCTTTTCGCTGTTCTTGCTGCGGGAAATGGATTTAAAGCAATATAACGGAGGTGCATCCGTTCCGACGTTAGATCGAAAGGCGATTCATCGACTACCTGTTTTGGTTCCGCCGCGCTCTTTGCTATCGAGTTTTGATGACTTCGCAGGTCCAGCGTTTCAATATATGCGGTTATGCCGTTCACAAACTGAGAAACTGACGAATGCTCGCGACCTACTGTTGCCGCGACTTATGAGCGGGGAGGTGGTCGTATGACCGGAGCAGTCGAATCGTTTAGTTTTCCGTGTTTCCGCCGATTGTATCGGTACCTCGGCGAAACGGATGCGATGATTGAACTGACCGAACTTGCGGCCCGTTCGTTTCTCTCTGCGGCGAGTGATTCCGGGGACCTACAATCGTTTCTTCACCGGGAAACGGGTAAATATGGAATTCATGTGCATCTTCCGGAAGTTGTATCGTTATCACGACATCTAGCGCGGACGTACATTGTGCTAGTTGCATCGGCCGTGGAGCGATTTTTGAAAGACCTGCGCAAAGAACACATCGCTCTTTACCGCAAGGAATGGACCGGGGATGGGGATAAAAAGGACCGATTATACCTCACGCGGGAAGCAGAGTCACATTTTCGAAGGTTTGAAAGTTCAGCGTGATCAGTGATGCGATTGCCTTTTGGTGGGTTGTGGAGAGTTCCTGGAGGCAGGTGTCGATGACTGCCTGAAAGTCGGCATAATTG
>JANMGV010000144.1:0-195980 GCA_031374825.1 Pirellulaceae bacterium
CGTAGCGAAAGTGTTAAGTGCTCCGCCTGGGGAGTATGGTCGCAAGGCTGAAACTCAAAGGAATTGACGGGGGCTCACACAAGCGGTGGAGGATGTGGCTTAATTCGAGGCTACGCGAAGAACCTTATCCTAGTCTTGACATGCTTAGGAATCTGACTGAAAGGTTGGAGTGCCCTTCGGGGAGCCTTTGCACAGGTGCTGCATGGCTGTCGTCAGCTCGTGTCGTGAGATGTCGGGTTAAGTCCCTTAACGAGCGAAACCCTTATCTTTAGTTGCCAGCGCGTTATGGCGGGGACTCTAGAGAGACTGCCGGTGTTAAACCGGAGGAAGGTGGGGATGACGTCAAGTCCTCATGGCCTTTATGACTAGGGCTGCACACGTCCTACAATGCGTCGTACAAAGGGAAGCAAGCTCGTGAGAGTTAGCAAATCCCAAAAAGCGGCGCTCAGTACGGATTGTAGGCTGCAATTCGCCTACATGAAGCTGGAATCGCTAGTAATCGCGGGTCAGCATACCGCGGTGAATGTGTTCCTGAGCCTTGTACACACCGCCCGTCAAGCCACGAAAGCCGGGGGGGCCCGAAGTCGCTGAGCTAACCCGCAAGGGAGGCAGGCGCCGAAGGTCAACTTGGCAATTGGGACTAAGTCGTAACAAGGTAGCCGTAGGGGAACCTGCGGCTGGATCACCTCCTTTCTAAGGATATTCAGCACATCTGTGGTGACACAGTTGCTGCTTACCGTGAGAACAATTCTTGTACAGTTAAGAGCTTATCACGCTAGTCGCCTACCCGGGTGACTAGCGACATTCCGGATTTCAAATAGCCCGGCTTGGTTCGCCAAGCCGGGTTTTTTTACGCACTTTGAACACTCAATGGCAGTCGCCCAGCACGGGTGACCGGCATGTCCTCTCAAACCAACATTCCTGGACATACCGTCCCGCTCGCTTGCTAAATAACATCATCGATTTTTCGCAACTAGCCTTGTCAATTATAGGCATCATTGCGTACACTTTATTGTTGGATTTAGACGAGTCATTCGTCTGCACGCTCATTTAATACAGGGAACGAGGTGATACTCGCATGGCAATTAATCTCACAGAAACAGCCGCTCAACAAGTAAAACGTTTTCGCGACGAAAATCAGATCGAAGAAAATGTGTTCTTCCGCGTCGGTGTGACCGGTGGTGGGTGCAGTGGATTCAGCTACTCGCTGACCTTCGACGATAAATTCGACGATGCAAAAGATAGCCGCTATGAACAGCACGGCGTTGCAGTCGTTGTCGATAAGAAGAGCGCACTCTATCTCGACGGCACAACAATCGACTGGCACCAAAGCATCGAGAAGCAAGGATTCACTTTTGAAAATCCAAACGCTGTAAAAAGCTGCGGCTGCGGAAGCTCTTTCCAGGCTTAATCCGCTAGCCAGACTTCCGTCCTTAACCTATCGTAACCGCTGGTTTCAAGTGTCTTGAAATCAGCGGTTTTTTTCGTTTGAATCGCCATGCAGTGCGATTGCAAATCACATATTTCCTCGTACCGTTTTGCATTCGATAAAGAGATTGCTTTTCACTTTTCGTGCCTTGGACGATAGATCGGACTGGAATTGATGGATTCATCCAAAATCTACATCATCGGTATTGGAGATGATGGCCTCGAAGGATTGACTCGCCAAGCGTTAGAAAAAATCCTTAACGCGGATGTGATTGTTGGCACGCAACCGCACTTGGATAAGGTCCCAAATTTCCAAGGTCAGAAAATCCCCATCGGCGGATCAATGGAACCCTTGGTTCAAGCCGTTCAAGAAAATCAAGATAAACGAATCGTATTGTTCACTAGCGGCGATCCACTTTTTTACGGAGTCGCGCGATACCTTTGCACGCGGCTTGGAAAAGAACGATTCGAAGTGATTCCGCATGTGAGTAGCATGCAATTGGCTTTCGCACGAGTCAAAGAAAGCTGGGACGAAGCTTACCTGACAAATCTTGCAAGCCAAAGTCTTGATCGCGCCGTCGAGAAAATCCGATCAGCAGAGAAAGTCGGCATCTTCACCTCAGAAACTTATTCGCCTCCGCATATCGCTGAATATCTTCTTCAACGTGGGCTCGACTATTTTACGGCCTACGTTTGCGAAAACCTTGGCTCTCCCGACGAGCGAGTCACGCGTGGGACATTGGCTGAAATCGCAAAACTTAATTTCTCCCAACTGAACGTCATGGTATTAATAAGAACTCCCGGTGTTCCTGATCGTGCCATCGGATTAGAAGGTAGAAGACTTTTTGGAAATCCGGATGAGTTGTTTCTTCAGTCCAAGCCAAAACGGGGACTGCTGACAAGTTCCGAAGTTCGCGTCATCGCCATTGCGGAGATGCAACTGAGCCACGATTCACTCGTGTGGGATGTCGGCGCTGGTAGTGGATCCGTTGCAATCGAAGCCGCACAAATTGCGTCCAACGGCATGGTCTATGGGATTGAGATGGACGCAGAAGATTACAATTTATTGGTAGAAAACGCCAAACGATTCAATGTCAGCAACCTTGTCCCCGTCTTGGGCCAAGCACCTCAAGCTTGGCAAGCTCTCCCTGATCCTGACGCCATTTTTGTTGGTGGCACAGGACGCGCCGTCTGCGACCTTGTTCGCGACGCTTGGCATCGCTTGCGCCCCAACGGCTCCCTGGTCGCCAGCATCAGCAGTCTTGAACATGTGGCAGCCGTGCAAACCATGTTGCAGGACGAGCTTCAAGCAGAACCCGAAGTTCGTATGATTCAGATTTCAAGAAGCTATTACCGCCTGGGACGATCGCCATTGGAATCAAGCAATCCAACTTTCTTGGTTAAAGCGATCAAGATTCAAAACAAATCTTCGTGATTAGAAATGAACAAGTATGACCGTTACGGAACCGTATGATGTTGTGGTTGTGGGAGCGCACCCGGATGACGTTGAGATTGCTTGTGGCGGAACAATGGCGTTGCTCGTCCGTCAAGGTTATCGCGTTGCGATCATCGATTTGACGGACGGTGAACCGACACCCAATAGCCCAGGTCCCGAAGTTCGACTTCGTGAAGCCGAACAAGCTGCCGAAGTACTCGGCGTTCAATACCGCAAGACGCTCGATCTTCCCAACCGAAGATTGATGGATTGTTTTGAAGCACGCGTGGCCTTGGCCAAGGAATTCCGCAAGCTTCGTCCAAGCATCGTGATCGGTTTTGCCGGCAAAACGCCACTTGCCTCGCCAGATCACTATGAAGCGATGAAGATCACAGACGCGGCCGTTTTTTACTCGCGGCTGACCAAATGGGATCAATATTTTGATGGCCTACCGGTTCATACGATTCCGCGGCAGCTTTATTTTCGGCTGTCCTTCGAAGCCGCCGCCGATGAATTCCCTTCAAGTCAATTCACGGTCGATATTTCCCAGACACTGGAAACCAAAATCGCCTCAATTCAGTGTTACAAGACGCAGTTTCCAGCCGAAAAAGCTTATGTTTTCGATCGAGTCCGCGCGATTGCACTGGCGACGGGTGCGGCGACGGGTTTTCTCGCTGGCGAATCGTTTACTTCGGTAAAACCTCTCGGCGTACGGGACCTTGTCCAGACACTTTCTTGTTGAGACTACCATGCTGTTCAGCGAACGCACTGTTTCAGGACATCGATGGACTCCTACGCTGGGGACTGCGGTTTGGCTGCTTCAACTTCGGTGGGTGGCGGTCGCAGGGCAGATGTTGACGATTGGCATGGTCCATTGGGGATTAGGGATCCGATTGCCTTTGTTGCAGTTAACGATCTGCGTTGCATTGACTGCGGTAACAAACATTTTGTTGGGGACATGGCTGCGATTGCTTAAGCGTGGTGGCATGACGGCGTCGGAGCATTTGCGGAGCACGAACCTCGTCGGCGTGGTGATGGTTTTTGACGTGATCACGTTGAGCTTTTTGCTGCATTGGTCCGGTGGTACGACGAATCCGTTTCTTTTTTTCTATTTTGCAAACCTGGCCGTTTCTGGATTAATGTTGACGGTCGAATGGGCTTGGATTTTGTCGTTAGTAAGTATTGTCGGGGTAGTGGCTTTGCTCGTTGTTTCGAAGCCCTTGGATGAATTCGAACTGGTTGGTCTCGACTCGAAGCTTTTCACCGATATAAAAAATCAAGGTTTGTGGGTCGCGTTTGCAACGTGTTGTGTTGTCGTCACGTACTTTGTTACGGAGCTTGCCCGCGAATTGCATCTTCGCGAACTTCAGCTTCAAGATGCCGAGGAACAGCGAGCTCGCAGCCGACGCCTCGAAGCGTTAGCAACATTAGCTGCCGGTGCCGGACACGAACTCGCTTCGCCGCTGTCGACGATCGCTGTAATTTCTAAAGAGTTGTCGCGTCGCCTCGATAAAACGGTTGGAATGGATGCAGTTCGAAAAGATGTGGACTTAATTCGGAGCGAATTGGATAGGTGCCGCGAAATACTTGATCGCATGAAGAGTGGGGCGGGTGAAGCGGCTGCCGAGCAACTGGATCCTTTGACCATTCGGCGGTTGATCGATGAGATACTGATCGGCTTGAGGGATACCAGTCGTGTTCAAATGCGGGTGCCGGACAATATCCTCAAGTCGCAGGGAATCCTGCCCATTCAAGCTCTATCTCAAGCCGTTCGGAACGTAATCCAAAATGCTCTGGACGCCAGTGAACCCTCGGGAATCGTGACAGTTGATATAACTGAACAAAACGACAAATGGCTAATCGTCGTTCGCGATCAAGGCGAAGGGATGAGCCCCGAAACTCTGAGCCGAATGGGTGAACCGTTCTTCACGACGAAGGAACCAGGTCGTGGAATGGGACTTGGCGTTTTTTTGGTTCGAAACGTTATTCATCGACTTGGGGGGGAAATCACCTATACGAGTCAAGTTGGAGCAGGAACGGAATGCACTATTTCACTCTCGCGAAATTCTAACTAAACGGGATATTCGGTTTTAGGTCGTGCAAATCTGTGTTTCGAGCTTAGAATAGAAAGCCCCCTTTCGACCAATAGGAAAACTCAATGACCCACCCGACCGCACTAGCTAAAAGTATTCTCTTAGTCGATGACAGCTTTGTCCTTCGAGATCGACTGGCGTTGGCTTTCGAGGAACGCGGTTTTCAAGTTTCGGTGGCGGGGAATTATGACGAGGCACTCTCTGTTTTTCGCCGCAATCCAACGGACCTCGCAGTCGTTGATTTACGTATGCCAGGTAAATCGGGTCTTGCGTTGATTCCTGAACTAAAAGCGATTCGGGCTGACACGCGAATCCTTATCTTGAGTGGCTTCGGCAGCATAGCAACGGCAATCGATGCGATACGATTGGGCGCAGCAAACTTCCTTCCAAAGCCAGCCGATGTCGATGATATCTTGGCGGCATTCAACCGAGGTGATGGAGAAGTTGAAATTGAATCGGATGAGTCCGCAATCCCTGTTCCAACGCTAGCTCAAGCGGAATGGGAACATATTCACCGGATACTATCGGATTGCGGTGGTAACATCTCCGAAGCGGCTCGCCGTCTCGGCATCCATCGCCGCAGCCTGCAACGTAAGCTTCGCAAGCGAGCCCCCTAGTAAAATCCTGCAATTTCTGCGATACTTCCGACATCTACATGTTTGCAACAGCCAGAAAAAACGAGGCTAAACAAGCCGGTTTTTCATTCTTTCATGGTTGAACGTTTTCGACCTCTTGCTGTCTCATATTTTTGGAACAAAGGACACAAATGCATAAAAATCTGAACACGACTGCCTTGGGAATTTCAGGACGCCAAAGCGAAGTAATCGAGTTGGCAATGACATACGGCTTCCGCTCCATCGATATCGATATTGTCGACTTGATGAAACGTGCTGAGCGAAGCTCACTCGAAGGTGCGACGCGTTTCTTAACGAGTTCCAAGGTGAGTATCGGTTCGTTTGAAATCCCAATCAACTTGGATGCCAGCGAAGAAGAGTTTGCTAAGAAGCTCAGCGAAATTACCAAGGTCGCCGAAGTGGCTTCGCATGTTGGCGCTCAAATTGGTGTGCTTCAGATTCCTGCTGCTACAGATCGATTACCGTACCATGAGTATTTCGAAGTACTCCGCAAACGCGTTGCCGTCATTGCAAAAGAATTTGCAGCCAAGTCGCTCAGCGTGGCACTTAGTTTTTCGGCGGCGACCGAGAGCCGAGCAAACAAACAATTCAAATTCATTTCCGATGTCGAAGGCTTTGTGACCTTTGCCAAACTCTGCTCGGCACCAAACGTTGGCATCGTCGTCGATTCCTGGAATTGGATTGTCGGCGGCGGAAATTTGGAGCATCTGACCAATTTAACTGTGGAGAAAATTCTCTGCGTCCGACTGGCAAGCGCGCCAGAAGAATTCGACGTCTCGTCGGCCAGTATCGATCAACGGATGGTGCCGACGAAAGACGGTCTGATCGACAATTCGGCGATGGCCAAGAAATTGTATGCGGAAGGCTATCGTGGTTCGGTCACGGCGTTTCCAAGTCCTGCGGCTTTAGGCGGCAAGACTCGCGATGCAGCGCTAGCGAATGTAGTTGAATCTCTCGATGAAATATTTGCTTCGGCGGATATTCTCATCGCAGGGCGTAAACCTGAAGCACAACCTATGATGGCTGGTCGATAATACCAAACCATTCGATGCGCGTTCCGTCGTCATCGAACTTATCACTTCACTTGCTGCACGACCGATTGGAGTTTCGTGACTATGAAAGCCATGCTGCTGTCCGAGTATTGCAAATTGGAGTTGGTCGATATGCCGACTCCTGAATTCGGCGACGACGACTTGCTCGTATCCGTGAAAGCTTGCGGGATTTGTGGCAGTGATATTCATGGTTACGACGGAAGCTCGGGACGGCGAATACCGCCGCTGGTCATGGGTCACGAAGCGGCTGGTATTGTGGCCGCAGTTGGTAAGAACGTAAAACGTTTTGCGGAAGGCGACCGAGTTACTTTTGATTCGACCGTCTCGTGCGGTCGTTGCAATTCTTGCCGAAGCGGGCGAATCAACTTGTGCGAAAACCGCCAAGTCCTCGGAGTGTCCTGTGGCGAATTTCGACGGCACGGCGCCTTTGCCGAGTACGTCGTCGTTCCCAACAATATTGCCTACCATATTCCTGCCGAATTGCCTTTCGAAAATGCCGCTCTGATCGAAGCGGTTTCCGTGGCTGTACACGCTGCCAATCGTACCCCAGTCCAACTGGGTGATACGGCAGTGGTCGTCGGTAGTGGCATGATAGGCTTACTTGTAATTCAAGCGATCCGGCTTGCTGGTTGTTCGACGGTAATCGCTATTGATCTCGAAGACAGCAAACTATCTGTCGCTAAACAACTTGGCGCGGATTTTACACTCAATCCAAAACAAGTCGACGTTTCTGCAGAAGTCGCACGACTCACCGACGGACGCGGTGCCGATGTATCTCTCGAAGTTGTCGGAGCAACCGCTACCATTCAATCTGCCATTGCATGTACCAAGAAAGGCGGTGCGGTAACGCTCGTTGGGAATTTGGCGCCAAAAATCGAACTGCCTCTACAAGCAGTCGTGACTCGAGAACTTAGCCTGTACGGTACGTGCGCGTCGAACGGCGAATATCCCGTCTGTATTGAGTATCTGAGAAGGGGCGACATCAACGTCAAACCACTGATTACCGCCACGGCTAAACTTGAGGAAGGTCCCAAGTGGTTTGAACGCCTGTACGCAGGCGAACCCGGAGCCATGAAAGTCATCCTCCAACCCTCCTAGCCGCGCCAACAATTTAGCCATTTCACTCCCGTCGTAACATGGTCCCATTGGACCGTGAAAAGTCTGCTCGTCGTAACATGGTCCCATTGGACCGTGAAAAACCTGCTCGTCGTAACATGGTCCCATTGGACTGGGCTACCTTCTTCTTTCGTAGCATGGTCCCATTGGACCGTGAAAAGTCTGCTCGTCGTAACATGGTCCCATTGGACCGTGAAAAATCTGCTCGTCGTAGCGCGGTTTCATTGGACCATGCTACCTTCTTCTTTCGTAACATGGTCCCATTGGACCGTGAAAAATCTGCTCGTCGTAGCGCGGTTTCATTGGACTAGGCTACCTTCTTCTTTCGTAAAATGGTTCCATCGGAGCCTGCCATCCTCCCCGCACCACCTCCCGATTCACTAACTCCCAACCAATTATTCCCTGCACAATTTGACCTGCGCCGACATTAGCCCAATAAGCCTATTTTGCGATTTGATATAATTACCCAAACCTTAACCATTTCTGAAGAATCATTTTGTAAAATTTGTTTGTTACGTTTTGTTCTTGTCTCTTTACGGTGAGCACTATGCGCGGTTCTGTTCTGTTTTGTGTTTTTGGTCTTTTGCTTTTTCAATCCAATCTTATGGCTCAAAAAACTTCTACTGTTGTCCCAGCGACTCACCCAGATTGCATTCGAATCGCAACCTACAACGTCTCGCTGCATCGAACACGGGCCGGCGAATTGGTCGAGAACTTAACCGCAGGCGACAAACAAGCAGCCAACATCGCTCGCATCATTCAAATGACTTCGCCTGATATTTTGCTCGTCAATGAAATTGATTTTGACGAGGATGGAAAAGCAGCCAAGTTGTTCCTAGAAAAATATTTACAAGTACCTCAAACCCCGGATCAAGACACATCCAGGTTTATGAAGCATTACTTTACAAGCGGCGTGAACACAGGGAAGCCTTCCGGGCTTGATCTCAACAACAACGGTAAACTTGGCCAACCAGACGACTGCTGGGGTTTTGGCCTTTACCCTGGCCAATACGGAATGGCCGTGTACAGTCGTTTTCCGATCGCCACCGGTGAGGCTCGCACGTTTCAAAACTTCCTATGGCGCGACATGCCCGGCGCGTTGATGCCCGTCAATCCTGCGGACCAGACACCCTTTTATTCGCCTGAAGTATGGAACAAGTTCCCGCTCAGTTCCAAGAGCCATTGGGACGTACCCATTGAGACAGAGTTCGGTGTCATTCATGTTCTTGCATCCCATCCAACTCCGCCCGTGTTCGACGGCAAGGAAGATCGCAATGGCTGCCGAAATCACGACGAGATTCGATTTTGGAAAGATTATGTTAGGGGTGGCGAATCAAGCAAATATATTCGCGACGATCAAGGCAAAACCGGCGGACTGGACACACGAGAATCTTTCGTCGTTGTCGGGGACCTAAACTCGGACCCCAACGACGGGGGGGGGCGTCCGGAAGCAATTCAAGATTTACTCAATTCCGATCGAGTGACGAATAACCCGATCCCATCAAGCAAGGGCGCTGTGATCGCTTCGGAACAACAGGGGAAAGCGAACTCACAACACCGAGGACCTGCCGGGAACGATACGGCCGATTTTGGCGACGAAACAGCAGGAAATTTGAGGTGTGATTTCGTTCTTCCCTCCAAAAATTTCAAAATCGTTCAAAGCGGTGTTTTTTGGTTTACACCGGACGAGATGCCGGATGGCGCTGAAATTATCGATGCTTCCGACCATCGACTCGTGTGGATCGATATCGATCTTCGCCGCTGACGTTCCGAACCGTTAAAATTGCTGAAATCATTCACTGGACACTTGATGTTTGCATCGGACGTTGCGAAAGGCTGAAATGCAATTTTCCCGGTTTGGTTGTAAACTCAACCGCAAGACTTATTTTTGTGGGCTTTTGGCTTGCTTTGCGAGCGGATCTTCACATATACTAAATCTAATTGGACTTGACTACTTTGCCTCAATTTGCTCATCGCGATCATCGACACACATTAAAACGCTTTAAGCACTAAGAGCCCGGACCAAAAAAGTTCCAATTCAAAATAGACTCATTTTTCTCATGCCGTGCCTCGGTAATGCGTCAGAAAACTGGTAGATGCGTGCAAATAAGGCTTTTGAACCTTGTGTTGCTGGCCAACTTCGTTTGGGTATTGTGCCGTTTCAATTATATTTTGCAGGGAGAATGGGCATGTCGCGAAAGTCAAATATTGACCGGTTACGATACGGATTCACACTCGTCGAGTTGTTGGTCGTAATAGCAATTATCGGCGTATTGGTTGGACTGCTAATGCCTGCCGTTCAGAGTGCTCGAGAAGCGGCTCGGCGGGCTCAATGCCAAAACAATATGCGACAGCTTGGGCTGGCCGTTTCGAATTTTGAAGGCACCCATCAAAGGCTTCCTCGTGGCGGAGAGCATTTATATGACTTACCGGGCTCACCCGCTACCTCATTGCCAGTCCAGGATTTTCAAAGCCCATTTCTGCTTATGCTGCCTTATGTGGAAGCATCGGTTGCCTACAACTCGTATGACAAGTCCTATCGACATAACGAAGGCCCTAATCTCGATAGAGTTTCCATTAAAGAAGCAGGTGGAGCTGCCGCGAATATCTTCATTTGCCCGTCCAATGGCCTAAGGTCTGAAATACGTGATGACGAGGGCTATGGCGAAACCGATTACGCTCCGGTTTCTTACGTACTTATCACGCCAGAAACGTCCGTCATTACCGGGCTTCCGCAAGGTTATTACCGCGCTGCATTAACGGGACAACAGTACCGAAATATTTACTACAATTTTACTTCATCGGACGACACGGTTGCTTCGTCTCGAACGTTTCAAATCGATGTTCGGGCAAATTTGCCCGGGACTTTTGATATAAATTTTGGTGGAGCGAGTATGTCTGCGACGTCTGATGGTGCAAGTAACACATATTTGTTCGTTGAGGACGTAGGACGAAGCCAACGCATGCGGACGCCATCGGGTGGATTGGCAATGAATTATCTCGACCCGATTACACTCATGCAACGATCACATTGGCGATGGGCGGAACCCGATGTCGCAATCGGACTTTCCAAGCCAATAAACAACAACTCCTCACCTCGAAATGGTCCTCCTACTTGTCCATGGACTAATCACGATTGTGGACCTAATAACGAAATGTTTAGTTTCCACACAGGTGGCGCACAAGCCGTATTACTGGATGGCAGCGTGCGGTTTCAAAGCGACACGATGGTGCTACGTACGCATTTATCAATGGGAACACGTGACGGAGGCGAAGTACTCGTAATCGAGACCCCCTAAGCTTTTGTATTAATTATCTGGAAACCCAAACGGGCGGTCTTTTGATCGCCCGTTTCTGTTGGCGAAGGCTACAGCGAGAGTATTCCCTTTTTTAAATGATTCGCCGATTTGAGCTCTATTCCACTTGCGAGAATTCGGGGCGAACTGAGGCGATCAATTCGCTTCTCAATTCCAAACACGTAACGAACAGTCCGATTCCCAGCAGCCAGGGTGGCGTCTTAGCAGGAAAAGAGCAGGGCAAAGCGAACGACCAACACAAGGGACCGGCGAAAAATGATACGGCCGATTTCGGAGATGGAACTGCAGGCAACTTGCGTTGCGATTTCGCAATCCCTTCGCAAAATTTCGAGATCGTACAGTCCGGCGTTTTTTGGCCAACACCCGACCAGATAACCGATGCCGAACAACTGATCTCCGCATCCGATCATCGACTGGTTTGGATTGATGTTCGGATTAGAAAATGAGGTTGCAGGTCGACCCGGATATTTAATTATTCTCCGTACCGTCCAGCTATGTTTGTTCTGAAGTTTTTATTCAAAATCCCATGCCGCCCCTGCCCTTGGAAACGGTCTTGAGCTTGACAGGCTATAGGGATATTACAATTCGCTCGCCATTGCGAAACATCAACGGTATACTATATGGAAACGCGTTGTCGCAAAAATCTGCATTTATTGACGAACGAAGCGCCAGCAGATGTTTGCAGATGCTGCGGTGCGAAAACCTAGCGTAAAATGCCAGTCCGTTTTATTCGTTTTGGCAAAGTGCTAGATCTCCAGTTGTTGGAACCCGAATAATGAATGCCGCAGTCACATCTTCGCTTGCAGAACGACTTGCTGATCTCGGGTCTATCCCAATTTCGCGCATAAGAAGCGATCCTGCCCCGGGAATGGCCACTACGGACGATCTACTTCGGGTGCAAGGATACGACGGCCACCTTTATGAACTTGTCGACCGCACGCTCGTGGAGAAAGCTATGGGATGGCTTCAATCGCTTCTTGCCGGTGTTCTCATTCAATGGTTACGAAATTTCTTAGATCAAAATAATCTAGGAGTTGTAACAGGTGCCGACGGGATGTCGAGATTGTTTGGAGATACGGTTCGATGCCCGGATGTCGCATTTATTAGCTGGGCGCGCTTACCAGACGGTCGCATTCCGATGGACCCCATTCCCAACATCGTGCCTGATTTTGTAATTGAGGTGCTTAGCGACGGCAACACTCGCAGTGAAATGGCTCGCAAAAGGCGAGAATATTTCGCAGCTGGCGTCCGTCTTCTATGGATGGTCGATCCTCGTGATCGCACAGTCGCCGTCTACCGTGATCCTGAACGCGTAACCGTCGTCGATGATTCAGGATCATTAGACGGCGCGGATGTTTTGCCGGGATTCACTTTCGACCTAGCTCGTTTTTTTGCGCATCTTGATCAACGCGCTCCGGATGCAGGGTGATTATCGTTGTCGCAGGAACAGTGGCTAAAGCCATTCGCTTGAATTCAGAATTTTGTTTTGACCAAGACCTTAGGAGATCGGCCAAGATGAATCTTCGGCTCGGCGACTTAGTGTAGAACGATTGTCCTCAATCGTTCTCTGAGCAGTCCTCAATCGTTTTCCGAGCAGTCCTCAATCCTTAGGTGAATCTTCGGCTCGGCGACTTAGTGATCGGGGTAGGGAAGACCGATTGATTTCGGTCTCCCCTCCCGCCAAACCGTACGGGCGGTTTTCCCGCATACGGCTTTCCAGTTAGTGGTTACCCCGAAGGGATTGAACGTATCCAGAGTGGGCTGTCCGCAGACTACGATAACCACGCTCCGTGAAGTGTGCGTCCAACATGCGTTCTGTCCAGACAGATCGATTCGCCCACGCAGAGATCTCACGTTTGAGTTCCCGCCTAGGGTCTCCAGCATGGCTAGCCGCTGAAAACGGCACTGTAACTGGGATGTAGTCTTTCGATTTACGTTTCGTTGTCATGGTCTTTCCGCTTCCACCTTCCTACCTCCCTTCGCTCGAACTGGGTTTGGTTCCCAATGGTCAACACTACTATGAAGGCTCTGACTCCTCGGCTAAGCGTCGAGAGTCTGCTGCTTGCCGAGGTCTCCCTGCTTATCTCGATTGAATTTCCGAACATCCCGTCTCCAACCACCGCATCTCCATTTCACTTGCCTCAGTTTGACACGTTACTATTCTTTTCACCGTGCAAGCCGTTCCACCAACCGACTGCAGTCAGCAGCCAGACCGTTTGCGATCTTCGTAGGGTTGTTGCGTGGAATCAGAGGTTCACCATTTTCTAGGAAGCTCCCCGACAGGTTTGGCCGAATCGAGTTCACAATACTGTTACGGACTGTTCTTTCGTCTTTGGTTGCTCCCCACCCTTTCTGTTGAAAACGCAGTTACCATCGACTACGGGGCAGTAACGGACTCCCCGATCTGGACTTTCACCCGACTATTCAATCGCCTTCACAGGCGCACTAGAACGATTGTCCTCAATCGTTCTCTGAGCAGTCCTCAATCGTTTTCCGAGCAATTGAGGACAATTGCTCTACAATGGGAACCAAAGAACAAGCCGCGACAACGGCGTCAGTTGCTGTTTTCGATCAACCAGATATTGCGATAGACCACCGGATCGCCGTGGTCTTGAAAGAGGATGGGCATTGGTTCGGGGCCTTCTGGTTTTCCTGCCCCCGTCTTTGCGATAATAGGTTGGCGATAATGCACAGGGACGCCGTTGTGAATAACGGAGATGTGTGCGGGCCGGATCTTGTTGCCGCAACTGTCCCATCGCGCTTTCTCAAAAAACAGATCATACGACTGCCATTTGCCCGGAGGTGCGGACATGTTCACATCGGACGGGCGTTGTTTGTAAAGCGATGCGCAACCATCTTTTTCGGGTGCGAATGCAAATGAGTCGAGCACTTGGACCTCGTAGCGACGCTGAATGTAAATACCGCTATTACCACGAGCTTGACCGGTTTGAGACGGCATATAGGGAATACGAAATTCGACATGCATGCGAAACGACTGCACGGGGAAATCGGTCTCGGTACCGATCATCAAATAGCCTTCGGGAGACACTCGAGGATTCAGAAGATGATGAGGATGGGAGTCGTCACCAAAGAGTACGATTGCATTCGCAGGGGGTCTTTGGCCCAGAGTTACGCCATGGCGATCTACTTTAATAAGTTGGCTCTGGGTACCGTTCGGCCAAGTCACTTCGGCGACCGGCACGCTGGAAGATGATGGCTCGTTGCCGAGTTTGGACAGATGGTCGCTTGAAACAAATATCTGCTGCGAAGCAGCTTTCAACGGGCTGCTGCGACCTGCTTTATTAGTCGCGTGAGAATTGGATCGATGTTGTTGATCGGGCAGCAAGTCGATTTGAAAACCATCGCCTTGTAATTGCAACAAGCCGTCGGTGAATGCTCCAGACAAATCAACTGGTTTTGATTGATCCCACCCCGTCCCAGGCAATCCACCAAAATAGAGTCTAGCTTTGGGGGCATCGTGAACGAACGTAAGCTGTAATCCGACCCGAGCGGTGTTCGGTGAGGGACTAAGCAAATCGTATTCGCCTAGCAGAGCTTGTTGAGTGTGAGCGTCAGCCCCGTATTGGGCCAGCGTCGATTGAATCATTGCCGCCCAGCAGACGGCAGACACAAAGGCTAGGCGGCAAAGCGAGTTCATAGTTGTTACTTGATGTATCGTCGAAGGAGGATTGTCTTTTCGGTATTCAAATCTTCTCCTGTACGATAACCCACCGGGATCGAGCGATCAATAACATAAAACGCCCGATGCCGTTTTGTTTCGCCGCTGGTTCCAACATGCTCAGGGCCTAGACCATGAACCGGATCGTATTCGAAGAAGCCGATCGTCAAACGAACGGAAAGGACGTTCGATTGCTGCGAAACAAGATTGGGCAGTCGCATCATGCGTTGGAGTGCAATATAGTTCTGCCGATCGGCTTGCTGGTATTTCCCAAGGAGGACTGTCTGATTTGTAGAACTGTTACGAAATAGTCGTGTGTTGGTATCAGCAGGGTCACGATCAGCACCGATAACAATACTTTGACCTCCAACGACTTGGGAACGATCGATAACGTTACCGGTTAGAAAAAGTGGCTCGCCTGGTTGGTTTGGACCTATATCCGGCCTTGGACGATAGAGTGTGACAGCATCGCTGCGCGCACCCCTTAATCCAAATGTACCAAACGCAGGGCTCGGGGCAACGTTTGGTAGATCCGGCGCAATGTTTGCAAGAAAACCACTTCGAAATGCGCCAGCATATTGTGTAGGGTATCCAGGGTGTAACGTGCGGATTAATGGCGAGGCAGAGAATCCGGAAAAGAATGCATTTGCAGTCGAGGGAACATACCCTCGCCGAGCACTATTCAATGCCTCCCAATTGCTCTTGCCATTCGGCATACTTCGATCAGTTCCACGATAATAGTTCCATTCAATACCTTCCCAAACGTGTGCGTCATGGATTGTGTTGATGTTGATTTTGCCGCTATGGACAAAGCTCGAAAGATCGTTTCCGGGCGGCAAATAATTGCCCATGAGGAAATACGGATTACCTGGCAATGCTGGTCTGATGTTGGGAGTTGATGCATCGACATTCACTATCTCGCGCGGAGGAATAATACGTCCTGCATCTGAGAATGGCGACGGTGTTTCGACAAGCTCCATGAGCAACGACAGATCGGACTCAATACTCGGAGTCACTGTCTCCGCCTTCATCCAGAAAGCCGATCCATCTTTGGTATTTTTCACATCAGTCTTACCAAAGAAATCGAGGGCACATCCAAACGGACTGGCAAGGCGACCAGGCCCTGCACCCCAGTCCGGAACGTATACTTTCGATCCATCGACACTCACCGTTCGCATAAGCTGGTTTAATTGGCCTGGCGAAGCATACGGAACAATCATCAATTCGCCTGCAGTCGCGAATGGTCGGTTAAACCAAAATATAGAGGCTAATGTCGCTTTTGGACCACCATCCAATGAATTAACGGCGACGTCTTCAGCTGGTCCATAAGCATCGTAGAAAGTTGGATCTGCGGGATTGGCTCCTGGCAATCCGCTCAAATACTTTCCTTCGTTCAGATAACCAAGAGATTGGCTTGTAGCGTTTGCAACCCATGGATGGGCATAGTTACCACCCATTTGATATCGGAAGTACGGCGTATCACCTTTTCCACCATACGTACCCATGTACGCAGGAGTTGGCGCCAGGGCTGCTGTGGAGTAGGTCAAGAATGTCATTCCCGTAGATTGAGCGCTTTCCGCGGCATTTGCATTCACCACCTGTCGACCATCTTTGTACCTCGACTGAAATTGAATCGAACCGCCAAGGTCCGAGTCTTCACCATTGAACACTGTCAAGTCGATTGGTAGCCAATCGATTGTTATATAAGGATTGTTTATGGGATCATACGGAAAATCCGGATCGGCCAACCGTTGAAGAAAAGCTGCGTTGAATTCTGATATTGTTGTTTCCCCACGTCCCGTAAAACCACCCATTGAATCAGGTTCAAGAAAGGGACTTCTGCCATGTGCGTCACGGATTGGCGTTCCATTTTGCGTATCGAATGGCTCATCAGGAAATGATTTTGCCGACGGTGTAGTTGCAAAATCTTTCCATGAGTCGGGTGGTAAATCCGCAAATCCTGGAATATTTGGATACCCAGGATCTCCTGAATCCATCGAATTCAATTGAACGGGCGGGCGAGGCGAATAATAATCCGACAGGGTTGGAACGGGTTCCGAGATATTTAAGCCAACTCCTAATGGGAAGTTTGGATTCCAAGACGCGTTGGGCGGATCGGCCGCAACGATCATCCCCACCGCAGGCTTAATTGCGGAGTTGCTACTTAAAGATGTGGCAACAGTATCATCCATTTTATAGACCGTAACTGCGTTCGGAGCGAGTTCGATATATTGAGGGCTTGGCTCGTGATTCACAGGAGGGGTCGGAACATCGTTGGAACCAATAAACGTTTTCGCACGAGGGCCAATCACGCAGTAGCTACCACCCGCCAAAAAAGTTGAACCGCCTCGGTAACGGAATATGCGATGCGACGCGTCAGGAGGTTGAGTTCGGTAGGGTGGCGGTAAGCTTGGGTCATTATTACGGAGATTCGGAACTAGCACATTTACGGGATTGGTGCTCGTAAACCATACCATTCGATCAAACACCAATCGTTGTGCAGGATCGCTTAAACTGAACGGTAATCCATTGGCATTTTCTATTGCTGCACTAGCGGTCGATTGATATTGGGATGTTTCGTTTTGAGGTTGATGCGCCCCGATGCCAATACGCCAAACTGGTTGGATTCCGTAAGGTTGTGGAACCCCAGGAACACTACCAGACATGCGCGCTAGGTCGAGAACGACGTTGCCGGAACCGTCTGTTGTATAAAGTGATGAACTTGCCGCTGGTGCGTACTGATTGTCGGCCGTTGACGTGGTACGCGTACCCACCACTTCGAAGAACGTAGAGCCTTGGGGCAGACGATACTGGTCCAAATCGTTGTCGTTCTCTGCGGGATTGGGCTCATTCGTGGTTTTGCCAGTATCATCGTCTTCGTCGGTGTCGTTGACCCGCTTGTCATGAAAAGCGATAGCTTCCGACAACACGAGTTCAGGAAACTCCATTCCCCACACAACGTTTCCACTAAGCCTGCTGGGATCATTCGAATTTGCTGCATTTGGCCAGTATGGATTCCATTGGATAAATTTGGCAGGATTTCCACCGGACGAACCTTTTCCCCAAGGCCACACGTCGTATTCGAATCGTGTCATGGCTGCGTCTTCGTCGCGGAAATCGACGACATTAACCGCCCATTGCGCTAAGATACGCGCTCGCAATATGTCTTTCTCGTCTTGGGAGGCTTTTGGGTATGTTGATGTCCCTGGAAAATCGTACGCCCGAGGTACCAACAACTGAGCGAGGCAATAAAGCTGGCGAGCAAGTAGTTGCCGCGAAGCAAGTCGGGCAGGAGATCCTGTCACGCCGTATGCGTACTCGCCGTTGAAACGAACGTCACCAGGATATCCTTCGGTCTGGCCTGTTGTATGAAGTTCGTGTGGTTCGTCGATTTGACCGTCATTGTCGGTATCGAGACCATCTCCAAAGGGACGATTAAGATTCAGTCGAAGTCCTTTTCGAAACTCTGTTGGCAAAAGAAGTCGACGTAGATTATTTGAGTCTACAGCAATCCCTTCGGTTTGCTCTGCGGCGGTGCGATAGCGCTCTTCATACAGCAGCTGAACCCAACCCAACAAATTCCCTGCCACTACATGGGTAGCAACCAAAGTCCCGCTTCCTGGCGGTGTTTCAATATTTCTGATTACCGGCGCTCCGATAACAGGCGAGCGAATCTCTGCACTTCGAGTGGTGATAATCGAGTTGATCGTGTCGTTTACATCGATGCCAAGGGTACGTCGAATGCGACTTGGCAGTAGCGCGGTGTCGGAATCAAATCGACGAAGCACTGCTTCTAACTCCGACAACTCATAGGGCGTATCGCTTGGAGCGGGAGTTCTTTGCGGGAGTTCATAAGGATCTTCTAATGTTTCAGAAATCGGTGCGCCAGCGATCTGGATATTTCGCAGCAACGGATTGCCGAATCGATCGATACCGACAGCTAATTGTCCGCGTCGACTCAATGGCAATCCAGCGGTTGCTTCGGCATTGGTTAACGGAAAATGTCGAAAAGGATTTTGGACTTCTCGCTCCCAAAACCGACCGATCGCATCATTCCCTACACGCCCTGGGACGCCGTCGGTACCGTATCGGTTGATCGCGAGTGTTGCGAATGTCGCGCGAGGGAGGGCAGCTAGGAACGATATTTCACCTGGTCCATAACCAAAACCTTGCGACAAGTATTGAACGCCCTCGGCATATTGGTCATCAATTATTCCTCTGTTAACTCCTTCATAACCCCCAAGAATGTCTTGATAAGGATCGTTTGGAAACATTGGGTCAGGCGTGTAATCAATGCTTTGCAGCCAGTCACCGTGTGAATTGACGTTGAGACGACCATCGAGATCTTCGATCATCGGCGCAACAAGCACTTTGAGAAGCTTGCCGTCGGCAGCGGTTATGAGTGGCAAATTAGGATCCGTCCAAACGCTTTCTGCACGACCATCATTATTATTATCAACGTCCCACGGGCCTTCGATCATCCACGCAACGAAAGCTTGAACTTTTTGAACTTCAACTGTATTGGGCCAATTGTTGATGTCCATGCTTAACATCGATTGGCGAAATGGGTTTCCCGTTCCAACTCGTCCTGCGAATCGTGTATTGCGATCGACCGTCGCATCGCCCGTTGACAATCCGATTGGTCGGGCTGATGCATAATCGAGGATATTGAGGAAGCGAATCAATTGAGCCCTCGACAGCGATGCCGGGTCTCCGTAAAGATTCGAGATGAAGTTGATGACTTCTGGTCGATGGAAAGATGGAATCACAGAGTCACCTACTGCACGCGCAAGCCACAAGTCGCGATAGTCAGCGACGTCAAAACCTTCGTTTGTTCCTCCGACCATCCAGGTGTTCGAGACGGGGTCGGGAGTTGTCCCGTCAGCCAATGTGGCTCCGTTATATTGATGCAACAAGCCCACAGGAATTTTGGTGCCGTTTGGATTTGCTGGATCGACCCACACTCCTTGCGCTAAATTCCCAACATTCACGCCTGACACTTCCAACCCATAGCCGACGCCATTAAAGGGAGCATCATTCAGCAAGAATCCGTAACCGACGTACGTTAGTGGGTCTGAGTAGTCAGTGGCACCGAAAGCAATTTCATTGGCCATTGTTCCGACCCAACGATCCAGCCATTCTCTCGCAGATCGCACAAATCCATTGGTTTGCAGCATCTCGACATCGACCGTGGAAAGATCGATGACCACGGAATACCGATAGGGGTACGATGGGTCCATCGTGTCCGTCCGATTTCCGATGTATTGAAGAACACGAAAAGTTTGACCGACTAGTGGACCGCCTGTAAACGTGATTAAACGTCCATTGTAGGCGTCGTCTTCCGAGGCAAGTCCGGCAAGAGAACTCAATGGCACTTTGGCGAATGGCAAATTACGTGCAGGCGAAAATCCATCGTCATACATGCGGACGACACCACCACCCGATCCAAGGGAGGCAGGAACTGCGAATGCACCGGCGATCGAATTCGGTCCGTAGACGTCACCCATTACACTGTGTCCGCGAAATGCAGAAAGCGGATCATTCGAACCTCGCAGGACTTGTTGCACAACCATGTCTGCTAACTGCGGGCCAGGAGTTCCTTTCTGCTTAGGTCGCTCTAGTGCGACGCTACCTGTTCGCGAATTCCCGGAGAACACGAGGAACGAAATAGCCAGCAAGCTAAAAACAGCCAACATTCCCATTACAACGAGCAGGATGATGCCGCTATGTAAATGCCTTAAGTGGTTTGTTCGCGGTGCCATATCAATTCTCCTGTGACGACTCGGTCACACTCGTTCAAGCGTAATCAATCGCGAATCGAATCACATCGGTGCGGTACGATGTCGTTCGCGAAACAAGGTCTTGTGATTTATCTTGTTCAAAAGTGAATTTCGTTTTGCTATTTCACTTGTAAAATGCGTTCGTAAACTGCTACGACATCGGGAACGATCGTCGCGATAGTGGATTCCACCGGAAGCGTATTGGCCGATGAAGGCAATTGAAAAATCCAATCTGGCCCCATCAAATGGACGTCTTGGTACCAATAGTCGCTTGGCGAACCAGTAATCCCGTAATTACTCATCAACGTTGCTGATGGTATTTTGGCTTCCGAATTGGTAGATGTCACCCGAAACCATTTGTGGATGTGTCGAATGTTCCCAGAGGGAAATGTAAACTGACGCGACAACATAATCCAAGCTCCAGCCTTGATTTTCCGTTTTCCATATTCGCTTGCAATTATCCCTACATCAAAGCCGTTTCCGCCTGAAAACGATTGATTTAAGGGTGAAGCTGGCAGTGTTGTTCCTGGTGAGGATGGCAGAACAACGGCAACTCGCTCATCATCGGGTGGATCGATCGCTTCGGCAGATGTAGTCGGAATGTCGAAATTTCGGTTACGACGATTAAAAACTACGATGCTCGAAGTATAGGAATCGGGACGCAGCGATGAATCGATTTCCATGGGGACAAGCGTAGCGATCCAGGACAGATTCCCTTGTGCAGCCAACTTGCCTAACGAACCGGTGGAATTTCGCGATACCCCAAGAACTGCATTGAGCGAATTATCCGATTCATCACGAACCGTTACCAAATCATCGGCAGTTGCAAACAATTCTTCAACCACTTTCTGAGGAACCGGCAACGACAAATTTGCTAACGATGGATAGGTAACTCGCAACAATCTCGGTTGAAAATTCCAATTGAGACCGGCATTCGTCGTTGGTAGGGTCAGGGGAGAAAAACGTGGCGTGAAATAGGGAAACAATGCAGGGCGAAATGCCATCGCTGCCGACGACGGATCGTAGACGGGAATAGTGGTCTGCCCGCTCCAAAACAGAGGGTCGATGCAGAAACCTAATCGCTGGGCTTGGACCGCAGGCGGATTTCCGAATGGTGGCGACACATCTGCTGGAGCAACAGCGGCGATATTGTCCATGGAGTTTGTTGGACTAAGGATCCCTGTTGTATCATTTGCAATCAGCCATGGCTGTCCCGAAGGTGTATGTAGCTTTCTTGCCAACATCACCCGATACCAATTCTGTCCAGCGGCGCTCGCATACGTGATTATGTAACTATCGTTTGCCTGTCGATTAGCGATCGGCAACAACGATGCGATTCCAAGAAGCCCGATCATGACTATCCCAGTTGCGAACATGACTTCCATGAGCGTGACGCCATGACGCGAAAGTCCTGAAAGCGATTTTGATTTAGGGAGTGGTATTCTTGCCATCATTGTTTCTTCTAACTGATTACTATTGAGCGGAAGAATCTAACCCAGACGTGGCCATTTCCCTAGCGTGCATTATCTGTTCCGCAATTCCAGTTACTCCGTGAGTCACCGGATCTGAGTTTGACGATGTTGAAATCTGACCGCTATCAGGATTAATGCGAAGCCAAAAGCAGGAAGAATCATTCAGGTTGGGTCGGAAGCTATCACGATCTGAGACCGCACCGTCGGGGTTTCCACCCGGGCGACGCTCTACGACTTGTTCTGATCGACCGACAAATAAGTAAATGTCTTCGGTCGGCAGGAATCGCGATGCTGGACCATTTATCCCAAAGAACACCGACGAGACTCCGCCATTGGGCGAAAACACAAAGTACAAGGGTGTCGTGTTTGTCGAGCCGCTGGATGGTGGAATCGCATTGAATTCGGTTGCTGATCGGCCAGAACCACTCAATGAAAGATCGATACAACTCCCCTTCGGCAGTACAACAGGCTTAGAAAACAATCGCCTGGGCTTGGAATAAATTCGGAACTGGTGTGTGCCTGGGACGAAGTTTACGATTGGCCTGTCTGGCAATGAATGAACCGACTGATAACTGGTTCCATTCCAAAGCCACTTGGGGGTGTTTGCAAATGTTATAGTTGCCGAGGTAACACTCATGTCGATTGTTACCGGATTGCGACCAACAATTTCGAATCTCTCTGGGCGATCGTCAAATGCAATCAGGTCGCCTACGTTGAGAAAATAACGAGCAGAAGGATTGGGCGTAAAATCAAAAGTGGCTTGAGTCACGGGCAACCCCGCGGCTGGGACTAGCAATTCGGTGGTCGAAGTGTCCAGGTCGCCACGATAAGGTGGCAGTACTTCGGCCAGCGACATTCTGAACGCAACATTCGAGTCGACGGTTTGAACGCTGTCGCCAGCGAGTCTTTCTACGACCACGGCAACCTCGCGTTGACGTCCAATTGATCGAGCGCGGGCAGCTTCGAAAAACGATTTGACGATCAAAGCCGCTTGGCTTGGTTTGCGCTCGTGGATAGTTGATTTGAATGAGGGAAGAGCGATCGCGGCCAAAATGACCATGATCGAAATTACGATCAACAACTCGACCAAAGTCACCCCTCGAACAATCTGTCGCCGGGTATTAGTCATCATGTTGACACTCCAAAATCGTCAAGGTTGGTCACGTTGTCTGTGGCGTGCGCGTTGGCAGAAGGATCGTTAGGGAGATCCAACGCTCCTTGCCGCAATTGGACATTGCCAGCCCCACGCGGGTAGTATGGATCTGGGTAGTAGTAACTATTCGGGAATTGATAATAAGCAGCGGGTAGCGGAGATGAACTCCAATAAAGAGTTGGATGAGCATGCGTTTGCTCAAGAGCGTCTGGGGGGAGGCCATTGATGTCGAATCGAGTCCCAAACAAGCCATCGGGTCCGGCCGAAATAACCAGCGGGAACAATCCAGCCCCTGGTTTCAAGTCAGAATTCGCAAAGAGCGGGTCATGCCCCCAATCGCCGAGCAACGGATCCAACGCGTCCAGATTCACTTGCCCGTTCATATCAAAGTCGGCGCCGACTTGAAAAATATTTCCATCGCGATACCCGGCGGGCCAACGAATAAAGCGTATTGGATTGCCCCATGCATCGATAAATTCATTCAGCCCATCGCCATCCGTATCTCCGATTTCAGTTTTTTTGAATAAATCCATTGCGCCAGCACCATCCAAAAAAGTATTTTGGACGATCAGGAATAGTAATTCAGCATTGTCGTTCTCGCTGGCCCAACCCGAGACACTGGAAACACGATCGCGAATCGTGTAGGTAATGGATGGTGGTGGGAATTCTGGGCGATTCCAGCTAGTTGGATTACTTGCCATTTGATAAGCCTGTTGCGCAACGCTATTAGCTTCATTGAGACCGATCACCACAGGTGGAAGACCATACGGACCGAAAATGTCGCCCGCACGCTCTGGCAAGTCTAGGCGAATAAATTCTCGAAGGGCCAAGATTCTAAGTCGCGTCATTTCTCGCGACGATACAGCCTGATTGCCCGAACTATCACGTTGGAAAGCTCTATCCGGGATCTTCAAAGGTAATGGTGCCGTGAGATATTCTTCCCAACGCGACGCAAGGACCTGGTGGATTTTGCTGATCGTTACCCGAGTCATGCCGGCTTCCGCGTCGGCACGAGCGCCTCGCATTACGATGACTCCAATAGACGCCATAAAACTAATAATGGAGATTACCACCAGCAATTCAATGAGCGTAAAGCCAGAACATCTACTGTTGGCGAGTTGGCTTGGAGTTGTCGTCGTTATTAATGTCATGATTTTGCACTCAACCGAATCAGAAAGTTCTCGCGCTTCGGCCCCAAGTTAGTTCGGCAAAAAATCACCGATTTTGCCATCGGCAAAGTTTGTTAGGTTGTCATATTGAGGACTCGCCTTGGTTGGACTATCGCTGGGCATTTTGTATTGAGATAATCCGGTATTCCCAACTGTTGATCGTCCACTGCGGAATCGGAATAGGACCGGGTTGGAGCCTGGAGTACCGACATCGCCACCAAAAAAACCGTCATTTCCGGCCGATACAATTTGAAACGTCTTGTCTTCCGAGTATCGAAAGTCGTGATCTGCAATTTCTGCGGCAGATGCACTGGAAGATGGAGGCGAATCGAAAGCGGTATCTGATTTGTAGGGCCGAGCAGCCCCGGTCAAACTTGGAATAACGAACCTATTAAAGTAATACCCGCCAACCTTTTGAAATGCATAGGTTCGGCTATCAAAATAAACTAGCGGAGTATCTGTTTGGCTGGATCTGTACATCGGCAACAAGTCGTTAACGGGACTCGCCGACTGGGTGTTGGGTGACGCTACAGAAACCTCCAAAATGCCATAGACCGATTCGTCGTTGCTGATCGTAATTGGGTAGGAAACACCACTCACTGACACTTGCTCTAAGGTCAATCGCCCAGCCTTAAAATCGAAAAGTGCATTGGTACGCGACGTGTTGTACTGAAGCCCCTTGGAAGCGTCGGAAGGATCAATCCACTTGAATGGTCCCCCTTCACCGGTAAGCGGATGATGAGAATCGGCACTGAAGCCGCCAAGCCAGAACACGATCGCTTCCGCTGGTTCCATGACACGCAGGTCATTTACATCACCAAAGGGCTCGCTGTCATTATTGGGTACAACAGCCCAACTCGATCGAAATGCAGCTCCACGATTCAACGGGTTCAGTAATTCGCGTTCTGAGCTTTCGATTTGAGGAAATCTCTTTCTTAAATGTCGTTCAAAAACGATCCAACTGCTGCCGTCCGGTGGGTAATCTCCGTGGCTTGTGCGGTATTGTTCAACGGCGCTTTCAAGACCTTCGATTTCGAGCTTTGCCGCACTGTTGATGGTCGACACGTAAGCGTATCGTACTGCTGGGACCAACAGACCGACCAGAATTGCAATGACGGCAATGACTACGAGAAGCTCAACTATGGTAAAAGCGGTTCGCAATGGGCGAGTGCGGCGAGGCATGATTAGAGTTCTCCGTATTTTTCCGGTCGAGTTTGAATTGCGATGGAGCAAGTTCCATCGCTTGCACCAACTAGATAATGAACATGCAATTACGTCGGCAGATTAGCTCGAGCATCGACTGCAGAGCACACTGCTTGGCGCGGGTTGTTTGCCCGAGCCGATTGAACCTGACTGACAGGCGTGCGCCCCAAACTCTGCTTGAGAGTTTAGAGCAGCACACCTGTCTGCTTGTTTCAATTGTTATGTTTAGCCCGAACTGAGTTCGGTGATCATGGTGATAAGCGGCAAGAAAAGGGCGATCACGATGAAACCGACCGCAAACCCGAGGAACACGATCAAGATCGGCTCGATCAAACGGGTAAGACCTTCGGTCATTACGCGAACTTCTTCGTCATACGTATCGGCGACTTTGTACAGCATCGTGTCGAGTTCGCCGGTTTCTTCACCGACGTCGACCATGTTCACCACCAAGTCATCGATCACGCGTTTATTCATCTTGAGCAAGTAAAACAAAACGCAGAGAACGGTCCCGACCAACAGCATGTAATTGGCTACGCCAATCAAATTGGACATCGTATTGGCGTTCTTGCCTTTTCCTGCAGACCGTCCAGCAGTCAATGCGACCGACATAACCATGATTCCAGGGAACGCCCCCAGCCAAGCCCAATAAAAAGCCGACAGCGGGTGGAATCCCGGAGTCGAGTACTGTTTCATGGGTTTGCTGATCACGTCCCCTTCACGAATCGCTTCGGTAACTTTGGAGAAGATTTTTTCAAACAACGCATTACCAGCCGTTTCGCGAGTAATGTTCAACGCATCCAAGATGGGAACACCGCTAGCGACCAGCGTTCCCAGCGTTCGTGTTGTTCGAGCCAAAATATTCTTTTCAATCAGAGCTCCGAAAACCGGCAGCTTGAGGATGTACATGTCGTATCCCATCCGTCCGTGCTTGAATTTCCGGATCAATTTTCCCACCATCCAAACGGCAACGGGAATTGCGACCAGCAGGAACCAGAAATTCACGACGTAATCGCTCATGGCCATCAGCAACTGCGTGATAGCGGGCAATGGAAATCCGAACTCGTCGAACATCTTTTTAAAGGTCGGAACGATCTTCATCATGATGAAGACCAAGATGCCGATCGTGATGAACACAACGGCGATCGGGTAAATCAAGGCACCTTTAACAACTCGCTTGAGGGACTCGGACCGTTCGAGGAAGTCCGACAGACGCTGGAGAATGACTTCCAAAGCACCGCCGGCTTCACCGGCCTTCACCATATTGACGTACAGTCGGTTGAAAACTTTGGGGCATTTGGCCATGCCTTCGGACAGGGTAGAACCCGATTCGATTTCGTCGCAAACATCCATCAACGCATTCTTGAGCTTGCCACCTTTTTGGTTGCCTTCGAGAATTTTGAGACTTCGAAGGATGGGAAGACCGGCGTCTTGGAGAATCGACAATTGTCGTGTGAAAGTACAAATGTGCTTGGTTCGGGCTCCGCCAAGTGCGAACGGGCGTTTCTTCTTGCCGCCTGCGGTTCTCTTTTCCGCACCCTTCTTCATCGAGATTCGGGTGACGAAATAGCCCATCTGGCGTATCGTCGTGGTCGCTTCCTCTTCGGTTTGCGCCTCGATTACGTCTTTGATTTCCTGACCAGTTCGGTCCATTGCCTCAAATTGATAGGTAGGCACGGCTCAAATCCTCGCTGACAACGGCAATTAGCCCAAAAAACAAGTGTGTAGAGAAAAGCGAACGAGTCTTTCGATAAGAGGATTATTCGAAGTCCCCAAATCGAATGCAAATTTTTGACCGAGAATCCGCGGTGTGAATGGAATCCGGTTTTTCAAAAGTTGTGAAAAGGTTGGCGGGGTGTGGGCCGCGTGGTGGTTTGGTTGTGAAGATCAGTTTTCGGGGTAGGGTGGTATCCAAGGCCAATCGCCGTCGATGATGAGTTTAGTCGCCCCGATAGGTTTAGCTACCGTCCAGAAATAAATTCCCGAATTGGTCTGTAGCGGCAGTGCGCAAGCACTCCGGTTTTGCTTTACCGGACGGCTCGCGCCCAATGCCACTGACTTTAGAGTCTGCGTTGTAGCGTAAGGGCGCGAGCCCTACGGTTTCTTCTTTGTTTTTCAATGATTCACCGGACGGCTCGCGCCGTGCCGCTACTGAAGTCAGTGGCATTGGGCTCGCGCCGTTCCGCTAAAACTGGAATTTATTTCGGGAAAACTCCTTAATGGTCAAGGACGGTTTCTCGAATGATTTCGTCGGCGGTTGTTACCCCTTCGTATACGAATTTCATCCCGTAGTCGCGCAGCGTCGTCATTCCGTAATGCACCGCACGGACGCGAAGTTCGTCTGTTGTGCAATTTTGCATGATCAATTCCCGTAGATCATCGTTCATGATCATGAGTTCGAACAATCCAACACGACCTTTGTAACCTGTGTTATTGCAGTTATCGCAACCGGCGCCGCGGAAGAACTTGCGATCCTTCAGGTTCTTTGGGTCCAAGCCTAATTCGAGCAACATCTCATGAGGCGGATTGGTTTCTTCCCGACATTTCGTGCAAACGCGACGCACCAGTCGTTGAGCCAAGATGGCTTCGACGGTCGCCGTGATCAAAAAGGTCGGGATTCCCATATCCTTCATACGGGTGATCGTGCTTGGCGCGTCGTTCGTGTGCAAAGTGCTAAACACCAAGTGCCCGGTCAATGAAGCTTGAACGGCAATTTCCGCCGTTTCCAAGTCGCGGATCTCGCCCACAAGGATCTTGTCGGGATCTTGCCGCAAAATAGCTCGCAGACAAGCGGCAAAGGTAACGCCGATCGCGTGATCGATCGGGATTTGAATAATGCCGTCCATATCGTATTCGACGGGATCCTCGGTTGTAATCAGTTTGTCTTCGATGGAATTAAGCTCGCTCAAAGCTGAGTACAAAGTGGTTGTTTTGCCCGATCCTGTTGGTCCTGTTACGAGAACAATTCCGTTGGGTCGATCGATGATCTTGCGAAATTGGTTTAATATCATCTCGTCCATGCCGACCTTTTTAAGCTCGAGCGACACGACGGAGCGATCAAGAACCCGCATTACGACGCTTTCGCCGAACATCGTCGGCAATACACTGACACGCAAATCGATTGGGTGACCACCGACCATCAATTCGATTCGACCGTCCTGAGGCATACGGCGTTCAGCAATATCGAGGTTGGCCATAACCTTGATGCGCGTTGTAATTGCAAATGCCAAGTGCCGTGGCGGCGGAACCATTTCGTATAGCACGCCTTCGGCCTTAATTCGGATGCGAAACTCATCTTCGAATGGTTCAAAGTGAATGTCGCTGGCGTGGTCTTTAATTGCCAAAAGGAGCACAAGGTTCAGGAGCTTTCGAACGGGAGCACTATCGGCAAGGGCTTCCGCCCCGTCCAAGTCGAATGCGCCTTCGCCAGCGATTGCTTTGGCCGCCGCAAACAACTCCTGGTCCTCGGCCAACTGTTTAACGATGGTCTCAACGCTTTCCAAATCGGACGAATAATAACGTTCGATGGCGCCGCGAATTTCTCGTTCCGTGGCGACGACCATCTCGATGTCGTAACCCAAAAATGTTCGCAATTCGTCTTGAATCGTTAGATTCTGGGGATCGCAAGTCGCAACGGTTAGGACCGTTCCATCGAATTTCACTGGTACGACACGGTACAACTGGGACATCGACTCGGTCAGTTTTTCGAGAATATCAGGGGCAATTTTTGCGTCTGAAAGACTAACGACCTTCATGTTCATTTGCTCGGCAAGCGCCTGAGCCAACTGGTCGTCCGTGATCAAGGCCATTTCTTCGGCAATCTTGCCGAACAAAGCACCCGGCTGCTGTTGCTGTTCTTCCAACAACAATTGCAGTTGCTCGTCGGTAATGAAACCCATGTCGACGAGAATCTGACCAATGCGACGAGATGCCATTTTGTTTTCCTAGACTTTACAAACGGATTAATTGCCTTTTTGGCCAAACGTCAATGCCACTGCAAGGGAGACGTCGGCGAGAAAAGTCTTTCAAAATTCGAACCAGCGGTAAAGCAAACTGCACTGCAAAGTGATTCGTTGCTCGGTTTGCTTTGCACCATTTTCGACCGAAGACTTACGATGTTCCATGATCGAAGTCTTCGCCTTCTTCTTCGTCGATTACTCCGCGTCGTGCATTGACAATTCGCTTGGCCAAATCGTCAGGGCGGTGGGCTTTGGCCATGATGTCTTCGACGGTGACTTTGCCATCACGCCACAAGTTAAACAAAGCATCGTCCATCAAATTCATGCCGAACTTGGCACCGGTTTGAATGGCTGAACTGATACGGAAAGTCTTGTTTTCACGTATCAAGTTCGCGATACCGGGTGTAACGACGAGGACTTCGTATGCAGCACAACGACCGCCACCGATTTTTGGGATCAATGTCTGAGCAACAACGCCGATCAGGGACGTGCTCAACTGGGTTCGAATCTGGTCCTGCAAGTTTCCTGGAAACGCGTCAATGATTCGGTTGACGGTACCTTGAGCACTATTGGTGTGCAAAGTTCCGAAAACGATGTGCCCGGTTTCAGCAGCCGTGATGGCGGCCGAAATCGTGTCCAAATCTCGCATTTCACCTACCAAGATGACGTCTGGGTCCTGCCGCAAAGCGCGTCGAATGGCTTCGGAGAAACTGGGAACATCGACTCCAACCTCGCGTTGATTGATCGTCGATTTAATGTGTTCGTGATAGAATTCGATCGGGTCTTCGATGGTGATGATATGATGATCGTGGCCTTCGTTGATAAAGTTAATCAAACTGGCCAACGTCGTACTCTTGCCGGACCCGGTCGGCCCTGTAACCAATACTAATCCGCGGGGGCGCAAAACCATCTTGACGACGGATTCTGGCAATCCCAGTTGCTCAGGTGTAAGCTTTTCATTGGGGATCTGTCGCAAAACCATCGAGATAAAGCCGCGTTGCTTGAAAATAGAAACGCGGAAACGAGCTAATTCGCCGAACGCGAATCCGAAGTCGGAACTGCCGTTTTCTTGCAGTTCGCGCTGACACCGGTCTGGCGCGATTGACTTCATCAAAGCCACTGTGTCGTCGGGCTCGAGGACTTTGGTTTCCAATTTTCGCATCCGGCCGTGAAGCCGAAAAACGGGTGGCTGCCCCACAACGATATGAATATCGCTCGCGCCTTGTTTCACACAAGCTTGCAGCAGTTTGTCGATTAAGACAGTCGCCATTAGTCAGTTCCCGTTCAGCAGCTAGTCAAAAAACGTTAATGGTTAAGTGGTTTTCCGCAATTCGCACATTACGCCCATACGCCATACGGTCAAAAGTGAGGGACGTGTTGTTGAGTGAGCCGCAAGGCGCTAGCCGCGGGTTGTGCATTCGGTCAGCACCGGCGGCTTGCCGCTCACAAAACCTCAAATCTGGCCGCGCGGAGTATAGTATCAGTTTCATTGTAATCCAAAGGCACAAAATATTCCTCATTCTGTTCCATCAAATCACCGTGCAAGTTACCTATAAAAGACTCAAAAAATAAGGATTAGGGGCCCCTGATCGAATGTGCTGACCAAGCATCCTGTTCAGGTTTATTCAAACTCCTTGAGCATGAGAGAGATTGCACGCTGGTCTTGCTCGGTCTTTTTCGCGTTTCGATACACTTCTTCCAAGGTCGTAATTCCATTCAAAACCTTGCGTAATCCGTCGGTGTACAAGGTGGTCATGCCCTCGCCAATCGCCAAATCGCGGATCTCCGAAGTCATCTTGCTTTGAAACATCGCTTCACGAACCTTGTTGCTCACGATCATCAACTCGTAAATTCCGATTCGGCCGCGATAACCGGACTTCTGACAATAGGGACATCCTTTGCCTTTGGAGATCTTGTGACGCTTTGCTACATCCAACGGAATGCCAGCATCGGCCAGAACCGAATCTGAGAGGACGTGGGTTTGCTTGCAGCGAGTACAGATTTTTCGAACCAGACGTTGAGCCAACACGCCGACGACCGAGCTAGCAACCAAGTATGCCGGCACGCCCATGTCCGTCATTCGAGTAACAGCACTGGGCGCATCGTTCGTGTGCAACGTACTGAAAACTAAGTGTCCAGTGAGAGATGCCTGAATGCCCATGGAAGCCGTTTCTGTATCCCGCATTTCACCGACGAGGATGATATTTGGGGCTTGCCGTAACATCGCGCGAATAATTCGGGCAAAGTCGAGTCCGATGTTATGCCGGACTTCCACTTGGTTGATGCCTGGCAGATAGTATTCGACTGGGTCCTCCGCCGTAATGATCTTGCGGTCAGGCCGGTTCAAAGCGTTCATGGCCGCATACAGAGTTGTCGTCTTGCCAGACCCTGTCGGACCGGTTACCAACAAAATGCCGTTAGGGCGTTTAATAAGCTGAGTGAATAGTTTGAAATCCCGTTCGCCCAACCCAAGCTGCCGAACCCCCACTTTGATGTTGTCTTTATCCAGCAGCCGCATAACAGCCGATTGGCCGTGACTGGTTGGAATGATGCTTACACGAAGATCTAGCTCTTTCTCGCCGACCGTAATCTTGATTCGTCCGTCCTGCGGTCTGCGGCGTTCCGAAATGTCCATCTTGGCCAGAATCTTGATACGGGACATGATTGCCCCCAGGAGCCGGCGAGGCGGACTATCCCTCTCGACCAGCACGCCGTCGATTCGATACCGGATTCGGACCCGATCCTCGAACGGCTCCACGTGAATATCGGAAGCCCGCAACTGAACGGCTTCTTGAATCATGAGATGGACCAATTTGACGACGGGAGCGGAATCCGCATCCATCCCCTCATCTGAGGTCGCGTGATCTTCTTCGGTCTCAGTAAAGTCGATTTGGGTGTCGGTGAACTCCTGCAACATCGAGTCAGCGGACTCGCCTTCGACCTGACCATAATAGCGGTTGATGGCTTCTTGAATGTGTTCCTTAGGAGCAAGTGCCGTTTCAACTTTACGGTTGAGAATGAATCGAAGCTTTTCAATCGTCTCAATATCGAACGGATCCGAAACCAGCACCTTGATCGTGTCGACGTCTTCGTCGACCGGAATAATCTGATTTTCACGGGCTACAGATTCAGGAACAAGCTGAATTACCGTGTCGGGAATCCGAAAGGACTGTAAGTCGACATATTCGAATTTGTGGAATTCTGCCAAAGCCCGCGTTACTTCTTCGGGCGATGCGTAATGCAAGGCGACGAGACTATCTCCGACAGATCGATTATCGGTTTTGGAGAGAGAAACAGCCTCTCTAAGCTGTTCAACCCCAATAATCCCCCTCGAAAGCAGAAGGTCTGTAAAGTCTCGCATGGGTTTGTCCATGTTTCGCTCCTAAGGGGAACCGATTTACGCACAGCGGAAAAAGTACACTTTGTCAATGTGTATATTGATCGGAACCAATACAAAGTGTCAACGTACTTGTTGGATTCCTGATAAACTCAGTCATTCATTTTACAAAAACATTGGAAAAGGAAGTATCTGCAGTGAATCGTCCATGGGCTTTAGTTACCGGTGCGAGTTCCGGAATTGGGCAAGGAATCGCAATTCGTTTGGCAAAGGATGGATTCAATATAGTTGTAAATCACTTCCGACAACCGGAACTTGCCGAAGAAACCCTTCAAAGTATTCAAGATTTCGGCGCCGACGGTTGGTCCTTTGATGCGGATGTTGGCGTTTCATCCGAAGTGACGGCGATGTTTCGAGAATTCATGGACCGAGATATTTCCTTGAGCGTTCTGGTCAACAACGCGGGAATTCAAACTTGGTCGAGCTTCCTCGAATTATCCGAAGAAGATTGGGATCGAACGATTAAAACGAATTTGAAGGGCACGTTCCTTTGTTCTCAGCAGGCCGCTCGCTTGATGATTTTGAATGGCTCCGGGAGCATTATCAACATCGGCAGCGGTGCCAATCGAGTCCCTTTCCCGAACTTGGTCGATTATTGTGCGAGCAAGGGCGGGATCGAAATGGTGACGCGAGTGGCAGCAATTGAACTTGGCAAACACGGAATTCGCGTGAACTGCGTTGCACCGGGGGCCATTGAAAATGAACGTACGCGCCGCGAAAGCCCTGGTTACGCCGAAACATGGTCGGGGGTCACACCTCTGGCGCGTTGCGGCACTATTGAAGACGTTGCCAGCGCCGTCTCCTACCTTGCCAGCCCGCAGTCGCCCTTCATTACAGGACAAACTCTCTTTGTCGATGGTGGTCTTTGGACGCGAGGCGTGTGGCCTTACGAGTAGGCCGACAAGTGTATGAGCACACAGCGCGACAAAACAATCTCGTTGCAAACCGTGCTGGTTGTGTTTTTTCTGGTGCTCAACGTGATCGTAACTGCATATACAGCTTCGCCATTTTGGATCGGCGTGATCTTGTCTGAGATTCCACTTATCGCGATGTTTGTATCGCAACTGCGATGCATGCATCTGTATAAATTATGCATAGGGATGTTCTTGACCTACTGCGCGACGTGCTGCTTTGTAATTGGCTGCAAGTTTTATTTCCACAGCAATGGTTTGGGGATGTCCACAGAATACGTCGTGGTCGCGTATGGGATTGCATTAGTTGGCTTCTTCACGTTTCACGCGATATTCGTATTGACTCGTCGCTGGACAGTTCCGATGCACGAATGGATTGCCAAACCAACGGCCGATGAACTTGATGCAGGTGGATTTCAGTTTACAACTCGCAGGTTATTTTTTGCGACAACGGCAGCGGCGATCCTCATTACTGTTTTTCGGGCTTCGTGGCCAACAGATGACAATCCAAATCAATCGATCTATCCCAACGGGATTCGATTGTTTTCTCAAAAGCTGCTTCCGTTCATCGTTCTTCCGCCATTCATTACCGCATTGCTGCTGAATTCACAAAGAAGAATCCAGCTATGGGCATTTATCGCCATTCTCTTGGCTTTCGTTGCTACGACGTTTTATCAGGCGACATTGATGCAATCTGTTTGGCGAAGCCAAATTTGGGCGAATCAGGATCCCTTCGAATTTTCCAGCTTGGTTCACTCGCTATCGCTCGACACCGGATACTTCGTAAGCCTCGCAATCGTGTGCGTGTTATTTCGCATCGTGAATAGCCAGACGCAGCAAGTATTCGCGGTAACCTCCAACTCCGATACCCGCTGACTCTAGTCAGCTTTCGTTTCAGCAGGAATCCGCGTTCAGGACGTGGCATCAGAATTACTGTTGAGGATTTGCCAATGCGATATGCAGTTCGCGAAGCTGCTTTTGCTCGACGGTTCCTGGTGCTTCGGTCATCATGTCCATAGCTCGCTGCGTTTTTGGGAAAGCGATCACATCGCGAATATTGTCGAAGCCGCCGAACAACATAACGACGCGGTCGATCCCCAGCGCAATCCCTCCGTGCGGTGGCGCACCAAATTGCAGCGCATCGAGCAAGAATCCAAAACGATCCTTGGCAAGATCTGCGGTAATTCCTAACAAGTCGAATACTTGCTGCTGGGTTCCGCTGTCATGAATACGAATGGTACCACCACCCGCTTCGTAACCGTTGACCACTAAATCGTACGCCTTGGCGCGACAAGCTGCAGGATTCTCGCTCAGCATTGCCAAATCTTGATCGCGAGGAGCCGTAAAGGGATGGTGCATGGCAACCCATCGGTTTTCTTCGGCATCCCAGTCGAACATTGGGAATTCCACGATCCATGAAAAGTTCATTGCACCCGGCTCATACAATCGTAGTTCCGCGCCGAGCCGACGTCGCAATCCATTCAGGCCCTTGCACGTAACTGCCCAGGTATCTGCCAAAACCAACATCAAGTCACCCGGCTTGGCTTGGAATTCGGCTTTGATTTTTTCTAGCAGCGGGGGCTCGATGTTCTTGCTGATTGGCGACCAAAGACTGCCATCGGCTTCGCAACGGAACCACGCAAGACCTTTCGCACCATACTCGCGTTGCACCCATTCGGTTAGTTCGTCAATTCTTTTGCGCGAAAATTCTTCGGCACGAGCATCAACTTTTATGCCACGCACATGCCCGCCCGCATCGGCCGTTGAGCGGAACACGCGAAAAGTCGTCTCGTAGGCAATCGATGTGAGATCGACAATCTCCATTCCAAAACGAAGGTCCGGCGCATCGTGGCCGAACCGGCGCATCGCGTCGTCATAGGTCATTCGGGGAAGCGGTAACTTGAGTTCGATATTCAAGAACTGCTTGGCCAGAATGGCCATTAAACCATCGATCATCCCGATGATGTCTTCGGCATCGATAAAACTCATTTCAACGTCTAACTGGGTGAACTCGGGTTGGCGATCAGCGCGTAAATCCTCGTCTCGAAAACATCGCGCGACTTGGACGTAGCGATCGAACCCTGCAACCATCAGAATCTGTTTATACAGTTGTGGTGATTGCGGCAATGCAAAAAAGTGACTGCGATGCACGCGACTGGGAACTAAATAGTCGCGAGCACCTTCGGGAGTGCTGCGACCCAAGATAGGAGTTTCCACGTCGATAAAACGATTCTCTTCGAAGTAATCTCGCATCGCTTTGATGATTTGGCTTCGCAAGATCATGCTGCGTTGCATCTGCTCTCTTCGCAGATCGATATACCGATACTTGAGACGCAAATCTTCGCCTGGCAATTCATCTTGATTAGGAAAGAACGGTGGCGTTTGCGATCGATTCAGTAGTTCCACTTTATTTGCTCTAAGTTCGATATCTCCCGTGACCAGTTTTTCGTTGGTCTTGCCTTGAAGCCGATGCTCGACGGTGCCAGTGATCTTGACCACATCCTCGCCGCGAAGTTTTTGGGCCACATCGAACGCATCGGTGCCGCTTTCAGGAGCCACGACGACTTGCGTTTTGCCGTATCGATCTCGCAAGTCAATGAAAATGGCGCCGCCGTGATCGCGGGTCTTGTCGATCCAACCGCACAGCGTGACCTGCTGGCCAACATTTTCAACTCGAAGTTCACCACAGGTGTGGGATCGCATCATGACAAAGGTTCCAACTGTAAATGATTAATCAAAAAGATTCGTTGAACATCTCACTACGTCGAGACTGGCCAAACCAAGTTCAAAAAAGGCAACTCGACATCCAATAAAAAAACTGAACACAAAAATTTGCGTTCAGCAAGCGACAAGTCGCAAAGGTCAATTGTTGGTTTGGCAATCTAATGAGGGCCTCTTGCTGCAAATTGCTCGAAGGCCAAATTTTAGTCGACTTTTCGCGATTGGCTACGCCACTGAAGATTGGTGTATTTCGTGGATCAATTTGTCTTATTGCTCCAAAACTCATTGCGGGCTCATTGGCCTCGAGGCGGACTGGGCGGTTTTAACTGTCCATTAAACTGAGCAGGATCGAATGGATCGGTCTTGCTGACTTGACCACGTTCCATTGCTTCGAGACGCTCAATTTCTGCTTCTAACGCACTGATGTCGTCTTTCGAGAGGTTGACGCCTGCGTCCAATGCAGCATTCCCCGCTCCCGCATTCCCTGCAGCGACGGCAGGTTGACCATTCACTTCCTGCATGACTTTGAGTTGAGCCATTTTCTCTTGCCAAGGAAAATATCCGGCGTTGGATGCGTTGGATGCGTTGGAAGATTTCGCAGTATTCGATGGATTGTTCAGATTCTGATATTGAGCATTTTTAGTTGCTCCAATCCAAACTTGAAGCCGTTCTAAAAACTGACGATCACTTTGATTGGTTGGATCAAAGCCACGAACTGTCTGAAGTCCGTGAGGCGAAATAGCCATCTGAATTAGTTTGCTTTGCTGGGGTGCATCGGGATTGATGTACTGAAGTGACGATTCGAGTGCGCGATCCGACGACGAGTTCGACCGTCGACTAACGGAGAACAATCGCAGCTTTGTCTTGGTATATTCTCCATGACATGCAGCTTGACCACAACGCATTTGGAGCACCGGCAAAATCGCGCTTCGAAATTCGCCGACTGCCGTGGCAGACAAGTTCATGGAATCAAACGCGATTTCCGCAGCTGCGGTGGTGACGGGTTGCTCTGTGTTTTTCTTAGGAACTGACTTCGAGTTCGAAAGACCGGCAGCCGACCGGACTTCGGGTGAGTTCAACAACGCTTGGCGATATTGCTGCTCAAGTTGTTTAAACGTTTGCTGGTCGCCGATTGCCCTTCGCAAATACAGAAAATGTTCTTCAGCTTCCAAGAGCAAGTCATTGCGAATGCACCAATTTGCCATATGCAAATGTTCACCGACATCCCAACGCAAGTTCTTGTTTTTCTGAAAGTCATAAAGCTGGCGGAGTCGCTGCCCGACAAATTCAATTTCACTGGCGCGAATCACAGCCTTGGCAGTCGAGTCCATTTCAACGGTGACTTTATCACCCGATTGATCGAGTTTCCCATGAAGTACATTGCCATTTTTCAATAAGCAGTAGACGGGTTCTGACGAGCTGATCGGGATGTCCTGTCCGAAAGCCATATTCGGCAGGACGAAACTTGAAAATAAGCAAGCGAAAATGACAACGTGACGGATCATGTGGCCCAGTCCTTGGACAAACTGTTTATGAGCAATGGCACCCCCGCCACGCTTACACGGGGACCGTAGTTGGATTTAGCCACTTCGGTCAAGATCAATTGGGGGTTTTGGCGAATCGGGGTGAAGAATGGCAGGCAAAGTGTACTTGCCCGCGATTGCAATTTGCTGGGCAGAATTCTGTCGAGGGAAGTCACTTCAAAACCGACGACCAGATTTACAATTTCCACCTCCGCATGCCCCCGACAAATAGCCGAGTTTCGAGACAGAGGCCGGAAACCCAGCGCAAATGCCACGACCAATCCGGGGTTTTGGCTCGAAACAACTGTGAATACGGGTGTTTGCTCTAAAAAGACTACCAGCCTTGGAAACTCTCGAATATGCTGGATAATACGAAAAACACGGGCTAATGGTCGCTCAGCAATTTGGTTGTCTTCGAGTTCCCTGAGGGAGCTGGAAGGCAATTATTTGTTGAGGGAGACGTACTGTTGAACCTCAAAAGTCTTTGTTTCGTATCGTTCATCAAACCCATGCCGCCCTTTTATTAACCTCATTTTTACTTCCAAAACATGCTGAATCTTCCACTACCTTTGGCGGCTACTGAATTCTGGATGACAACTTGGCTGACCCCCATCTGGCTTGTTGGGATGGGCGTTGGAGCAGGATTGGTCGCATTTGCCGCAGTTCTAGGAATTCTTTGGTTACTTTCCAGAATTGCGCCTTTGGAGCAATTCCGACGGAGTGGGTGGCCAGCACACGGTGCGGCATTCGCAATTTCCATTGTCCTGGGTGGACTGATGGCTTGGTGGGCTCGGTCGTTTTTCCCAGTTGAGCCAACCGAAAACTCGACTTCGGAATGGGCGTTGATTTCCACAGCACTTTGGATATTGTCCGCTCTCGTCTCATGGGCGCTGATTTTCTGCCCGAACCGACGATTGTTTGGCGAAGCTCGATCGTTGTTCTTTGAAGGGATTGGTGCGTTCTTGTTGCTTTCGCTGATTGTGATCTCGATCACAGGAGTGATGTGTTCGGCGATTGTTAACCAACCCGTCGAAACGTTGGCGAGTTTGAAACAATTATTTTCGACGGGCCAACGCTCGCAGACGGTAACGGTTGCAGGGATCGATCTGTCGAACGAAAACGCGTCACTAGAAAAGATCGACATCAATTACGACTCGCCTCGATTGGTTGAAGTCGAGATCAAGAGCGACCGCAATATCTTACTTGCTGACGCTGCCAACCCCGGTTCATTCTCCATGAAGCCCGTCCGCGTCGAAGCGAACACACCTCTGTCCTGGCGTCGTCAAGGCGTTATTCCTCCGCCGCTACCAGTCTTAGAAGGAGCAGGACTGTACATTCAAAACTACGAAATAGATCCCGCCACGGTAACGATAACGTGGCGGACCCTACCACCTGTTCCTCAGGTGATCACCATTCTATTCGCTGCGATCACGGTGGTTTGTTTCGGGCTTTTTTACATTGTTGTGGAAGGAATTTCGCCTCGAGCGTCGGCGATCGCGTTGGCATCTGCAAAGAGCGAAGTTTCACAACCGCTGTTTTTCGTTCTCATGCTCCTGGGTCTCTGTTCGATTGGCCTGTTCGTTTTTATGCCATTCAACACCTTTGGCGAAGATATTAAATTGCTCAAGGACTGCGGGATCACGGTGATTCTCGTGCTTAGCATGATCCAGGGAATATGGTCCGCCAGTAGTTCGGTTAGCGAAGAAATCGAAGGCCGAACAGCTTTGACGGTCCTCAGTAAGCCAGTTTCGCGTACTGAGTTTATCATCGGGAAAATGGTCGGTGTGTTTTGGATTTTGTTGCTCATGTTTGTCATCTTAGGGGCATGCTTGATTCTCGCCGTCGCCTACAAACCGCTGTATGACGCTCGTGAAGCTTCTCAAGAAACGCCGATGTGGCAGATTTGTCATATGGAAGTCATGAGCACACTTCCAGGATTGGCCATGGCACTCGTTCAAGCTGGTGCCTTGAGCGCGTTCAGCGTGGCTATCGCAACGCGAGTCCCACAACTTGCAAACTTCGCGATCTGCTTTGCAATCTACTTGATCGGTCACTTAACCGAATCCATCGTTGCCAGTTCGGAAAGCGGTTTTGCGATTATTCAATTCGTGGGTCAACTGATTGCGGTGATCGTACCGAACTTGGAACATTTCTCGATGCAAGCTGCGATCGATTCGGGAAACCCAATCCCGATTTCGTACTTGTCAGGTACACTGATTTATGGAGTTCTCTACTCTGTGATCTTTATTTTGCTGGGCTTGCTGCTGTTCGAAGATCGGGATTTGGCGTAAGTAACAAATGTGACAGCCCCGTCTAAAAGTCAGAATTTGTCATCTGCCTAATTCTGTTGGTTAGACTGGATATCCGCAAAATCCGCGTTTCGGAAGTTTGAAATGGCGGTTTCAATGATCGTGTAACCTGAACGCGTCGTTGCTTGAAAAGGCAGCAACTTCCTTGGGCTGCGACGATCCTTTTCAATGCCGCCCTTATTTGACCAAAAGCCTTTTCGGACGTCTTTTCGTGACCAAGTCCCAGTCATTTGAATCTGTCAAAAAGCAGTGATGCTTGGCTAAATAATCGATTCCCACCCAAGAACAACGACTTCAATTAAACTGAATGCATCAATTAAGATGTAACAAGTGCATACAGGTGTTGCATCAACAAGCTGAAACCGCTCACTTTTGATGATGGCCGCGAATTACAATTGCCTCGGCTGCCAATCGCGTTTCACAAGAACCTGACAATCAATCCTCGCGAGTAATCAATTCGCGAAAACAATTAAGACATTTCAATTTGCGGTTGCAACCTCGCCACAATATCCGCGATGTGTGGCCGCATTGAATTGAATCGGCATCATGGGAGTATCAACTGTGAATCAAACTTCGCTCGCTCGCTTGGCAAGCGTACTTCGCATTAACGGGACATTGGAGAATTGGATCGTAGGTGGGTTGATTGGTATCTTGCTACCGTTCTTCCTTTGCCTGGCAGGTTTTACTCTCGAATTACTCATCCAGGCCCAGAATGCAAATGTGCAGCCACGACTGCAGCTTGGGCCATGGTTGTCGGTATCCAGTTCGTTGATAGGTGCTGACCAAAGCCCTTTGCGCGGTGCGGTTGTCCTCATCGGAGCGATGCTCCTGGTCGTTTCGCTGATGGCTTTGTTTTTGTGGTTTTTATATCGAGCGGCGACGATGCACTCGGTTCTGGCGATTACGCAGCTTTACCGCGAATTGTCTCGCAAGAGCCAAGAGTTGGCGGTGGTTCAAAGCGTCTCGGGCCAACAGGCTGCTTTGCGGGTTGCCATCCAAGAGCAGTTCCCACTCCTTGCTGACGGGTACATGCGATTGTTTCGAAGTATCCCACGCCACATTATTCAAATCGTGTGTTGCGTTGGGCTCTCGCTATTGATCGATCCAGTCTTGACAATATTGGGACTTACAATCCTTGGGCTTTTGTATCGACTCTACGATTGGCTGGAAAAGCGAGGCCGCAGTCGGCTGCCCGTTCTACGCGAACGAATCAAACTGTTCGAAGATCACTTGCTCGAACTTTGCGAGACAGGACCGCTCTTAGCGACTGTGCATTCGGCAGATGCGTTTGACAGTTCCCTGGAAAGTGACTTGAGGAGTTATCGCGAAGCCGCACAATCCAGGGCATTGCATGGACTTTGGAAAACTCCCTTGATGACCGTAGCGACGGGATTGGCAATTTGTTTATTTGTTTTCGTGCTTGCCATCCAAATTGTCGATACACAACGTCATTTTTCTTTGGCTTCGGGCCTCGTTTTGTTCGCTACACAACTGGTGGCTGCGGCATCGGCTATTCGATTGATACGTTTGCGAAAAAACATCTTGGATGCTCGTTTGGGCGCGGAAACAGTCCTCAAGTTTCTCGAACAGCCGATCCCGACGATCCCCACCGAAAAGACAATTAAAATGCCGCGATTGTCGCAACATGTCACGCTCGATCATATCACTTTGCGAGACAGCACCGGAAAGAAATTACTCGAAGATATTTCGATTCGCATGCGTCCCGGCCAATTGGTTTCGGTGGTATCAAGCGACCATCTTCAAGCTCGCGCTTTTGCCGAGTTGTTGTTGGGTTTTGGACGTCCCGCTAGCGGTCGGCTTGTGTTTGACGATTGCCTATCGACCGATATTGATCTGAACTCCTTGCAACAACAGTGCATTTGGATTGCGGATGACGGGCCCATCGTGGCCGGTTCCATTGAAGAGAATTTGCGATCCGGAACCCAATCACACACGATCATGCCGTTGAGCGATGCAGTGCGACAGGCTTTTGTGCATGATGCCATCCAAGAAATGTCGGACGGATTATCGACGATGGTGACTCCCCATGATGGTCGCCTGCAAGCGGATTATTTATTTCGACTTGGGATTGCTCGAGCCATGGTACGCCAGCCTTCGATTGTCGTTGCGGAGGAGCCCAAAGCACGCGTCAAGCTGGCGGTTGAAACGGAAACGTTATCCGCATTGAGGAACTTGACGGCGCAAGGCATGCTTGTCGTCGTTGTTCCGAATCGAATGTCGACGTTGCGAGACTCCGATTTAGTGATTGTCGTTCACGATCACAAAATTATTGCGAACGGGAAACACACGCAGCTTCTCGAGACAAGTGAGCTATACCGCCACTTCAATTACGTTCGTTTTTCGGCACTTCGCAACGTCGCAATCAATTGACGTTCGCTAAATATTTACTTGTCTTGTCACTAAGCCGTCAACGAATCACCATATCCTGCCATGCTGCTTCGAACAGAGGATAAAAGGGTTCGGTATCGACCTACCAATTTGGACATGAGGATCGCCATGTAGACATTGGCTACAAACGAGAGCATGAACAATATCGGTAGGAGTTTGTCGCGCTGAGGCGCCGTTGTTACTCCGGTACCGGCTGAACGATTGGGCAAACTATCCCCTGGCGATGATTGTGTTTGTGCACTCTGTTGTAATGCGGGTGTCGTCAAACTGCCAGGAGCATTTGGAATACTGACTCGGTTGTCTGCCAATCGCAGATCGTTTGCCGTGGACGGATTTTGGTTCGAAGCGGTTGGAAACCCTTGATCAAATGAAGATCCCGAGCGAGGGATTGCTCCAGCATTGTTGATCGGGTTATTGAAACTGTTACGATCGTCGCGCATCGAATCGATCTGACCACTTGCGGGGAAAGTATTGTTCAGTGCAGGAGAACCAGACAAACCAGAATTATTTGCTGCGGTAGTTGGAAACCCAGGATTATTTGGGAATCCAGGATTTCGTGCAGAAGGAGGCAAACCGCCGCTGGTCACTACCGGCTGCTGCGCACTGGTTGCATTCCCTCCAACCGCAAGGGAACTTCCTGAAAAATCATTTGAGTTTGCAAATGACGAAGGGGTATTCGACGACGGAGGTAGCGCACTGGGGTCCGTTGGTAATTGGCGGTTTCGATCGGTTAAACTATCTGAAATTCCTGTTCGTGGCCCAAACGGATTTGCAACCCCCACGGGCGGCTGTGCAGTCACAGGAGATTGAAAGGGTGGCGGAGAAATGGTGTTGGGGGCCGTATTCGTGGTAGAGTCGGCTTCTCGGTTTCGATCGATCTCAACAAACTTGTCTTCGGTCTTGCCAGCCAGGGTTGCTAATGCGTTTCCAGGCAATCGCGACTGACGTTCTCTTGCGGCTTGTTTTTGAAGATCACCAAGTTGAGCCAAGGTATGGGATCGCACGGGTGGTACTTCGCTAATTTTGACAACCACGCGACTGACTAGTCCGACCAACTCGACGGGCATATTGCTCTCAAGTTCGTCGCCCGATGTCAGCATCGTTTCTATTGCTGCAGGTGGCACGTGCAGGATGTACGCAAACTTATTGTCCGCTTCCAGGTTCCAACCGAATTGAATGTTGGGCGAACCAGTGGGAGCAGGTGACGCACCAGGCACTTGCGCAAATGCTACAACGGCGATCAGCAAACCAAGCCCGTTCATATGCAGACCTCAACTTATCAAGCTTCTTCAAAAATTAATGCCAGCAAGCGACAGCATGTTACGTCAAAACAGGGCGACAAGTAAAGACACGTCCCTTTCAGCAAATGCGCTGCACTGACTGAAATTGACAAACATCGCATCCGGTCGAATGCTAGCAAATGGGATACATCCGTTCGAAAGCGTCAGACGCTTTTTTCTTTACGGCGAGTTTCGATAACGTCAAAGGAATAAACTTTGCCCTTGTTGCATCCGGGACAAGCCGCAGCTGCTTCTTCCCACTTCTTAGGTGATCTTAGGTTGGAATCCCAAAAAGGCCAAGTGCGGCATTGAATTGGCCTAGCTTTATAAACGAGACACTTGCGCGTCGTGGTATCCAAGAAAATGCAATCGCCGTCGGGATATTCTACGAGGCTCTTTCGGACGCCGACGCGGCGAACAAATTTTTCCTCAAATCCTTCGATGTTGTCACCCATTTCCATCGACTGGGCCAGTGCAGCAATCTCTTCCTTGTTGACCCAAACATAGCCGGGAGCTCCTCCACAGCAGTCGCCACACTGCGTGCATTTGAAAGCTAGTCCTTCGGCATACCAAGGTTCTTCTTTGTTTGTGGCCAAGGGTCCCTCCCGCTTTTGTCGTTGTCGAGCAGAAATTCGGTGTCAATCAGAAATGTTGTTCCAAGGACTGAATCGCTGCTTCAAGGCGATCAATATCCTTTGTTGTACTCGTGTGGCCCAAACTAATTCGCACAGTACCACCGGTTGCACTTGTGCCGAGATTATCATGGATCAATCCCGCGCAGTGAAGCCCAGCACGCACTTCGATTCCAAAACTACTGTCAAATATCGACGCTAATTCTTGCGGTGCGAGCGATTTACACGTCACACTGAAAACCGGTACTCGATTTGCGAGTTGACTGGGGCCGATTACCTCGAAAATGCGCGACACGTGCAACATCGCTTGAACGCGTTCTTTCTGGTCTTCCATCCGAACGCGATGCTCATCAAACCCAGATTGGACCCACGAAACCCCGGACTCGAGTGATGCAATCGCTGGCATATTCAAATTCCCGGATTCCACAGCCTCTTGCCATCCAAAGGGCCCCTCTAAACGACTGCTATCCGTTCCCGTGCCACCGATCCAAGGAGATTCGAATTTGGCTGCCAGCTTTTGATTCAAATAAAGTACGCCTGTGCCGTGCATCCCACACGCCCCTTTGTGTCCTGGAAATGCCAGCATGTCGATTCCCATTTCCCGAACGTTGATCGGGCAGTATCCGACAGTTTGAGCTGCATCCACAAAGAAACAGATTCCTCTTTGCGCTGCAAACCTCGCGACTTCTTCGATAGGTTGAATCGCACCTGTAACGTTCGAAGCGTGCGTTAATACGATCAATCGGGTTGTCGCGTTGCACGCGTTTTTCAATTCCTCGAGATCGACGATTCCTTGATGGTCACAACCCGCCGCCGTCCATTCGATTTTGCGATTCTTTGCAAGACAAGCAAGCGGCCGCAATACGCTGTTGTGTTCCGCACGACTTGTCACAACATGATCGTTCGGGCCAAGCACACCGTATAGACCAGCTACCAAAGCTTGAGTTCCATTGGCGGTGAACGCGATTTCGTCGGTACTTTCAGCTCCGATTAAATTCGCGATCCGTTGTCGTGCCGATAATAATATTCGCGATGCGAATTGACTACTTTGATACACACCGCGGCCAACGGATACTCCGCAATTCGTTTGATAATCGATAGCGGCCTGCAAAACTCCCGGTGGTTTGGGCCAACCGGTCGCGGCATGATCCAAATAAACTCGATCGCCTTTAGCGTTCTCAGTTGTCATTCACTCTCCCACGCAGTTTACTCGCGTCCAATTTCCAATTTGTTGATGTCCGGTAACTGTGGACGAGTATTACTCTTAGCAAACTATGTTCTGATTCGAAAACAATCAACCGCCGATCTGATACATGGCGCGATCAGGTGGTTTGAAGTCAATTTCGGAAATGCCATGCGCGGCAAACTTCTTTTGAACACATTGTTTCGCCAACTGAACGATCACACTATCTGGGGCGTTGTTAACCAAGCTAGGTCGAAGGTCCCATTCTTCTTTCCCAAAAAGACAATTTCGCAATTTGCCATCCGCCGTCAAACGAAGCCTGTCGCATGCATTGCAGAACGGTTCAGAGACGGAATCGATAAAACCTACGGTTCCATTGCCGTCTGCATAGCGATAATCGCTGGCTGGTTGACTTGGTTCGCTTCGTTCGCATTCAATGAGAGGTAAAATAGCCTGCGCAATAATCTCACGAATTTCTTTTCCCGAAATCATTTGATCCAAGCTCCATCGACGATCTGCGTCGAGAGGCATGAACTCGATGAATCGCAATGGAAGCCGTCTTTCTCGGGCGAACTTGGCCAGGGGAACGACATCGTCCAAATTTACCCGCCGCAGAACCACGGTATTCAGTCGGACATTGAGGCCAACGTCCAAGGCGGCTTGGATGCCTCGAAGCACGCTGTCCAATCCGGAGCGACGGGAAAGTTCCTTGAACACTTCTTCGGATAGCGTATCGATCGAAATATTGACTCGCGTCAACCCAGCTTGAGCGAGTTGCAACGCCTGTTGTTCCAGGAACATTCCGTTAGTGGTCAGCGCTATTTCCCGAATCGCATCAATCGCTTTCAAGTCCGCCACTAATTCATGCAAGTTATTCCTCACAAGTGGTTCGCCACCCGTGAGTCGAATTTTTGTTATGCCAAGCGGAGCCAACGCATTTACGACACGCCGAATTTGATCAAAGCTCAATAAGTTCGACGTGGGCATAAAGGAAACATTCGTCGCCGGCATACAGTACTGACAACGGATGTTGCAACGATCGGTCACACTAATCCGCAACGCTCGATGAACACGACCGAACCGATCGATTAATCGGTCGTGCGACGAGTTTTCGGTCTGCGAAAAACTGCGGCTTGCCGGTGTTATGTCGGTGGATTTGAAGTCGGATTTCCCGGACTTGACGGGGGATGAATCCAACTGGGTGCTTGACTGGTCCAATGCTCTTGTTTCCAAATAGGAACTTGACGTTTCAATTCGTCGATAAGCCACTTTGCCGCTTCAAATGCGGCCTCTCGGTGAGGACTCGCGACGACAACGGCAACACTGGCTTTTCCAATATCTACTCGACCCAAACGGTGAACAATCGCTACATGTTTGACGGGCCAACGATCAATGGCCGCTCGCTTGAGTTCCTCTAGTTTACTAACTGCCATAGCCTGATAGGCATCATAAACTAGATGATCGGTCTCGCGATCCTTGGTCCATTGTCGCGTTGTCCCCAAAAAAAGTACAACCGCTCCGCAGTCCGCGCGATACGCATCATCAAGTATACGCTGTGTGTCGATTTCCGTACTTGTCAGTTCTATCATGCATCAGCCAAATTGAGAATTCCAACCCTGTTATGCTTTTCCGCCACTCTGGACAAGCTGACAATTTTGTTTCCAGAACGACTCGCGCAACCTACTCCAGACGAACATCGATGCGATTCATCCGCCGCTCACCGGTGGAATCATCGCAATTTCGCTGTGGCTGCTTACTATTGTATCATCCGAAACAAACTCGCGATCGATCGCGAATCGACTACTTCCCAAAAGAGCCCGCAGGGCAGGGTAGGTGTCTCCAACTAATTTTCGCAACTCACTGACGGTGGGATCGGTGCCGACATCCAATTCAATGCTGGAATTTTGAGCGATATCTTGGGCTGCGGCAAAAAGTAGAATTCTCACTTTCATAGTTTTCGGCAGTATTCGAAATCCAGTAAAAAGAAAAAAACGAAATTGTCTCGATGGAAAATGCCTCGTGTTTTGACGTAAGCGACTTACTTCGTTCGGCCAACGCGAAACGACGAAGATTCTGTGGAAAATTACAAGACGGTTAGTCCTTCATTGCGTCGTTGAATCCAATTGCCGACTTCGGGCAACAATCCGTAGGCGTACGCTAATATGGCGATTGGATGAATCGTTGGTTTATCAACTCCTTGTTCCATTTGCAATTTGCAGGCAGTGCATTCAGTGCTGCCGATTTGAGCCGACGTTTGTTGAAGCTTGCTAACGAGCCCCCACCCGATTCGTAAACTTGTCCGGTAATTTTCCCGCCTCAAACCATAAGTTCCGGCCATTCCGCTACAGCCCGCGTCGGCGGACTGCACGTTGATGCCGGGAATGAGTTTCAAGAGTTGTAAGCCTGGTTGCTCGGGATCGATGGCGCGAAGGTGGCACGGTTGGTGGTAGAGTACGGAAATTGTCTGTGGTGAAAAATTCAATTCCAATTCGTTTGCGTTGTGCAAGTTGAGCAAATATCGCCCGGCTTCCCACGTATGTTTGGAAACCAATTTTGCATCTTCATCGTCAAACAACTGCAAGTATTCATGTTGCAACGCGAGTGCAGCCGACGGCTCGGTTGTGACGATCTCGTATCCTTGGCGAACGGATTCAGCGAGTTTTTTAATCATCGGCTGAATGAGTTTTCGTGCCCGAACAACGTCGCCCATTGCAATTTTGCTCATCCAGGAAATCGTAGGATACGATGGTACAAAAACGTCAATCTTCTGGTGCTTAAGGACATAGACCAATGCCTGGCCGAGCATCGGGTTGTGCCAACTGGCGTACTGATCCACAAAGAACAGAACTTTCTTGCCGCCCGAACGCTTCGGTCGATTCAATCGCTTACGCGAGGCCCAACGATGAAATGGTTGCGTGGCAATTGCCGGCAATCGTCGACCTTGAGCAATTCCCGTAACTTTTTCGAGCAACCAGCGCACTTGCTGATTTTCGAGTCCCCAGTTTGCAAGCTTTGGAAAGCGGCTGGCCATGGATGCGAGCAAGTCCAAACGAGTGAGAATCAGCTCATTCCATTCCAAGCCCTGCGTTGCGACATACTGTGCTTTGATTTCCGTCACGAGCTTCGGAATATCGACACTTGCAGGGCATTCGAGTCGACACTGGTGACATTGGAAGCACAGGTCGGCGAGCTTCTTCATTTCGTCGCTCGAAATGGACGCGGCTGGCAACTGTCCCGACAACAATCCTCGCATCGCATTCGATTTGCTCCGAGGAGAAGCTTCTTCGCCGAAGCCGATCCGAAACATGGGACACATTCGTTCGCCTGGATTTGTTGTACGGCATCGACCGCAACCGTTGCAACTACGAGCAACTTGACTGATATCGTTCGCTTCTTCCCATTTTAGAATCGGTAGAAAAGTCACACGTGCGGGCGATGCAGCATCTTCGTCAGCTTCACCATTCGCCGAAGCAACTTGAACCGAATCGTTCGAAGCGACCTCTCCATTCGTAGCGCTCTCTGCTGGCCGATTGCCTGTAGATCTCACTAACCGAAGCTGATCCTCACTGGGCCTAAGGTTTTCGTTTACCCTTTGAGGCGCATCGGTCACCAGTTTGCCGGGATTGAGAATGCCTTTTGGATCAAACAGTTCCTTGATGCGACGACAAATGGGATAGCGATCGCCGAGCTGCTGACGGGCAAACCAGCTTCGGCTTATCCCGACCGCATGTTCACCGGCAATGACGCCGTTAAATTCGATGACTTTTTCGTAGAGTCGATCCGATAATCGCTGCATCTTGGCAACATCGTCTTCATTAGCCAGATCCAAGAAGGGCCGAATGTGGATTTGACCATGGGATGCGTGGGCGAACAAAGTTGCTGTCACCCGCTCGGCTTTGAGGATATTCTGAATTTCGACCAAGAAGTCTGGCAATCGAACCGGGGCAACTGCAATGTCGTCGACAAATGGTAAAGGCCGCGAGGACCCCTTCAGCCTGTACAATCGCGGCACGACTTTTCGGCAAAGCGTCCAATAAAGCGCGCGCTCTTGAGCATCAAAGGTAATGCGAGACGACCCACTTGAAGGCGCGCGACGCTGAATCTTGTTGATCAGCGACATCAGTCGGTTACGAACGTCAGCGATTTCATCACCTTGCTGTTCGATCAGCAACATTGCCTCAGCGCCTCTCGGCAATATATGATCGTATCGCGCGTCGGTTTCGCGAGCTATTTCAAGCAATCGACGATCCATCAGGTCACAAGCTGCGACATCATCTTTCTGAGCTTCGACCGCAGCCCTTGCCGCTGTTTCCAGTCGATCAAAAAACAGCAATACGACGCCCCGTGCAACCGGGATACGTTCCAACCGCACGGTCGCTTCGGTGATGATTGCCAACGTACCTTCCGCACCCGCTTGCAGTTTGGCCAAATTGACCATGTCCCCTTCGATTGCCGATTCAAGGCGGTAACCGCAACCACGCGCAACGCCGCGCCACGGCGTCTTGGCAATAACATCGGCATTTGCGTAGAGCAATTGGCCAATTTCATTCGCAAGTTTTCCGACGGTATCGGTTGGTTGAAAAGGATCTTTCCAGGAATGGCGTTCAAGTCGCGTTAGTTCGCCATTCGGTAACACGACGCCTAACGATTCGACAACGCTGCCAGCACTTCCGTACCGTGGCCAGTGGCTTCCCGAAGTATCTACGGCGATAACGCTTCCCATCGTCGTCACCGATCGCGTGGCAGGATCCGGGCCAAACAGTAGTCCTTCGTTGGCCAGCATACGGTTCAAATCCGCCAGAACCATTCCCGGCTGAACTCGGACTAATTGATTTTCTACATCCAGGTGTATCAGGCGTCGCATGAATCGCGAAAAGTCGATGATCAATCCCGGTCCTAGAGCTTGGCCAGCCAAGCCTGTTCCTGCACCGCGTGGAAAGAGCGGAATAGAGTTGTCGGCAGCATACTTGACGAGCTGAACGACATCCTCTGTATGCCGGGGACGTACGACACCAAGCGGTTTAATCTCATAGACGCTGGCATCGCTGGCATACAACTGCGAATACAGATCGCTACAATCAACATCGCCTTGCAGCAATCCTCGCAAATCAGCTTGTATTCTGTCTCGTTCCGGGTTCATCTATTTATCATGACGTGAATCGGGGCAAAAGGTCTAGTGGGCGCTCCGGTTTAAGGGCATATCAGTTTGATTAGGGAACGGCAAGTGGATTTCAATTGATGTGGTCGAGAAGGAATAAATATTCCGGCGGATCAACCTGGGATACTACGGATCGCCCCAGTAAAACTCCTAGAATACCTTGCTTTATGATCGTTTGTCGCACCGATCGATTTTGCCTGCTAGCCATCACATTGGACTGCGACATAGGTCATGGCGAGATAGACAGCCGAACTTAGTCGGCTAGGAAAGTTGAACCACGGTGAAAATTCTTCGACATATTCATTTTTCCACTTAGACTGTTGTGTAAAGCCGCGATTCATTTTTGGGAGAAATCAAGCGTGTCGCAACAATTTACTCGACGAATAATCCTTCGTTCTTTAGCTGGACTCGGGGTCGGAACGATTGCTTTTCAGAGAGCACTTGCCCAAAGCGCGTCCAATGCCGCAGACATCACGCCGGAAATGATCGCCCAAGCTCAGTGGATTGCTCAAGCCGAGCTTTCAACCGAGGAGCAAGCCGAAGTTGCAAAAGCGGTAGGCGACGTCCTCAAACAACAAGTCGCACTTCGCGCTGTTCCGATCGACGCGGATACTTCGCCGGCATTCGCTTTTGTTCCGCACCACTTTATAGAGATGCTCGACCCCGCCCCCGAACCTGCCAAACGTCCACGCGTTCAATGGCGACCGTCGAACGAAGCCCTTCCGCGAGTTACGTCTGTTGATGAAATGGCATACTGGAGCGTCGCGCAGCAAGCACGTGCTCTTCGGAGTGGGAAAACGACAAGTGCCGAACTGACGAAGATGTATTTAGCTCGGCTTCGCAAGTACGACCCTCTTCTTCGATGCGTCATTAGTTTCACAGAAGAATTGGCACTTGATCAGGCAGACAAAGCCGACAAGGAACTTGCGAACGGCATTGACCGCGGGCCCCTTCACGGCATCCCCTGGGGCGCAAAGGACTTGATCGCCGTGCCTCCTTACAAGACGACTTGGGGCGGTGCCCCTTTCAAAGAACAGATTCGACCAAACTTGGCTACAGTCGCACAACGTTTGTTCGATGCCGGTGCGGTCTTGATTGCTAAGCTATCGTTGGGAACTATGGCTTGGGGAGATGTGTGGCACGACGCGACGACCCGTAATCCGTGGAACCCCGAACAGGGTAGTAGCGGTTCATCCGCTGGCAGCTCCAGCGCGGTTGCCGCTGGACTATGTAGTTTTGCAATCGGTAGCGAGACTTTGGGAAGCATCGTGTCTCCTTGCCGTCGCTGCCGCACCACCGGACTGCGGCCTTCTTTTGGTCGCGTCAGTCGTTTTGGCTGTATGGCCCTCGCTTGGTCGATGGACAAAATTGGTCCCATCGCAAGAAACGCCGAGGACTGCGCGCTTGTGTTCGCTGCCATTCACGGACGAGACGGAAAAGACCCTACTGTGATCGATCGTGATTTTGCTTGGCCCATTCGCTTTGATCCGAAGGCAATAAAAATCGGCGTGGTCGACGGCCAGATTCGCGAAAGTGACCAAATCGTGATCGATCTACTGCGGGATGCAGGGGCCAGCATTCAATCGATCACGTATTCGTCAGCAATTCCTGAAGACGCCCTGGTTTCTGCGTTGGGCGTGGAAGCATCCACGATGTTTGATGACCTTGTAAATCAAAATATCGAAGACAAAGAAATCGGAATGTGGGGGCCAACGTTTCGCGAGTCGCAATGGGTTCGTGCCATCCACTACATTCGCGGCATGAGGGCTCGGACCAATCTGATCACAGAGACGGAGCAGACTCTGCGTCAAGTTGATTTCGTCGTCGGAAGCGAAGACTTGGTGCGGACCAATCTTTCCGGACATCCGAGCATGGTAGTAAGCTTTGGTTCCGAGTCTCGCGATAATGGAACGCAATTACCAAGGGTAACGAAACTCACTTCGCGTTTTTGTGGCGAATCGATGCTTCTCGCAGCCGGTGACTTTATCCAACGACAATTACCTGTTACCGTCCAACCCACTCTTGATAAGTTCCTTGAACAAGGAATTAAACCCGCACAAGACGACGGCGACTAGATCGCAATACCATAGCTCCGCATCGTTTGATCATCCAAGTCGCCCAAACGACCTAATGGTTTGGTACGCAGTTGTCCGGTCCGCAGAAAACTAGAGATCGCGGGCGAGTCGCCCGCGCACCAACACTAAAGTTTAAGCTGGACAAAGCACTAATCTTCGATACAGGCAATAAGTAAATTGAACGAACAACGCCTCAATCCCGAACAATTTCAGTGCGGCACCGCATCTGGTCGATTCCCAATCGTGTCATTCAAAGCGGTATCGATCGTAGTGGGCTTCGTGATCTTGGCGACCATGAGCACATGGCTGTTCTACGGCAAGCACTTAGCGGAAAAGTTGGCAACGCAGTTTGTTATGCCGATGGGTTTGATTTGGTTGATGTTGGTATACGGAACGCTGGCTGGCTTTTTCACAAGAAACAGATCGCTGATGTTCAACAGTGCAATTGCTATGCTAATTGTGTATCTCGCAGGAAACCCCATCGTATCGGAATTGCTGCTTGCGTCCCTTGAAGATCAATATCCGGTTTGGAATGCTGAGTCCGAACAGCCTTTGGATACTTTAATTGTGTTGGGTGGAGGCGTTGGGCAAAACAAGTATGGCAAAATTCAATTCAACTCTGCGGGCGACCGAGTCGGCTTGGCAGCCAGACTGTATCTTACGGGCCACGCCAAGCGGCTGGTGACTACCGGTGATTCCATACGAACCGTCGGAGATCCTTCAGAGGATACAGTTCGCCTATTCATCGAATTGGGCGTAACGAAATCCGATGTCATCGAATTGCCCGGCATGAACACCTATGAAGAGATGCAAGCGATCCTTGACCGCGAGGACTTATGGAAGAACAAAAGGGCAGGTGTGATCAGCAGCGCCTTTCACATGCCTCGAGTTATGCGATTGGCGAAAAACGCCGGTGTGTTTCTAATCCCTATTCCGGCAAACTTCAGAACAAGTAAGCCCATGTGGACTCCTACTTCGTGGTTTCCAAACGCGGAAAGTTTTACCAACTCGGAAACGGTGCTTAGGGAATTGCTGGGCATGATGTTGAGTCGTTAACAAGATGGAGAACAGTTTCGTGCAATTAACTATTCAAAGCAACTTTCCAAAATTTGCTCTCTGGGCAAACTGTGCGTGGCTCGCGTTGGTGGGTTTTCAAGCCACCTGGGCCGATGGTCCTGACGATAACGTACCGACCAAAGTACGGCAAATCCCACCACCTGGAATAGAACTATCGCCTCAGGTTCAAACCGAGTTACTGGATGCGGCTCGCAGATTACGCGAACAAGCGAATGCGATTCAAGTTCCCAGTTCGTCCCACAACGAAATCATCGTCATTGCTCGCGCCGTCGAAATGGCGATCGAATTCCCGATGTTCTATTCAGAGCAAGAAGTCACCCACGCTCGCGAATTGCTGAAAATGGCCGAAGCGCGACTTAAAAATCTTGCGGATGGCAAACGCAGTACGGAACTGGTTATTGCTGACGCACGAACGTCCAATGCGTCCCGATTAGTCATAGGCGGATTCCAATCCAAGCTTGATGATTCGATTCAGCCATATGGCCTCGTATTCCCCAGTGGCTGGAATTGTCAAGATTCTCAACCAGTTCGGTTGGACGTTTGGCTTCACGGCCGCGATGAAAAAACGAGTGAAGTGGAGTTCTTGTATCGTCGCCTCACGCAATCCGGTGAATTCACGCCGGAAAACACCGTGGTTCTTCATCCTTACGGCCGATACAGCAATGCATTTAAATTTGCGGGCGAAATCGATGTTTTGGAAGCGATTGACCATGTCCGCGAGTTGTTGCCGATCGACGATCGTAGAATCAACATCCGAGGCTTTTCGATGGGCGGTGCTGGCTGCTGGCAAATGGCTGTGCATTTCCCTGGAAAATGGTGCGCCGCAACGCCGGGAGCCGGTTTTTGCGAGACGACGAAATTCTTGGAAGCTTTTCAAAAGGAGCAATTCGAGCCGACCTGGTTTCAACAACGATTGCTTCATCTATACGATTGCCCGGACTGGGCATCGAATCTTCGCCTTCTTCCCACAGTTGCATATAGTGGCGAATTGGATCGGCAAAAACAGGCGGCCGACGTCATGGAACAAGCGCTCAAGGATCGGGGCATTCCGCTACTTCATATTGTTGGACTTCAAACTGAACATCGATTTCACCCCGATTCTAAAATTCAAATCGAAGACTACTTGGCAAAATGGTCCACCGCAGGACGCCCGGACTACCCGTCGGAAATTGACTTTACCACGTACTCGCTGCGTTATGCCTCGAACGCTTGGCTACGGATTGATGGTCTCGTCGAGCACTGGAAAGAAGCTCGCGTTCAGGCTGCTATTGTCGATGACAAATCCGTAACGCTAAAAACAAAAAACGTTAGCTCCCTATCGATCCATTTTCCAACCGGTAATCCGAAGTTTACGACGGATGCAATCCGAATCGACGTCGACGGACAATCGGTTGAGGGTAAATGGAACTGCGAGCAGGGCAGCCAACACATTCGGCTTGCGAACCATGATGGGAAATGGAAGCTTGGGACATTCAACCAGTCAGGTTTGGCAAAGATTCCAGGTGTTCAAGGACCGATCGACGATGCTTTCCTGGAACCATTCTTATTTGTTCCGCCTGAAAATTTTGCCGATGATACGGTAGGTCGATGGACTAAATTGGAATTCCAACATGCTTGCCAGGAGTGGCGTCGTCACTTCCGCGGGGACGCCCAAATTCGCAATGCAAAAGATGTCACCGAACAAGATATTCTCGGCAAGAACCTCATTCTATTCGGCACGCCGGAGACGAATTCCCTCATTGCTAAAGTATCCGAACAACTCCCTATCAAGTGGCGCGACTCCCAAATCGCCGTAGGAGAAAAAGTATTCTCATCCGATCGGCATGCGGTCGCAATGATTTACCCCAATCCTCTGAATCCACAACGATACGTCGTACTTAACAGCGGTTTCACGTTTCGCGAATTCGCATACTTGAATAATGCTCGTCAAATCCCGATGCTGCCCGACTGGTCGGTAATCGATATTACCAACGGTTCGGACAGTCAAAAGCCTGGAAAAATCCAGGCAGCAGGCTTCTTTGATGAAGCTTGGAAACTGAAAAGCGATGAAGGACGTTGACCAAGGATCGCTCGCTTGGCTGGCAACATTCGCTTTAAAAAAGGATTTCGTCAATTACGACTCGGAATGTTTGCGGCGGCGGACTGCAAAACGTAAGGACTTGTTTTTTACGCGGGTAAATGTGTTCAGCATTTCGTTGGCATCGCGAAAACGGCGAGTTGGTCGCAATTCAAGGGCACGGCGCATCACATCAATTAGTTCCGGATGACATTTGCGACGAATGGTCGCATAACCAGGAGGCGTCCAATCAAAGGGCCAAGTGGGTAAATGTCCGGACAGTATACGGTACATGATCAAGCCTAACGAAAAAACATCCGACTTGGTGCTTGGTCGGCCCATGGCTTGTTCAGGTGCCATATATCCGACCGTCCCAGAACCAGACCCGGCAATCGTCTTTTGTGCCACGCGAGCGATACCAAAGTCCATCAACTGCAGTCGACCGTCGGGAAGCAGGATCATGTTCTCGGGTTTGACGTCGCAATGGATGATCTTGTGTCGGTGCGCATAAGCGACCGCTTCAATCATGTGTTCGATCATTCGCATGGCCGTCAAAAATGAAACCCGTTTCCGCAACCGATCGCTCAAGGTTTGTTCGCCCAACCGCGATGCAATTACAAATCGACCGTCTATGAACGAAGCATCTTTTACTGGCAGAATGTTTGGATGGTCAAGTTTCGCAACCAATCTTGCTTCGCGCTGAAACGTATCCAACATGGCAGGCGTGACGACCGATTGATGCGGCATCTTCAATGCCACACGGACACCTTCGATTGTATCGAGTGCTTGATAGACAAACGCGAATCCACCTTGCGCGATGCGACGTTCGATACGGTATTTGCCTAGCCGTTGCCGCGACTTCAACTCGTTATGAGGGTGCTGCGACTTTACCATGTAATCTGGACTCAAAGCAATCATTTACGATCTAGTTTTTCTCTGTGCATTGGGTGTTGTAAGGCCTGCAACCAGCCTGCTTCAACGATTTGCACATCATGGAAGAGGTAAAAAACGACATTCTGGTCTGGCTGTCAAGGACGGTAATTCCCATGGGTGGCCAATCAAGGGCCCTAGCTTGTCAAATTGGAAAATTGTGAAGGAGAGAATTTCCCTAAAACCATCCACCAATCGAGGAGCGAAGAAGGCCGCCAGAAAATAAACAAACACTCGGTGTTCATTCTACGCAATTAAGAAAACTTTCTTTCAAAGTTTGCAAAAACTGCTTTCAGTCCAAGGCGTACTCTACGCACCACCAACAATGCCTTTGACGAAATCTGAGGGGAAATTGATGTTTTCTCGTAAGCCCAAGTGACGTGTTGTACGTTTCAAAATTTGGGACACTTAGTCTCAAAGCGCACACAACCATCGGTTGTATCGGCATTTCTTGTTATCCTCTTCACTATCCAAAGTTCAAGGATTACGGCTAATCGTGCCGAAACAGGCATTTTGCAATTTTTACAATCGCCCACGGATAATCTTTTAACCTGAGCGGAACGAAGTCCTACTTTCTCATACGCCACCAAATTATGAAAAATCCCAAATTGAAAAACCCCGATCAACCTTGGAATCTCGCCGAAATTAATTTGAGCGATGTGCATAACGCGAATTTCCAAGTGGCAGTACTTCCGTTCGGTGCTACGGAACCTCACAACCTGCATTTGCCTTATGCGACAGACTGTTTCGAAGCGGAATGGATCGGCCAAGAAATTTGTAAAGGTGCCTGGGAAAGAGGCGCTCGGGTCGTGTTGCTTCCCACGATACCTTACGGCACCGAAACCAACCTTCAAGCCTTTCCATTGGCTCTCAATCTCCAGCCAAGCACCTTGTGTCTGATGATTCGCGATCTAGCGAAATCGCTCGAAGCCAGCGGCATTCGCAAATTGCTGTTGCTTAACAGTCACGGCGGCAACGATTTTAAGCCAATCCTCCGCGAGTTGTATGGGCAAACTACCGTTCAAATTTTTCTATGCAATTGGTTTCAAATGGTGCGTGATGCCGCCGGACGAATTTTTGAAGTACCCGACGATCACGCTGGCGAAATGGAAACATCCATGATTTTGGCTTATCGTCCAGAACTCGTCTCACGCGATGAAGCTGGCAGCTTTAACGCCGACGGAGGGCAAGTGCGGCAGTCCCGATTTCCTGCAATTCAGAATGGATGGGTCAGCTTGACCCGTCCGTGGCATCTCCTGACGACTAACTCCGGCAGCGGGAATCCTCACGCGGCAACTGCAGGAAAAGGCCAGGAACTCATCCAAGTAATTCGCGACCGATTAGTGCCTTTCTTGGCCGAACTGGCCGCGAGTCCGATCGATGATTCTTTCCCATTCATCTGATCTATCTGGCCGAGATTGCACGCAAACTCATGCCGCAAAAAAAAGTCTAACGCTAGCCAAGACAAGCGATCCAACTCGTCGTCCGATTCTGCCCAGACGGTAGTCCTTAACATTGCTTCGATAGCAGAAAGCATCGCATAGCGATTTGCATGAAGAAATGCTTTACGAAAGCAACTCAAGCATGCCGAATAAGATTGTATGATCGATTCAATCCCGACGAACAGCAGCTACTAAGCACTCTAGCGGGATCGAGATTGAAAATGAAATATATTTGTTGGCGATAGCTCTCCTTTCTGACGGCCACAGCAGAAATCAATATGCAAATGGAATCTATCGCCAAGTGGCTTGCTATTGGTTTTGCATTCTTTGGCATGTGCCATTTTGCAGGCGCTTCTGATAACGCGATTGATGCGGGAACGTCCAGCGCTCAAGCAAAACGAAGCGCTGTCCAACAAATCCCTTTCCAACGTTTGAACCAAGAAGCCCGCCAAAAGCTCGCTTCGGTTGTCGAGAACCCAAGCATTTTTCGTCGGATGCCTCGGGAGACAATCACCTGCGATCCAGAAATGTTTGTGTTCCTGGTTCGCTATCCTGAAGTCCTTGTAAATCTATGGGAACTGATGGGCGTCACGAAAGTCACCGTGGACCGAATTGCTCCGTTGATGTTTCGGGGCGAAGATGGCGCGGGAACGAAATGCCAAGTGGAATTGGTCTACGGCACCGATAATCTGCACGTCTATTATGGATCTGGAAGCTACGAAGGCAGCATGGTTAGCCGAGGGTTGAATGGCCGCTGCGTTTGCGTACTTCATAGTTTTCCTTCCACAGACGACGACGGGGAAACGCAGATGACGGGCCAAATGGATGTCTTTGTAAAGCTCGACAATATTGGCGTGGATATCGTTGCAAAGACATTAGCTCCGTTCGTAGGCAAGACGGCCGACTACAATTTTGTAGAATCTGCAAGATTTGTTTCGCAATTGTCTCAAGCAGCCAATCGAAATCCATTTGCTATCCAACAGATTGCCGGTCGCATGAACAATATTCAGCCTTCGGTTCGCGATGAGTTTATTGCAATCGCGGGAAGAATGGCGGAGAAAAAATGTAAGTTAATGTCGGTCGATGAAGCAGTCTCGGCCGGCCACGCTCGGGTTGCGTCTTCTAAAGATACGAAACTGGCGGACTTTGAAACCTCTCCCAAACCAGCCAGTCCAACTCCGCCGGTAATCGCACCGACCAAAACCGAAGTGATCATGCGCCGGTAATCCCGGGCCACCTCCGATTATTTCTGTGTGGCGGTTTTCTTTGTGGCAACGACTTGCTCTTTTCGAGCATCCGCTAGTCGCCATAGGTACCAAGCACCAATCGTTCGGTAAGGTGCCCAGTTGTCGGTCAAAGCTGGAAAATCACGCTTTTTCGGCATATCGCTCAGTTTTCTCAAATGCATGAGGCCGGCGCGAACGCCGAAGTCGTCGACCGGCATGACGTCGAGTCGCCCCAGTGTAAAAATCAAAAACATCTCGACCGACCACGGACCAATACCGCGAAGCGCTGTCAAACGTTCGATCAGTTCTTCATTGGTCAACTGCTCGGCCTCATCTCGCTCGGGAACGACGCCTTCGTCGGTTGCTCGCGCGATGCCTCGGATCGCTTCAATTTTTGAGAGCGAGAATCCCATCGACCTAAATTTCGGCGTACGCAGTTTGAGTATCTGCTTGCTGGTTGGAAAGGGTTGATCGGGAAATGCAGCCAAGAACCTGCCTAGAATAGCGGCCGCTGCTTTGCCATGAAGTTGTTGATGTGCCACTGCCCGAATTAAGGACTCCGCCGGCGAAATATCCCAACGTGGTTGCAACTCGCATCGGCCTGCTTCAGCTAACCACGACCCCATCCACTCGCAGTTTGCAACAAGATGTTTTTCACCCGCGCGAAGTTTGCGATTGAAAGCTGTTTGTTTTGCCTTTGCAATTTCAACCATATTCGACCCCTAAACTTTAATTGTGAAAACTTTACGATCCTTGCAGCATCAGCAAATGATAGCAAATCTTGCAATTGGTCAAGCAATCGATCTTGACGCAATCGCTCCTTGGTTTCTACCCTTCGTCGATCTTTCTTCTGGCAAGTCTATTCTGCCACTGAATAAAGGGCTCTAACCGCAGACGGCACTATCGAATCAAGGGATATCAAAATGCGTAAATACACGTGGACACTGGTTTTCGGCAGTTTACTTTTTGTTCCGGCTTGCTCCAAGAGCCAACCAACCGCCAACAATGCCGGTGGGAGCGCATCGGTTGTAAACAACAATGTGCCGATTGCACAGCAACTTAATGTTCCCGCAGGTTCGCAGACCGTAATTACGCCTCCCGCCGAAGTCGTCGCGCAGTTCCTCGATTGTTTACGACGAGGCGACGAAGTTACTACCGAACAATTGCTGACGAAACTTGCCCGCGAGGAAGTTGCAAAGCATGACCTCGAAGTTGCGCCTCCTGGCAGCCCATCTGCAACGTTTCAAATCGGTGAAACTCGCGAAGTTGAAAACGGGCGAGCGTTGGTTGAAAGTATGTGGACCGAGCCAAGCACCGATGGCAAAGATCCCACCAAAACTGGTGTCGTCTTCGATGTGCGACTCGAAGCGGGAGGATGGCGTTTGGCCGGAATGGTAATCGACATGGGTGCTGATTCCGAAGCCATTATTGTTGACTTTGAAAACATGTCCGGCCTTTTGCAACCACCGGCCGATGCCAGTGCGGCAGCGAATACCCAAGTTGCGGTTGAGGCGGCGGAAGCGCTGAAACAACAAATAAACCAAGCTGCGAGCCAGGCATTCCCAAATGCGGCGAGCAACCCAACGCAAAACAGCAATCCAGCCTTTGCAGCACCGCCACAATTGGCCTCGCCGCCAAGCAATGGATCCACAGGACTCCGTCGGTAAATAGCCAGACAGTCGGCTATTTTTGTTCCGTCTCCTCTCTGCATCGGCTGAAATCATTTGTTAATAGTTTATGGAGCGACAGTATGCGCAAGAATTTAGCGAAGCACTTATTCGCATCGATTTTAGCTCTGTCGCCGTTGGCGATCTTGATCAACTCGTCGCTTTCGACAACAGTCGTTCGGGCTCAGGATTTTACGCAAAGCAACCAAGCGGAGAACTTGTCTAAGGTCAACTTGGTCGACCTTGAAAGCCAGCTTGTCAGTGGACTCAGATTAACCACAGCCGGGCAGAAGCAGTACATTGCAACCGTACTTTCGCAAGTTCAAGCCCAGCGCATACCGCGTTCTATGGTAAACGTTGTTTTTCGCTGGGCACTTGAAAGAAATCCGCGTTATCCTTTTCCCTATTTTCGGATCGCGATGAACACCCTCGCAAGCCGACGAGGCGTCAGCTTGCCGTAGTTTCCGCTCGCTGTAATTAGCTCTCAAAACGCGATTTCTTCCATTCAAGCATTTCAGTCGTCGTAGTACGCGCACGGAGTGAAACGGTACTCGTAGTCGCAAAGACTATGATTGATCCGATCTTCGAACATGAAAGGCTGGGCATCTATCATTCTACGATCGATTATGCTGCGTTGTCATACCGCATCGCCCGATAGCTCGAGCGAATGAATTAACCTGCCCGCGATCAATGGTTTCGTGCCGCTTAATCCATTCCATTGAGCATTGCGTAAGGCAACGGCAAGCAAAGCCTGAACGACAAGAATCGCTTTTAGAGATTGCACGAGGATTGGCGATGGAATGTGCTTCGAATCTTGACGTGCTTTGTTATTTGCGAAGCTATTAATGGAGGATCGAATTATCGTGGTAAATCGCATCGTCTATCGCATTGTTGCGACGCTCCGGCAGTTGCCCGAGCAGAACGGAAGCGTTTTCGGAAGATTCGACTGAGTGTGAGTAAGAGTACCGCGATGCTGAGTACGAGTACGATAACAGCACGGCTGAGTACGAGAACCGAGAACAGAAGGATTGAGTACTGTTACCGAGAATCGCTAGGACCAAGTTTCGAATTAGATGCCGAAATCGCGTTTTTGGAAACGGAACGCCATCCGCGGCAACTACTGCGTGAACACAGTCTGTGAACTAACGGCGAACAGGGGTACTGCTTGCTTCGACTCGGCCTGTTGCCAAATAACGGGTCGATTCTTCTTCGATTAACTGCGTTTCGCTGTCATTCGAAGTGACCTCGGCGCGGAATCGATGGGTACCAGTTTCGGCGGCCTTGGCAAAAACCGACAATCGAATTTCCTTCCCAGGCGCAATGATTGGAATCGGGTCGAAAATGACCTGCCCTGGCACAACCTGGCTCGCGTGTCCTTTGGCGTCGACTGGCTCAATGCCGCTTGAAAATTGAGCGACCACACGAACAGCGGTTGCTGGTTTTGTGCCGCGATTTTCAATCACCATCACGTATTCCACAGGCTTTCCGACTGGTGCAGGCGCGACTGGATCGATTACACTCAGCTTGAGATCGGCAATCGACTCGACGCGAATCGCTGCGACGCTTTCGGCCATACCACCCGCCGAGCCCATCGTTTGGAACTTGATTAAGTTTTCGCCTTCTTCTGTCAATTTCAACTGAAACACATAGTTGATTTTTTCTTGTGGGCTTAAGCGCTGGATGATCCACGAAACTTTGTTTCCATCCTGCGTCATTCCTTTTGGAAGCTGCATTACTTGAGAACCATTCGGCAGCGTAGCGATGCACTTGAGCTGATCGCAACTAATGGTACCGTTGTTGATAACGGAAAGTTGATAGTCCGAAGCCATGTCTGGAAATTGTTCGGCAGGAACAGCCCAATCCGCAACAATGTCTGCTTTGCGAACATTCACATCCATAACATTTGCAGCCGTAAGATTCGAAATTTCACTCTTTCCGTCAATCGTGATATGGATGTTACCCGTTTGCTGGAAAGTCAACTCGACTTCCATTGTTCGTTCTTCGCCTGCTGGAACATCGCCAACGATAGCTTCGCTTCGGCCAAACGATTCTGCGGTAACGGCGACGGAGACATCTTTGGCAGTTGCTGACCCTGGATTTCGCACGCGAAGTTTATACATTTCAGGGCGGCCGTAGAGCGTTTCCGAAGCTCCTTCGAGCGCAACCGACAACTGAGGCTGCTGAACTTGAATTGGCATTTGTCCGGTGATTGGCAGCACCGTCCATTCGAAATCTAATTTGAATTCTTCGGGCTTCAATGCTTCGAGTTCGAGATTGAGTTGTTTGGATTGGCCTGCAGCCAGTCCTTCGATCTGCCAAACGATCGACAGTTCTTTTCCATTTTTCTCTTCTTCTGTTTGACCATCCAAAGTCTTGGCCTGGATTAATCGGATATCGCTAGGGACTGCGATGCGAACTAAAAGACCTTGGAGATTTTCTGGGCCTTCGTTCGTAGCGCGAACCAGATACGTCGTTGCTTCGTTGATTTGCACAGCCGAAGGACCGAGGCAATCAAGCCGGACTTGGGGCATCCCCATTCGCATGCCAGGGTTCTTTTCTCCAACATTTTCCTTGGTCGTTGCGACTTTTTGACCGGCGGAATTTGAGCTAGTTGGCAAAGACTGCCGAATGACGGACGATGAAAGTCCAGTATCCGATTCTGCGGAAGATGTGTCCTTAGCTACCGTTTTGCGGCTGACTTTCGGCGTCAAGTCGAGATCGATGGGTGTTTGTTCCGGACCGGCGTTTGTAGAAATCGGTTTTGAGATTTCGTCAGTCTGGACAGTTGACTTGGGACTCGAAGTTCCATTATTTGCAGTCGACATGGTGGCAGCATTTCGACGACTCGAAGATTTAGAAGACAGGCTTTGTTTGGGAGTCACATACGTCGTGTCATCCGCTTCGATGGCCGGGATAGCCTTTGGCAAAGAAGTTGCCCCTGACTTTGCTGTTGTCGATTGCGAACTGCTAGGCCCTGCATAACTTCGCGGACTGTTTCTGGGCCGCTCGATATCCGCCTTAGACATATAGTCTTCAGAAATCGGTGGTTCAACGTTGCCTTCCATTTTGCGCAAATTGGGGCCCGGCACTATTGGAACGGATCGCTGAGCGAATGGTTCGACTGTCGGTGACTTGGGGGCCTTTGGCTGAAGGGCTCGCGTTGGGTTGGCCTCGTCAGGTGCTTGGGTATCGTCGCTCGGAAGCGGACCGGAAATGGAGTTTTTGAACGCTTTGAATTGCTTGGCAATCGCACCACCGAAAAACCCTTCCTTCTTCGCGGGCGTTTGCCGATGGGTATGGTTATGTGGCCGCGCTTGATTTTCCTGACCCATTAACTGGCCACCGGACAACGTTCCACTGGAGATGAGTCCCAAAATGACGAGCCCCAAAATGACGGCTTTGGCACGGATCTTATTGGCGGTAAAAACCATTTCGGAAACCTCAACGATACTGGCAACGCGGATTTGAGCGCGGAATGCGGAATCTATTCGGTCGGTATCGGTAAAATGGATTGCGTCAGTTGAAGGGAAACCAGAGATCTTCCAAATTGGTGGTTTTGAATTGTTTTTACCAGCCTTCCCTATGTTGCAATTTTGAACAGTCAAATTGGCTTAAAGCGGGCTTTTCGCAACATTTGGCTGCTCATCAATATTTCTGTGTTTTCCCAATTGGAAAAGATTTCGGAAAAGGCCTCGAAAAGAATTCTACGAATTGGCGAGTCCAGGAATTGGTCTTCACAAAATGTTTCTGTTTGTGACAACCATGGTTTTTGCTTACTGGGGTTAACACTTGGGCAAGTTTCGGCCGTTCTTGGATTTCCAAAGCCTGAGCCGAGATTAAAAAAGTGAGTTGAGCAGCACAAAAATCGAGCTACGATTATCATGATGCCAACAGTATTAGCATCGAAAAATGCTGTTGGCCCGGAAATTGCTTTGTTAGTGATTGCTCAGTATAAGATCGCAGGCGATTGCTTGGGCAAGATACTTTACGGTCGCGATGGTTTTAGGGGCCGTTTCAAGTTTGGTAATAGTGTGAAGGATGGTTTTGAAGGATTTTGGAAGGTTTTTCCTAGCGTCCTTTGAAACCCATAAATATGATGGAGTTGGATCTATCGTGAATTCTTAAGACTCAATGTAAGTGTGCTGGTCAACGGGAGTTTGACTTGTGCTGCTGAAGTGAGTTGATGATTTTTCACCTTTTCTCCTTAGCTTTTGTTGAGAATCGGAGCAACCTTATGTCCATTCGTCGCTTGTTGACATGGATTCCAGTCTTCTTAGTTACAGTCGCATCGGGCCTGAGTGTACGGGCCTCGGATCAAACTACGAGTGAATCGGGTTTGGCGCGTTGGGCAACCTATGAATCCAGTTCGGGCGAAACGTATTACGCCTTAAGCGTTTTGCCGAAGCTCGATGCTTCGCGAGGCGATTTGAATATCGCTATCGTCGTGGACACGTCCGCGAGTCAGACCGGACAATATCGCCTGGACTCCATGGCGATCCTCGACGCGTTTATCGACTCGTTGCCGGTTGATGCCAAAGCTAGTTTGTTGGCTTGTGATTTGAACACCGAAAATTTGAGTGGTGGATTGCAGACGATCGGTAGCGACGAGTTCTTGGCAGCTATGAAAAAGCTCCGCGATCGATTGCCTTTGGGAACAACGAACATGGTTCGCGCTTTTCAAACGGCTCAGGACTCCCTCGGCGATACTAAAGACGGAATGATCGTCTACATTGGCGACGGCGTGACAGGAACTGGAATGGTAACTCCTGAATTGCATCGCAAGCTCGTTGATCGCTTGGTCGAAAACCGAACCACTGCCATTAGTTTAGCAATTGGTCCTTTTGTGGACGTTCCTTTCCTCGCAACGTTGGCAATGCACACTGGCGGTCAAGTTTACGTTCGAAACAATATTGACAGCCCCGTTTCGGAAATTGGCGACGGACTTGCATCTGCTTGTGGTCAAGTTGTCTTTTGGCCAAAAAGTACAGATCTACCCAAGGTTTTTGAAAGCCGTTTTCCGCTTGCTTTCCCACCTCTCCGTGCCGATCGCGATTCAATCATTGTTGGCAAGTTGCTGGGATCAGAGGGTCAAGGCGATATCAAGATTTCGGGTATGGTTAATGGCGAATCACGCGATTTGACATGGAGTATCAAAGCAGATGCGAGCAATCCTGATTTGGCCTTCCTCGGAAAACTCATTGCTTCTGCCGAAAAAGATGGTGGATTGACTTTGCCGCTCCCCGGTTCTGACGCGCTGCGCGATATCGGTTCGGTACTAGCTGACACTTCAAATGAGCTGGTCAAGGCAGCACGGTTTGCTTTGCAGGCTGGCAAAGCCAAAGAAGCCCTTGACATTGCCGTGGAGGCGCTCAAGCAAGATCCAAACAATGAAGACGCTTCAATCATTCGCGATGCTGCTAAAGCAAAAATCGATCAAGCTTCGGTTGCAGTTCATCAGGCACGATTTGTTTCGTCTCCAGTTCAACCACCTGCGGATGATACATCGGGCACCGAGCCTGTCGAAGTTCCACCGGCCTCGAACTCGTCTCCGTCTCAAGACCTTGCCGGGAGCATTCAAGAGTTGGCTACAAGTGGCGAACTCTTGTCGGAAGAACTGGAACGAAGGAATGCCGCTCAAGGCGCTTTGGAAACCCGCGTCAACGTGGAAATCAAGAATAGCCAAGGCGATCCCGTACAAGCGATTACTTCCTTGAAGATCCTAGAGCAAGAAATTAGTCGTTCGGCCGATTTGAATCCGGCCGTACGAAAGAAGTTGCAAGGAAAGATTTCTTCGGCCATCCAATCGGCTTCCAAAAACAAAATGGAAAACGACCGCCGCACCTCGCAGTTTCAAGCTGTTCAAGCCGCTGCGAATTCGAGCATGCGTCTCGTAGACGAAAAGAATCGAACAGATTCGGCCGTGCAACAATTGGTAGAACGTTTCAATGCGTTGATGGATCAACAATTGTATTCGGCCGCAAACAACGAAATCGCTCCTGTCGTAAACAAAATGGCTTACGATTCCGTTATCGCTCGCGTGATGGAAAGTGAGTCGAATATTGCGTCCAACTATTGGACGGTTTACGACGTGCTCTATCGTCGACGCCGCAACTTTGTTGACTTGCTGAACGTTGCTGAAGAAGCTGCGATTCCCTTTCCAGATGGAAATAGCCCAATTGTTTTCCCGCCACCCGAAAAATGGCGCGAAATCGTTGCACGCCGCGAACGATACAGCTCGATTGACTTGGCAGGTACTAACCCTGCGGAACGCGTGATTTTCGAAAAGCTTAAACTGCGAGTACCGGTCGACTTCACGAATCAAACTCTAACGCAAGTTATTGATTCTTATCGCGACCAGCTCAAGATCCCCATCATGATCGATACTGCAAAACTGGCCGAGGATGGTATCTCGATCGATGAACCAATTACGCTCGCACTGCCGGAACTGACATTCCGTTCCGCGTTGCGATTGATCCTCGAACCTGTTGGATTGACTTATGTTGTCGATGACGAAGTTCTTAAGATCACGACCAAAGCTGCTGCAAGCTCAAACATCATCAAGGTATATCCCGTAGGTGACTTGATTGTCCCAATTACTTCCGGCGGTATGGGCGGTGGCATGGGCGGCGGTATGGGTGGTGGCATGGGCGGCGGAGGTATGGGTGGTGGCATGGGCGGCGGAGGTATGGGTGGAGGCATGGGCGGCATGGGTGGAGGCATGGGAGGTGGTATGCTCACCACTTATGACGATGTTTCCAAACCGCAAACGCCTGCTGCAACTTCGGATGTTTCCGCCAGTAAGATCATTGAAGAACTGGCCTTCATTGCCGATTCTGAAAATGCCCTTGCATCCAAGATCAAAGCGATCGTTGATTCGAAGTCCGTCGAATCAGAACAAACTGCTTTGGCCCAACAACGAGCCGCTGCTGAAAAGAAACTTATGGTCTTGGTCCAAGAACAACTCAAGTTGGCTCAAGAACACATCGCCAAGAAAGATAGTGAAACCGCGAAAGTTTACTTTAAGAACATCATCACGATCGTCAGCGATGCATTGCGAGCCGGTTTTCCTCAACCCTGGATGTACGAAGCATTGAGCATGTCCATGCAAGCGTGTGAATATCCGGATTCGGAAGTCCTACGCGTTCTCATGTCGGGTGTTGATTTTGGTGGCGAAGTCGATGATTTCATGAAGATCGCCAAGTATTGTATTAGCCGCAATATGAAGCGCGAAGCATTGAGTATTTTGCGGGACGTCAACCAATCAGCGCCGATGTTGTCCGAACCGCTGGAGTTGGCGTTGCCTATCGCGATAGAAATCAAAGATTTGGATGCTCTTCGCTGGTGCTGCCGTGGTGTCCTGAGTCAAGCTTGGCCCGAAAATAAGGCAAACTTGATCGAACAAGCTACTCTGGCATCGAAAGCGACCTTCGCTCGGCTAATCCGAGAAAACCGCATTGTCGAAGCTAAATCGTTTGAACAAGATATTCAATTGGCGTTGAGTCGTGACTTGGTCGTACGCATTACGTGGACGGGCGATGCAGACGTCGATTTGAGTGTCGAAGAACCTGCTGGAACGATTTGCTCCTTTACCAATCCCCGGACTGCAAGTGGTGGAATGATTTTGGGAGACAAGTCGTCTTTGGAAAAAGTTTCCGCCGATGGAGTTTCTGAGACATACGTTTGCCCACAAGGCTACGCCGGGAAATATCGCGTCCTTGTTCACAAAGTGTGGGGTGAGATCGCAACCGGCAAAATCACCGTTGATGTATTGTCCGATTATGGTACTCCCGAAGAGTCCTATACTCGTACACAAATCGATTACAACGACAAAGATGTCGCGTTTGATTTGGAAGTAAAAAACGGACATCGCCAACAGCCGATTATCGAAGCCCAATTGGCGGAAGTAGATAATCGCCGATTAGCATCCGCACGTGCTGTTCTGGCTCAGCAGTTCCAACAGAAGACTGGCTCCACGATCGAAGATTTCTATCGTCGCCAACAGCAACTGTTATCAGCGTCGACCGGTGGCCGATTACCAGTTCCGTTTCGCCGCGGTGCAGTCGGCTATATGCCGATCATCACTGTGTTGCCGACGGGTGTGATGATGAACTCGCGTGCCGTTATCAGCGGTGACCGTAAATGGGTTCGATTCTCCAATCCTCCGTTCTTCTTTGATATCCTCCAAATCGACACTTTCAACTTCATCACGGGTGCAAACAACCAACAAGGTGGTGGAGGACTAGGCGGCGGTGGATTCGGTGGAGGCGGGGGCGGGGGCGGAATTCTTTAGTTTTCCAACCATAGACCAACCATTCAGGAGCGTCGCTAACTACGACGCTCTTTTTTTTTTGATATTTCGGATAACCCCAACCAAGTAGATGACTACCCCTCGGCGGATTCCGATATAGTTCTAACTGCAATTTGGCGGATTCGTGCGGAAGCGAAACCGGTCAATCGTTAGAGCTTAACTATCTTCCGATTTTGCTTCAGCCCGAAATCTTTGCATAGACAACGCGTCTTTCGTTGTTGGCGGAGACTGAATAGCGTTCTGGCAAAAGTCATCGTTCTTGGTACTCATTTTCAATCACTGCATCCTTCTGTGGTATGGTTGGTTTGTCACCTTAGACTAAAACCCAACTTGACTTTTGGACAGGACGCTTCCAATTTATGCTCATGCGGCAATCACTTCCCGAACTTCAATTCGCATACAAACTCCCATACGGTGCAGTCGTCAGCGAACGAGGAGTTCAATTCGTAGTCTTTAGCCGTTCGGCAACCGCAATGCGGCTGCTGATGTATGACAACGTTGACGACCGCGAACCCACGGAAGTTTACGATTTCGATCGCGAGACCGATCGGTGGGGCGATGTTTGGAGCTTATTCGTTCCAGGCATCAAAGCCGGACAACTTTACCACTTCCAAGCCAGTGGCCCATTCGACCCAGAATGCGGTCAGTGGTTCGATGGAAACGCTCGTTTAATTGACCCGTACGCAAAAGCATTAGCGGGTTGCTTCCAAAAAAGTACCGATGGCGTTATCCGGCCACCGAAATGCGTTGTTGTCGATGACTTTTTCGATTGGGAAGGCGATCGTCATCTGCGTCGTCCTCTTTCCGACTCCATCATCTACGAGATGCATGTACGGGGTTTTACGAAGAGCAAGACGGCAAAGATCAAGAATCCAGGCACCTACTTGGGAGTCATCGAAAAGATTCCATACCTCCAAAGCTTGGGTATCACGGCTGTCGAACTGATGCCCGTTCATGAGTTTCCCATCAACGACTTCTTTGGAAATAAGCCCGATCGACCAAACTACTGGGGCTATGATCCGCTTGCTTTCTTCGCTCCACACCGTGGTTATGCTTCGTCCTCCGCACCTGGAGCCCAAGTAAATGAATTCAAGCAAATGGTTAAAGCACTCCATCAAGCTGGAATTGAAGTAATTCTCGACGTTGTATTCAATCACACCTGCGAAGGAAACGAACTCGGGCCAGTCCTAACGTTCAAGGGTCTTGAAAACCAGGTCTACTATATCCTCAATAGTGGTGGAGCTCATTACAGCAACTACAGTGGTTGCGGGAACACGTTTGCCGGTAACCATTCCATCTCGCGAGAACTCATTTTCCATTGCCTTCGTCACTGGGTCCACAACTATCACGTGGATGGGTTCCGGTTCGACTTGGCGAGTATTCTGAGTAGAGACCGTTACGGGAACTTGATGCCCAATCCGCCGTTGGTAGAAACGATCGCAGAAGATCCCATGCTGGCTGATACAAAAATCATCGCAGAAGCATGGGACGCTGCTGGAGCTTATCAAGTCGGATCCTTCGGCGATCTCCGATGGGCTGAGTGGAATGGACGTTATCGCGACGATGTACGACGTTTCTGGCGGGGGGATTCGGGTTTATTGCCGGCGTTTGCAACGCGCTTCTGCGGATCGTCCGATTTGTACGAGCACGCGGGTCGAGCGCCCTATTGCAGCATCAATTTCATTACTTCGCACGATGGTTTCACGTTAAGCGATTTGGTTTCTTACAAAGACAAACACAATGAAGCCAACGGCGAAGGTAATCGCGACGGAGACAATAACAACTGCAGCGATAATTTTGGTCATGAAGGGCCTTCGCGAAAGAAGTTTATTGAGCAGTTGCGACAAATTCAAATAAAGAACATGCTTACGACGCTCATGTTCAGCCAAGGTGTCCCGATGCTTGTCATGGGTGACGAATGCCGCCGAACTCAGAAAGGCAACAATAACGCATACTGCCAAGACAACGATATTTCTTGGTTTAATTGGAATTTGGTAAAAACAAACGAGAGCCTTGTTCGTTTCGTCAGTGGTCTGACAAAGTTCCGACGATCGCAACCATCGATTCGTCGCGACCGATTTCTGACAGGGCGACCAAACGACCATCGCGGCGTTCCCGATGTCAGTTGGTTTCAACCCAACGGTTTACCTATCAATTGGGATTCGGCTGAAAATTGCCTAACCTGCTGGCTTGCTCGTCCCGCACAATTCGACGATCCGAAAGGGATTGGGCGGGATTGCTTGTTGTTGATCAATGCAACGCATGAAAGCAAACTTTTCCTCTTGCCAGAACCGACGCGAGGATTGAGGTGGCGTGAGTTTATTAATACGGCCGCAGAGTCACCGATGGATATCCATCCGGAACTTGACGGGCCCTTTGCACCGTCCAACCGGCAAATCGAAGTTCAGTATCGATCATTGCAAGTTTTCGTTGCCGAAGAAACTTAAGCCTACACGCCGTAACAATTCCCTTACAAAGAGGGCAGAGTCATTTGCCCTCTTTGCATTCGCCGACAAGTTTACTGGAGATGCGATAAAAGCTTCAAGGGTAAGCTTATCGGCGAATTGCATTTGCATCCGCTATTTTGATCCCCGGGTTTACTAGCGCCGTTCGCATTCGCTCGTCCAGCAATTTGCGATTCGCCCTTTCTGGATCCACTTGCGTCCACGTCTCACGAAATTGCTGACTGCTGATCTTACGATAGAATCTGTTTTCGCGATCGTGATATCGAACGTGCCACCGTCGATCTTGCCAAGTCCGCCAAGGCTTGACAGTTCCCGCCTGCTTCTCGTCGACCAGACACCAAGCCCGCACGAGGAAACTCTTGGCATCCGGAGCCCACTCGTAAAATATGAGCTGGTCGTAAACATGTCGACCGAGATCGTCATAGAAGTGGTTTAACTCGATAAGATCGACTTGCTCCTCGACGTCCGAGGATTTCGGGACCTCAGCTGTTGCCAGCATTACAAGAGGCAAAAACCATTGTGCAACCACGGCAATGTCACCTTTCTCGCAACTTAACCCAAACGGGTTGCTGCGATTGCAAATGCCTCTTTCGAGACAATTACTGTTGGGCGTCAATTCACACGGTCAAATTGCGAGTTTTACAGTTCGTGATCGACAAAGTGTTCGCAACCTAAGTAACTGCCAACACACAAACGATCATCAAGCGTCAAAACCCACACCTTCATCGGGCTGCCAAGGCCAAATCATCTCGCGTGAATGAACAAGGGACGAAACGGGAAACGCAAAATCCAGGAGGATAAATCCTCGCCATTGCTCTCGGGACGCGTTTCTCAGGTTGCTTAACAAAGAGAGCGGATTCCAATTACGAGATATCGGTCCACGACGGCAAGATGAGTTTGCCAATTTTTAGAAGAATGAGAAAAAAACCAGAAAAGCTGAATCGAGAGTCGCCACTATACACTTCTACGCATGTGACAGCCTGCCGGATCATCCTCGCGAATCGACTTTTTGAATTCGCGAAACAAGACGCGAATCTAATCAGCTTGGACGTATTTCATAGCCATCGGTGACGGCAATTAAGCTTGCTCGACGCGTCCCTTTTTTAGACGAACTACTCGGTCGCACTCTTTGGCGATTGCGTCGTCGTGCGTGACCATCACGACCGTCAAACCTTCTTCGCGATTGAGTTTGCGAATGAGTTGCAATATGCCTTCCCCGGTCTCTTGATCAAGATTTCCGGTCGGCTCATCGGCCAATAGCAACTTGGGATCCGTCACCAACGCTCTTGCAATCGCAGTTCGTTGCATTTCTCCGCCAGACAATTCGCTGGGACGGTGATTCATACGGTGGGATAACCCGACGAGGTCAAGCAATTCTTTGGCACGCTGAACAATCGCTCTTCGATGTCGAAAATAGCTCCAAAAGCCATGGGCGATCATGCTGGGAGCGAGTACGTTTTCCAGCATACTTAGCTCTGGCAGCAAGTGATAAAACTGAAAGATCATCCCGATTTGACGATTGCGAAAAACATCGCGATCGCGACGGGGCAGATTATCAATTCGATGATCGTCGAAGCAAACTTCACCTTGATCGGGCTTGTCCAAGGTTGCCATCAGATGTAGCAAGGTGCTCTTGCCCGAACCGCTTTGCCCGATGATGGCCGTCAATTGTCCTTCGGCAGCCGCAAAATCTACGCCACAAAGCACCGGAACCTCAAGCTTGTTCTTGCGATAACTCTTATGCAAATTCGATGCTGTAATCAGCGCTCGACCGGAAATCGGCGACGGGGGCGGAAAGGTCTTGAGCGAAGGCGATTCACGTAGATCACCAACGCGTCGAGGCACTTGAATTGTCGCGGATGGAACTGACGAAGAATTACTCATAGCGTAGAGCCCTTACAGGATGCATGCGTGCTGCTCGAATCGATGGCAGAACACTTGCCAAGACAGCGATCAACATGGCTCCCAAAACAACCCAAACAATCGTAAACGGTTGAATTACAGTTGGTATTTGCGTGAAGTAGTAAACGGTAGGATCAAACACTTCGCGCCCCGTCATCCACTCGATGCCGCGAGCGATTTGATTGATTTTCCATACGAACAGTAATCCAATGATTGCGCCACCTCCGCTTCCGACGGCACCTAAAAGAAGTCCGTAGGTTAGGAAAATAGAAGCGATACCCGATCCAGGCGCACCGAGCGATTTCAATATTCCAATGTCGCGAGTCTTCTCGACAACGATCATGAAGAACGTGGCGAGAATTCCAAAACCAGCAACAGCAATGATCATGAACAGCAGGATGTTGAGAATCGTCGTTTCTAATTGAACTGCCGCAAGCAACGGGCCCTGTGAATCTCGCCAAGTATTGACGTGAACCAGCGTTTGCTCTGGAGGGAAAGCTGCACGTAAATCGTTGCGAGCTTCTTCGAGGTTCGTTCCAGGTTTCATCTTCATTTGTATCGACGTGACGCTCTTGGCGCCGGAAACGGGATCAACCATGCCCAAGACTTGCTGTAATTTCTCAACGGGAACGAACGCAAAAGTCGAATCGTATTCACTCATTTTGCTTTCGTAAAAATCGACGACCGTAAACAATCCATCAATCGCTCGAGGAGGCGTACCCGCACCGGGCATCGCTATGCTGATGTCATCTCCGGGTCGCAAAACGTATCGCTCCACGAGTGTTCCTTCCGGATCGCGATAACGAATACTGCCAATGCCTATGCCTAGAACCACGCCTGTATGCGTTTCTTTTTCGGGATCGAATCGAAAACTTCCGACATCCGACGTAGACGCACCGATCGAAGGGCCTTGAGCCGCGATTGCGTTTACGTCGCTTTGCGGTGCTGTTCCTCCAGTGGTTTGGGCGTTGTCCCCAATTTCCTCGATTTGTTTGTTTAGTTGCTGGCTTCGCTCAATGTCAGCTCGAATCTGAGCTTCAGCCTTTTGCCGTCGCGCCATGACGATTCGATAAAGCCATCCGCATTCCGGAAAATTTGGCCTGTCTGGCGCATAACCCGATTCGCGAAGGTCAAAGGAGATTTGCTCGCGATTGCTCGGATGCAAAAGGTACTGACTGAAATCGCTGACCGAAGCATACGATTTGTTGTCGATGCCGATCAAGTTGATCTGCTGTGTATGAGCGGCACCATTGAATTGAAATGTCAACATCGCTGGTACGGTAATCACCGTCGTCATGCCTTCTAAACGCGTACCCAGCACGCGACGAATTTCGGTTTCCCAATCTTGCGGGTTTCGAATGCCCGACATCGAATGACTTTCGATCACCACATCGCTCAAGATGCCGTGAATGCGATCATTCATTTCCTTGGCGAATCCATCCATCACACTGTTTACCACAATCAAGGTAGCTACACCCAGTGTTACAGAAACGATGGAGGCCAATGCAATCCAACGAGTTCGAAGGTAACGCCAACAAAGCAATAATTTGTACATGCAACCATCCTTGGTACGCACAAGAACGCGATTCAATTTCGCACGGGGGCCAAGTCTAGCAATCGAGACGTTTGACGCAAACACCATTTCCAACAATCACGCCCGCGAAAAGAAGTTCTCGCAATCGAGCATAAAACGTTGCGCGTTGGCAACTGTACCGCAGACACAGCCCTCGCAAGTAATGCTTGCTTATTCAAGAAGTACATTACCTGGGCACTTCGGAAATCAGATGGTCGCGAACCGAAGTTCGAGTTCTTAGATCAGCGTAATGCTAGCTTATTCGGAATTTACTTTTCCGACCGCTTGTGGGAATTTGCGGTCGCGATTGACTTGACTCACCAATCCTGATGTAGTCTGCCGAAAACTTCTTTAGCAAAACATCGGAGCAGCGAATCTTGCTAAGAATCGCAATTCCTGTTTCTTTACCGGTCGCATTCCATAAAATCTTGAATTTGAGTTGAGCTATGAAGAAGTTCATCGTCGCTATCGCACTGACCTCCGTTCTAAGTTCGCAAGCAGTTGCTCAGAACAAAACACGCCAAGGAGCGGTAGTTGGCGGACTTACAGGCGCCGTCATCGGAGGCGTGATTGGCCATCAAAACAAGGAGACCCCCGAAGGCGCTCTCATCGGCGGAGCGGTAGGTGCGATTGCTGGTGGAGTTATCGGGAACGTCAAGGATAAACAAATTGCCAAGGAACGCTATTATCAACATGAGTTGCACATGCAACAGCATCAGATTTATGCCCAGCAGCAACAACTGAACACCGTTCAAAGAAGCGGTGTGACGATGGCCGACGTGATCACCATGTCCCGTAGTGGAGTAGGGGACAGTGTTATCATGAATCATATTCAAACAAAAGGCGTCGAACGTCGATTGGAAGTTTCGGAAATTATTTATTTGCACCAACAAGGCGTGAGCGAGGGTGTGATCTCGACGCTTCAAAATGCTCCGCTAAACTCCCGGCCTCAAGTTTCGACTTATAGCTATCCAGTGCGTCAGCCTACCAACATCATCATTCATGAAAACGTGCCGACATACACACCGCCAAGAGGCTACTACAACCAAGGCCACTACCACTCCAACTACTATCCTTCATACCGCCGTCCCTTCTAACTAGCGGTCGAGTCTTTTAAGTGGTGTTGTAGGTTTCAGCGAACCTACTGTCTAATCGATATGGGTTCATCCCAATTACGACAGAGTAGCCGTTCGCGAAATTGCTTGCCGCACAAAATCGAATTTGACTTGCTCGATCCACCGGTCACGGATCTTCGCATAGACTGCCCCTGGTTTTCCTGTGCCGATTGGCAATTGGTCAAGCGAAACGGCGGGCCACAGGCAGCCGGTTGTACCCACCAATAACACCTCGGACGCTTTGTTGACATCTTCAACAGCAAACGCTGTATCTTGAACGGAGGTTCCCAGACGGTCGCAGATTTCCGCTACGAAACCTAGCGACACTCCGGACAGAATCCGATCGCGCCTTGGAGAAAGTACCTGACCGGAGTCGGTAACTAATAGAATACTTGCTATAGAAGTCTCCGAGACGGACCCATCTACATCAAGTAGCAAACCAACGCTGCCCGGCTGAAGTTTCTTCGCTTCATTGTCTGCCAAATAATAGTGAAGCCGATTGCGGGATTTGAGCAGCGTCGGCAAGCATTCTTTCGGGATATTGCGAGGTACTACCGTTCTGAGATGGCATCCCGTTTGATACCAAGAGGCTAATCGCGCCCACGGAATCGGAATCAGATGGGCACAGATGCTCGGAGACATTTCTTCATTACCATCAATTCCTGGGTCGCCTGGCGAAACCAGCAGCACGACTCCCACATCCCCGCAAATCCCAACGAGTTCCTCGTTCTTGGCGAGTAACTGCCCAAGAACTATGTCGAACAATTCGCCGCAAAGATTTGCTGCACCAGAAATTCCAAGCAATTGCACACCTTGAATCATCCTCTCCCGATGCGCATCGACAGCGAACAACTGACCGCCGATCGTCCGCAGTCGCTCGACAACGATCGCAGCATGTGTTGACGCAAAATCCGAGATTGACCACGTCACGGAATGAAGTGGCATCCATTCGCCGTTATGAAGGGCATGGCTATTTCGAAAAAGTTCAGCCACAGACAAAGTCAGCACGCCTTGAAAGATCGAGAAATGGAGGCTACGAGTCGCCTATTCTTCCGAGAACAAGTTCTTCACCGCTCGCTTGAAGCAAGGGCATTTCGTGTAATAGCTCTTTTCATCATGCGTCGATCCAAGCTGGCTGCCGCAGTCGAATTGTGCGACTCGATCTTGAGACGCTAATGGCATCGTCTGTCTCGGATCACCTGTATTTTGGAATCCAGTAAAACCAGCAGCGATAGGCCTAGCAAAGTCAACAAATCGAAAACGGCGAAGTACTGGGTCTTTGGAGTTATAGAGATTGACCAACCGATCAATGCTCTCCATGGCCATTCCATGCTGTTTTCCCGGCGAAATCCACGAACGATCCAAAGCGGGCGCGGCGAGTGAAACGCGATATTTTCTAAGTTGATCGGGCGAGTGGATTTCTTCCCCTGCAAAATCATTCAATCCCAACCCTGATATTTGCCCTCCGGCTACCAAATGCATAGCACCTGTGACCACGCGCCCACCAAAGGAAAAACCCATTATCGAAGCGGGCTCATCGGCAGGCATACGACTTAACAACCAAGCCAAGTGAAATGCTTGGACATTCGTGCAATCTGCATTTTCTTTAATGTCCTGGACTGGATGCCGTTCCCTTTGGCTAGGCCAGGATAACATCACGATTCGGAACGGAATCGTCGTTTGGCATTGAATGAGGCGACAGAGAAACTCAACGCGACTTCGCGCATTCTCGCGGGTCATCCAATTTCCATGAATATAAAAAATCGTCACCCGATCCTTGTCCCCGCCCCGGTCATTCGCAAGTGTTTCAATATTTGAAGCAACCCAATCGCCGTTGGATTCCAATTTGCAGACTTCGAGCGAATGCCGATTCTCGGCAAGCGGCATCAGGCAACAGCTCAGATGCCTTGTACTCACTTCGTAGATTTCGCAACGATCGCAAAAGTCTTGCGCAGACGTTGTTGTTGCGGTAAAGATGCTATTCGTTAAAAACACTAAGAGCAAAAACAAGAATTTAATGGGTTGAATCCCTACCGCAAAATATGGCGATGCGAATAGAAACGTCGCTGCTTTCGCGTTAGAACCGCATCGATCATTACGGTGATCACAATCAGTACACATGGGATTTGGATTCACTCAACTTGTCGTATCGTCCGCTCACCTAAAAGTGAGTGAAAATGAATGATGTATTAAGGCAGCAAACCAAGTTGCAAAAAATAAACATGTTTCGTTTGCACAACGGTACCCGTGAAGTATGTTTGTTCGGTTCACTTTTTGAGTTGAACGGTCGTAAGCTTTTTCACAGTTGGGGTATTTGTCATGAAACGATTTGCATTGGTAACAGCCAGCCTTATGCTTACCTTTACGGGCTGTGGTCGCGGTTGGTTGCCGTTTTGCAACCGAGGCGGCTCCTGTGTAGCCTCCAGATGTATGAATGCAACACAAGCACCGATTGATTATGCACAGGGAACGGAAGTTGCCTCAGGGGATGGTGATTGTAACGGTTGCGAAAACATTGGCGTAGGTTACGGAGATTATCCACAGATGTCATCTGACGGATACACACATACTACGCTGCCAAACATGCAGAACGCCCTCCCGCAAGAATCGGTCATTGGCCAGCAAATTAAATAGTGCATCTTTATCTCGATCGCGCGTTACGAACTTACGGCTCCTGCTGATTGATCTTTGTATATTGGATATTCTGAATACACTTTAGAAGGTGAGAAGCGAATTTCGCCAACTCCCTTTTTGTTGGGGTGCAGGCAGGGATGCCTGTACCAGGATTCACTCGACTCCATTTCCGGTGTCTGTTCACATTGCTTTGAGCCTCCTCTGCTTCACTGAAGTTCAGGAGGCTTTTCTTTTTAGCACATGTTGCCGCTTGGCTTCAACGCTTCTCCGCCAGGTGAACAGAACGCAACCCCGCGACTCGCATGCAATCTTTGCGGGCAGCCTTCCTTCCTCACTAATATCGTCACGATGCGATGGAAAGCGTCGCCATGGATTGCGCCAGATCCCAACCTTCGGTACGGCCGTTCCAAAGCATATTCACAATCGATCTGAACATTCCAAAGAAGCGAAAAAAAGAAAGGTCACGACAAACTGCCGCGACCCTTCTACTTTTTGAAGAATCAATCCAACAACTTCGTTCTTTACTGAACTACTTGTTGCCATCCTTTGGCTCGTCCACAGGAAGCCTATCTACTTCAACAGGAACCGTCTCCAAAGGCAAACTGGATTCACTGGTTGGATACTGCATCTCGGGTTTTCCGAAGATGATCATCGGAGCACCGCCGCCTCCAAAACTTTGGGGCATGTTGAACACGTATTCGGCGTTCAACGCTTTCCCGATTCTTGAATCCACTTCGGTGATGTGAGCAATGGAGTAGGGATCCATTTCCTGCCCGCTTTTTAGGACGCTTTCCAACTTTGTCTTCAACGTTTTCAGTTGCATCAGTGCAATCGTTGAAATCGGTTTCGACGAAGCAGATCGCCCTGAATTCGGCATGGTAAGATCTATCAGTCGCTCAACGTGTTCGCGTTGTAAATTGCGACGGAAAGAACTAATGCGGGGCTTTCGAGCAGAAACTGGCCCAGCGGGTGCTGCATCGAGTTCCGACCACACCTCTTTATTGACCGTGTCCAGAAGCTCTGGCAGTGTCAACGCATCCTGATCGGCAGGCACTGTTTGCTCGTTATCGAGCACGCGACGGAGCGTGGATGGATTCAGCAACATCGTCATTGCCGAAGCCTGAATGCCCAAAATCCTATCATGGATCGGGAACGTCGGCTCACCCGACGAGCTAAATCCTTCGTCTGCCCACTTATCGACACTAAGTCGTTCCAAGAGTGCAGGGCTGAGACCAAACGCTTCATCGCGGAACGAATTCATGATCAAGAAATTCACCGCTTTGCGCTGTTGCTCGACAGGAACAGGCGTGAGCGGCTTGCGGTCGCCTGGATCGCCCTTCTTGTCGCGATTCACATTTGAGCCACCAATCCAGTTGGCCATCATGCTAAGTGCTTTCGTTTGCTCCATCAAAGTCAGTTCGTAACCGCGACGCGCCTTGGCCCAGCTATCCCCCGCTTTGACGAATTTCTCAAGCAACCGACCGCGATAAAGTTTAATCAATCGAATTTGATTCTCTGCGTAATCCAATGGATCTTTGCTGTAGTCGTATCGACGAGCTAACGGGTCTGGACCGCCGGTATCTTCGTCCGTGGCGTATTGCAACTCGGGTTCCGCAACGCGTTTGAGAATATCCGGCAACTTGGCTTCATCTGGTGTGTAGCCGTATTCAATTGCCCACATATCGTAAGGACCGATACCAATCATGGACCAATCGCCCTGGGTCTCGCCAACTTCAAACGGAATATTGATTGGCAAGTAATCCATCACAGAACCCGCCAAAGGCTTTTTGCCTTTAAGTGCGTTGCTGTTGATTTCCGCAAGACTGTATAGCCCGGAAGCCTTAAAGTTATGACGCAGTCCCAGAGTATGGCCAACTTCGTGCGCTACCAATTCAGCCAGCAAAGGACCGATAAAGGACTCTGGCATTGCATCGAGCAGTTCTTCCTTCGGTTCCGCTGGTTTGTCGCCCGGTTTCGGATCCTCTGTCAGCATCATTTCGATCGCCATCCGCGCGATAGCCATATCCATTTGTTTGCCACGCGAAGCGAGACAATAACCGTTTACTTGGCTAGTTCGTCCCGTCAAACCATCGTATAGGTCGTCGCCCAAAAGCTTCGAATTAACGTGTGCAAACGGATTGCCACCGTTTTGTTGGTTAGCAACATGAGCGATTCGGTTTTCAAGGAACTTTTGATTGGATGGCGGTGCCATTCGCAAACGAGGATCCCAATTTGGATGATCAGACAACCAAGACAGCGATTCTTGATTGAGTCCCTCCATCGCCAATTCCGGAAGCAAATCATGGAATTGGAAATTGAAGTGACGAATCCAACCATCGGTCAAAACGATATCGGCATCAAGAATTTCTCCCGTTAGCGGGTGAACGCGACTTGGTCCGATTGCGGTTCCAACGTCATTATTAAGCCAACGGACGAAATTGTATTGAACATCTTCCGGATCCAGTTCCATTGTCTTCGGATCATTCGTGTCCTGATAACTTACTTTGATCGCATCCGAGAAACCAACGTTCAAGAAGGCCTTGTTCCAGTATTCGATTCCTTCTTTAACCCATCGGCGGTAACGAACGGGTGTCGTGTGTTCAATGTAGAAGTGAATTGGCTCGACGGGAGGGCTGATCTTCAGCTTAGGATCTCGCTTCTCCAAACGCCAACGGTTGACGTATCGGATTCGAGTCTTTTCGTCATCGTATATTCCAAGATCGGAAAACGAAGTTGTAAAATAACCGATGCGTTCATCTGCTTTGCGGGGACGATATCCGTTATCTTCAGGAATCTCGCTCAGCGAATAATGGATAGTCTGTAGTTTTCCACCAGCACCGACAACTTCAAAAGCTACTTCGACGTTCTTTGAAAATGCTTTCGCTTTGACGATACGGGTAAGGCTTGGATTGGAAACGCGAACTTGACCGCCAAAGAAACTGCCGGATTGGCCTACGAACAACGCATCGGCATCAATCAGGGCTCCACCGCGTGGAACCATCGTCACAATGGGTACGTCCAGGAGAATGCGATCCGTAAACAGTCGCTTGACCGAAGCTTTCGACTCGGGTTCCCCATTGGACCGAATATCCATATTCGGAATGACCATCGCAATCCGCTTATTATATTGGCGGAAGTAAACGTAAAAATCACCTGATTGAAGACCAGCAAACTGATCGCCGCTACTGACTGTTAACGCAATGAAATACTTCTTGGTTGCAAAGTCTTTTGGCAACTCCAAGTACATCTGCGAATCTTTATCGCGGGTCCAGATGCTGCATAGCTTTTGACCGTCCGGTGAACGGGACTCAACTTGCGTAAACCCCTCAACTATCTTTTCCATTGGAGGGTATTCTGGCTCTTGTGCTTGCACAGCCAAGCTTGTAAAGCTTGCCAGAATTGCAGACGCTAGAACCGATTTAAATCGGCGAGGAAATCGGAAAGACTTCATGAAGTGTAAGTCCCTTTCAAAACGAGTGAGAATTTCAAGCTGGCTTGGCAACCCTAGGTTACCGGCGATTTACGTGCTTATAAGATTGAGCGTCCGAACGTCTCGTAAGTCGATTTATCCGACAAATGGACTCGCCAGGCGTTCTTATCGTTACAATCATATCAGACGGGCAACATCCACCCAAACCATCTACTTAACCTAAGTTTTGATTATGGACCGACGTATCGTCCTCGTCCAGAACTGACATGCCCAGTTGATTGAGAATTTGCCGGGCGGCCAACCGTCCAGAACGCACGCATTGCGGGATGCCAACACCAGAATAGGCATTTCCCGCCAATGCAAACCCTGGAAGTTGGACAGATATGCGTCCAATTCGTTCCCTTCGTTGTGCATGCCCCACACAATATTGTGGCATTGCTTCAGGCCAACGCACTAGCCGCTTCGTTGTTGGGGGGGTTCGAATTCCCGTGCAGAATTGCAAGTCTTGCCAAGCTAATTCCAACAACTCGTCGTCCGAACGGGCAAGCAAGTCAGGGTGCAGCGCCCCACCCATAAACACCCTGACCAAAATCTCGTCCGACGCGACTCGACCTGGATATTTTTCGCTTGTAAAGCTGATCGCCAATACATTTCGTTTTTCACACTTTGGCACAACAACTCCAAAGCAAAGTATTTCGTTGGGGATTTCGTCGCGATTGACGATCATTACAGCAACTGCACTCGAAGCATAATGAATCTGGGCCAACTCCGCTGACATTTCTGGCGATTGTATTTGCATGATCTTTGCAGCTTGCTTGGCAGGAACAGCCAAACAAACACCGTCAAATAGTGTCGATCCATCAAAACTCGATTTAGAGACAGAGCTATGACTTGATAGCGATGTGGATTGTTGTGAAGTGCTTGGAACGGATGCAACACGCCAATGATTCGCTTCGCGCCGCACGCTATCGATAGCAGTGTGTAGATGGAGAGCAGTCTTGTCGAGCCGGGCAGCGATCGAATCAATCCACCAGCGCATGCCTTGTTTGGGAGCCATAAACTGTTCATAACGAGCGCCAGAAGCTTTCTCCGCAAGCTGTCGCTTTCGCGAATTTTCATCGGTTCCTTTATTGCTCGCTAGGTGAGCACGTAAGAGCCCCCCGTGCTTGCGTTCCATTTCCCAAAACTGCGGTAAAGCGGCTTGCATGCTGAGGGTCGATGCATCTGCGGTGAAAATGCCACCGACAATGGGCTCCACGAGTCGCTCAAAAGCTTGTCGTCCAAGTCGCCGCACTGCAAATGACTCCAGACTTTCGTCGGCATCCGATTTTCGCTGCGGGATGAACCATTCGGCAAGCACACGGATTTTTCCGGGCCAAGTCAAAATGTTCGAGGAGAGAATCGGACCCACTCGTGACGGCAAAAGCATCGTAAAGCCAACGGGTATCGGCTCCAGTTTTCCTCGGCATAGCACGCGGGCAAGTCGGTTTTCTTGATTGGGTGATATGAACTCGGAGATAAGGCCCAGCTCTTGCGAAAGATTCTTGGCATCGGGAATGAGGGTTGCAAAGTTGTCGGCTCCAAGCTCAATGATCCTGCCTTGGTCATACCATGTATCGATGACGCCTCCGACTCGCGAAGAAGATTCGAAAAGGTGCACGTCAACTTGTGCGGATCGCTGCAAATACCAAGCAGCCGCTAGCCCCGAAATCCCACCGCCAATCACCGCAATTCGTCGAACTTTTTTGTCTTCGTTATGCATGAATTCTTGTTGTAAGTGGTTGTTACTGTGGCCTGAAATTCAAATGGCAAATATTTCGGTGAGACAATACGGGCTAGCGATCGCGCAGACGAAGTGTTTTTTTATTTGATGGGCTTGTGGATTCGTCTGATAAACGAGAACTAGATGTCATCTAATTCGGCGGAGCGATTTCATTGATTTTGGCAGCAAGGATAAAATCGTTCTCCGTTAGTCCGCCGACTGCGTGCGTCCAAATTTCAATCCAAACATTTCGATAGCCTTCTAAGTGCAAATCCGGATGGTGTCCTTCGCTCTCGGCAATCGCACCAACTCGATTGAGCAAGTCCAACGCTTGCAAAAAATTCTTCATTTTCCAGTCGCGCCTGATACGCAGATTATCGGCAGTCAATCTCCAGCCGGGGATTTTTGCTAGATTGGATTTGACAGAATCAATCGAGCAAGCTTCGATACCTCCCTCACATGGAAGACATTTTTTCTGCGCAAGCTGTGTAACGGGTTCGATAGACATCGTTTTTCTCGGAATGCTTTGTTTTTTGAATATGCCCAAGTATTGTCTCGTCGCTTACAATGATACGGAAGGTTATTGTTTTCGTCATTAACCCAAACATGATTTCGCTCCCGATTCCCGACATATGCTTGCATCGCTACGAATACCCTTGGTCATTATTCTGACAGCAGCTCTTGGCCTTTCCCGAGACGCCCTGGGCATCGATTTGGCTTTGCGCGACCAGGAATACCAGAAACAGATTTTACCATTGCTTGAGCGGACGTGTTTTGATTGCCACAGCGGTACCGAACCGGCAGGTGGCATGGCATTAAATCACTTCCCCACCGCCAAGTCAGTTCTCAAGGAACGTAAGACTTGGGAAAAAATTATCCAGCGAGTCGATATTGGCGACATGCCCCCGCCGGACGCAGACCCTCTGTCGGCTGAAGATCGCGCTAAGTTAATTGATTGGTTGCGTTCTACGATCACCGATGTTGATTGTGGCCGCACACCAAATCCTGGCAGCGTTACTTTGCGTCGTCTGAACCGTAACGAGTATCGCAACACGATTCGAGACTTACTGGGGATTGATTATGCCCCTGCGTCGGACTTCCCCGGTGATGATGTCGGGTACGGCTTCGACAACATTGGAGACGTATTGACGCTGCCTCCGATACTCATGGAAAAGTATTTGGCTGCAGCGGAGGAGATTACAAGCCAAGCCATTTTCGCGCCCGAACCAGGTCAACTGTTCGAAATCAGTTTGAGCGGCGAACAACTTTCCTTTAAAGATGGAGTCAATAAAGGTAACGGCCGCTTGAACTTTTACGCGAACGGATTCGCCGAGTTTTCTGAACAAGCACCATGGCCGGGTGCATATACGCTCGAGCTAAATATGAGCGCATCCAAGGCTGGGGATGATCCAGCGCGTATGGCCATCTCGGTCGATGGTAAAAAAATTCGTGAAATAGCGGTTGTCGCCGAAGTAGAAAACCCCAAAGTCTATTCGCTCCCGCTCCGACTTCGCAGCGGCAAGCGTACCATCAAAATTGAATTCATCAACGACTTCTATGTTGAAGCCAAAGGGAAATCGCCCGCTCAGGACCGGAATGCCTATCTCTTTAATGTGCGGCTAGTAAGCAGAAAGCCTGCAGAACCGACCGTCGCCGAATCGCTTCCCGAATCTCACAAGAAAATTGTCATCGCGCAACCTGGTTCGCTCGTCCCACCGGAAGAAGCGTTTCGAAAAGTCTTGCAACCATTGGCGAGTCGAGCGTTTCGTCGTCCTGCTACTAAAGCCGAATTGGACCGCATAGTTCAACTTGCAACTAAAGCGCACGAAGAAGGCGAGTCCTACGAAGGAAGCATCCGCCTCGCAATTCAAGCCCTTATCATTTCGCCCCATTTCTTATTCAAAGTGGAGCAAGTACCCAAAGAAATAAAAGCGGGCGAATATCCAAAGATCAGCCAATTCGAGTTGGCGACACGCATCAGTTATTTTCTTTGGAGTACCATGCCAGACGATCGACTGCTCCAGCTTGCAATAAAAAAAGAACTCGACAAACCGGAGATCATTCGCAGCGAAGTCAAACGTATGATCCAAGACAAACGAGCGAATGAGTTCGTCGAAAATTTTGCGGGCCAATGGTTGACTCTGCGTAAACTCGATTTGTTTCAACCCAACTCCCAGCTATTTCCAAGCTGGAACGATCGCATTCGCGAACTGGCGCGGCGCGAGACATTCACGTTCTTCGCTGGTGTCATGCGTGACGACATGAGCATCATGACGCTGCTCGATGGTGATTTCACTTATCTGAACGAAGACCTCGCAAGATACTACGGGATCGCGGGCGTGAAGGGCAAGGAATTTCGAAAGGTAAGCCTGAGTGGACAACCGCGAATGGGCCTGCTCACGCAGGCTTCGATCCTCGCAGTCACGAGTAATCCCACACGAACAAGCCCTGTCAAGCGAGGGAAATGGATACTCGACAATGTGCTCGGTACTCCGCCTCCCAATCCGCCACCCGGCGTCCCGGAACTTGAAAAGGGGAAGCTTACCGGGACGTTGCGCGAGCAAATTGAACAACATCGTGCCAATGCCGCTTGTGCAAGCTGTCATAAACTGATGGACCCGCTGGGATTGGCGCTTGAGAATTTTGATGCTGTTGGACTGTGGCGGACGCAAGACGCTGGCGAAAAAATCGATGCTAGCGGCGTGCTTCCCGATGGTTCTTCCGTTAAACATGCGGGCGATCTCATTCGAACCCTCCGATCCAAGAACCCGGATCAGTTCGCCCGATGCTTGACCGAAAAGATGTTGTGCTTTGCCTTGGGGCGAGGCCTAGAATATTACGATCGGTGTACGGTCGACAGAATACTGGTCAAACTAAAAGCAGACGATTATCGTTTTTCCACTTTGGTAACAGAAATTCTCGTGAGCGACGCATTTCAACGTCACGGGGAACGTGAGGCACTGTAATGGCTCCAAGACTATCGCGACGTACGGTTCTTCGTGGAATGGGTGCAACCATTGCTCTTCCTTTGATGGATATCATGACACCCTTTCAATCGGTTCGTGGTTCCACTGCACCAGAAGCTCCTTTGCGAATCCTGTTTTTTAATGTTCCCAACGGTGCCCATATGCCCGCTTGGACACCAACGAAAGATGGTAAAGGTTTTGAATTACCCGAAACGCTCAAAGTGCTCGCAAATCATCGGAAGTATTTGACTGTTTTAACTGGACTCACTTTGGATGGTGCCCATGCTCATGGCGACGGAGGCGGAGACCATGCACGTAGCGGCGCTGCTTTTTTGACGGGTGCACATCCGCGCAAGACCGACGGAGCCGATATCCAAAATTCCGTTTCCGTGGACCAAGTCACTGCTGCTGCATTAGGCGCCAAAACAAGACTACCATCGCTTGAGTTAGGTCTCGAAGGGAGCGCCCAAGCTGGTAGCTGCGATAGCGGTTACAGTTGTGCCTACTCAAGCAATTTGTCTTGGAGAAACTCAACAAGCCCTTTGGCCAAGGAGATAAACCCGGCAGCAATCTTCGATCGATTGTTTACCGGCGAAAATGTCGCAGGAGCGGCAAAAAACAAATCGCAAAAGATCGAGCAACGCAAAAGCATTCTCGATTTCGTTCAAGAAGACGCCAGAGACCTTCAACGAAAACTGGGAGCGGCTGACCAACGGAAACTTGACGAGTACTTGTATGCCATTCGCGACGTGGAAAATCGTATCGTCAAATCGGACAAGCTTCGAGTTGGCGAGGACGGCATTCCCAATTATCCGCGTCCCGCTGGCGTTCCTCGGGAATGGGACGAGCATTGCAAATTGATGATGGACATGACTGCACTGGCTATTCAAAGCGATTCAACGCGCGTCGTCACATTCATGTATGCAAACGAAGGCAGCAATCGAGGTTATCCAGAAATCGGTGCTCCCGAAGGTCACCACGATCTGTCGCATCACGGCAAGAGCGAAGACAAACAAGCCAAGGTTCAAAAGATCAACGCTTACCATCTCTCCAAGTTCGCCAACTTCGTAGACCAAGTCGCGAGTATTCAAGAGAACGGGGCATCGCTACTCGACAATTGTTTGATCCTGTATGGCAGCGGTATTTCAGACGGCGATCGTCATAACCATAACGACCTCCCTATCATCCTGCTGGGGCGGGCAAGTGGTCGGCTAGAGGCCAACATGCATGTTCGATATCCAGATAACACGCCTCTGTGCAATCTTTATCTGTGGATGCTCCATCAAGTCGGCATCAAAGCAGATAGCTTCGGTGACTCAAACGGTGTGCTCAAAATATCTTGAAGAAAACTCGGAAACGCCGCAAATTCTCCGTTCCACGACGCACCGACATCACGCATTGGGTATTGAAATGATGCGTCCCGACATCTCTCAATCCGTAGTTGAATGACCGCCGGACAGAAAATTTTCTTACGGCCCGGCATGTCAATAGCACTAAATCCGACGGAAATGCGGGCCAAGAGGTTTTTTTCAGTATTGGCTTGGCAAAACGCGTCTGTTACGCTCCCGCTTCGCAATTTAAGCCAAACCAGAGTTGAGTTGGAAGGAGCCCTAATATGCCCGCCACAGATGATAATAAATCTTGTGTACATATCCGCTGGATGATTCGACGGGACATGCCTTCCGTTCTCGAAATCGAAAATGGAAGCTTTGAGTTTCCGTGGTCCGAAGAAGAATTCATTCGATGCCTCCGTCAACGAAACTGCATTGGCATGGTTGCGGAGTCCAACGAAGAAGTCACCGGCTTCATGATCTACGAATTAGACAAGAACAAACTGCACCTTTTGAATTTTGCAGTGCATCAGAAATTTCGTCGCTCCGGTGTTGGCCGCGCGATGATCGAAAAGCTTGTCAGCAAGCTCACAAATCAACGTCGTAGTCGTATCACGCTCGAGGTACGCGAAACAAATCTTCAAGCTCAAATATTCTTTCGCGAACTTGGATTTCGAGCCATTAGTGTGTTGCGTCAATACTACGAAGACACCCCTGAAGACGCGTATATCATGCAATATCGATACCGCGCCGGCGAAGAACAAGCGGCCGGCGATGTCGAACAGGTACGACGCATGGCGGGATAAATCCAAACCGAGATTTGCTAATTGAATCTCGAGTTGGGGATGTTGCCTAGCGAAGAAGTCGCCTATTTTTTCCGGCGATTCCAGGGCTACTGACGTTCGCCTCGCATCGTCTCACCACCCATCCTAAACTCAAGCGACGTGGGTTTTCCCGCGTCGTTCTTCCTGAACGTAATATTAGCCGCTGTGAACGGCAAACTGAATTCGTTCTCGGCATGCGCAATGAGTGGGAACTCTCTTCCGACCATGAGAAGCTTCAAACCGTTGTCATCGCGTTTCATCTCAAACATTCCGTACTTGCCGACCAATACATCCATTTGCTCACTGGTCAATTTGATTTCCCGAGCATCATAGGGTTTTTCAGGACCTGCAGGGCTTTGTTCGGCAAGCTCACGAAGCCAGATGTTTCGGTATCGGACGGGGTTACCATGATCTTGAAACGATAAAGGCAATCGGTCAGCATGAGGATCCGGTGGCAAGTGTTGTATCCAACTCGTTGGCCCCCAAGCTTCAATATTGTCCTGAATCAAGACGCCATTATGAAAGACTGTGAAACGCGCTGGTTTGACCATAGCTCCTCCTTCGAATCGCGGACGCCGAAACACAATATCGTAGGACTGCCAATCTCCCGGTTTCCTGCACACGTTCACTAGCGGTGGATATTGGCCATACAGTGAACCCGCTTGACCATCGGCATAAGTAACGCTTTCAAACGAGTCGAGAACTTGAATTTCATAACGCCCCATCAAAAGTACGCCACTATTTCCGCGCCCTTGGCTCTTACCTTCGACCTTGGCAGGAGCGGCCCATTCAACATGCAATTGACAGTCACCAAATTTCTTTGCTGTAAACAAATAGCCACTGCCCGGCACGGACTCAAGAACTCCTTCTTTCATGATCCATTTGGGTTCTTTCCCATCGGCATCACGAAATTCGGAAAGATCTTTTCCGTCAAAGAGAATCACAGCATCAGCGGGCGGAGGTAAAGGCAAATTCGATTCGCCCGGGGTAATTGTTTTGGGTCGAGGCCTTTCGAAATCGTGAGCTTTCCATCCCGAAGGCAACTGAGCTTCAATATTGGGTATTTCAAAGCTATTGATCGCCAAAAGTAACAACGAGCAGAGAGAGAACCTCTTCATTTTTTGATCTCTTTTAAATAATTTACTAATCCAGTCAACGCTGCGAATCAACAATGTCTAGCGTCTCAGCCTAATCGGCTGCGAATTACTTCGCTAGTGATACTCGACGTACGCGCGATAAGCTAATTGAATGGCAACGATCAAAATCAAAACTCCAGTGATTCGGCGAATCGGACTAAAAGAGAACTTTTTGGTCAATAAGAAAACACCGATTTGCCCACCCAGACCCACGCAGACTACCAATCCAGCAGATTGTAGGGTAACAGTGAAGTCAGGTCGCCACATTTGCAAGCGGCTAAAGAATACTGATAGCGAATTTAGAAAGATGAGTCCGCTACAGAGGCAAGCAACTTGGGTTGTTTTTCCGATACGCAATAATTGTAATGCAGGCGACAAATAGATGCCGCCGCCTATCCCGGTCAATCCGGCTAATGCGCCGATCGGCAACCCAAACATGATTGCCAACCCTATTTGAGCCGAAACACGCATTGTACCAATGTCTTTTCCATCACAATTGGCGGGTGCGAATAATAACGCCAGCGCAGCAGTCCCAAGGCACACTGCTAATAGTCCTAGGAAGGCAGTTTGCGTCAATGTAAATTTGGCCATGATAAATGCCATAGGCATCGAAACCGCACACATGGGAATCAAGAATCGCCACGGCATAAGTTCGCGCCGAATCATGACAATCAAGCTACCGCAAGAGACCGTTAAGTTGCATAGGTTTGCGTACCATCGAATTTCATCAGGCGGCAGATTCAACCACGCAAGCACCGCCAAATACGAAGACCCTCCCGCCAATCCAACCGATGAATAGATGGCTGCTATCAAGGTAAACAGTAAGGCAATTCCGGCAGCGACAAACGTGATGCTTTCTCCGTAAAAAAGAAAAGCGTGGTTCCGAGAAACCACGCTTTAGAGAATAAGCATATAAGCCGCCTAACAATAGGGCGGGTAGCTAAAAGCTAATTCCAAACCCAAGAGTCGGTTGTGGTTGGAGCAGAGGGACGTTTTTTTGCAAGGCTGTCATCGGTTTCGACTTTAGAAGCAATCGAGAACGAGTCGATCATGACACCGCCGCTGGCAGATACAACCAAACCCTTGGAAGACTTGACAAAACTGCATTGTGCTGGCAATGTCTTGGGTACGCCTTCCATTTCGGCGACGACCGTGTTCACTTCGCCCTTGAGCACGCCGAGATCGCAACCTGCCTTGCCCGCAAACCCGTTGGTTTCGATTAACGCAGCCAGTACGCACAGATCCATCACGTTTCGAAGCTCGCCAAACACGGTATCCTTGACGGAAATCTCGTCCATCTTCTTCGTGAAATTATCTGCCCATTTTTGAGCCACTGGATGTGCCTTACCAGTCTGTGTTCGTTGGCCACTGCCATCGACCATTTCGGCCTCGGTCAAAGCCTTGATTCCAGGACCACTGATCTTCCATGCCAACCCATCATTGCTTTTTTGTACTGGGTTGTAATCGCTGGCCATCCAAAAACGAGATTCAAGTTGGGAAACGTTTTTGTTACGTACCATCGCCAAGTAACTTGGCAGGCCCTTAACAGGTGGCTCAGCCAGTTCCATTCCGTATCGCTTCATTTGATAGTCAGCGGCAACAAGAACGCGAGCCATATGGCTGTTGCCTGGCATTCCTGTCAAGCGAACTGTCTGTGGACCAAAGGCTTCACGCAGCATTGGCTCCAGTGTCGAAATGTTCGATTCAGAATTCGCTAAAGCCTGACTCATAACTTTTTCAAATTGTTGAATGCCTTCTGGCGTTGGATCGATCGAGCAGGAGATGCCTTCGGCTCGAGCACCTTCCAAAGATCGAAATGCCGTCAATAGATCGTCGAGATACAAGACGGGACGACCGGACTTTTCGCCCACGATCGAACCATTCTTTCCAACAACCCAGTTTTCAGCAGGGCCTGAGATGACGATATCGTTTTGCTCAGGATAAACGAAAACATATTCGATTCGGGTCAAGCCACCCAAGAATAGAACTTCTTCGGGTAACGCCTTGCCGTCTGCCTTGGATTGAGCAATTGCAACTTGCAAACCCTTAAGAGAAATCATTCGGCGATCAGTAGCTTGTTTAAGATCTGCTGGAGCGCCTTTCAATTGGTCCCGCATTTGTTGCAACATAGCGTTTTGATCAGCTATAGTTGCATTGCGAACAACGCCATCAGCGTCGATCATCACACCACCGACAACACCTTGCCGGACACCGTTGAAGAATTGGGCATGAGCAGGTGCCCCTGATGCCAAAATTACAACGGCCGCCATCGCACATGCGAACAGCCATTTTGCCTTGGCAAGCCTCAAGGTTTGAATTTGAATACACTTCGAGAACGTCATTTGTCGACTCCATGAAATACAAACGGACAATGATGAGCAGCTAACCGAAGCCAAATACGGTAAGATTAACTTCGAGTCAGCCATGCAGCCCGTGTCCCCAGACGGGACTACCTTGAGAAGACACACTCTATGCAGAATAATCCCGAATCGAGTTTGTTGCAACAAAGTAATTCACCGGCTTACTTAATCATTCGACAAGGAAGCCGTTGGAATGATGTTTTTCGGCTCCACCCGAACCGACAGTTAGTGATCGGGCGGGCTTCTTCCAACCAAATTGTCGTCGCAGATGAACGGTGTAGCCGCCACCACGCCGAAATCACTCACCATCCAAATGGGTGGGTAGTTCGCGACCTGGGTAGCCGAAACGGCACAATCGTCAATTCCGACGTTATTTCGGGTGAACACGTTCTGAAAGATGGCGACGTGATCCAAGTCTCATTTTGCGTGATGACTTTTGTGCATTCTCTGGCAACAGCTTTTCGTTCCGGAGCCTCTCGACCAGCCGTTGATCAGAAGTCGGATCAACAGACGATGGAGCATCCCGAGCCGCACACAATCACGCACCGAGCTCGCCAAGCCCGTTGGCTCAAATCGAACGAAGACGAAAAATCGCATCAGGATGAGACGACTCTCTCCGGCGGATTGCGAACCGCGAAAGAACTTTTTCGATTGGCCTATGACATTTCTCGCGAGGAATCCGCTGAGTCCGCCGCTCAGTTGGCACTCGATCGGCTGCTGACCGTAATTGGCGGGACGGCAGGTGGCATTCTTCGAATTGGTAAAGACGAACGCAGGAAAGCATCCACGTCCAACTTGGTCCTGCTCGCGACGCACGAACGCGAAGGCAAAGCTTACCATCGCGTTAGCGATTTTCTGACGGCGGCAGTTTTGAAGGACGGGCAAGCGTTATTGGCTCGCAACATTCAAGAAGACAGCCAAATCATCGACCCAGCCGCGAGCGCTTCGCGTATGACGACTAGTGTCATTTGCGCGCCAATTCGTATCGAAGATTCTATCGTGGGCTTTATCCATTTGTATTCGAGCGACGACGAAAAAATGTTAGGGCCCGATGATCTGGAAATCGCGATCACGGTGGCTGATACCCTCAGCATGGCTTGGCAGAATTTGCGCACGAAACAAAAGCTCACTCTGCGATTGCAAGAAAGCCAGCGGCAAATTCGCAATCTTCGCGACCAAATCGAAGGCCACGTGACGTTGATCGGCAACTCGCCCGCACTTCTCAAAGTGCAACAGCAGGTGGCCCGCGTTGGCCCTACACAGTCCACCGTTTTGATCCGCGGCGAAAGCGGGGTTGGAAAGGAGCTTGTCGCTCGAGCAATCCATTTGTCAAGCCCACGACGTCAAGGGCCCTTTATCGCGATCAATTGCGCGGCGTTGTCGGCCATGTTGCTTGAGAGCGAAATATTCGGGCACGAAAAAGGGGCTTTCACGGGTGCGACGGAACGCAAGATCGGGCGTTTCGAAATGGCCAACGGTGGGACGCTGATGCTGGACGAAATCGGCGAAATGAGCGCAGAAATCCAATCCAAGTTCCTGCGCGCTTTGGAGAATCGCACCTTTGAAAGATTGGGCGGAACCAAATCTATTTCGGCCGACGTGCGAGTTCTCGCTGCCACCAATCGGGATTTGGAAACAGCGGTTCGCGAAGGTCAATTCCGTGCGGATCTCTATTTTCGTCTGCGTGTGATCGAAATCACGGTCCCACCGCTCCGCGAACGCCGCGAAGACATCATCGATTTAGCCGAACATTTTCGACAACACTACTGCGAAGAGACAGGCTACGGACCTTCGGGATTTTCGGAACGCGCCAAACAAGCTATGCGCGAATATCAATGGCCCGGCAATATCCGGGAACTCAAAAACGCTGTCGAACGCGCCGTAGTTTTATCATCTGGCGAACTAGCTGAACCCGAAGATCTAGCTCTGTCGAACTTGACCATGCCTGGCCAACCATCGACGTCAACGTTTGTCTACCGCGAACGGTCGCTTGAGGAACTTGAGCGTGAACATATTCTCGCCACTCTCGAAGCCACCGGCGGACACAAGTCCAAGACCGCAACCATCCTCGGCATCGAACGCTCCACGCTCGACCGCAAACTAAAAAAATACGAAATCGACGCTGGCTCCGACGAATAGGAAACGACCTGCTCGATTAGCAAAACCTAGTAGAACACCCTGGTAGCCCACCCTGGTAGCAAGGCTCCGGCCTTGCTATCCACTGCAACGCAGGCTCCTGCCTGCAGATCCACACCCCTGCCTGCAAGACGAAGGCGGAGCCTTCAATTCAGCGAGTATCACGGCAGAGCCATGCTACGAGTACTTCTCTTCTCTCCTCATCTCCTGGTAGCAAGGCTCCGGCCTTGCTACCCACTGGCAACGCAGGCTCCCGCCTGCCACTCCACAGCCCAACCTACAACGCAGGAATTGATCGCTACAGGTCATACTGATCGCTAACCCAGCGCAGGATAACGCTACGTCACCAAGCCCTTGGTTACTAGCATGAACACGTCCTCGAGCGTCGGATCTTTGTCGTTGAACGATTTCATCTTTGCACCGCCTTTGAGCAGTTGCTCCATGAGTTCGGCCAAGCCGGCGTCGTCGGTTTCTAACTCGGCGACGATACGCGTTCCTTCGACATCGATTCCTCGCAAGTGTGGTGAACTGCGAACGATGGAAATTCCGGCGTCGGCGTTCTCGGTAAAGCGAATTTCAACGATCCGATTTCGGCGAATCTGACGATAGACTTGATCGATGGGCCCGTGCATGAGCAACTGACCGCGTTCGATAACTCCGATCGATGTGCAGCAATCGGCCAACTCCGACAAAATGTGGCTACTAATGAGAATGGTCTTACCCATCCGGCGCAACTCCTTGAGCAACGCCTTGACTTCAATGCGTGCTCGAGGGTCAAGCCCGCTCGTGGGCTCGTCCAAGATCAACACGGGTGGATCATGAACCAGCGTCTTGGCCAAACACAATCGCTGCTTCATCCCGCGCGACAAGCCGTTGACATAATCATCGCGCTTGTGGGTCAAATCGAGCAACTCCAACACGTCGCCAATGACTTGTTTGCGCTGAGTTCGCCCAATTTGATAAGCTACTGCAAAAAAATCTAAGAACTCCCAAACCTTCATCCCGTCGTAAACGCCAAAATCGTCCGGCATATAACCAATGCTGCGCCGGACGGCCATCGGGTCTTTGGTCACGCTGTGACCGTTCACCGTCCCATCCCCACGCGTTGCCTTGAGTAGCGTCGCCAAGAATCGAATGGACGTGCTTTTGCCTGCACCGTTCGGTCCGATAAAACCGAACATCTCCCCAGCATCGATCTTCAGAGACAACGACTGAACCGCAGTGAATTCTCCGTAGTCCTTGCCGAATTCGAAAAGCTCGATCATGCGTTCTTTCTAGTTGCTTGAAAGATGAGTAGAAAAGCCTGGGTCAATTGTGGTCGATCATTTGAAACTACATGGTATCGATTCTCATCCAACTTTACTTGGACGCCGGCAGCATTTTTTCAAAGTCGTCCTCAGACAGCACGGGCACGCCCAGTTCCTGAGCTTTTTCCAATTTGCTGCCTGCTTTATCGCCCGCAATCAAATAACTTGTATTCTTCGAAACACTCCCGCTTGCCCGTCCGCCGTATTTTTCGATCAAGCCCTCGATTTCGTCTCGTGTATATTTTGTGAGCGTCCCGGTAACGACCATGGTCTTTCCTTCAAAAACACTGCTTCCTGCAGTTGCTTCTGTTTTCTCTTCGGACAACACAACACCCGCCTCACGAAGCTGCCTAACGGTTTCTTGCCCCTCTTCGCTATGAAAATAATCGTAGATGCTTTGTGCTATGATGCTACCAACTTCGTTCACCTGCGAAAGCTCTTCGACCGAAGCTGCCATCAAATTATCAATCGTCTCAAACTTCTTCGCCAAGACCTGCGCGACTCGCTGGCCCACGTGGCGTATCGATATTGCATTAAGCACTCGCGACAAACCGCGTTGTCGGCTATCACCAATCCCCGCGACAAGCTTTTCGGCCGACTTGCGCCCCATGCGATCCATTCCCTCAAGCTGCTCGACGGTCAGTGCATAGAGGTCGCCAAAGCTATTCACTGTTCCGCTATCCACCAACTGATTGATGATCTTTTCGCCCAACCCTTGAACATCCATGCAATCGCGGGTTGCGAAATATCGCAGACGTTGCCGCCACTGGGCGGGACAATTCCGCGAAGCACAGCGGATGTACACGCCGCCTTGATCCTTGACTAACGGGCTACCGCACTCAGGACATACCGTTGGAAACTCGTACTCGGGTAATTCCGTTTCTCTTCGATGTCGCTGGACACGAACGATATGCGGAATGATCTTGCCAGCTTTTTCAACGATTACCCAGTCGCCCACTCGGATATCCTTTCTCAGAATCTCTTCTGCATTGTGCAAACTGCAGCGACTGACGGTAGTGCCGGCTAGCTCCACGGGCTCAAGTTCTGCGAGCGGCGTTATAACGCCGGTCTTGCCAATCTGCGTTCGAATTTCGTTGACGCGAGTTTCCGCCTCATACTTTTCCAATTTGTACGCAATCACCCAACGCGGGCATTTCGACGTGCTGCCTAGTCGTTCGCGCTGTTCCAGTGAATTGACTTTGATTACCAACCCATCGACTTCGAAATCCAGTTCGTGCAATCGCGATATTAGTTCTTGGCAGTGTTCAAGAACAGCCTCAACGCTCGACAAACACTTGACCTCAGGCGTCAAGGGCAACCCCATGGCGGCAACCGCTTTCAAGAAGCCCATGTGCGTGTCCGTTTGCAAACCTTCGACATAACCCACACTATGCACAAAGAACCTAAGCCGACGCTCCGCGCACAGTTTTGGATCTAATAATCTGATCGTTCCGGCTGACACGTTTCGCGTATTCTTAAAAGCCGCCTCGCCTGCTGCTGTTCGCAGATCGTTCAAACGGACCAAATCTTGATTGGTCATGTACACTTCGCCGCGAACTTCCAAGTACGGCGGAGGATCGTCTCCCAATAACCGTAACGGTACCCCCACCACGGTACGCATGTTATGTGTTATGTCGTCGCCAACTTCCCCGTTCCCCCGCGTGACCGCACGAACTAAGACGCCGTGTTCGTAAATCACCGACGCTGCCACGCCATCGACTTTAAGCTCAACAACCCATTCGATCGGCTCGTTCTTCAGTAACTTGACGGTTCGATCAAAATAGGCTCGGAGCTCTTGTTCGTTGTACGTATTCTCGATCGACAGCATTGGCAAACGATGGCGCACTTGCTGAAGTTCGCTGACGGGCGCGTCCCCTATTCGCTGCGTTGGACTGTCATCGGTGATAACCTCTGGGTGTTCAGTCTCGAGATTGCGAAGTTCGTCAAATAAACGGTCGTACGCTAAGTCCGAAATTTCGGGATCCGCCAACACGTAATAACGGTAATCGTGGTGACGAATCTTGACGCGCAACTGCTCGGCTTTTTCGTTCCAGTTTTGACTCATAAACGCCCATTCGCTTACCAAGACTTTCGTCGTGAAAAGATCACGACGCGATCACTTACGACAAATTACCAGGCTCTTCTAGGATACCGCGCTGCATTCAGGACGTTGGGCCATTGGTCGATTGTCGGCAGAATTTGGAATAAGGCACAGCATCTTCATGACCTTGTCGCCCGTGTTTCGAAATTGGTGGACATCGTCGGGGGCCACGTAAACGACATCGCCCGCTCGCAAAGACCGTGGAGCATCGCCGTCCAGCACTTCGCCTTGGCCTTCCAAAACATAAATCTCATGCTCATACGGATGATTGTGATGCGGCGTGTAACCTCCAGGTTGCAACTCGAACTGTCGCATTGCGAAATTGGGGGCACCGTCGGATTGACTTAGGAGCCAACGAACCTGACAGCCGCTTGCTCCATCCATTTGTACATTCTGTAAAGCAACATCTGACGACGATTGAACTTTCACGACAAAGTCTCCCAACTGCGAATTTCGAAGGAACGGAATGGAAGCCAAGGAACGAAATCAGCTCCGAGGATATTATTACCGAATTACGACGATCCTCAATGCGCCCGAATCTCAATTTGAAAAATGACTTCTACCGAAATCAAGCATCAATCAGGCTTCGTTTATACTGCTCGGGCCTGTTTCGCATTGACGAACCGGGATTTTAATTCAAGGATACTTGTCGAAGTCATTGGTTGAGACATAGACAACGAGGTAGGTCAGCGACAGTAATTCCTGACTTGCGGCACGATCGCCAGTAGAAAGCGTCATACGTTCAATCAGCTTTGACCCTTCGTTTCGCATTGCTTTGGTACTTTAACAACCTCTTGAACATCATTTTCCGTGCGATTGCATGTCATCCGAATATCTGCTGGCCATAGAAACCACCTGTGACGAAACTGCAGCGGCAGTTATTCGACGGGATGGTCACGTGATGGCCGAGGCGATTGCGAGTCAAGAAGAACTGCATGAACAGTTTGACGGTGTCGTTCCGGAAATTGCGGCACGAGCACACCTCGAACGTATTGTTCCGATCCTCCGAACCGTCATGAACCGTTCAGGCATTCAAAGCTCCGACTTGGCTGCCATCGCCGTAGCAACAGAACCGGGGCTACCGGGCTCCCTGCTTGTTGGATTGTGTGCTGCCAAAGCTCTCTGCATAGCATGGAACAAACCACTCGTCGCGATCAACCATATTCATGCTCACGTTTACGCGTGCCAAGTCGGTCGAGCCGAAACGATTTTCCCATGTATTGGTTTCGTCGTCAGCGGAGGTCACACGCACCTCTATCGATGCAGCAATGCTCTCGAGTGGGAGTTGCTTGGCGGCACAATCGACGATGCGGCAGGCGAAGCTTTTGACAAAGTCGCAGTCATGCTCGGATTGCCGTTCCCCGGTGGCCCGCAACTCGCCAAGCTTGCCGATCATGGGAATCCAAAAGCCATCGCATTCCCACGACCGTTACTCAACGATTCGAAAACGATCGGCTTCAGTTTTTCTGGACTCAAGACGGCCGTTCGCTACCATTTGGTCGGTGCCGGTAAACAGGACTTTTCTAGCTTGCTGCTAACCGATGAACATCGTGCAGATATTGCGGCAAGCTTCCAACAAGCTGTCGTGGATTGCTTGGTAGCCAAAGCTATCCTCGCCCTTAAGTCTACCGGCATCAAGAGGCTTTGCGTTGGCGGCGGAGTGGCGGCCAATCATGTTTTCCGGTCTCAACTGCAACTCGAATGCGATAAACGCAAATACGAACTGATGATTGCCCCAACCAATCTTTGTACGGACAACGCCGTTATGGGTGCCTTGGCGTGGGAGTCGCTCAAGGCTGGTAAGATTTCGGCACTCGACATCGACGCTCGCGCCGGTCTCGTTAGATGAGCACGTTTTTTTCGAGGCAATCAAGAATTGGAAACCGAGTCTATTTCGATTGACCGCTTGACGTTGTTCGCGTTCGTGACCAGCCAAATAGATGCCGGTATTCTTGCGGAACTTTTTCGAACGCCTCGTCGGACATGATCAGCGGTTCTTGTTTTCCATAATTCTTGATATCGCGAAACCAAGCTCGATGATAAATCATCGTCAAAATTGGACGCACTTGATCAGAACGATTCCCTCGACCTTGGTGTGTCAGTCGATAATCCATCAACAAGCAAGAACCGCGAGGTGCGACCGGATCTTGCGTTTCCATGTCGTCCGCGATTTTCGATGCGAATCGATGACTTCGTTTCATGACGCGCGTCGTGCCCGTCACAGGATTGAACCCAAGCATAGGAACGATTGCGGTGATTGCGAAACTAGGTAGCGAATCGGGATCGTCGGATTCAGGAAAGAGAGCAGGGTGATCTTTGTGAATGTGCATGTGTTCGGCACCTGGCAACGAGCAGACCGAGACAAAGCCACCCAAGATCATCTTCTCACCTAAAATTCGCTCGATGATGGGAAGGACATGAGGATTGGCATAGACATTTGGTGTATTAAAAACGCCATCGATGTCGACCGTCACCATATATCGCTTGTTCCCAACTCGCAGTGCATCTGCGTGCCGCTCCTCCACAAAGTAACGCGAGTAGCGATCCATATATTCGCGATGCATCTCGTCGACTAAGGACTCAGAAAACGCGTTTTCGATCACGAGCGTTCCGTATTTTCGGAAAAGTCTGGCAGCTAACCGGCGACGACTGAATTTCATTTTCCCAAGTTGCTGTTCTGCGGCTGAAACACGGATAGTTGGCAGCTTGCCCTTTTCATCCGCTTCACGCATCGTATTTTCAAATTCCTCGATGTCATTCAAAGCGTCCGCGATAGCCTCATCGTTTTTCCCAAATTGGGCGGCTAATCGCAAATGATTGCGGGCGGAGTCCAATTCGAGATCTTCCAGCAACCACATGCCGTAAAATCGATGTAGGCCTGCGCTCTCTGGATGCAAAGTTAATAGTCGCTGAAATGTAGGGGCGGTCTCTGCTTCATCAGTTTTGTCGAGCATCTCCGTAAGCTTGGCAATCGCCTCCAAGTCCGACGGATCTCGCTCGACCTGACAGCGCAAGACCCGACACGCATGCTCTGGTCGTTCGCGTTTTTGATAATCTTCGACAAGCTGCAGCGCGGATTCGTGAGAATCCGTTTGAAGGAAGTCTGCTAGTTCTAACAAGTCATTTAGTCGCTTACGTAAATTGTATCGGATGTCTTCGCGATACGATTCATCAGGCGGTGCGAACCTAGCAAAGCTTAATACAAACTGAATGACTCCCGCGCAAATCGCACCGGGAAGCCCTTGATTTAGCAATTGCCGATCGCAATAACCTTCCGATACAAGCGTTCGTATGTATGTCTCAAGAACAACTCGAGCGTTTGCAAGCTCAGGGAGAATTGCCTTGTCAGGAAACAACAGCAAACCACAGGGGATTGAACATCCAGAAAAGGAATTGTGCAAAGACAATCCCGCTGGACCTGCGACAGACTCATCCCAGTCATAAATCACCAAGTCGCCATTTTTCCTCGAAGCAACATTGCTCGGCCTAAGATCACAATGGTTGAGGGTCACCGGCAACAACGCTGCACGCGAAATCAATTGCTGTAGCTTTTGAGCGCGTTCAGTAAATAGCTCAAAATAGTATTGGCATTTCTCAACATCAAAAAAGTCTTTTCCGGTCGCCGGACTAGACGCACTGTCGCTTGGGGATTCAGGATTCAGAAAAGCCAGCAAACTTAACACAAGTTGGTTCAAAGAAATGACTGGCAACATTCCGATCAAGTCAGACTGCTTGGAAGCGATCGCTTGAATCTTGGCGTATGTTGTTAGAATTTTTTGCTGAACCTCAACGCTACCTTTTTCTTGATGATCTTCGCCGGCATGATCTTCGAGCAACAGCAACCCTTTAGCAGTATCGACCGCTAGGACGCGAGGAACGGCGTTGGGAAATAGGTCCGAGATTTTCGGCATTGCAGAAAGGGAACCTCGTTGCACTTGAGGTAACACTTTTAGAAATCGCGGTTGGTTCCGCCCCGTGATCTTGTAAGTCCGCGCCCAAGGCCGATCGGCCGTCAAATCCAAATCCGATGGCGTCGTTCCATCTCGAAGCCATTCGCAGATTGCCGGTAATGAAAATTGCTCAGAAGTGCTTGAAACAATCATCTAACATCCCTCAGCCATTCACCAGTTTTTAAAGAGAACTAACTTCGTCGCACGAATGCGAATCACGTGAGAAGTAATCGGCAACGTGTCCTCCGCGTTTCGTCCCAACACCAATTGAACTTGGTGTTCGGCTCATATCGAGGCCTGCATTCCCAATTTTATTGCCCAAAGAGAGAATGTTGGCTTTGGAAGAGTAGGTTTACGAAATCGAAGGATCTGCAACATAATGAAAATTGCAGAGAGTTCTCGACCGTCGCTACCCTGAAAATCGATACAAGACTCACTATCGTGATTTATTTTTGACGACGCCTGTCCTGCGACCACGCCTAAGCAAACGACCTTCGGATCGAGGTTCTATCCCACGGTGAAAGTCATGGTTTACCGTGAACTCCCCATTCCCGCCAAGCTTCCGCAAACAGCGTCAAGAATGCAATGGTGTCGTTCGCCGTGAGTGCCAGGCGGTTCCAATTCGCCGCCATACAGATTTTGCCGTTCGCTTGACACAGGATGATGGCAAGGTTCGTATTGGATCGAACACAGGTGGAAGCCATCACGTCTTCCAACAGCGTATCACCCACCCGCGTGAAGCCGGCTTCTTGTGACAGATTTCGGCTGACGCGTCGATTGAGGTCACCCAGATACGTGAAGACTGCTGTCGCCATGTTCCTATTTCTTTTGAAGACCCAGCGCATGATCGTCGGAAAAATCACTCCAGTTCGCAATCCGTAAATAAATTCGGCGTACAAATGGGAGTCACGGATGTTCGTCGTTTCTTCTTGCACATTGCGCAGCAACTCAGACCAAACAACGCATTGCTTGTGAGTTCGTCCTAGAAAGGAATAGCTCACGCGATTGGCGGCCGCTAAACGCAGATCTTCTTTGACGCGCAGGTCGACGGGAGCCAACAATCGAATCCGTTTATTTGCAGCCTTGGCATTTTGTTTTTCCTGCCAACGTTGGCAAGTGACAAAGAGCAGTGCCAACCCCAAGTCATTTAGGTCGACGTTTTCGATTTCGGCTCGCTTCAAAATGCAGCTCGAGTCCTCGACGCTCATTCGCAACACTTTGATCAACTCGGCGTCGTCAACCGAGTTGTGATCGGCACCCCTAGCAATTGCTGTAATCGGTCGCGGCGGCTGGAAAAAGAAATAATGCAGATTCTTTAACCGATCCATGGCCGTGATGGAAACTTTGGCCGGATTCCGCTCAAGCTGTTGCAGGGAACCTCTCTCTCGTAACCGCTCGTGATCGACGCGATCGAGCCGCAAATTTGATTTCGTTGCTTTGTCATCGATCGAGAAAGCACGGGCGTAGATGAATAGAACATCGATGATATAGCGACGCACCCCAATTCCGTCAGCACAAGCATGATGGATTTGAAAATACAGTCGCACATCGTTCGCATTTTGATCGTACCAGACTCGCAAACCGGGTTCCCGGTTCAAATCCATAGGCACCAGTTGTCCGTCAACAATCGGTGGATCCTTGGTAAAAGATCGAACGGTCGGTTTCCAATGAGGATCATAAACCCACTCCCAAGATTTTCTTCTTGGTCGAAGCCTACACGCTAACATCGGATTGCGCTGCAGTGCTTTGCAAAGTGCTTGATCTAGTTTGACCATGTCAAGCGGGGCGTGAAAGTACGCTTGAGCAGATTCGATCATGGGTTGACTTGGCGAATCGTCAATCACCATATAGTGCTCAAACGGCGTGAGGTGCAACGGAAAAAGATCTGCTGGCACCGACGGGAAATCGGTCGATTCCGATCCTCGTGAATCGTCGCGATCAGATGATGGATCTACGGCACTCATTCAGGTTCGCTCTTTTTCGACTTCGATGCATTCGGACTGTGGTCCACTGCCTTGATGGGTGATGGCAATGATCGCCTTTGAAAAAACACAGTCTATCACTGCTCTGAACAGGAAACTTAGTTTATTTCTTTCGTATCTTTTTGGGTATCGACTGAGAAAGATGCATAAACTGCCGTCAAACCGGCGTTTAACACTGCAGGGTGCGGTTTCATAGCATGCATTCTCGTTTTCTTCGTCATAAGCCTCCCAATTCCACTGTAGCTGTGGGACTGTCGTCGTAGGATTCGCTCCAGTATTCGGTCTTGGAACTATTGCAGTCGTGTTCCTTAAAATTTTAGCGAGACGGATTACGTGCTGATAAACTATTGATTCAAAAACCGGGAAAGTCGTCGCTTCCAACATCCTATGCGGCCTTGTAGTGCACACCTAGTTAAGAGCGCTGAAGATAAATCGATAGCAACGACACCAATCGGAAGCTCGCAACACCGGTCCTGCAGATTCTCTGGTTGATTAACAAAATAATCGTTGAAACGAAGATACATTTATTCTATGGATCCAACCTTGCGCCCATGGAGGCAGTTTCGTCTGCCGCATGGTTGACTTTTTCGAGTGCAATCCGCGTGTGTTGAACCTAGCTGGAAATTTTCTTTAGGTTTAGAAAACTAACCGACGGCCATACGCTCTTTCCCTAATTGCAGAATTCTACCTTCTTCTCGCACACTTGCACGAAGATTTATTCGGGCAGCCATTCATCGCTTGAGAGTAACTCGCCGCCTGCTGGTGAAATCAAGGCACGAAACCTAGTTTCGCTTACTCCCGGCGGCATCTGCTGGACCGCGCCATCCGCTAGTCCAATTTTTAGTCCACGGCTAAACTCGAGTTTGGAAAGCCATTTAATGTCAAAGTCCACCGGCTTGGTCCAAATCGCTTCCAACCCGGGCGAAGCTTGAAATAAGAGAATCGTCTTGTGGGTACCATCCAAAAAGCCTCCTGGGTCGATACAGTTACCTGGTTCCACGAAAGGAGTGTTCAATCCGCAAAAAACCATTATCCGTGTTTTGTACTGATCAACGGGATCGTCGCCGTCGCGAAAGCAATCGGGCATCAATGGAATGAGTTGCTTATTGTGCGGACTATCCCACGGTTCATTGAGTCGGAATTGCTTATAGAGCTTATCGTGTCCTAAAAACGGGAGCAGGTACACGCGCCAACTCAATTTATAACTAGTAACTGCGGGAAGGTCGTTTCCTCGGGCACCATCTTGTTGCTGTACTCGTAGATGAGCATTTGTTAGAGGAAACTCCTTGTGAGTCGATTGATAATTAAACATTGAGAACAGAACGGTCCTTAACTGATGAGTTTCCCATTCGTCGCGAGTTAGGCCACCGTAGTCTTGTTTGCCCTGGGCGAGTGCAACATGCCGTCGGACAGTTTCCAAATCGCAGATAATCCCTGACTCTGGGTCAGTTAATACCTGAAGGATTTCTTTTGGATAGGACGTCGGTAGGTGGTAAATTTTTCCACTTGCACTTGCAAATACCAAGGAAGTGCCTTGTGTCAGATCAGAGTACTCCAAGACTTCCGGTAGTAATCGATCGTCAGGTTTTGTCCACGGTTCCGCAGTTTTCGCGTCGGTTACATAAACGAGCAAGTCTGTATTCCGGTATTTTGGTTGCCCTGCATTTTTCGCAGAAGCAGGGAGCATCACGTATGGAGATTTATCATTGGCGTAACCGGGCAGTCGCAATGGTTGCGGCAGATACGAAATCAATTTTATGTTTTCTTCGCTGTCCCATGGCTCATCTATTCGAAATTTTGAATACAAAGATTCTTCGCCTATGAAAGGCAGGATGTGTACTCGCCAACTGAGACCAGACGCACGACCGTCAACTTTCACGTTGTTAGGATGTCCTCGATACCGGTCTTGATATCGCATTACTCCCAGAACGATTTCGTGAAGTTTTTTATCAGTGGGATTAACCGGCTGGGGCGCGGCGTTAAGGGTCGTCTTTGAAACTGTCAATTGCGGCAATACGACATGCTTTGGCAATGCTCCAGGAGGCTCAACCGGAATTATGAGTTGAATAGGCTGATCCGGCTCCGCGAGTGCTTTTGCCAAATCAAAATTTTCATTGCCATCGCGCGACAGGAGTGATATCCATTTTGAAGCGTGAAGCGAAGAGTCAATCGCCATGATCGATCCGTCCGCTGCAGCCGCCAAGGTAGGCCGGTCGGCCGAACAGCCCAGATTTTCACTTGGTTTGCTCAACGTGACATCTTGGTAATCAGGACCGGTCCAGGGAACTGCTGCGTGAGGGGCTGCATAGAACAACATTGCGGTCAGAGCGGGATCATCCCTCATGGGAATGTCGTAGAAGCGATCCACTGCTGAGCCGTCTGGAAATCGCAAGCGGGTAAATCCTTCGCGCGACTGTAGGCGAAAAATCTCAGGCATGTCTTTGACAAGTTTACGATTCGTTTTTCCATCCCACGGCTCATTTAGATCGAATTTTTTGTAAAGCTCCTGTTCGCCGATATACGGCAAAATATGCACTCGCCAGGAAAGAAACCTTTTCTTGTCTAGGTCTCGGAAACGGAACACACTATCTGCTCTTGCCTGGGTGAGTGCTGCAACTAATTTTGTAAGTTTCTCTTTCGCCAAACGTTCTTCTTCTTCAACGCTCATTTCTTTTTCGAAATCTGATTTTGTTTTCTCCAGAAACAGCACTTCATGGGCTTTATCATGTTTTCGGATTATCCATTCTCTGCCATTGGGTGTTGCAAACGCGCGAAATAATTCTGGCGATTGAATGGGATAGTCCGCTAACCATGCCATGTTGAAAAAGTGAATCCTCTCTTTCGCCGCAGTTGCAGCAATCGCATCGATGGTTGAATCTGCGTTAAGTGGTTCCAACGCATCGGGCTTTGTCCATAGGATGCTATATTCCACTGGCACATGAAAGCTAAATGCCGTTTGGTCTAATCCATCCGTGAGATCTTTGTATCGAATCAGAGCATCGGTTGGTCCATCGAGGTTGAGAACGCTTCGGATTCGCGTGTGAGCTGCCGGCACATCCTTGTCTTGAAAGATTTCTGGAATGGCTTTGGTCGCCAGTTCGAGATTGTGCGTACTGTCCCAAGGTTCATCGAGGTGAAAGGATTTGTAGATGGCATGATGTAAATCGGGATTATCAAGAAAGGGTAGAAGATGAACACGCCAGCTAAGCCCCGAGCTTTTTTGCTCCGACATTGCGGTTATCAAAGTGTCGTTTGCCCGATTTGTCGCTTGACGACGATAAGCGTGGTTCAATGCCGTAAGCCGCTTTGTTATCACTTTGCTGTTTGCATAATCGATTCTGGCTTTTTCACGTTCTTTTTGCTCCTCCTCTTGCTTCTCCCTCGCCAACTCAGCATTTAACAATTCAGCCTTTGCCTGCTCCTGCTGCTTTCGGAAAGCTTCATTTAATGCAGCTTCCTGTTTCTTATTTATTTCCTCTCGCGTTGTTTGCTCGGCATTCCTGGCTTTGCGTTGGGCGTCCTGCAGTTTGCGTTCTGATTCCGCTCGCGATTCCCCATTCGGTCTAGCTCCGCGACGCAGTGCCGGAGGATCGCGCATATCCCTTCCCTGACGCGGTACATTATTCTTGTTTGCAATATTTCTATTTCCGAGTGAGTTGAGCAAGTACAAAGTCATGCTCATCGCTACTACCACAATCAAAACAAATGTCCAAATCATGATTCTGGGAACGTGACTCTTCTTCTCTTTCTGTTGCAGCAAAGTCCCATCTGCATTGGTAAGCCCACGCGGCCCAAAAATAACCGGTGGGATAGCCATGGGCGAAGAGTTTCGATCGGCTGATTCTCCTGGAAAAGTCGCAACCGGATTAACTGATTGGTTGCGTTGGATAATCGGGGAGGCGACCGATTCGGTGTTGTTGCTCTCCCTAATTAAAGCAAAAACCGAAGTAACGAACTTTATTATTCCGAGTATTAACAGGATCGGTGGATAGAAGAAAATCCGGTTTGCGAGCAAACCAAGAACGAACCATACGATCGATCCCACAATCATAAATAGTCCAATGCCAATACCACGCATGGTTGATCCTTCGATGAAAAATTCTCGAGTTGCCTTAGTTAGGGATTGGACGTCTTGCAGACAGGCATAAATGCCACCACGATTCTAAACGAGGCGCTTCCAAATACAATCAAGCATCTATCTGATTGACTAAATAATGGATTACTTCATCCACTCGCGATTGTTCCCTATAGAAGAGGCTCGAATGCGTAAGTTGAATCTGACGATGGACCGTTTTTACCCACAGTTAAGACCGCTGGATTCGTGCACGACCAGGCGGGAGCGTCAACCTTACAATAAATTCACAGGTAAACGATTCTTTGCAGTTTGTTTCTAGCACCCTGGAATTACGCCCATCTCGAAACGGCGTTTAGCAATCGAAAGAGACTACAAGTGCCTCATAGGCTGAGCTGTTCGCATAAGCGGGATTAAAGCATCACAAAGCTGCTGATTTATCTGGACGATGTACTTTCGGTACGCAGAAACGTTCGCACAAACAATCACGTAGAGCGTTGCAATCGAGTGCTTTTCGTCCTGGAGAAAGACCGTTAGATATGGAGGCGTCGACGAACAATCGTCCGCCACAATCTGATCCAACTCGTTAATTGGATGAAACGCCTGAAATTCAACATAAAATGGCTGCTAGGACGAAAAGGGCACCGGCACCAGAGCCAGAAGTGTCTCATTCTTTTTTCATTATGCGACTATTGGCGTGTACGCTGCGATTGCGGTCGCGGCCATTTTTGATAGGGGAGGGACAAGGCGCGAGAAGGCGGGGAAAGCTATTCCGCGCTTGAAACCGTCCACATACCGAATGCGCGGGTCTGGCGGAATGCCGAGCCCCGTTCATGCTTGACTAGTCAACCTCTAGTTTTGACGTGGAATGCCAGATGGAATAGGAGCAGAAGGGCGAGCGTTGGGGTTGTTTATGACGTTAGGATTCAATCCAGGAGCAGGAAGCTGTTGATTGGGTGGTGTTGTCTTGGCATCGATCAAGGACCATCGAGCACCATTGATACCTTGGGCCTTGCTCCACTTCACCTCGGGCACAAAGAAAATCGACTGAATTGAAGAACCATTGATCTTGGCAGTTCCCCATTCTGTTTCAACGGTCACGGACTTGATATCGGTTGCGCCAGTGATCGAGTCACCATTCATCAAAATAATCGTCGTCATGCTGTCTTCCTTCGAAGCCAGCCGGATCGCAGCAATTTCGGCTGTAGGAATCGTGGCTGGTCCGAAAGAAGTCTGGACGGTGCATTGGCTGTTATCGGTGAGTACGCCTATCAATTTGATGCTGCTCAGCAATTCAACCGTGGCTGTGATTGGCCGTGCGTTGGCATCGACAGCTTTCGGTTCAATGTTGATTTCGTCGGCAGCCTTCTGTGGCTTAACCGGAACTGCTTCGGCTACCTCAGTTGCGTCTTGAGCCCGTAACTGCGTGAGACCAGAGCCGAGCGCGACTACAAATGCGAGTAATGTGAGAATTCGTTTCATCTCGGACCCTTCCAAATACTGAACTCATGTTGCGAAACTGATCGTCACTGGGGACCTTTTCGATGTTAGTTGCAACCATAAAGAAATCGAATAGGATGGGTTAAAATAATAAAAGCCAGCTTGAATTTCTCAAGCTGGCTTTGGAATAATCCACACAATCTAACTGACCGGAATTATCTGCATCCGCAAGGGCTCGCAACAACATTGATGACAGCGTTTCGATGGCCGCGTCCGCAACCACCGTTGCAGAAACCGCCAGCAGCGCCGCCTGAACCGTTTGCGCAACCACAAGCTCCTCCGTTGCCGTAGTTATTCCCATAGCCATTACCGTTACCATAGCCTGGTACCATGCCTGACAAGCAATCGACATTGATTTTTACCGGAACAACCCTTGGAACCATTCTGCAAACTTGAACGTCAACTTCCTTCATTACGGTTACAGGAACCTTGACAACGTGTTGCTCAACAACGTCTTCTGCGACTTGGTCGTAACGAGTCGTCGTGATTGGCTCTGACCGGGTTTCTGGAACGTTGTAAGTGAAACTTACTTCCTTTGTCTTCTTTTCTGTGCGATAGTTAACAACTGGGTAAGAAACAGGTTTGGTTTCTTGCTTGTAAGTCAATTCGCGACGGGTCCGAGTACGTTCTTCGTCAACATACTTGACAGCCTTGCGAGTTCGTGTGCGAACTTCAGGAGTGTAATCAACTACCTTCTTCACTCCTTCGCGAATTTCTGGACGAAGAACCATGCAATTGACATCGACTGGGACCTGTTGAGATTGTTGTTCAAAGACAGTGTAGGAGATCTCTTGGGCAACAAGCTCGGTTTCAAGAACTTGCACTTCTTCGTTAACCATGTTTGGAACCCAAACTTGGCGGCAAGCTGTTTGCTGCCCGCCATTTCCACGTGCTGCACCGCCTTGCGAACCAGCGATGGTCATTCCCCCGCCAGCATACGAGGAAACTTGACCACATCCCCCGCAGTTACCGCATGTGGACGACGAGCTACAAGCACGACCATTGCGACCAATCATGCTTCGGTAAATCTTTCCACAGCCACCGCACGAACGGCAACCCGTTGATCTTCCAGAACCGCACGAACCGACGACACCATGTGAGCCGCAGTTGCCACCGGCCCCACAACCACATCCGCTACCGGCACCGTAACCGTTTCCACCCATGCCGTTTCCGCCATTACCGTAAGAGCCACCAATACCGGCTGAAACATCTTCGACAACTGTTTCCCAATGTCCGTAGTCCTTGGTGACCATCTTTGTTTTAGCAACTTGAACAGGTCGATTGAAGACGCGTACTTTTGTTACAGGAACTGCGGTCGATACCGTTGTCAAGCGCTGTACAACTTCGTTGTGAGGAACGTAAACGGTATAGTTAAACGTCTCGTCGCGGAGTCTTGCTACGCGCACTGTGTACTCTTCTGGTTGATCGATAATTTGCGGAACTTTGACGGAGTACTTATCTGTGATTTCTTTCCATTCAGGCACCGATTCAACAACGTCAACTGTTTTCTGCTCGACGTCGGAAACGAGAACCGAGTACTCGATCACCTTCGTTTCGGTCTTTGGCACCATCACCGTAGTGACACGGAAATCTTCAACGGTAACGGGAACCGTGCGATAGATCGTTCGGGTACGGTAGGCGATTTCGTCTTGATATTCTGTAGTCGGAACGTAACGTTTCTCGGTCACGAACTGTGGTTCTAGAATTACTTGCAGCGCATCGACCGTTTTAGGAAGATCATTTGTAAATGTCGATTGGGCAGCATAGGAACCGTCCAACGCGCAACCACCCATGCCCAAACCCGCGCCACCGTCGTTCGGCATTCCTGACATATTGTGATAAACGGGGCCAGCACCGCTGTAGCCATTGAAGCCCCCCTGTTGATACCCGCCACCCAAGCCGCAGGCGGTGTTGCAGCCAATGACTTGTGCTCCACGTCCACAGGGATCACTACAACCACCACATCGAATTCGAGCTTCAGCGATAGAAGCAACGGCTATGGCACAAAAGCCAAAACCAAATGAAAGTTTCCGCAACAATCTCATGTTGCTTTTCTCCGTTGAAAGACAATGATGCAAAGCAGATTACAAATACAACGTTTTTAACGATTGCTCTGACTAGTCTAGTTACACAGAAGAAGGGCAACATAGGCAAAATCGATAGTTTTGGAAATTTTCCTGCAAGACGAAGATTGTCTTGTTACAACAAACATCCTGCACTTTCCCAATAAAAAACGGCGGCCTACTGAGTTTTTGATTTTGGACGTGGCTGGCAGGCAAGAATTTAGCCGTCGCGATCGTAATGTCGTTGGAGACATTGGCATCAACCGAATTAATATGGAATGAAATGCAATTTCCATTCGCATCAGACTTGCAAGGCAATCCCCTGTGATCCGACCATTAAAACCGACCTTTCATGCTGGTAAAAATCATGGCAAGGCTATCAGCCTGAGCATTTCTTTGCTCCTCTTTTTTTCAGTTACCTTGTGTGGTCAAGAACAGGAACCGGTAGTTGCTCGCACAGAGATGCATCTTATCGCAGGCGAAGAAACACTTGACGTAATCGAGCCGGGTGACTTGTTGACAGTGCTGGAGGATCGCGGCGAGAAATATTTGATTCAAACACATAATGGCAAAAAAGGCGTAGTCGCCAAAGTAAATGCGGTCAAGCTAGCGGAGTCGACCGATATCTACACCAACTTGATCGAGAAATCTAAAGACCCCGGGCGACTCCACACGTTACGAGCTTCTGCATGGTGGGCTTTGGGTGAACGGGAAAAAGCGCTTGCCGATTTTGATAAGGCCATCCAACTGGGTTACCGAGAAGCTCATGCATTCTCGTCTCGAGGTCTGTTCTACGCTGCGACGTCAGATTTTGAGAAGGCAGTCGCGGATTTTACTACTGCGATTGAAAACGGTGGCAACGACAGCGTAGCGTACATAAATCGCGCCGCTGCCTACATGAGTCTTGGCAAGTATGAGGAAGCCATTGCGGATTACGGCAAGATTCTCGAATCGGCTCCTGACAGCGGAGCCATCTACCAACAGCGTGCAATTGCCAAAAAGCTGATAGGGAAACTTGACGAGTCGATCGCTGATTTCGATAAATCGATCGAGATAAACAAAGAAAACATTCCCGCGTTTATGGGAAGAGGGTTCGTCTATTTTCAAAAAGCACAATACGAAGCAGCTATCCAGGATTTCACAAGGGTCATTGAATTGAATCCCAAAGCCGCCGTCGCATACAACAATCGCGGCTACAATCTTCAACAATTAGGCAAAGTCGAAGAAGCAGCCGCCGATTATTCGAAAGCGATCGAACTTGCTCCCAACTATGAGTTGGCTTATCAAAATCAAGCTTGGTTTCTCGCAACCTGCGAAAGCGAAAAAATTAGAGATCCCAAACGAGCAGTAGAAGCCGCCAGCAAAGCATGTGAGCTAAGCGACTTTAAAAACCCGAGTAATGTAGCAGCTTTGGCTGCCGCGTTAGCTGCCGATGGTCAGTTTGAAAAAGCGGTGGGTTGGCAAGAAAAGGTCGTCGAGGCTGCAGAGGAAAGTCAAAAGGAATTCGCCAACCGTATGCTTGATCGCTACAAAACCGGGCTTCCATTCGATCCCAAAATCGCCGCCAAAATCGGCGATACGAAATAACCCATATTCGGCTTTACACCGACCGCCGCATAAACCCGACTAATCGGAACTCTGTGAATGCGCGTCCGACTGGGTTTTGTTTGTTTTACGCGCAAGGATTGGCACGGTTCCTCAATATCGCTTTCAACATGCCATCAAGTTGTAAAGTGCGACTTTTTTGACAGAGCTTTGTCGCCAAGAAACTTATTTTCATCGCCCCGCCGAACAGATAGACTCTCGTTTGCGCTGCGGCGGATTGGCGGGAAAACGCGACTCCCGCGGCTAAACGTTTTGCGCAGAGTATTCCTCTTCGTTTAGCCAAGAAGCGCGCGCGTTGACGGTGCCGCACGATCACGCGCCTGCGGGATCTAGACGTTTTTCTTTATTTGTGAGTGTAACCTTTGGGAAGGATTTGGGACCAGCGACCGTGGGCGCGGGACCAGAGACCAGTCCGTGGAGTGAATTCACCAATCACGGTCAGCGGCACTCCGTCGATTTCGGCTGGTAGTTTTTTTGCTTCGCTTGGCGGCATCGCCAAGAGTAACTCAAAATCTTCGCCATCACCTATCGCATGGTCGAGAGCAGGTTGATTCGTTCGGTTAGATAACTCATGTGCCGCAGCGCTAATGGGTACTTTTTCCAAATCGAGTACAGCCCCACAGTGGCTTTGCGTGAACACGTTCAGCAAATCAACGCCGAGCCCGTCGCTTATATCCGTTGCAGCATGGATTTCAAAATTGTCGCGAAGGGCACGAGCTAACGAAAGCCTCGGTTCAAACGTTAGATGCTTGCCGAGAATACTGCCGCCAAGCGATCCGCTGACGACGATCAAATCGCCCGGGCGGGCACCCGATCGCAGCCAGCAGCCTTTGGCAGGGGCGCTGCCGATTGCAGTCATATGCACGACCAGTTTTCCCTCCCAAGTGTTCGTATCACCACCGGAAATGCTGACTTGGTATTTTTCTGCGAGCTCGAAAATGCCTTCGAAAATTTCGGTTGCTAATTCCGTCGCGTTCGATTTCGGCAAGCACAGTGAGATAAAAAGTGCCACGGGATCGGCCGCCATGGAAGCCAAGTCGCTTAAGTTGACTCCGGCCAGCTTACGCCCCACAGCTCGCGCCCCACATTCGTCGAGGATAAAGTGCGTGCCATCGCAAAGGGAATCACAAGTCACAACATGCGCCTTATTTGCGGCCAGAACCGCAGCATCGTCACCGATTCCTAACGGTACTTGCGGAAGCTTAGCAGAACGTTGTTTTAACCATGCGATGTAGCTGCGTTCCATAAAGGAATGTCACTCGTTTCGTGTCGAATTTTCTAGATTGGTGCCGCATTGGACCTGGACTGCTGCTTCATCGCTAGAGGTAATTATTCGTGTCGACTGTTGACGGGATCTGCCAATCCACTCGACTAGGCTTGAAAAACAAAAATCTGCTTGACCCGGATGTCGATTTCGGCAAACACTACTGGCGGATTAGCACGCCTAAAGGTACCCTCAAGGTGGTTGTTTTTGCTTAAATCGCGAAACGGGGTCGTTTCATTGTAGGGTATTTCGTTGCCCGTGTCCCCCTTCGCTGCATTTGTTCCTAGCTACGAAGGAAGCTGAAATTATGGCGACCATTGTGGAATCTGTTCGACGTCCCAAAGTTCGACACACCGAGTGTTTCATAAACGGCAAATGGGTAGCTGCTGCAAGCGGCAAGACCTTTCAGACCATCAACCCAGCGACCGAAGAAGTTATCGCCGAAGTTGCCGAAGGCGACAAGGAAGATATCGATCGCGCGGTCAAAGCGGCTCGCAAGGCATTCGAAGACAGCGAATGGTCTCGAATGGACGCTCGCGATCGAGGCCGTCTGATGTACCGATTGGCGGACTTGATCGAGGAAGAGATCGACGAGTTGGCTGCCCTCGAATCGCTCGACAATGGTAAGCCGTTTAAGGATGCCCGCGCTGCCGATCTTCCGTTGGTGATCGATTGCTTGCGATACTATGCAGGCTATGCCGACAAAATTCACGGGTCGACAATCCCGGTCCGCGGGAACTATTTTACGTACACAAGACGCGAACCGATTGGTGTGGCTGGCCAAATCATCCCTTGGAATTTTCCAATGCTCATGGTCGCTTGGAAATGGGGACCTGCGCTCGCAGCAGGTTGTACGATCGTGATGAAGCCTGCCGAGCAAACGCCGCTGACCTGTCTGCGCATGGCGGCCTTGGCAAAGGAAGCCGGTTTTCCTGATGGTGTGATCAACGTTGTTCCAGGGTATGGTCCGACGGCTGGTGCTTCGCTCGTCCGGCATCCGGGCGTCGACAAGATCGCTTTTACTGGCGAACATCGAACGGCCCAGATCATCATGCGAGACGCTTCGGAGTCGCTCAAGCGATTGACGTTCGAGCTTGGTGGGAAGAGTCCCAATGTGATTTTGGCCGATGCCGATCTGGAAAAAGCTGCTGCAGGAACCCACTTTGGATTGTTCTTCAACCAAGGTCAATGTTGCTGCGCTGGTAGCCGCGTCTTTGTAGAAAAGAAAGTCCACGCAGAGTTTGTCGATCGGCTTGCCAATCTTGCCTCGACGCGCCGACTTGGCGATCCCTTGTCTCTCGACACAGAGCAGGGCCCTCAAGTCGACAAAGCTCAGTTTGACAAGATCATGAGCTATATCGAGCTTGGCAAAAAGGAAGGCGCGAAGTGCGTGACAGGTGGCGGACGGCATGGCGACACGGGTTACTTTGTACAACCTACCGTGTTCGATAATGTGCAAGACGATATGGCGATTGCAAAGGACGAAATTTTTGGACCTGTCATGTCGGTGCTTAGTTTCAGCGACTGGGACGAGCTGATTCAGCGCGCGAATAACACCTGTTTTGGACTTGCGGCCGCAGTCTGGACCAAGGATGTCGCACGTGCTCACGATTTCGCTCGTCGCGTTCGCGCAGGAACCGTATGGATTAATTGCTACGACGTTTTCGATGCCGCCGCGCCGTTTGGTGGTTTCAAAATGAGCGGCCAAGGTCGCGAACTGGGCGAAGAAGGGCTCAAGGCTTACACGGAATCTAAGACAGTGACGATAAGCCTCGGTTAGTTGCACTGATGTAAGGACTAAAAACAGAACAATTGACCTGCCGGATAGGTTATCTATCCAGCAGGTTTTTCTTTTGATAAATGCGTCACGTCGGACGAAACTTGCTCCAATGAATCCCCAGTTTTCGCATTCGAGCGCGGAGGGTGTGCGGATTGATTTGCAAGAGCTCTGCTGCGCCGCCCTTGCCTTCGACTTGCCCTCTTTTCGCGATCAACGCTTTTTCAATATGGTGTTTGATCGCCTCATCGAGCGGAACAATTTTTTCATTAGGCTGGCTTCGTGAATGTATAGATCGTTGTGACGTGGTTTCGGGAATTACTTCATAGTAAGTTGGTTCATTGTTCGAAACCCTGGGCTGCGGCATTTCTTGGCCCAAAGCCTGCCCCGTTTCCAGTCGTTTGCCGCCACCGAGAATCGCCGCTCGATCAATCACCGCGCCAAGCTCACGGATGTTTCCCGGCCAGTCGTAGCTTAGGAGCAATCGCAAATCATTTGGCGTAGGCTCGACGAACGCAAATCCAAACTTCACTGCGGCTCGGCGGGCAAAATGACGTGCTAATGCGGGAATGTCTTCGCGGCGTTCGCAGAGTCGAGGAAGTAGAATTGGGAAGACGTTGATTCGATACCACAAATCCTCCCGGAAGCCGCCAGTTTTTACCATGGTTGCCAGGTCACGATGCGTTGCCGCGATAATTCTTACATCAACGCGAATAGGATGGTGCCCACCGACACGCTCAATGAAACCATCTTGAAGCACTCGAAGTAGTCTCACTTGAGCTGGCAAAGGCAACTCACCGATTTCATCCAGGAACAGCGTTCCACAGTCCGCTCTCTCGAACCAGCCTTGCCGCGAATCCGAAGCCCCGGTGAAACTGCCTTTCTCGTGACCGAAGAGTTGTGAATCGATCAGATCTGGTGGTATCGCTCCGCAGTTGATCCGGATGAATGGGCCAGTCGATCGTTTCGACCGAGTATGAATTGCCCGAGACACCACCTCCTTGCCCGTTCCCGTCTCGCCCAAGATCAACACAGGGGCATCACTGCCCGCCACCAACTGAACTCGTTCCATCACCATTCGAAGCCCCGTTTCTGAGCCGACGATTGCTTCACCCATATCCTGCGAGCCAAGTCGCAACAATAAAGATTGCCGTTCGGCTTCGGCAGCCTCGCGAAGCGACGCCAACTGATGAATCCTTCGATCGTTCTCGAGAGCCACCAAAAAGGGTTCGAGCAACTGTTGGACCATGGCTTCATGCTTCGATTGAAAAGCCAGCCCATTTTTCGAGACGAGGATGAGTACGCCTCGAACTGAGTCTTCACCAACCAATGGACCTATCAAGATGTCATTCGAGGTTTTCAGGGGAATAACAAAACTGAGATCACGCTGCGAGTTCGAAGCGATTCGGCTAACCTTCGTTTGCTTTGCCCAACTGGAAAATTTCCGAAACTGTTTGTTGTCGAGTTCCGTTTTGGATTCGATTGGCAAAACCGCAGTTGAGTGTTGCCATTTTACGACCGTGTCAAAAACGTGCTTATCCGGATCAAAACGCCGTACTAACAAAAGGTCGAAGGGTACATGTTTGGAAAGGCTTTGGCTGACGTATTCCCCAGATTCTTGGAAGTCGATATGACGGCAACTCTCACGCCAGATTTCCAGAAGCACTTCTCTAAACTCATTCATAATATCCATCACATATCAAAGCCGCTAGCAAATAACACGGCAATATATCCCGCAAATGTCACGGCGTGAATAGCTGCCATCAAAACCCCATGTTTTTACATAGCATTTCTGAATTGGATATTTTGGCACAGGATCTGCGATGTGTCGGGAGCGTGGTTTTTTGAGAGGGCTCAATAAAATTGAAAGGCTCATTGTGAATCGACTTATTGGATCAGGTTTGTTGGCGTTCGGGATTTTCGTTGCAGGATTAGTTGGGTGCAGTCCGCCAAATACTAATTCTATCCCATCACCTGACGCGGGGACTGGGTCTGTTAATGGGAAACAGAAAATCTCAATCCTCAATGTTTCGTATGACCCGACTCGTGAGTTTTATCAGGACTTCAATAAATCCTTTTCTGATTATTGGCGGCAGCAACACGGCCAAGAAGTGACAATTGATCAGTCACATGGCGGTTCGGGCAAACAGGCCCGGAGCGTGATCGATGGATTGGAAGCGGATGTCGTCTCGTTAGCGCTTGCTCACGACATCGATGCGATTTCGGATAAAGCCAATTTGCTTGACCGGAACTGGCAAAGCGCTTTGCCGAATAGTAGTTGCCCGTATACGTCGACGATTGTTTTTCTCGTTCGTAAGGGTAACCCCAAGAATGTTTCAGATTGGGAAGATCTGGTGCGAGGTGACGTTTCGATCATCACACCCAACCCGAAAACGAGTGGTGGAGCGCGATGGAATTACTTGGCAGCATGGGGCTACTCGTTAAGAAAGGATCTCGGAGACTTTGGAGCGCTAAAAGATGACACGAAGAAAGAAGTAGTCGCCAAGGCTCAATCCAACGCGAAGAATTTCGTAGCCGAGATTTTTAAAAGAGTGACGGTTTTGGATTCAGGTGCGAGAGGTTCAACGAACACGTTTGTCAAGAATGGAATTGGAGATGTGCTCCTAACGTGGGAGAACGAAGCGTTTCTAGCCATTCAAGAAGTTGGCCGCGATGAATTCCAAATTGTGGTGCCGTCACTTAGCATACGCGCCGAACCGCCAGTCGCTGTGGTGACCAAGAATGCCGAGAAACATAAGACCGCCGAGGTCGCAAAAGCTTACCTGCAACACTTGTATTCACCTCAAGGCCAGCAGTTGGCAGCAAAACATTTTTTTCGACCGTCATCGCCGGAAACTCTTACCAAAGCCGAGTTAAAGAATTTTGCGCAGCTTGAGCTGTTTTCCATCGATGATGTCTTCGGTGGCTGGCAGCAAGCACAACATGCGCATTTCGATGACGGTGGCGTATTTGATCAAATTTACCAACCGGGTAAGTAGCGCCTTTTTTACAATAACAATCAAGTAATTGTTGGACTTTCCAACGGAATTCCGCCATCGAAAGACGAGCTGAGAATGCAGTTTGTATCCACTAGAAAAAGCGTATTGCCGGGTTTCGGATTGACCCTGGGGTATACGCTTTCTTACCTCAGTCTCATTGTTATTATCCCGCTTTCAGCTTTGCTGTTGCGTACATCGACTATGAGCTGGGATCGATTTTGGCAGACCATCACGGAACCTCGAGTCATGGCATCGTATCGATTGACTTTTGGAGCTTCGTTTGTCGCCGCGATAATAAATGCACTGTTTGGGTTTGTTGTCGCATGGACGTTAGTTCGTTATCGCTTTGCAGGACGCAAGCTGATGGATTCGTTGATCGATTTACCTTTCGCTTTACCGACGGCAGTATCGGGAATCGCGTTGACTGCCATTTATTCTAAGAATGGTTGGATTGGTCAATTTTTTGAGCCGTGGGGTATCAAAATCGCGTTTACTCAAATTGGCGTGACCATCGCCCTTATCTTCATTGGTTTGCCATTTGTTGTGCGAACGCTTCAGCCTGCGATTGAGGAACTGGACAAGGAGTCTGAAGAGGCCGCAAATAGTTTGGGAGCATCTCGCTGGAAGACGTTCACCAAAGTTATCTTCCCATCTGTCTTCCCGGCTCTGCTGACGGGGTTCACTCTATCGTTTGCTCGGGCCATTGGAGAGTATGGAAGCGTGGTTTTTATCTCCGGCAACATGCCCATGAAAACGGAAATCACGTCCTTGCTGATCATATCCAAGCTTGAACAGTACGATGTCGCTGGTGCGACGGCAATCGCTTTGGTGATGTTGTTAACGTCCTTTGTTCTGCTTCTAACAATCAACCTATTGCAGTGGTGGGCGACAACAGGTCGTCGTTACGGAGCATAAAACATTATGACTACAAGCGTTTCTCAAGCTCTACGAAGTCCAACTCAACACGCTTTGGAAGATCCATTCTGGGTACGAAGCCTTTTGATTTTCGTGTCCATTGCGTTTCTTGCATTGCTCCTGGTGATGCCTTTGGCAGTGGTATTGTTCGAGGCCCTTCGTAACGGAATCGGAGCGTACCTCGCAAGTTTCCAAGACCCGGCTGGTTGGCATGCAATCAAGCTGACACTGATAGCCGCCGGTTTGTCACTGCCTCTCAATTTGGTATTTGGAATCGCAGCCGCATGGTGCATCACCAAGTTTGATTTCCCGGGAAAAAGCGTTCTTATAGCCATCATTGATTTACCTTTCGCTGTCTCGCCCATTGTATCTGGCCTATTATTTGTCTTGATTTTTGGCATGCACGGCTGGGTTGGACATTGGCTAACGGACCATGGCGTCAAAGTGATATTTGCAATACCAGGAATTGTGCTGGCAACAGTTTTTGTAACTTTCCCGTTCGTTGCCCGCGAATTGATCCCACTGATGCAAGAACAGGGTTCAGAAGAAGAGCTTGCCGCGCTCTCGCTGGGTGCAAATGGATTCCAGACTTTCCTGCGAGTGACGTTGCCGAATATCAAATGGGCGTTGTTGTACGGCGTTATTCTTTCCAACGCCCGAGCCATGGGAGAATTCGGAGCAGTCTCCGTTGTTTCTGGGCATATTCGGGGAAAAACCAATACACTGCCGTTACATATTGAAATTCTTTACAACGAATACAACGTCAACGCAACGTTTGCGATGGCCTCCCTTTTGTGCCTGCTAGGCCTTGTCACTTTAGCTGTGAAAACTTTTTTGGAATGGAAAGTCCAAGAGCAGCTAAATCGTACTTTGGAGTATTCCCCAACCCATGAGCCGACAACGGCAGAGGTAAAAGCATGAGCATCGCAGTTCGTAACATTTCCAAATCTTTCGGCGCGTACACTGCGCTCAAGAATGTTAGCCTTGATGTGAAGGATGGCGAATTATTGGCACTGCTTGGTCCTTCGGGTTCGGGTAAGACTACGCTCCTGCGCATTATCGCCGGACTTGATCAACCCGATGCCAACGCTGATAGCGCAGTGTTGTTTCATGGCGAGGACGTTGCTCATCGACGCGTTGGCGAAAGACGGGTGGGATTTGTTTTCCAGCATTACGCATTGTTCAAGCATATGTCTGTCTTTGAAAACATTGCCTTTGGATTGCGAGTCCGGCCCAAATCAGAGCGGCCTTCAAAACACGTAATCAGAGACAAAGTGACGGAACTTCTAAGGTTGATTCAGCTTGAAGCATTGGGGAATCGTTATCCATGGCAACTATCTGGAGGTCAACGACAGCGAGTGGCGCTAGCGAGAGCACTAGCGATTGAACCGAAAGTATTGTTGCTAGACGAGCCATTTGGTGCGTTGGATGCAAAAGTTCGTCAAGGGCTTCGGGCCTGGCTTCGACGCTTACATGACAAGCTCCATATGACGACAATTTTAGTGACACACGACCAAGAGGAAGCTTTGGAAGTTTCGGAACGAGTTGTCGTAATGAACCAAGCGTGCATCGAACAGGTCGGAACACCCGAAGAAGTGTTTCATAACCCTTCTACCGAATTTGTAATGGAATTCTTGGGTTGCGTGAACGTATTTCATGGCCGTGTCGAGGGTGGCAAAGTCCATTTGGGTGGAACGGCGACGGCACTCGGTGGAAGCACAAGTTCGTCTTCGGAGAAAGCCAATCTGTATGTTCGCCCTCACGAACTAGAAATTGAACGGCGACGGAATGGTTCCGTTTCGCTACCAGCAACTGTCAAAAGAATTCACCCCGCAGGATCCTTTGCAAAGGTTCTATTAGAAGATGCCGAGGGACGAAAGATCCAAGTCGACTTGCCCTTTGGGCAACTAGAAGAATTGGCGCTTCGAGTCGAAGAAACCGTATTTGTAATTCCGAAAAAATTCCGCACGTTTGGCGAAGAATATTCGATATAGATGCACGTGACCTGCGAAAGCGATTTGAGTGAATGGAATAAGAACATGAGCAGCGAAGGAACCGTATCCAAATCAAACGAATCGTTGCAGGACGAAGAGCTGCATTCAATTCGCGATGCGCTTCGCGGTTTACGGTTTGGATCCGTGAACATCATAGTACAAGATGGTGTCATCGTACAAATAGATCGTACAGACAAGAAAAGAATTCGACAGAATCCAAAGTTAGGCGAAGGCATTTCTAGATAACGCCTTCATTCCAAAGCCGACCCGATCTCGGGAGGGTTCCTTAACTCTATTTGCAGCTAACTGGATTCCCGGAGGCATGCAGGGACTAGCAATAGGTCTAGCTCTCACAAACTTCGTTGACCCAAGACGGCTTTTTTTGCGTCTTGTGAAAAGCGTCGTGTTGTGCTGCCAGACTTAGCTGGACCTTTAAATCGCTTGAAAAGGTAACGCGATTGTTCGTCGTAAAACACGTGATTTGCATGTTTTCAGCCACATCGCAATTGCCTGCGTAAATTGATTTTTTTGGGGCTCGATGTTGATATCGAAACTCCGGTGAAACCTATGTTTTTTCAAAGAGAGAAAAGAGAGAATCATGAATTACAGAATCGGTCAACGGTACCCGGCCTTTACACTCGTTGAACTGCTTGTGGTCATCGCGATCATTGGCATTCTCGTCGGTTTGTTGCTACCGGCAACTCAAGCCGCTCGTGAAGCAGCGAGAAGAACGCAATGCAAGAATAACATTCGACAGCTTGCTATCGCGGCACAAAATTTTCACGATACGTTTAACCGCGCGCCGTCCAGTATTCGGCCCCCCGGTTTGACGAATGCTCCTCGAATTGCTGGCTTGACATTCTTGCTGCCGTACATCGAGCAGCAGAATATTTACGATCAATATGATCAATCAAAGAACTGGAGCGATCCAGCTAATGTACGCTTCACATCGCAACGAATACCAGTTTTCCAATGCCCAACATCACTCGAACCTGCGCGGCTTGATGGTTTACCTGAGGCGAACCCGTGGATTGGAAAGCTCGTAGCTGTAACCGATTATTCACCGACTATTGGAGTCGACAATCGATTGCTTTTGGCCAGTATGATTGATGTGGATGGTCCAGGGATTCTATCGAAGAACGGCGAGCCGACGTTTGGTGAGGTTCATGATGGATTGTCTAACACAATCCTATATGCAGAATCGGCTGGTCGGCCATTCCTGCAACGCGGAAGATTTCGCATCGGTGCCGACCTTACCAAATTCCGCGTGAATGGCGGTGGATGGGCTCGCCCGGCAAGTGACTTTAGTGTCGACGGATCGTCAATCGATGGCCAAAGCTTCGTCGGCCAGTGCGCAGTAAACTGCACGAACGGTGAAGATGTCGCTACGTCAGTGTTCCCTCACCCGTACTACGGTACCGAAGGAACAGGCGAAGTCTATTCTTTTCATTCCGCAGGAGCATTTGTTGCCCTTGGCGATGCATCCGTTCGATTCATCGAAAAGAAAATTGATATTCGAGAATTTGCTAAACTCGTAACGCGCGCAGCCGGAGAAGTAGCGCCGGTCACTAATTAGTCGATCGTCGGTGAAGCGAATTTCCAGACTGTCCGGTCTGCTTGAGGCCGGACAGCAAAGCAAACGAAAAGCCATCAAGAATTTTTTTTCTAGCACCGACATTCTTCAAGGGGTAAGATCTGACAACGTTGGTTCCATGGTCATCGCTCCGATCGAGTGCAGCAAGAAATGTTGACGTATTTTATTGTTTGTATTGCTTCGCAGACGGTTGCTTGACAGAACATGACTTGAGCACCCGCAGACTCCGAAGATTTTGTTTCGTGTAAGCAAATTGACCGCTTGTGAACGGGTCATCTCTTGGTCGCATTTGTTTTGCTGCCTATCGACAGAACCCCCTCCAATCGAACGTTTGTAAAATATGTGGTGTCGTGTGCCGAGAACGTCGGGTATGCCGAAGTTATGTAGTTTGGCACGAGACCGACATTGATTCGAAAGGGGCCGAATCTCACGAAACAAGGAAGTCGGTTTAAGGTTGCCCTCTCTACTTCGGCACCAAGCTCGTCGTTTCGATACAGTATGCTCAACGACCAGCAACTTGGCCGCGCGAAGCACAGTTGCGATTACCGGTTATGTTCGAATGATGATGGACATGACGAGGAAGTTTTCAAGCAACTACGGCTTAGTAAGAATCGACGGCTATCCAGATCACTCCATAGTTTGATCGGTAGTATGTCAAGTAGCAGTTCCTCTACGCGAAGGCAAGCGCATTTCGTTCAAAGGCGGTACACACGTCCCTATACTGAATGATTGGCCTCATGCAATTTAACTCGTAGAATCGGATTCCTTGGTTAGCCAAATCGACTTTCCGATGTCTCGTGTAACCATTGCTGGAGCAAAGTGGAATTCAAAGACCTGCGAGAAAAGCTAGGATATTAGTAAAGTTTTATTGGGGAAATCACCATCCGGATGCAAAATCTAACTGGAACATTCCCCAGCGCTAGGTCTCCGCAAAGGACATTGGAAGTATATTGGACCAAAAGAGGGCTCGCAGTCCATAGTTGCACATACAGGGAATCTTTATTGTCGGACGAGCCACAACTTTTTGACTGGGCGCGAGCTCTCACCGTGAAAACAATCTCGCAACAAAAATTCGATAGCTTCGCAAGAGATTTCTCACGCGTTTCGCGAAACGCGAGAATGGCGATTACCGAGGCGAAACTTTTTGCAGAATAAAAACCTACAAGAGCAAATCAACCACAACAGAATTTCCAGAAAAAAACCACGGAGTGAATCTATGTTGAACAAGCCAACGATCGGGAGAAGAACGTTTGTCCAAGCGTTAGCTGTGACAGGTGTCGGGTTAAGCCGTATGAGTTTTGGGTTCGAACCCAACCCAAACGCTCCTGCCATTTACAAGACTCTTAAGTACAACATGATCGGCGTCGATGGTTCGGTCGAGGACAAATTCCGCGCAGCGAAAGAAGCGGGATTTCAAGGTGTCGAGTTGGACAGTCCGGGCGTCGACGTCGAAGCGGTCCGGGCGGCGATCGTCAAAGTGGGTTTGCCGGTAGATGGAAGCGTTTGTTCCACGCATTGGTCGATTCGCCATACTAGTCCCGATGCAGCACAGCGTGCCCAGGCGCTCGAAGACCTCAAAACGGCACTTCGGCAAACGCATGCCGTCGGCGGTCACACAGTATTGCTGGTCGTGGGACACGGCGACGACGGACCAGAAAGCGAGATTTGGGCTCGAGCCGTCGACAACATTCGCAAAGCCCTTCCACTCGCAGCAGAATTGGGCGTCTACATCGCAGTGGAAAATGTATGGAACAAGTTTATGTATGACCACAATGGCGGTCCCGATCAGACCGCCGACAAGTTCTGCAAGTTTGTAGATGAATTCAATTCACCTTGGATCGGAATGCAATTCGACATAGGCAATCATTGGAAGTATGGCGACCCAGCAGCCTGGATTCGTACCTTGGGAAAACGAGTTGTAAAGCTCGATATAAAAGGATTCTCGCGTGCCTCGGGCAAATTCACTCGAATAACAGACTGCGATATCAATTGGCAGACGGTTCGTGAAGCGCTCAAGGAGATTGGGTTTTCAGGATGGTGTGCGGCAGAAGTCGATGGTGGTAACACGGAAAAACTAAAATCGATCGCTGTTGAAATGGACTCGGTCCTGGGACTTGCATAAGAAACGTCAGCAAACGAGCGATGTAGCTGCACTCTGCACATAATTGTTTTCAGCTATAGGAGGACCGGTTGTGACGATTTTTTGCGCGAACAATGGTGGTCATTGCTATGAAAAAAACAATGTATCGCAATTTCTAAATACATTGCAGTGAGCTGAAGGATTCGTCGCAGTCGATGAGCTTAACTGGCCACCCCCTCCCTTTTGAATCGATAATGGATAAGTCAATAAACATGCATTTGGTCACCACAAAGTCAAAGGATTTGGCATCATGGCGATAGCCCAAGAAGAAATGGTTGCCATCGCGGGTCGGCATGGGATTGATTTTCAAAATATTCATCCGGAACTCAAACAGGAACGCTTGTCGGAGTACAAACGAATCCTTGCTGATCGCAATGCGCCATTCCCGATCTCTCCAGAGCGAGCGATTGCCAGTTACCAAAAATCCGCCGCGGGCGTTCCCTTCGAAATCGGCGAATTGTCCGATGAGCACATTGAATTAGGGCAGTACACCAACAAGCAGCACTACGAAGAGTATTCAATCGAAGATCACTTGAGCTGGGCTTGCTTGATTGCCGAGCAGCAGCGAACGAAACATCGATACGCTTGTCGCGAGTATCTCGAAGGCGAACGGATCTTCCAAATTGCGGGAACGAACATTCCCGACTTTTATTTATTGAACGCGAGGATCTATCAGCAGACTGGATGGCAACTAGCGACGGTTAATACGATTATTCCCGCAGAGCTATTCTTTACTTGTCATAGTCATCGGTATTTTCCGGTGACGACTTTTATGCGACCGATCGAACAAGACTATCTTCAAGAACCCGATATCGGCCACGACGTGGCGGGGCACGTTTCGACGTTTACCATTCCCGTCGTTGCGTCTCTCATGAAGAATCATGGAACCGCTCGCGATATGATTTACGAAGAACGTGATCGACGGATCGAGAAGGCCGTGACCGAAGACCATCGCTCGAGAATCAATGCCAAGGCAGATGAATTGCTTTTTTACGCGCAGCGCATCTACTGGTTTACCGTTGAGTTTGGACTGGTCATGCAAGGCGACGGAGTTCGATGTTTTGGGGCTGGAATCTTGTCGTCGCCCGGTGAGACAATTTACAGCATTGATTCGCCTGAACCGAATCGAATTTTGATTGATCCGTCTAACGACATGGATCTGTTGCGGTTGGCGTCGACGGATTACTTGATTAGCGAGTTTCAAAAAACGTATTTCGTCATGGAGTCGTTTCCGCTGCTCGCGTCGCTGACTCCCGAACGAATTGTTGACGTAGCTAAGCGAGCTTCATTTCTTCCTCATTTTACTTGGCGAGAAATTGTCCCCGGAGACCGAGTACTCAATGTAGGAAGAAAGGCGACCTCCGTACAAGAAAAGTACTTTCGATTGATGGCCAACCAGCCTCTGGACGAAAGCTTGAAACGGACGGCCATCCGAAATTTACGACTTGAAAATATGGGTTGGATCAAGCAGGAAGAACTGGAACGCGCGTATAAGGTCGCGCCTCCTGACATCCCGGAATTGGTTACGCAGTGGTTTTCGAAAACAGAAACCCAAGAGTTATTCCAAGACACGCTGACCCCGCTTCCATTTAGGGATTCTACGAAAAACTGAGCCAGCGGCCAGTATCGCCTCCCGAACCTTTGCCTTAGGGCGCTCTTTCGACCCTTTCGGAAACGTGTCTGATCCAGACGGCACCGAATTGTTGCCAACAAGCGGTTTCACAGCCGTTTTAAGTGCATAAAAACCACAGGCTAATTTTGCAAAAAGCGGATTTTGAAGCTTTTTTTCGGGCTGGATAAGTTTATAATTCGAGGTATCCTAAAAACTCCCGCCCGACGCCTCTGCGTCTATCCAATCGAGTTTGCTGAGGCCGCAGGCTTCGAAAACTTGTTTAAATATGTCGGTCAAACGAAATTAACAACGTGATCGCTTGCTTTCTTACGCAGAACGACGGTTATTTGATTGTAATTTTGTAAAAACAAAAGAATTCAGACTACCAACAACTTAATCACAGCCACGGAGTACGCACACAATGAAATGCCTGGGAAATAATCTTGGACGGCGAGGTTTCTTGACCGTTGGTGCACTTGGCGGACTTGGCTTGAGCTTAGGTGATTTCTTCCGATTACGGGCCATGGCGGATCAAAAGCACTACGATTTTATCGAAGCCAAGGCCGACAGCGTCATCCATATCTTTCTACCCGGAGGAATGGCACATCAAGAATCGTTCGATCCCAAGCCCTATAGCCCACTTGAGTTCCGTGGCGAAATGGGTGTGGTTAAGACAAAGACTGGCGATCTTTTTGGTGAATCGCTGCAACGCCTAGCGTCGATCTCGGATAAGTTCACCGTCATTCGTAGCATGACGCACGGCGAAGCCGCCCATGAACGTGGCACGCATAACATGTTTACCGGCTATAAGCCTTCGCCAGCCTTAACCTTTCCAAGCTTCGGTTCCGTGATCAGTCATGAGTACGGCCCCAAGAACAACTTGCCACCTTACGTCGCGATTCCGGGAATCCCGAACGAGTTCGCGGGTAGTGGATACCTCAGTTCATCCTACGGACCTTTCAGCCTTGGTGCCGATCCTGCGAATGCCGGGTTCCGCGTCCAGGACCTCAGCCTTCCCGGTGGTGTGGATGTCAATCGCTTTACCCGGCGTCGTTCCGCGCTCGAAGCCGTGAACGCTCATTTCGCTTCGCGACAGTCGTCTGATGCTGTTATGGCGATGGACACTTTCTACGAACGAGCGTACAGCTTAATAAGTTCCGATAAAGCCCGTGAGGCATTCAATATCGAAGCAGAAGATGCTGCGTTGCGTGACAAGTACGGACGTAACACCGCTGGTCAACGATTGTTGCTCGCTCGCCGATTAGTTGAAGCTGGCGTTCGCTTCGTTTCGCTAACTTACGGTGGGTGGGATATGCACTCGCAAATTACGGCTGGCTTTAAGAATCAAATGCCGCCTTTGGACCAAGCATTAGCAACGCTCTTCGAAGACCTCGAGTCTCGCGGCTTGCTGCAACGGACCATGGTGATGGTCAGCAGTGAATTTGGACGTACGCCAAAGATCAATCCGGACGGCGGTCGAGATCACTGGCCAAAGGTGTTCAGCGTGCTACTTGGTGGTGGCGGTATTAAGGGTGGAATGGTTTATGGTGCGTCGGACCCAACCGCTACCGAGCCAGAACTCGATCCAGTCAGCCCCGAAGACCTCGCTTATACGATGTATCGCATGCTCGGAATTATTGCCGACAAGGAACTGATGGCACCCGGCGATCGTCCGATCGAAATAGTCAACGACGGTCGAGTGATCGACAAAATACTTGCCTAAGCCGTAACGACAGTCAACAAACAATACAACGCCTCAGGCATCCAGGTGTCTCGGGCGTTTGTCATAAATAAGTGCTGCGAAAAAATACAAGATCAAGTTTGCTACCAAATCAATAAAGCGTCTGGAGACTACTCAATGAAGTTCGTTACGAAGCACACTATTGTCGTCGTGACATTCTTGATGTTTTCTTTTGCATCACTTGCTAATTCCGCGCAGCCTGACATCGGGATGATAACCCCCCCAGGTGTCGTCCGAGGTAAAGCGACAGAGATCACGATTTCCGGAGCACGCTTGGGTGATGCTAAACAACTGCTGTTCTATTATCCAGGAATCGAAGTCACGAATATCACGGCAGTGGATGACAATACGATCAAGGCCACAATCAATGTTCCCGCCGATTACCCTTGTGACCTACAAGCAGTTCGAGTTAGCACGGCAACTGGTCTAAGCAATCTGCGTCTGCTTGGCGTGGGTGCGATGCCAATCATCGACGAAGTGGAACCCAACAGCGAATTCGCCACGCCACAGCCGATCGCTATCAACTCGACTATCCACGGCGTAGTAAGAACAGAAGACGTTGATTACTTCGTTTGCGATCTGACCAAAGGCCAAACGTTGACTGTGGAACTCGAGGGCCTAAGACTGTCGTCGATGTATGATTTTTTCGATCCATTCGTTGCGATTTTAGACTCGAACCGATTTGAAATGGCAAGAAGCGACGACGCTCCTTTTGTACAACAAGACTGCGTTTGCTCGATGGTGGCTCCAGCCGATGGCAAGTACATCATCGAAGTGCGCGAAAGCAGTTTTGGTGGTAGCGATCGATCGCAGTATCGACTTCACGTCGGCAATTTCCCTCGTCCGTTATCGATGTACCCCGCAGGCGGCATCGCGGGTCAGCCCCTCGAAGTCACCTGCATCGACGCACTCGGCCAACAGTGGAAACAGACATTTAATTTGCCAGCCGAGCCTTCGCCGATTCATCGAGTCTGGTCAGAAAAAGATGGCCTCATTGCACCTTCTCCTAATTACTTGCGCATTAGCAAGATGCCAAATGTGATGGAGTCTCCCGACAATGATCAGCCGGGCGCAGGTCCCGTTCAAGATGTCTTGCCAGCGGCTTTCAATGGCATTCTAGAAAAAGCAAACGATATCGATTGGTTTGTTTTTGCAGGCAAGAAAGATCAGCAGCTTGAGTTTCGCGCCATCGCACGAGCTGGTATTCGAAGTCCTGTCGATGCTTCTTTGATGATTAATAAAGTCGGAGGAGGTCAATTGGCAGCAAACGATGATAACGGCGGCCCCGATGCCTTCATCAGTTTCAAGATTCCCGAAGATGGCAATTACGCGATCGGAATCCGCGATCACTTGGGTAAAGGCGGCCCATACAACGTTTATCGAATCGAAGTCGCACCACCTGCTCCAGAAGTCGCAACCAGCGTTAACGAATTAGAACGCTGGGTCGCTCAGACGGTCGTCATTCCTCAAGGAGCTCGGATGGCCGTTCAAGCGAACTTGGTACGCCGCAATGTCGGCGGCGATGGCAAGATGTCGATCCCAGATCTACCTCCCGGCGTCACGTTTCCTGAGACAACGGTTACGGGTGACTTGACGATGATCCCCATGATGTTGCACGCTGCTCCCGATACGGCGGTCGGTGCGAAGTTGGTTGACTTAACGGCTACTTTACCCCTGACTCCCGAACAGGTTTTAACCGGTCACTTGGAGCAACGAGCGATGATCGTTCGTGGCCAAAATAACGTCGACGTCTGGGGACACAATAGCAATCGATTGGCGATCTCGGTTGCAGACCCAGCCCCGTTTGACATTCAAGTAGTCCAGCCACAAGTCCCTCTCGTTCGTGATGGCTCAATGACTCTTACGGTCAAAGCCATTCGCAAAGAAGGATTTGACAAGGAAATTAATCTTCGTTTGCTTTATGCTCCGCCTGGCGTGGCAGCTTCTGGCTCGATCGCTATCCCTGCGGGCCAAACAGAGGCGGCAATTCCCTTGACTGGAAACGGTGGCGCGGCTATTCGCGTTTGGCCTATCACGGTGCTCGCATCCGCAGAAACGGGACGTGGTCGAGTCGAAATCGCGTCGGAATATATTCAACTAGAAGTAACCGATTCAATTTTCCAATTTCAGTTCAATAAAGCGGCGACGGAACAAGGAAAACCAGTCGATGTGTTAGTAGGCATTACTGCAAAGCGCGAGTTCGAGGGAACTGCAGAGATCGAACTTCTTGGACTGCCGCCTGGCACGACATTGGTACAGCCGAAAGTAACTTTCGCGTCGGGCATGGAACGTTTGGCCTACAGTCTCACCGTTCCTCCTGAAACCCGGCAAGGCAATTTCAAAACGCTTGTTTGCCAAGCCATCATTCGTTCCGACAAAGGCATTATCACACAAACAAACGGGACAGGCGAAGTGCAAATCGACGTGCCCCTACCAGCTCCTGCCGCGCCAGTTGCTGCGGCACCTCCGCCGCCGATGCCGACGGAAGCGGCAGCCCCCGTCGAAAAACCATTAACTCGCTTGGAGCAGTTGCGTAAAATTCGAGAAGGCAATCGCGGCGGCAAATAGAGTCAAAACGGAATCTTTATTCGTAACTAACGATCTTGGTGCTTGGAATAAATAGAAAATGATACGGACCCTTAAAAATATAGTTTGCTGTTTCGCGCTCGCGACCGTGCACGTAGCTAGTTTGAATTTGGCGATTGCTCAAGATGCCCCCGCGGCGCCTGCGGCAACGGTAGAAACTGCTGCACCTGTTGTGCCTGCGGCACCTGCGGCACCAGGCTGGGAATCGCTTGCGGTGTATCCTCCGGAGGTGAGTTTAGAAACCGCGGCCGATTTACAAAACATGATTGCTGTGGCAACTCGTTCAGATGGTGTAACCAAGGACGTTACTGCCGAAGTAACTTGGCAATTGGAAAACCCGGCATTCGCAAATTTTCAAGAATTCCGACTTACTCCCGTTACCGATGGTGAAACAAAATTGAACGCCAGTTGGAACGGTCACAACGTGAGTGTCCCGATTCGAGTTACACGATCTGCTGAAACCAAACCGATCAGCTTCCACTTGGACATCATGCCAATCCTGACCCGATCAGGATGCAATACAGGCTCATGCCATGGTGCCGCACGCGGTAAAGATGGATTCCGATTATCCCTCTTTGGATTTGATCCGAACGGTGACTACCAACGCATTACACGCGAAATTGGCATTCGCCGAATCAATTTGGCCGTTCCCGATCAAAGTCTTATTCTCCTCAAAGCGACCGGCGCTGTTCAGCACTCTGGAGGTAAGAAAATTGAACCGGGCAGCAAGCATTACAACACCGTCTTAACTTGGCTCAAAGCGGGTGCTCCTGTGGACGCGGGACCTCCAGCAGCAGTGACTAAGGTAGACATTTATCCTAAACAAGCCGTCATGGAAGGCGAAGCAAGCAAGCAACGCTTGGCAGTGGTCGCGACCTATAGCGATGGAACGACACGCGATGTTTATGACTTGGCGGGCTTCACGACGAACAATGATCGCACAGCCTCTGTCGACCCATCACCAACAATAACCAGCGGCGTTCGCGGCGAAGCCTTTGTTATGGCCCGATTTGATACCCATACTGTGGGAACTCAAGTGCTCGCTTTGCCTGCGGGACTGACCTATGTTGCGCCAACTCCTTCTGGAAACTACATCGACAATTTAGTAGGTAACAAACTTGAGAAGCTTCGCGTGCTTCCAAGCGGATTGTGTACCGACGAAGAGTTCCTGCGTCGTGCAACGATCGATATTACGGGAATGCTGCCAACTGAGCAAGAATACGAAGCTTACATTGCCGACACCTCGCCCGATAAACGCTCGAAAAAAATCGACGAGCTACTGAATCGGAAAGAATTTAGCGAAATATGGGCGATGAAGTGGGCTGAGTTGCTCATGATCAAGAGCAACAACCAAGTCAGTTACAAAGCAGCGTTTCTCTACAACAGTTGGTTGACCAATCAGCTTGCCGCTAACGTACCCATCGATCAAATTGTCCAACAAATTTTGGCATCCTCCGGCGGTGTGTTTGAAAACCCGGCGACTAACTACTATCAGATCGAAGGGGATACGCTGAAGACTGCCGAAAATATCGCTCAAGTATTCATGGGGATTCGAACCCAGTGCGCTCAATGCCACAATCATCCTTTCGATCGCTGGACCATGGATGACTACTATGGATTTGCAGCGTTCTTTGCACAAATCGGACGCAAGACTGGCGAGGACTATCGCGAGACGATTGTGTTCGATCGACGCGGTGGCGAAGTACGACATCCGGTTACTGGCGCAAATGCGGCACCAAAATATCTCGGGGGCGAGGTTCCTGATGTTAGCAATCGGGATCGTCGCGAAGCTTTAGCGCAGTGGATTACTAGCCCAGCAAATCCATTTTTCTCCAAGAGCGTCGCCAATCGCATTTGGGCGCATTTTATGGGCTCTGGGATTGTCGATCCCGTGGACGATTTTCGAGTAAGCAATCCAGCCAGCAACCCGGACTTGCTGGACGACTTGGCCAAGCGACTGATCGACTACAAGTTCGATTTTAAACAAATGGTGCGTGACATTTGCAACTCCCAAGCTTACCAACGTTCTTGCATACCTACGGAAGACAACAAAACCGATTTGCGAAATTACTCTCACGCTTCCGTTCGACGTATTCCGGCAGAGAGCTTGCTTGACTGCATTTCCCAGGTGACGCAGACCAAGGACAAGTTTCGAGGTCTTCCAGTTGGTGCCCGAGCCGTTCAAATTGCAGACGGCAGCACGAGCACTTACTTTTTGACAAGCTTCGGAAGGTCCGGCCGAAACACGGTTTGCGCGTGTGAAGCAAGCACCGACCCTTCGCTGTCTCAAGCCCTTCATTTGCTAAACGGAGATAGCGTCCATGGCAAGATATCCCAAGGGCAAATAATCAAGCAGTGGATGGACCAAGGAAAGACACCTGAGCAAATTATCGAGCTGATTTACATTCGTTGCCTTGGTAGACGCGTGACGGATTCGGAGAAAGCGAATTTGCTCAAAATCGTTGCCGAATCTGGTGACGCGCCGGTCGGCCTAGAAGACATCTTTTGGGGTGTTTTGAATAGCCGCGAGTTCATTTTTAATCACTAAATCGAATTTGATTTGCTGAGATAGACATGCTCCCATTACAACTGATTTTCCGAAGATGTGTTTTAACGATGAAGTCTAGAAATACAATTTTTGTATGTTGTGCTTGCCTCTTGCTATCGGTGAGCGTGCGGGCTGAAGACGCCCCTCAAAAAATCACTTTTGAGGAACACATCAAGCCTATCTTTCGCGAACATTGCCTGTCTTGTCATAACGTCGGAGACAAGAGCAGCGGATTGGCGCTCGACACGTACGGTGCCACGATCGAGGGCGGCAGCGGTGGCAAGATTGTCGCTGAAGGAAACATCGACGGATCGCGGATGTGGGCGATGATAAACCACACCGCCCAACCTTTCATGCCTCCTGATCAAGACAAGATCCCCGAACCTCAAATCGCGTTGCTCAAAGCTTGGATTGAACAGGGAATGCCTGAAAATTCCGGTTCGGTTATCAAGAAGCCGAAAGCGAATATAGCTTCACTTGGCGGTGTGATTAAAGGACGTCCCGAGGGCCCGCCACCAATGCCAGAATTCGCCCTCAAGCAACCCACTGTTTTCACCGAACGGAGCGCGGCGATCTCCGCCATTTGCGCAAGTCCTTGGGCTCCACTCGTTGCTATCGGCGGACAGAAACAAGTTTCGCTGTATCATTCCGAGTCAGCAGAGCTACTTGGAATTCTCCCTTTCCCCGAAGGCGAACCACAGTCGATTCGATTCAGCCGCGATGGCCAGTTGGTACTCATCGCAGGCGGACGACATTCGCACAGCGGCTACGCTGTCCTTTACAACTTGAAAACAGGCGAACGCATCACGCGTGTTGGAGATGAACTTGATGTTGTGTTTGCAGCCGATATTAGCGATGACAATTCGAAGATCGCTTTAGCGGGACCTCAAAAAATGGTTCGCGTTTACGACACGGCAACCGGTAACCTACTTTATGAACAAAAGAAACATACCGATTGGATCTACGCCGTACGTTTCAGTCCGGACGGCGTCCTTCTGGCAACGGCCGATCGAAGTAATGGAATGGTGGTATGGGAAGCGGACACGGGAAGAATGTACTTGGATCTGGTGGGACACAAAAGCGAGATTCGTTCCATCGCATGGCGACCCGATTCAAGCGCCTTAGTTTCTTCCTCTTTGGATGGAACGATCAAAATGTGGGAAATGGTCAACGGCCAACTTATCAAGTCCGTAGATGCCCACGGTGGCGGCGTTACCGCTGTCGATGTTTGCAACGACGGAACGATTGTTTCATGCGGCCGTGATAACAAAGTCAAAGTGTGGGATGCTGGTCTAAATCCGGCTGGCGAAATGAGCCCGCTTGCAGATGCCGGACTCGAAGCAGCGATTACCGTTGACGGAAAACAGGTTGTCGCGGGCGACTGGGCTGGCAATGTAACGCTTTGGAATAGAGCCGAGCCTGCAAAGCCAATTGCTTTGCGAGCCAACCCACCTACTTTGCAAATGGCGATTGCTGCCCACGAAGCTTTGATCGCTCCAGCACAAACCGAGGTGACCAATTCAACAGCCGTTTACACCACGGCACAGCAGCAAGTTGATCAACTCCAAGTGCAGGTCAAAGCGACCGACGAATCGTTGACTGCCACGGTTGCGGAGTTGGGAAATGTTACCACGCAACTTACTCAAGTTCGTAGCGAAGTCGAAAACGTCACGAAACAGATTGCTGAAAACGAAGCGGCGATGATTGAATCCAAAAAGATCATCGAACAAAAGACTGTTGAACTAGGCCAAAAAGAAAAAGTTGCAGCAGACGCGGCAGCGGCTGGCCAACCGCCTACGACGGAGGACCTAAATCCGCTGAAGGCCGAGCTTGACACACTAAGCAAACGAGTTACGGAACTCGAAGCTGCGATCGCTATAGCCAAGACGACACTTCAGGAAAAAACAACTTTGGCAACCAACTTGGATGCCAAAATGAAGGAGCTTGAAACCAAGAAGGCCGCCGAGGAAAAACAAAAAACAGATTTGGCGGCAGCGTTGGTGCCTGTAACCGAAGCAGCAAATCAGGCAAAACAGAAACAGGACGCTGCGACGGCAGCTCTTGCCGCAGTTACGAGCAAATTGGAAATGGCTCGATCCGATTTAGCACGTTTCGAACAATATAGACAGCAGATCATGACGCAGGACGCTGATCTAAAAACCAAACTCGCCTCGATCCTGCAGCAAATGACGGAAGCGGAAACTGCAGCGACAACTGAAAAGACTAATGTGGATGCGATGATGGCCGCTATTGTCAAGCTTCAAGAGCAATTGACCCAGATTCAACAGCAAATTGCCGCCGAAGATGCAAAACGACAATCAGCGGAGCAAGTATTCAACTCCAAGAAACAAGCGATCAGCGCATTGTCATCCGAACTTGAAACGCTCCAATCACAAATTGCGGCCATCGAAGAAAATCGGAAAGCTTTCCAAGCAGCTTACGGTGGGAATTGACGGGTCGCAAACAACATCGAGCCTCATGCCCATACCATGCTGCAACAACTTCCTCTCGGCTATAGCTTTCGTAATTCGGAAGATACTACGAATTGCCCGATTTGCTTACCACTGTCAAGTCCGGCGGTATTATCAAATTGAAAATGGATGCCGCCGTAGATGCGGCTTTGACCCGCTTCCTGCGCGGCCATTTCAAAACTGCTGAATTCTCTTGAAACGATTTGCGATTCGGCCAACGGTCTTTGGCTCAAGCCCGAATGGGAATCGGATGTGCCGACGAAGTGATAGTCGCTTCCAAACAATTGACTCAGTACGGCGGCTGCCGCACCGCTGAACGTGCTGTGGCCAGATGTGTACGTAGGAAACGGCGGGGTCTTGATCAATGGCAGCCAGGAATCGTCTTTCACCGTAGCCGAATTTCCATCCAAATCGGCTTTACGAATAGCATCGATGGGACGCCAAAGATCGAATTCATACTTAGCATCCCATGCAGAAATTGCAGCGTCGGCCAAGGCAATATTTACCAACGCCAGAACCCGAGCATTTTCGATTAGTGACAAGTTTTCTTTTAACGCAACGTCGGATGCAATCCGATTCCAATGCCCGGGCGGAGTTGCTGTCCCACCTCCGTCCGCCCAATACAAAGCGATTTTGGTTTGCTCGGCAGTTCGCGTAGCGCTATCGAGCCGGCCCAGGTCCATAACTTCATCCACAGCGGCAGCGTATTCAGCACTCGCTAAGGACGGCGGCGGTGCAGGACGGAAAGCATCCCCTGTAGGAATCGCAAATGGTTTCACTTTTGGCCACTGCGGCAATAAAGGTGGTAGGTTGTCGGGCTGTGTTCGATTCCAATCGCCCGGATTATTTCCTGGAACGTGCGTTGCGATTGCAGTCGAGCCATCATCCGTTCGCAATTGAAGGATTCGATCCGCCACTTGGTGCCCCAAATCAATTCCTTGTTGTCGAGCATCCTCGTCGATCACAGTTGCCAGCGATTCTTCTAAGGTTGCGTCCCATACCGATAGTTCGTCAACGTCAACATACAATGACGACGCCACCCGATGCGCCGCCGCCGCGACTGCCGCAACAGCCGACGCATTCGGATTGGTTGTGCCTTGAAAAGCGTACATTCCATATCCGCCTACGACTGCATTCGCCGCATCAAACATGGCCGTGTGGATCATTGCCAAGTTGCGTGCCACCCTGGGAGGTTGAGAAGGAACGATACGGCCTTGGTAGGGGTCATTTGAAGTCGTCGTCCAATCGCGGACGACGTTTAGGGCGGCTGCATTCCAATCCGTCACGATATCGCTGCGACGTATTTCTTCGTCTCGAATGATTCTTCGCCCTAATTCATCTCGCGTTCGAACCGTCAACCGGTTGACGCCAAATCCCAAATTCAATTCGAGGTAAAAATTACCTTCACGATCAGTTTCGAAATTCTGCGTGATAGGCGTCGTAGGTGCATCTGCCTTAAATAACTCAACGGTAACTTTTGAGTTGGGACCGGTTTCGCCTCGTAAAGTTACTTGATCGACCAGCACCACTCCGTTCCCGTTCGGATCAGAATCTGGCGATAGCCCTAGCGCAGTATTCGGTTCAGGAAGCGCTCGATTCAGCGCGTTGATAATGAGCAATGCGTCTCGTGGTGTTAACTTGTCATCGCCAGAAACATCGTATTTTCGAAAAGCCGATTGACCACTTCCCACAGGCAGGTTGCGTATACCGTCGGCGTTGAGCGAACTAACTACTAACAACACATCGCGAGGCGTAACCAATTCCGACTCATCCACATCGCATTTCAAGACAGCGTTATGCCAATCCAATGCGAGCATGCGTCGAACTTCTAAAGCTTCGCAGGAAAGTCTTACGCTCAAACGTTTTCTGCCAAAACTGCTCATACAACTTGGGGATTGAGTGGAATGAAGCGACTGGTACTCGCCTCATTCTAGTTCAAATCGAGGTTTGATCGCGAGCGGAATAGGTAAAGCTCCCATGTTGGGCGATATGACTTTCAGTCGTCACCCCCCGAAGGAACGTCTCGCTTCAGATGCTTGCGACAATTAGAAGTTCCAATGGACCTAACTTCGATGGCAATTGGTTGACGGGGGCTGACTTGATGGTCGCTTAATTACGAATGCCATCAATCACGAAATTTGACATTTTTCAAGACATCGCCTGTCGCGTGCGATTTGTTGAGTACATAGAAATGCACTCCTGGAACTCCGCTGTCAATTAGTTGTTGAACCTGCTTGGTGGCAAAGTCCACGCCGATGGAGTATTGCCATTGCGGATCATCTTGCTTGCCCAAATCGGCTAGAAAACGGGCAGGTAGATGTGCTTTGCACATCGAAGCAATTCGTTGGATTTGAGCTAGATTTGTGACGGGAAGAATGCCAGGCACGATTGGCACTTCGATCCCAATCTGAACGCATCGATCCCGAAAGTTGAAGAAGTCGTCATTATCGTAAAACAGTTGCGTGACAACGACATCACCTCCGGCATCAACTTTACGCTTCAAAAACTGAAGGTCCGCGTCGGCGCTTACGGCTTCTTGATGTACTTCTGGATACCCGGCCACGGCGATTCCAAATTCAGGAAATTCACTACGAATAAGTTCGACTAATTCGTTGGCATACCGCAAACCACCTTCAACTGCGCGAAATTCGGTCTCGCCTTTCGGTGGATCGCCTCGAAGAGCCACAATGAAGTCGATCCCTTTCGATTTTGCTGTCGTGAGGTATGCACGCAACTGCTCGACGGTAGAACCAACGCAAGTTAAATGGGATGCAACAGGCAATCCGAAACGGCTCTTTACTCCCGAAGCAACCGCGAGCGTTCGCTCTTGGGTCGAACCGCCCGCGCCGTAAGTGCAGGTGAAAAAGTCTGGCCGATACACGCAAAGCTCACCGACGGTCGCCATCAGTGCTTCGACTGCTTCGTCAGACTTGGGTGGAAACAGCTCGAACGACAAACCCAAACGACCGCCGAGAAAATAATTAGCCAAACTCATCGTAATTCAGGAGCTCTCCAGAAACTAAGCGAACAAATTTTTTGATCTCGTATTTTGGCTGGGTGCTGTAGATTCGGCCAATGACCAAGCCAAGCATCTCGTCGAGATGGAAAAGCATCCCGCCGAGGTGATTGCATGGATTGTCAAGCTTTCCGCAATAAACGTCAGCAAAACTTGAGAAACTTTGGTTCTAGCCTAACACAAATTTGTTGCATTTCAACGGCCAAATAATAACCGCAAAGCATTTAGAGGGATAACGCATCTCCAAATCGATCGCGTTCATCTTGAGTCGATCGGTACATGTCGTGGATTAGCGCAATATCACACGGCCTTTGTTGAATTTGACGCCGTGCAAACATTCGCTGTTGCGTAGCGACCATGACTTCAGGTGGCAGCGTTGCCATTTGTCCGAAGAGACGAGCATAGTTCACAAAGCTTGGTACATTGCTCGTCACGAAACCGTACATCATGCTGCACACCCCGATAACTTTACCGGTGAATATTCCCGTATTGATCGCGCTCTTGCAGTAGTCGCCCATAATGCAGCCGAGAAACTGCATGCCGGTTACGGCTTTGCCAAAACCGTATTCCATGTTCACGGTTCCATACGTATTTTTCAAATCGCTATTGCAAGTTCCCGCACCTAAATTGACCCAACTCCCAAGGTAACTGTGTCCGAGGAATCCGTGATGCTGTTTATTTGTGAATGGCTCGACAATCGACGCTTCGACTTCTCCACCGATCTTCGTCGTATTCCCTAAGGACACAAAATCTTTGATCGCGGCATGTTCGAGAATACGACATTTTTTGCCTGCGTAGATCGGCCCTCGCAACAAAGTGTAGGGTCCGATTTTAACACCTGCATCCAACACAATGGGTCCATTCGACGTATCGAACACGACATAACTGCCGATATCGACGTTGTCCGAAACAAACACTCCATCCTGCAACTGGCTCCAACCTTCGAGCTTTGTCCGGTGAGTCAAATTACTCGACAGTATTTCCATATTCCGAGAAATGACTTCGTGGGGAACTGCGAACGTAGGAAGAGTGATATCGAGTCGCGGCCACTGTTCCGCATTTTGTAGTAAGGCGTCCAATCCCGAATGCCCGGAAGCTCGAATGGTCGCCGTCGTCCACGGCGGATCGATAATTGCAGCTAGGTGTTCGCGATCCCAAATAACAACTGGCCCTGCGCTGGGGCGCGACAAAATTTCTTGAAGGGTCTTGATTGATCCCGCGCTGGGGACAAGGCGAGCATTCACCATGATCCGAGGTCGATCTTGCGCTGAAATCGATTTATCGTCTAAGGACAAGATCGATCCAAAATCCAGTTCGCGTATGGCAATAAGATTATTTCTATGCAACCCAACGACGGGAAGTTCAAAACTGTCTAGCCAATCGACTAATCGATAGCTGCCGCAACTGATTGCAAACGCCAATCGCCCCGTAGTTATTGGGTGCAATCGATTGCATACAGCGTCTTCAAATACAACCAGGTACACGACGACTCCTAAGTTCTTTTTGCGGTGGACATTGCCAAACGAATTAGATCACGTTCGGTGGCTTCGTGCTGTTCGACAAGTGCTTGTAAACTTCTCAAATCCCGCAAAACGGGATTTATTTCCCGAACGAGGGTTCCCTGATACTGAAGGCCGTCAAAACGTTCGCTCAACTCCATCAAAAGAAGTGATATCTCGCGATGCTGAGCGAATGCTTGTTGGACTTCTATATCTTGGGAAGTTCGCGTTTTTGAATCTGAAACTCGAACATAACCGTAAGTCTCTTCAAGCTCGTATTGCGTCGCAAATACGTCACGCATCCGGTGCAAGAATTGCCCACACTCAGAAACAACACGATTCGTGCTACAGTTCGCGTCACAAAAGTCTCGAAGAGAAATCAAACATTCCTGGTAATCCGCATGCGATTCTTTCATTTCAGCAAGGAAGGCTGCGTTGACTGACAAGCGTGCGAAGGTACTGTCCATGTTCAAACTCTCTAGCTTTCACTTTTTGCAAGAAGTTTACATATTCGATAAACCTTGGCACGCGCTATTGGAACATAGTGAAGCTAACGCATTCAAACTTTGTTTTCAAGTTAACGCAAGTGCCAAAAAATATTTGGTGGAAAAAGTGTTACTTGCATAGTTGACAAATCATTTTCGGATGGCACAATGCGTCGACAAGATGTGGATGCAGTATGAAACGAAGCATCCTTGGTTGAACTTCAATGGTTTATGAATTGGTTTCAACCGGTTAACATCCGCCACTAACAACAACCTGCACACGCTACCCACACAAAAACTAGTTTTTTCCTGATTACAATTTTGCTCGAGACAATTGACGTTTCGAAACCACCTCCTCAGGGATGGTTTGTTGGCTAGGGATGGCCGATTTTTTGTATATTGGATTCGCTTTCAGGGAATGAAAGTTGTCGCGGCAGGATGCCGCTTTTTGTTTCTTTCTTCGATATCGAAAACATTTGCTTTGTTTTCGAATTCTACCAACATTCGCCTTTGCAATTTCGTTTTGTCATTCGACAATGGCCTGAAATGGGTTGGCGTTTCTTGGCGAACTCGCCAATGAATTACAAAGGACTTGCGATGCTTGCTATAAATCGTTCTCGACACTCCAAATGGCTGTTCTTTGCCGTTGCAATCACGGTTATTTTTGGATTCGGTGGAATCTTGACTTTTACTTCTGCAAAGGAATGGAAAGTCACCCCACCGTTTAATACCAAACGAGCCTTCGCCAATCTAAATGAACTGTGCAAATTAGGACCGAGGTACAGCGGCTCCCCCGGCATGATTCGCCAGCAAGAATTGCTGTCAGAATATTTTTCTAAGCTAGGCGGGGAAGTGACCTTTCAAGAGTTTACTGTCCGTCATCCCGAGACGGGCAAACCGGTTGTCATGAAAAACTTGATTGCTAAGTGGAATCCAAAGCAAACCAACCGAATTCTTTTGTGTGCTCATTACGACACGCGACCTTTTCCTGACCGCGACCCCAAGAATCCTAAAGGAATTTTCGTGGGCGCCAACGATGGTGCCAGTGGTGTCGCGGCATTGCAGGAAATTGCTCATGCTCTCAACCAAACGCCCCCAACCTTTGGAGTCGATTTTGTTTTATTTGACGGCGAGGAACTCATTTATAGTGAGCCGCGTGATTCTGGACTTTATTTTTTAGGGTCCAAGTATTTTGCGGAAAATTATGCGGCCGACACGCAAGGCGTTCGTTATCGAGCAGGAATATTGCTCGACATGGTGGGCGATAAAGATCTCCAATTATTTTATGAAACGAACAGCTACAATTTCGCCCGTGAGTTGACGCGAGATATCTGGAAAGTAGCGGCCGAACTAAATGTACGCGAGTTCACGCCTCGAACTCGTCATGAGATTCGCGACGATCATTTAGCACTTAACCAAATTGCCAAGATCCCAACTGTGGACTTGATTGATTTTGATTATCCACGACCGGGTAATCATGTGCAGAGCTACTGGCATACGATGATGGATACGCCGGACAAATGCAGCGGTGAGTCGATTTGCAAAGTTGCTCATGTCGTGTTCGAGTGGATTCAACGACAGAAATAAAATTTCAACGTCGCCTCAGAAACAGAGAACTCGGACCAAATTGCAATGACTATTTTCTTTGAACGCAGCGGGGTTCGAGAGGATTTATCCGCTGCACATTTTCAAGAAGCCCTTATCTTACTGCTCGACAAATTGGGGCAACCTAAACGTGTGCTGGCGATCCCACCCGATCACACGCGACTGGATAGCAGAGCAGGGGATATCGTTTGCTTGCTGCATCAGCTTCTAGGACCTCGTTTGACGGATGTGATGCCTGCATTGGGAACCCATCACGCCATGTCGCCTCAGCAACTTGACATGATGTTTCCGGGCTTGCCGCATATATTGGTTCGAGAGCATCGATGGAGAGACGATGTAAAAACACTAGGCTACGTTCCAAAAGACTTTGTAGAAAGTGTTACCGAAGGCCACTACTGCGAAGCCTGGCCGGCCCAAGTGAATCGGCTTCTAGTGGAGGGAAATCACGACCTCATCCTTTCCGTCGGCCAAGTCGTCCCTCACGAAGTCATTGGGATGGCAAACTACAACAAAAATATTTTCGTGGGTACCGGCGGCGCGTCCGGAATTCATGAAAGCCATTATTTGAGCGCTCTCTACGGTATGGAAAGAATCATGGGACGTTGCGCAACACCCTTGCGCAAAATCCTGAATCAAGCGTCGGATTCTTTCTGTAAAAGCATGCCCATCGTTTACATTTTGACCGTCGTCGAATCAACGGCCGATGGCAAGAAGATCGTCCGCGGACTATTCGTGGGTGACGATCACGAAGTGTTTTGGCGAGCGGGACAATTATCGGCACGGGTAAATTGCTTTCGGTTGCCGACCGCACCAAAAACGATGGTAGTCTACATGGACCCCAAGAAATATGAACGAACTTGGTTGGCCAACAAAGCAATTTATCGAACGCGCATGGCAATCGCCGACGGTGGAAAGCTGTTCGTTATCGCACCGGGTGTTAAGACTTTTGGAGAGGATGCTACGATTGATCAGCTAATCCGTCAGCATGGCTATCGCACGACGCCCGAAGTCTTGGCGATGGTTAAACAGCACGAGTCACTGAGGAAAAATCTGTCCGCCGCAGCGCATTTGATTCATGGCTCATCGGAAGACCGTTTTGAGATTGTTTATTGCCCTGGCGACTTGAGCCCAGAGGAAATTCGTAGCGTCGGTTACAGCTATGAAGACCCTACTGTTGTCTTGCGACGCTTTGCAGTGGATGGAAAATCGGATGGATGGCAAGTAAGCGCCGAAGGCGAGCCATTCTATTTCATTCGCGATCCTGGATTGGGTTTATGGATGAACGAACAGCACCCTCATTCGTTTGATCCCAGCGAAGCTTGATTTGTTTTGCAAACCCTCCGATCGATTCCTTGCCATCCACGCATGAGTGCAAATCTTATTAGTCGAAACGCTATCATTGATGATGGCAATTTTTGACGTCTACAAAGATTTTTGCCATTGAGAAGAACGAGTAATCTGCGGCGGCGTTAGTCTGTCTTCTGAAATTGCCACGTTGCACGCCCTCCAAATCCGATAACCCTTCTACATGCTGTTTTCCCAGCAAGGTTCGTCGGCTGTAGAGAGGTTACTATGCGTTTATCGATTCGACTGTGTGCTGCCGGATTTCAATTTGCTGCGATATTATCGTTGACGGGGATCGCGACCGCTGCACTCCAGCGTCCTGTCGTTCCTGGTTCTGGATCGCAACTCACTCAAGTCGGAGACGATTTTGAAGACGAGAATTTCGATTACATTCCAAACGACCCCAAGAGCACAGAGGACATTGATGAAAATCAGCGTCAGCCTCTTGGCAAGACAACTAATGGTCGTTGGTACGAAGGTGTAAAGCGTGGCCATCCGGATATTGTCAAACGCGTACCGACTCCGGAAGGCGGATTGCCGGGAAGCAACGGTGCCATGTTGCTTCAATCCCTGTTTACGGGCATTCCGAAGCAACCCAGCCACAAAATGCATCAGGACGATTTTATTTGCAACGTTCAAAACAAACTTGGCGGTCCAATTTCTGTAAGCCAAACTCCGAGCTGCACGACCCGAGTTTACTTGCCGCCTGTTGAAGAGTGGGAGAAGCGAAACGGTCCGCACTTTGCATTCCGCGCCGCTGTTGAAACGACAATCATGGAAACGAAAACCAAGTTCCTCTTTCCAAAATCGACTCAAAAAGAAGAAGTGTATTGGCCAGGTTTATTCATCGTAAAAGACACGAAGATGCAAGACGGAAAACCGGTCGACAATATCCATTTTCGAATTCGGAGCGATCGTAATGGCGGCGACTTCCGCGGTCCTAATCTTGAAACGACCGGTTGGTGGACGCTAGGAATGAGTTTCACTCCAGACGGCATGGTACACTACTACGCCCACGCAGGGGTCGAAGACCTGACCGCTGACGATTACATAGCATCGCAATTTCCCTACGGTTATCGCTGCGAACGGTTCCGGACGTTCTTCTATAACACCATCAACGGTGACAATGGAAAAAATTGGAGCACGGCTTTCATTGTCGATGATCCAAAAGTCTACGTTGGTAGCGAAGTCCGAACTGCCCGCCGTTAATTGCTGCTTTAACGCAACTACTGCAGTCGCGGCAAACAAATCGAAAACTCAACGACTGGCAACTAAAGATTAGTTGCTAGTCGTTGCTTGTTTTGATATCCGATTAGTTTCGAGTATTCGGGGTGTCGGTGGGTCGAATTCCAAAGTTGAGCGTGGGAACGGGGGCGGGCGTCGCTTTACGAGGACGCGTTCGCCGATCACTTGATTGTTGGTTACTATCCTTGGAACTTTCCTTATCGCCCGATTTGACCTCCTGAACGTTTACATCCATTTCGGATACGATCTCCGATAAGGGTCTCGTATGGGGAACTTCGGCTGAGTCCGTAAGTCCTGAATCCGACTCGCTGGCGACCGCTGGAGCTTGAATGAGGCTCTCGGATTTTGGCGATTTCGCCGATACACTTACGGTGAGCTTTGACGAGAAAGGAACGCTACCTTGGTCGATGGCTGTAGGAGTAGGCGGTGCGGTCAGTTGGCTGTTTGATTTGATCACTTCCCCACGAGGCGTTGCTTCGCTCAGTGCAGAGTTTGGTACCGCTTCGCCTTGTTTCGCTCCCTCGCTAATCGCTTTTTTGGATTCGCCCCGAGTCGACGCCTTTAAGGGGCTCATTGACTTCGGATATAACGAGTCCATGATTCCGCTCTCGCTAATTGTTGCATCTGGCTCCAAGTTCGATTTGTCAGCGTTTGCAGTTGAGTTTTGCGCGATCGCAATGAGTTCGGACGCAGTGAACGGAACATGATTCACAACTGGCTGAGCAATGGATTGAGCAGTGGGAACTTGAGCGGGAACGATGGCTATGGGAACTTGGCTGGCTCCCAGTGAATCAATTGCGCGTCGGCCGAATTTCTGACCGACGTCTACAGGCGCAATTAAGAACACAAGCCCAATTCCAAAGAGCATGCCCGACGCGACGCTGGCGATGATAATTGTCTTACGACCTGGGCCAATGGGCCGATCCGAAATGACCGGGTCGTCGAGCAATGTAAAGCAACTTGAATTCTCACAAACTGCTAGGTTGGCTTCGGCGTCGGATAATCGTCGCTCAGCGTCTTGCACGATTGTGGACCTTGTTTGGACGTCTGTCAGCAGCGATTCATATGCGGAACGTTTCTCTGCGAGTTCGTTTAGTCGAGATTCTAAACTTGATTTTTGTTCGGTCAAACGAGTTAAACGGTCCTGGCTGATTTGAAATGCTTTACGTGCTGACGCAAGCGCAGCTTGAAATTCCTCGCTTAATCGGAGGATGATACCATCCAGGGATCGGCGAGCGGCAACCATATTTGGATGATCATCGGTCAATTTCCCTGCCAGTTGCGATACGGCGATTTGTGCGTCGACCAGACCTTCACGCAATCGGATCAATCCAGGCTGGGACGCGAACAGTGAGCTAGGCGCAGTCAAGAACGAAGCGGGATCCTTGCTCGCACTTTCTAATTGGTTCAGGTCGCTTGCCAATTGATGATGACTAAGTTCGGCTTGGCGAATTTCGCCGACCAATTGGTCGTGCAAAGCCCGCGAACTGAATGATCCTCCTCGTTCGATCAAACCTCGCAGGTCTGTCAAATCGCTCCCGGCTTTGAGTTCAACCTCTTGCAGTTTTTGATTCGCTTTGTCCAATTCAGATCGCCCGACATCACGGGCGCGTTTCAATTCCGCCACAATCGAACTCGCAATGCCTCGACGCAATTCGCTCATATGTTTTTGAAGCGCAGCACAGATTAATTTGTTGAGTTCGATGGCCCGTTCGGGTGTCGATTGTTTGACATCAAGATAAATGACGTCAGTTTTTCCAAAATCGATACCACGTGGAGCATGAATCGAAATGACCTCGTCGATGGTTTCTTGAACGTCCTTGGGCGTTGGCCAGTTTTTCGGTGCTCCGAGCAAGGTGGGAATTGGCCCGACAATCTTTAGCGCGTTCTTGACCACTTGATGGTTTTTTGCAAGCTCGACAAATGTTTCCTGCGCGGCTTTGGTTTCTGTTTCTGCATCAACACGGCTTTGTCGAAAAAGTGCACGATTGGCATCTTCCCTCACCACAATTGACTGCGATGCCAGCCACGTATCTTTTTTTAGAAAGAGGACGTAGCCGATTCCCACTGCAGAAAAGAGAATGGTCGTTGCAAGCAATAGTGGAGACCAAACGACCAATGTTCGGATGGTATTCCAAACGACTGGGTTAATTCTAGGTTTTGTCATACGTTTTTCTCTTCCAATCAACCGCCAAGCGCATCAAGCAGAACGATTTCTTACCGCTTCTTTTTGTGAGACGACCGCTAAAACATACGGCGCGATTGCGATTTCGCGGTTATCATGCACTTGAGAAGCTGAAATGGCCGCGCGCGTTTTACAGCTTGTAACGAATGTTCCGGGTATTATGAAAGCTGTCCTGGACAAACCATCGATCAGGCAACTTCGGGGAACATAAGCTTGATAGAAAACTTCTTAGAAAGAAAGTTGCCAAGCAATTATGCCGACGGAAAAAATTGCAAACCTGCAGGATTTATTGAGAACTCCAGCACACAGTCATCACAATAGCTGCCGCGGTGTTTCGCGATGAAAAGCCCTCGCGAAAATTGGTTTCCACGAGGGATTCGTCCCATTAGCAAAATCGTATTCGCACCCGCAGCTAAATCACCTTCGGCCCATGGTTTTGCAATCAACTGATCGAGCATCGATTCGCGCGTTGTTACTAGAAGAACTGCCGAAGCTCGATTGCAGTCGTATGCTTTTTGTTCAACTTGCTCTTGCATCGCGCGAAAGTCTTGCCGGAACAGTTCGCGAGCCAACCAGTCATGAGGCTGACGAAGCATGCGATGGTAAATTAGCTCCAGCATGTCCATTTGCAGACTGTCCTCGGGTCGATCTTGCGGCTCGATCCCGTCGATGAGAAATCGTCGCGTTCCTCCGATGAGATGCCTGTAGACATACTCGACCAGCGCAGGCGTTTGTCGATTCAGTTGACTTTGCCAAGCATCCCACTGGTCGACATCCAGTTGGCTGCGTAGGACACGACGTCCTTCGTAACCAAACAGCGTCAATAAATTGCCGAGGGATTGGCTACTCGAAAACAACTGATCAGCGGCAATGCGTTTTAAGTCATGATGCCTGAGTTCGATACCGGCCAGTTTCTGAGCGTAATCGATGTGGTTTTGCGAATCGCCACGACTACTCAAGTCAATAATTGCACCAGGACTATTCTCGTTTGGACCGGGAGTGCAGCACCAACGAATTCCTAATTGCGTTTTACCTACGCCCGTAGCGCCCACAATCACCGTGAGTGTTCCAGGCAGCAACCCGCCTCCTAAAGCGATATCAAGAGTCTCAATGCCTGTCGAGAAACGGCCATTGGATGTTGACTGCATATGTCCACTCAAGTCCACGAATGTAGAAGGAATCGGTCCGATAAATTCCGGGGGGAAACATCCTTGAAATTAGGATTGGAATTGTACAGACAAAAAGCGCCGCGAAAACCTCACGTTTCTTTGTGGAACTAAGATCCGAACCTGTGAATCCGCTTGGAGGTCAGTTTATTATTCATTGCGAATTTTTTTGACAGTATTTTTTGTACTTGACGTCTTTGGCTGCCCTTTGTTGAAGAACACGCGTGGGAATGTCCAAATTCGCTACAGTTGCACAAAGTTGGGCTGGGAGGGAACCCAGAGTAGCTTAAACTCTTTTGCCAAGAGCCTTCGAAGGATAAAGAAAACTGGATCTGACGACAACTAAACGTTTCAATAACAATCGATGTCAAAGGAGTATTTCTTGACCCCGAAAGATTCCCATCCTGAAACAATCCCTTCGGGCGTCGAAAACTGCCCGATCAAACGATTGTCGTACGGTACGTGGAGCGTTGAAGGATACTCGCGCGCGGCAGTTCAGACGTATTGGAGAATCCCAGAAATGAAGCTGGGGTTTGACCTGGGTGCGCAGCCGTGGGAATTTATGGGGATTCCAAATTACTTTATTTCGCACACGCATCTCGATCATATAGCTGCATTGCCGGTCTATTTGGCTCGTCGTCGAATGATGAAAATGGATCCGCCGACGGTCTATGTTCCGGAGTCGAGTGTTGTTCCGATTGAACACATGCTCAAGGCCTTTTCGCGATTAGACCGTGGTCGATTGCCCTGCAATTTGGTGCCTATCGTCGCCAATCAAGAAATTGAAGTTTCGCGAGAATTGGTGGTTACGACGCACGCCACCAAGCACACGATTCCTTCCCTGGGATTTATCGTCTGGGAACGTCGCAAGAAACTCAAACCAGAATATTTAGCGTTGACCGGCGAGCAAATTCGGGACATCAGGTTAAAGGGAACTGAAGTTACCCACGAAATGCGTTTGCCGCTCTTGGCCTACACGGGTGATACTGCACCCGAAGGGTTGGACAACGCGCCCGCAATGTACGAAGCCGAAGTACTTATCACCGAAATGACGTTTATCGCACCGAGTCACCGCAAAGCGAAAATCCACAAACATGGCCACATGCACTTGGATGACATTGTAGCTCGAGCCGATCGGTTCAAGAATAAACTCGTCATTTGCGGTCATTTCAGTACGCGGTATAACGAACGGCAAATTCAGCGGTGGGTTCAACGAGCCTTACCCGATCGATTAGGAGGCCGACTTCATTTGTGGTTGTGACCGCACGATGAAGGGACTTCAATACGTTTGTGGCTTAAGTTATTAGAATCTTCGACAAGTCGCACAACTCTATCACATAGCCATCCGGGTCTGTAATGTAGAGCTGGAGCGCGCCGTCTGGGCGGATTTTCCGCCCCAAGCAGGGAACATGATTTTTCTCGAACCAAGCTTGCCATGCATCCAATTGTTGCACTTCGATTGCAAAATGATTGCTGCGAGTGTTAAGCTTGGTATCTAATGGCTGCCCGCCGATCAGGTGCAACTCGATCTTGTTCCCAAGCTCAAACCAAGCGCCTGGAAAATCGAATGCTGGTCGATTCATGGGTCGTAAACCGAGGATGGTGCGGTAGAATTGGACCGAGCGTTCGACATCAAGGACTTCGAGTGCGATATGATTGAATCCGATTTTCGTTAAGGCGTCTGCTCTAAATTCCATCTTCATATCCCTAGTTTAAATTGTCTCATCCAAGTCAAGAGAATCCGCCTCGAATTTCGTAATCGCGTATTAGCGCGGTTATTCCGGATTCGGCGTGTTGGGATTTCTCTTCGAAAATCATGGATCCGTTTTGATTGAGTCCATCGCCGAGGTTTATCGTTTTGTCGGCTGAGGTAAACATTACTTCGGTCAAACGATAGCCGCGAAATTGTTCATCGCAACACCAATGATCGCAAACTACAAAAAACTTGTAGCAAGATTTATCACACAATACTGGATATGGGTCATCCTGTTTTGGGTTGTGTTGGCAATCGGACTTCGTTCCATTGCCCCTTCATGGGAGTCGATCGCCCAGGACGGCGATCTACAGTTTTTACCCTCTGACCTCCCAAGTCGCATCGGTCAAAAGTTGCTTGAGGAAGGATTTCCAAAACATCGAGCCCGTAGTCAACTCGTTATTGTACTTGCGAGGGAAGATAAACCGCTCCGCCAATTGGATCTTGCAATCGGTTTAGACGTTGGTCGTCGTTTGATGTACGCCACAGCGGTCGCCGCATACCGAAGGAACCAACTGCAAGCGGCGGAAGGTATCCGCTTGGTTGGGGATCGAGCAAATGATCAAGAGAACTTGAAACTCGTTCTTGCGTTCTTTGACGAAGCAGTTGCCTTGGATCAGCAATGGCACGACGCAGCGCGTGCTTCGATTCCAGACGATCAGTCGTTACCCTCGGATCGTCTGGCTATGCTTTTCTGGGATCGATCGCAAGTTCATACGGAAATGGGGCAGGAGGATCAAGCTCGCTCCGACCGAGAAACCGCATTGTTGTTGGAACCGGAAATTGCCCGCTGCAAGCTCATGGAGCAACGAACGGAATTTGAATGGGATCATTTGCTAGATTTGTGGACTTGGAATGACGACTTGCTGGGTTCGAAACTTGGGTCAAAAAATCCGCGAGCCAAGATGCTTGTTTTGCAACTTGACTCTGATTTTATTGCCACCAGCAATATTTCCCTGCTGGAACACACCGAGAAGCTTCTGACGGGAGTCACGAAACTTTACGAACCATGGAAGGCAGAATCAGAAATGGAAATTGGCGTAACGGGATCAGCGGCGATTGGAGGCGATATGCTTCGAGCTTCCTCTCAAGCCGTTCGCCAAACGGAATGGGTGACTGTCGCACTTATCTTGGTAATCCTAGCAGTCATTTATCGCGGCCCTTTGTTGGTAGCGATTCCGTTAATGACAATCGGTCTTTCGCTCGTCGTTGCGATGTCCATCGTTGCTTTGATCGCTGATGGTCCGGGCCAACAAAGTAGTCTCGGGCTTCACGTGTTTACTACGACTCGCATTTTCGTCGTCGTACTACTGTTTGGGGCGGGAACCGATTTTTGCTTGTTCTTCCTCGCTCGCTGTCGCGAGGTTCTGCAAGTTAATCCCTATGCCAGTCGGCGAAACGTTCAACGCATGGTAGCGACGAGTTGGTGCAATGTGCACGATGCCTTGCTGCTCAGCGCGCTCACGACGATCGTTGGACTGGGGCTGATGTTTTTTTCCAAATTCGAAAAATTTCGAAATACGGGTCCGATTATTGGATTAAGTTTGGCGGTTACCATCGTCGTTTGTTTGACGTTTACCCCCGCAGTGATTTGTGGTTTTGGGCACGTCGCATTTTGGCCCGCACTCTCGAAGAAGCGACGTAAATCGAACGAACACTCAAATGATTTAAATGCGGTAGATACAAAACCAGACTTGGAGTCACTCGCTGTCGGTCCAACGACGAAGTTTACTGCCGCTGATAGTTTAACCATTCGCATTTGGACACGCGTCGCTCAATTTGTCGTGACGAAGCCAGTTCGCACGCTTCTCGTTTGCTTGGCCCTATTGGCGATACCGGCAATACAAGGCTGGATTCATCGCGACTGGGTAACTTACGATTTTGCACGAGAGCTAAATGAAAGCGCGCCGAGTCGCCAGGGTGCGAGGCTGGTAGCCAAGCACTTTCAATCAAGCGACAACAGTCCGCTGACAGTCGTAATGAATGGCAAATCGGCCTTTTCCAGTGACAAGGAGTTGCGACAGGCAGTCGAAAAGTTGCGGGAGCTGCTCTATGTTGACGGCGTCGTTTCCGTTCGCTCATTGACGGACCCTTTGGGTGATTTTCCTCCGGAACGGCGCATGGGATTGTTCGCTCAAGACTCTTGGAGGCGTCGCTTGCTTGAGGGCCACACGCTGACACAAAAGTTTTATGTTTCCTCGAACCCGAGCATGGACCTGCGCGTTGCTAGGCTAGATTTGTTGATATCGCCGAATCCATTTTCGGTTGAAGCGGAAGACGTTCTAGCTCGTGTCGAACAGATTCTCGAAAGAGAGGTCACCGATCCGGCTTCGCTGTGGTTCGAATCGGAGTTTGCTTATGCAGGAACGACGCCAGGAATTCATGATTTGAAAACAGTCACTCAAGCGGACCAACGTCGGATTCAGATCCTCGTAACCCTTGGCGTGTGGATTGTGCTTTTGATCATGCTGCGTCGAATTTGGATCAGCGGCTATTTGATTTTTACTGTTGTGCTCAGTTATCTAACCACGGTGGGACTTTCACAGTGGTTTTTTCAGTGGGCATATGGCGACGACTTTGTCGGGCTTGACTGGAAAGTGCCTTTGTTTCTTTTTGTAATCTTGGTTGCCGTAGGTCAGGACTACAATGTTTACCTGACCACGCGTGTGATCGAAGAGCAAAAGCGACACGGCCCGATCAAAGGCCTCAAGCGCGCGTTGATTTTAACCGGGGGTATCATTACCAGTTGCGGGATCGTCATGGCGGGAACGTTTTTATCGATGACGAGCGGTGCTGTTGGGCAATGGCTAAATCAGATAGGATTGCCAATCTTCCAATCGTCGAACGAGTCCACCCCGGTACTTCGCGGGATTGTTGAATTGGGATTTGCGCTGGCACTGGGTGTTATTATTGACACGTTTCTCGTACGGTCAATTTTGGTGCCAGCTATGTTTGCAATACAGACTCGATTTGCCAAGAAGATTTAGCGACGATCTGCGTGGATTTTGGAACGCTTACTTCTATTCATTTTCGATTGGCAGCACGGGTGGATGCCAAGCTTGGCGGTACCAGGTTGGCAATCGAAATCGGCTCCGGATGATTTCTTTTTCCGGCGTTTTCGGAGAAATGTCCGTTACTTGCATGCGCAAGGGACCATAGCAATTATTGAATTCCTCGATGAACTCCGGAGACTGCTCCGGCATGCAGATCGAACCGACTACGCGGTTACCTTGCATGATGACGCCGCACAACGGGTCTCGTTCGCTTCCTGAGGACATTTTAAATTACTCCCTTTCCAACTATTCCTGCAACTGTACATCAGTCCTACACAGACTGCGGTCGACAAAACCCAACTGCGATAGTTGAAGTAATTCTCGCAATCGGTCCCCACAAAGTCCATTTGTCCGGAGTCCTACGGTACACGCAGCACCGCGAACAGCAAGAACATCTGGGTTATAAGGAGCCAGTTCAATCAAGTCGAGGATACTTAGCGATCCAGCAAGTGAAATGGAAATTCCAGCTTGATGGGTTTGTGCAATTATTTCGCGGAGTGTTTTGAGTGAATACAAACTGAGCAAGTTACCCGACGATTTTCGGCAAGTATCGATCAAGATGAACTGACTACCGAGTTGGCGTGCCCAGTCTAGAACTCGTTCAAAGCTTGGCGCCCCCGCAGAACGCCAGTCAGCGTAATGTACCAGAATAAGCCGATTTGACGACGAAAATTGACTTGCCAGTTGAGAGATTTTTTCGAATTGCAAACTGTTCGCTTCGCATTGGGCGAGAGCAACTTTGGCGAAGTCAAATTCCGCGATCCCTGACTCGAGGGAATTCAATTCCAAGTCTTTCAGTTCACCCAAAGCAATGCTTGTACGAAAATTACGAAACTGGGTATTTCGGATAGTTTGGATTACTTGATTGGTAAGCTCCGGATCGGGTCTTCCCAGGGAACCGCGGTCAGGATTCTTAAGATCAATCCATTCCACGCCGGAGGAAATTGCAAGCTGGAATTCTGGGAGATCTCGGACGCTCACAAGTAGTTGGGGGTACATCTTGGATGACTTCCAGTATAAATCTGAGGGCGATGGCGACGGCTGGACGGAAAAAAATCCTCGGAAAATCCGCTTCTGCTTGGCGGATAATGGAAAGTTCCTAGCCGATGCAGTTGTAGGAACAATTCGAGTCAGCTACAAGAGATTTGCAAGAAATTGCGTCGATATGTGCTTTAAACAACTTGGCTGAGCGACGCGTTTTAAACTCAATTTTCACTTTCTCGCAGCTGGCCTGTGGAGGTCAATTTCCCTATGTATGTCGATACGCCCCAAGGACTTAAGGCTCTTTGCCAGAAGCTAGCCCAAAAGTCCTTGATTGCGTTTGACACGGAATTTGTGGCTGAGGATTCCTACAAACCTGAATTGTGTTTGGTTCAAGTCGCTGCCGAGGGGATTGCCGCCGTCATCGACCCATACACTTGCGGTGAAATCACACCTTTTTGGGAATTGTTATTGGACCCGAACCGGACCGTCGTCGTCCATTCCGGCAGGGAAGAGATTCTGTTTTGTCTTCGGTCTACAGGAAAGACCATACCGGGGTTATTTGACATTCAGATTGCTGCCGCGTTGATTGGATGTGACTATCCGGCGTCGTACGCGAACTTGGTACAACGATTCACGGGAAAGCAGCTTGACAAAGAAGAGACACGGAGCGATTGGCGTCAACGCCCTCTGACTCCACTTCAGCTTCAATACGCATTGCAAGATGTCCGTGACTTGCCGCTGATTCACGCCAAGTTAAGCGAGTCGCTGAACAAACGCGGACGAATGTCTTGGTTAGAAGAGGAAGTCGCGAGAAAGCAATCGAACTTGATGGAAACAGAGAGCCAGGAACAATGGCATCGGTTAAGCGGCATTCAGACTTTGACGGGTAAATCCGTGGCAATCGCTCGCAGGATCTGGCTATGGCGGGAACAACAAGCAGAATATCGGGGATTGCCGTCAAGGCGAATTTTGCGAGACGACTTGCTGATCGAACTTGCCAAACGTGGTTCGACTGACGTCAAGCGGATGGCGACGTTGCGGGGAATGAATCACCGTCATTTGCGAGATTTGCTGCCTGATATTGCTTGCTGTATTGAGCAAGGACAGAAAGATGTCGTTCCGTCATGGCCCAAGCGGCAGAAGTTCAGCAACACGTCACTATCGGGAATGCTCATTCAGTACTTGATGGCCGGGCTCGCACTGATCTGCAAGACTCGGCAACTGGCTCCGTCGATTGTGGGGACCTCGGATGACCTTCGCGATTTTGCAGCTTATCGATTGAGCAGTAATCCCGAAGCGGACGTTTTGCCTGCGTTGTTATCGGGATGGAGGGGCGAGATCGTTGGCAACCACTTGGATGGCCTCATTAGCGGAAAAGAGTGCTTGGTTGTCGCTGACCCATATGGCGATTGGCCATTACAAATACGTCCTCTTAATTTGGACCATACGGCAAGCGATTAATGCAGGGTTTTTCGGCATTTTCGAGGTAATCGGAGCAGGGCTTTCCGTCTAGTATGGCTTGTCAATCGACGCCCGCCCGTTAAGCTTAAATTCAACCCATCGTTCACACACTTACGGCATTATGATCGCTTTGGATTCTACTCGACAATTACCCGATGATCAACGAATCGTCATGACTGGCGTGGGCTTGACCGCGCCTAACGGCAACGATCTAGAGACGTTGCGCGCCAACCTCTTGGCAGGTGTTAGTGGAGTTCAAAAGTACGAAATACGATATGTCGGCGAGACACTGGCTGGAATTTGCAATTTTGACGTTACCAAACACCAGACGAAGAAGGATGTTCGTCGTGGAACTCGCGCCGGCAGCGTTGGAATCTGGGCTGCGTCCGAAGCAATCAAACGAAGCGGCCTGGATTGGGACAACGTCGACAAATCGCAGGTCGGCATCTACATCGGCGTGACCGAACACGGGAACGTAGAGACTGAAAACGAGATTTATGCAATCAAAGCGTATGACTACGACACACAATTCTGGTCGCATCATCACAATCCGCGAACCGTTGCGAATAATCCGGCCGGCGAAGTTGCATTGAATCTCGGCGTTACGGGACCACACTACACGATTGGGGCAGCTTGTGCTGCTGGTAATGCGGGGATTATTCAAGGCGTTCAGATGCTGAGACTTCACGAGTGCGATATCGCATTGGCCGGTGGAGTGTCCGAGAGCATCCATACGTTTGGGATTTTCGCAAGCTTTCGATCCCAAGGTGCGTTGGCGGAGCACGCCGAACCAGCAAAGGCATCTCGACCTTTTGATCGCGATCGCAATGGAATCGTCGTATCTGAAGGAGCCTGCATTTACGTTTTGGAACGATTGTCTGATGCTCGACGGCGAGGTGCACCGATCTTGGCGGAAATTGTTTCCTATGCGATCAATACCGACGCAACGGACTTTGTCTTGCCAAACCCTGAGCGGCAGGCTCAATGCGTTCAGCTTGCGCTAAAACGTGGGGGACTAGCTGCCGACCAAATCGATATCGTCAGTACTCACGCGACGGGAACTTCGAGCGGCGATTCGCAGGAATGTATCGCTTTGCGGAGCGTCTTCCAGGGCTGCGACAATGTTCACTTTAACAATACCAAGAGTTTCATCGGACACACGATGGGAGCCGCCGGGGCCCTTGAATTGGCAGGGAATTTACCGTCCTTTCAAGATCAAGTGTGCCATGCCACAATTAATGTAGAAAACCTCGACGAAGAATGTCTGCTCGATCGCTTGGTTTGTAATCAGCCCAAAGAGCTTGCAAAGGTCGAGTACATACTTAACAATTCATTTGGAATGCTGGGAATCAATTCTGTTCTGATCGTACGGCGATTCTGAGCCGTTCAGTTACCTTTCCCTTCCGACATTCTCAAAATAGACCTCAGGAGATTAGTATGACAGAGGCGGAAATCCGCGACGAAATTCTCGATATCCTCAGTGAAATCGCGCCAGACGAAGATCTTTCTGAATTGGATGACAACAAGTCCTTCCGAGAGCAGATGGAACTCGACAGCATGGACTTTTTGGATATCGTCATGGAGCTGCGCAAGCGCCATCGAGTTCAGATTCCTGAGGGCGAATACGGTAATTTAGCCAGTATGGCGAGCACAGTAGCCTATTTAGAGCCTAAAATGCGAGAAATCGTCAAAGCCTAAGAACGCGATCAGCGATTGATCGAGTTTCACTTGTTATTCAGCCAACTCGTTATTCCATGTACGACACGATTATTCTCGGAGCAGGAATGTCAGGATTGGCTGCCGGGATTCGGCTGGCTCTCTACGACCAACGCGTGTGCATTCTCGAAAAGCACTACACGATCGGTGGGCTTAATTCTTTTTATCGCGCAGCCGGACGTAATTTCGATGTGGGCTTGCACGCCCTAACGAATTACACCGAGAAGGGTGCAAAGCGGGGACCGCTCGCCAAGCTGCTTCGGCAATTGCGATTTCGATGGGACGATTTCCAACTCGCACCCCAAATTGGATCGACGATTGCCTTTCCCGACGCGACGTTGAAATTTAACAACGACATCAACTTTTTACGCAGCGAAATCGCACGACAGTTTCCGAACCAAAAGGATCAGTTCGAAATGCTGATGAGTCGGTTGATCGATTACGACGACCTAAAGCAAGAAGATTTTGAAATCTCGACTCGCGAAGTCTTGGCACAGATATTTACCGAGCCGTTGCTGATCGAAATGCTGCTTTGCCCATTGATGTGGTACGGAAATGCTCGGGAAAACGATATGGACTTTGGTCAGTTTTGTATCATGTTCCGAAGCATCTTTCTGGAAGGATTTGCAAGACCCTATAAAGGTGTCCGACTCATTCTGAAACATCTCGTGCGTCGATTCCGTTCCTTGGGTGGTGAGTTACGTCTGCGAAGCGGCGTCGAAAAGATACATGTTGAAGATGGCCGAGCCGTGGGCGTTGTCTTGGAAAATGGCGAGCAGATTCAAGCGAATCGTATTCTTTCAAGCGTCGGTGCTATTGAGACAATGCGGCTATGCGATGACACAACTCGCCTCGAAGTCGCTCATGCGGGACAACTTTCATTCATCGAATCTATTTCGGTTCTGAATTGTCAACCTCGAGAGATTGATTTTGATCGGACGATCGTCTTCTTTAATGACTCCGATAAGTTTCATTGGAAAAAGCCTCAGCATGATCTTTGCGACATTCGTACAGGCGTTATCTGCTCACCGAATAACTACGCTTATTCACCCAAGGAAGGCAATCTGGAAGAAGGCTTCATTCGATTGACAACTTTGGCGGATCACGATGCGTGGTCACAATTACCAGAAGCTCGATATCAGGCTGAGAAAATGCGATGGTATGACGAATCCGTGGCTTCGGCGGTAAGGTTCATGCCCGATTTTAGGCGACACGTTGTTCAAACGGATGTGTTTACACCCAAAACGATTCGACGATTCACGTTTCACGATAACGGCGCTGTTTATGGCGCGACGAAAAAACAACTTGATGGAACAACACATCTGAGCAATTTGTTTTTGTGCGGCACCGACCAAGGATTTGTCGGTATCGTTGGAGCCATTGTGAGTGGATTATCAATGGCAAATCAACATTGTTTGCGACCGTGACGCGAACAGAGCAAGTTATCTAGTTTTATAGAACGAGCGTTCTCGTTTGGGCTAGCAATCTAAAACGCTGTCGCAATTGCGAACGTGCTAATTTTTCCACTTGGATGCATTCGATATCAACTGAATCCTCTTTTTTCTTTTGGGCCTTGAGATGATCCAACTTAGTATTGCCGGAATCCGTTTTGCAATCTTGGCACTGGTGCCCTATTGGTTACTGCTGTTTATTGGAACGCATATTCCTACCAAGTCGATGCCGAAGATCGATGACTTGGACAAGCTAATTCACGCCACAGCTTATGCCGGTCTGGCATTCCTGCTCGTGTGGTCGATCCCACCAAAGCTGTACCGTGGTGCTCGCAGATACTTGTTTGCTGCAATTTTGGCGGTAGTTTACGGGGTCTTCGACGAAGTCAGCCAAATGTTAGTAGGCAGAACCGCCGACGTTATGGATTGGTTCTACGATTGCTTAGGCGTCTGCATTGGCCTATTTCTTTTCTTCGTTGTTCGCCAAGCTTGGTGTCTCTGGCTTGCTGGCCATGGCAAAGCCAAAACTGCCAATTTGTAAAGGCACTGCGAAATTCGTTATCGACCAGGGATTTGCATATTCGAACTGGCCATCTTTTCGTGCGACAAGTTATCCACTTCGGCAACCTCGAGAGTGGCCGAGAAATCCTCGCCGGCGTGAAGCCAAATTAAGCCCGTCTTATCATCTTGCTGAGCTAATAACCCGTGATGCCTGGTAAGTTCTAGTGTTGCCAAGAACATCGCGACCAGCGTGCTCTTGTGCGCGCGAACTTGAAACAACGATTGCAATTCAGTTGGACCATTCTCTCGCACGATTCCGTGAATGCGTTGCATGTGGACATGGATCGGCGTTTCGTCATAGACAACATTCGTTGTCGGCAGCGGCTGGCTTTCTCGCAAAATACGGCCAAAAGCGCTAACAAGGTCCCATATTTCTAACTCAGCAATCGGTTGTTCGCCTTGATCGATGGCGCGCGCAGGCAAATCGTCCGATTGCCGTGAGTAACGCAGTTGCCATCGGCGACTTTGCTCCTCAAGCATGACGGAGGCATCGCGGTATTTCTTGTAGTCAATTAGTCTCTGAACAAGTTGATCAGCTGGATCATCGAATTGAATCTCCTCATCCGTCAAGGGAATCGGCTCAGCGGGCAAAACAGCCCGCGCCTTCATCTCAATCAAGATCGACGCCGTCTCGATAAAATCGCCAACATCATCGGTCTCTAAGACTGCAAGTACTTCGAGGTAATCGCAGAATTGGCGAGTGATTTTCGATAAACTGATCGCCGGAAGATCCAATTCTTCGCGGCGAACGAGATAAAGAAGTAAATCGAGTGGGCCTGCGTAAATGGGCAGATCGACCGCAAAGGCCATGATTGCTCTCCGTTTAACGCGTGATGCCGACGGAAAAGCTAAATACTTGGCGTTGATCGTCTGGAGCGTATTGGACTGGGACAGCAAAATCGAAAGCGAGCGGAGCAGGTCCCATCGCCGGTACGGCTACGCGAAATCCCAAACCAGGAGCGACTCGGAAATTATCGAAGTCCATCTTGATCGTTCGTTCAACTGTTCCGTAGTCCACAAAGGCAACCATGCGGATCATGTCGTCGGCTGACAAAGGGAACATATATTCCAACGTGCCCAAAAACATCAATTGACCACCTGTCTGGATTCCCATGTCAACAGGTCCAGCACCACGGAATCGAAATCCTCGCAACGTTGTATAACCACCAGCGAAGAAGTTCTCATAAATCGGTGTCTGTGCCCCGGTCACTCCAAAACGTAAAGAATTCGTCAATGTGTGCCGACCAGTTCCGTCCGCCCGTTCGCGCAGCAAGAAGTACCGGCTGTAGTTGACCTGCCCGCGTGGGTAGTCAAAACTGCCGAACACTTGGTCATAGATCAATTCAAGAAAATGCCCTTCGGTTGGCAGGAACGGGCTATCACGTGTGTTATGTGCTAAGCGAAAACGACCTGTGTAAAGCTCGTTACCGCCCAAAACAGAATCCAAAGCTGGCAAACCGCTGATACGAGGATTGTAAACATCGACATTTTCACCACGTAGCTCCGTACTGACAGAAAGATCGGGAGTGATTTCATAACCAACTGCCACTCGACCGCCCAATCGTTGTTCGCTCCAATCGCGATAGATTCGATTGAACAAAAAACCGCCTACAGACAGGCTGTAGGGCGAGTAACCAAACAGATTTGGCTGAGTCCAGTTGACCGTATACCGTTGGACTTGATTACCCGGGACTAATTCCAATCGGAAATTCTCACCATTGCCGCGAAAAGCTCCGTTGAACATGTCACGGAAAGAGCGAGGGAATTTGCGAATGTCAAAGTTTCGTTCTTCGACAATAACTTGACCAGCTACTCCCAAGTCTGTATTTACCGAGCCGCCCAAAACGATGCGGCCTGTTTGACCTTCCGACAAAATGACATCGATCGGAACGTCGCGAACGCGCGGCGTATACCCGTTAATCCCAGGTCCTACGGGTGGAATCGCAGAGTTCATGGCCCAAGGTTGTTGTAGCGAGCCGAAGGAAGGTGCAGATTGATTTGGACCAGCTTGAGGGTAGTTTGGTATTCCGGAAAACTGATTCGGTTGACTCTGCTGGAACGCATTAATTGGCTCGCCACTAACTGGAGCAGAATTGTTACCGGCCTGCGGATTGGGCAAATAACTAGGCGACTGAGGGTTCTGAAAAGCCGTTGTAGTTGTTCCTTGGCTGGGTGCACCGGAAGTAGGATAACCACCGCTTGAGTTTCCTTGTTGCAACAGTCCCGAACCGATGGGTTGCGACACCGTGGTTGCACTGCTGGTAGCGGGAGTCATGGGACCTCGATACCATTCAGTGCTGCCAGGAGATGCCTGCGAAGTGTTCGATGGAGGCGATTGGCCTCGAATGGTCGCTCGAACGTGCTCGGATTGCTTGTCGGAAGGTGACTGGGGGCTGATGTGCCGAGGAACTGCGGGACGATTTTGATCCGGTGGAGCTACTTGGCGAGTTGCGTTTTGATTCTTGGATGGTGCATTTTCGACAGAAAGTATCTCTTCATCGCGTAAGTTCGAATCGCCCGGAAAAGCTTGATAGGGTTGCCAATTGGCCAACTTTTGACAACCCGACAAGCATACGAACATGCCGACAGCCAAATGCCTTAACTTCAACGTTTTCCAGCAGCGATTTCGAAGCATCGATTTTTCCAATGTGTAGCAACCGCAAACCTAAGCGTGCATGGAGTGTGTACGAAATTCTACGGCGTCAAGGCAAGTCTTCTTCGTCCAATTCGTCCTGAACTGGGCGCACTTCGATTTGGGGGACTTCGCCATTATTCGGATTGTCATTAAATATCTGAGAAAATCGCAACCGCCGCGTGGCGGCTTCAATTTCACGCGAATCGATGATTCGGTTAGGACGTACTCGTCCAAGCAAATTCAAAGGAACCGTATGCTTTGTAAAACTACTATCCCCGTCGATGTGAACGCGAATATCACTGACGCGATAGATGTCGCCTTCTTCGATGTCGTAAATCAGATTGAGCTTTTCTCCCGGCAAGTAAACCGGTTGAGGCGTCACATCGCAGAAATAGAATCCTTGAGAGCCATAGATCTCACGCAGCAATTTCGTGTCATGATCCATCTTGCTTTGATTGAACGGCTCTCCCACCTTCAACTTAAATCCATTGGATAATTGGTCGACGGTAAAGTACTTGTTCCCTTGAATCGTGATTTCGTTGATACTGTATTGATTCCCCTCGCTCACGACAAAGGTGACGTACAACCATTTGCCGTCGGCGTCGTATTTCGTCGAGTAATCTACCTTCGCATCGAAGTAGCCGAGACTGCGATAGTAGCCTTCCAGACGCTCTTTATCGGCGTCCAATTTGATTGGGTCGGCGGCGTTTGATATATAGCCGCGAACACCGAGAAGCGCGTCGCGAGACTTGATTTTCGCCTTCAACAAATCGGTCGCGAACGAATTATTCCCAACAATATCGATTCGCCAAATCCGTTCTCGTTCGCCTTCGCTAATACGGAAAACGACTTCGGTTTCACCAACTTTGGCGCCTTGAAACACTTGTACGTCGGCATGATTGAATCCTCGATCATGATAAAGATCAATCAATCTCTGCTTGGCCTGAATCACCATTTGGGGGCTATGCGCATCCCCTTTTTCGATTCCGGCATGTTTCTTAAGGTCGCGTTCGTCAAGTTTGGTGTTCCCATGGAACACGACACTTTCGACGATAGGTTTTTCCTGAACGATCAATTTTATATGAATGCCTTCAGGGGAATCAATGAAACGTGCTTCGATCCTTTCAAACAGTCCTGATCGATAAAGTTCATTGATGTCGCGATTGAGTTGGTCAGAATCGTATAAACGGTCTTGGCGAGACTGTATGTGGGACAAAATGCTATGTTCGGAAACCGTTTTTTCGCCTTCGATGGTTACCGACAGAATCATCTTGCCAGACTTTACATCGCGAAAAACAGGACCGCCAGCTTCCCAGACTTTGTCTCGGAATTTGGGATCGGAAAACGCCGGTATTTGATCTTGAGGCCCTTGTCCAAAGCTCGTCGTCGCCGACCATGACAATGCGACTCCGATCGCAGCGCACACGACGAACCTCACCCAGCTCAAGGGATCTAGTTGCGATTGCGTATACTCTCGATTCATTCGGTGCATGTATCAGCCTCCGTGCTGAATTCACCGCAGCGTGTCGCTGACTGGAACTCGATTTGTAGGTCCACGTGACACAGGGGCTTCGTTTTAGGATATGGTCGCGAAACCGCTGCATTCAGAAGCGTTGATTAAACAATAATCAATCAAATCGCAAGCCGAATACAGATGCATTTTGTCCCCGAACATTCAGTTTCTAAATTATCGACGTAAATTTGGGCCTCTACTCCCGCCGAAATGCTGGTTACAATATGCTTTCCGTTCGCGTGGCTCCAACGCTTTACGTACGCTAGCGTTGGTTCATCACTTCCAATGACAGTTTTCCGAAAGCTGCCTAAGACAGTTCAACTCCGACAGGAACCCTCACTCGCCATGGCCTACTTAAATGCTGAAACCGGGAGTGCCTTCGGCCGTCGCTACGAACTTGACAAGCCTGAATCCATCATGGGACGCCATCCCGAATGCGACGTAATTTTGGATGCTGGTGCTGTTAGTCGTCAACACGCCAAGATCGTGCGACAAGGCGATGCGCACATGCTGGAAGATCTCAAAAGTCGAAACGGCACATTCCTTAATGGAAAACTAATAAGCGAACCAACCGAGTTGGTTGACGGGGATATGATTCGTATCTGCGATCTCGAATTCTCGTTCCACGCGGACGATTCATCCGCTTTGGATGGTGGCCGACTAGCCGAAGGTAGCAGTCTTGGGATTCTCATGGTCGACGACCCGGAGGAATCATCACAAAGAGCAGTGACCGGTAAACTGGACCTGAGTTCCATGGGCACTCAGTTCATGGTCTCTCCCGAAGTCAAACTTACGGCTTTAATTGAGATCATGAAAAACCTCGGCCGCGCCGTGGCACTCGATGAAGTCTTGCCCAAAGTCTTGGATAGTTTATTCAAAGTATTCATCCAAGCCGATCGCGGCTTTTTGATTCTGCAAGATGCCGAAGGACAGCTTCAACCTAGGTGGGTAAAAACTCGTCGCGAAGATCAACAAGAGTCCGTGCGTATTAGCCGCACTGTACTTCGTCAGATCATGGAACACAAGCAAGCTATCATCTCGCTCGACGCAAGTTCGGATGAGCGATTCGAAATGAGTCAAAGCGTTGCCGATTTTCGCATTCGCTCGATGATCGTAGCGCCCTTGCTCAATAGCTACGGTGACCCCATTGGCGCTATTCAACTGGATACTCTCAATCAGCGAAATCGTTTCGAAGAGAAAGACTTGGAAGTTTTGGTTGCTATCGCCAATCAAGCCGGTATCGCGATCGAAAATGCCCAATTACATGAACAAGTTTTGATTCAGAAACTTCTTCAACAGGATTTGCTGTATGCAAAGCAAGTGCAAGAAGCATTCCTACCAAAAGTCAAACCAAATAATCCAGCCTACAGTTTTTATCAGTTCTATCATGCAGCGAATCAAATCGGCGGAGACTACTTTGACTACATCCAGCTTGGTCCGGATCGATTGGCCGTAGTTGTGGCTGACGTTGTCGGTCACGGTGTCGCGGCAGCGATGTTCATGGCCAAACTGTCCGCCGAAACTCGATTTGCGTTTGCCAACCAAAGCGATCCCGCCTTGGCGCTCGCGCTTCTCAACACACGAATTATGCTTCTCGGACTTGAGAAAATGGTGACGATGCTCGTGATCATCCTCGACAACAACTCAAGGCAAGCCACCATAGTTAACGCGGGACATATGCCTCCCATTTTGCACCGCGCAGACGGTAGTTTGCACGAACCATCAGCCCATGAAAGCGGCCTCCCGCTCGGTGTAGACAGCGAAACCGTTTACGAAGTTGCCAATGTGCAACTGGCATCGGGCGATACATTGACGCTTTATACGGACGGTATTTTCGAAGCACCGAATGCCGACGGCGAACAATTCTCGATTAATCGAATTCGGCAGTTAGTGCAAAACGCAGCAGGAAACGTGGAACAAACGGGCAAGAGCATCGTGGACGCCGTTCGCAAGCACGTTGGCGAATGCTCTCAAGAAGACGATATGTGCTTGGTCGTCGTAGGCAAATCTTAACATCGTTCGCCTGCCGAGAGCCTTGCCTCGAAAAACTTCTCAATCGTTCATTCTGATCCGCCGAGCGTGACAGGAATATTAACGATTTGTCCTTGACGAGAAACGGACAAACTGACAACATCACCGGGCTTTTTGTTTTCGATAATGGTCAGCAAATCATCTGCGGTAGAGATTTTTATGCCGTCGCAACCAACAATCAAATCGGCTTCGCTCGGATCGATCGAAGGTTGTTGAAATACCGAGTTGTTCCTTCTAAACTTTCGCATGATGACTTTGTAGCCTTTCACTCCGGCCTTTTCGGCAGGTCCTTTCGGCGTGAGCTCAACGACCATCAACCCGTTTTCCTTTTCTTCGACTCGCATGATGCCGATCGTTGGACGAACGACATAGCCATTCAAAATCAATTGTGGCACAACACGCCGAATCGTGCGCGACGGAATTGCAAATCCTATCCCCGCACTATCTCCCGTGCTCGTCGCTATAGCAGTGTTCATTCCAATCAATTCACCGCGAGTATTGAGCAGCGGCCCCCCCGAGTTCCCTTGGTTCAACGCCGCATCGATTTGCACGATCGATTTCATGGTTCTGCGATTGCGCGATGGTAATTGACGATTAAGACTCGAAATGATTCCATCCGTCATGGTGCGTTCCAGTCCGAACGGATTGCCGATCGCAATAATTCTTTGCCCTACTCGCAGGTTTGAAGATTCGCCAATTTCAATCGGGAACAACCTATCCTCGGGTGCTTCGATTCGCAGTACAGCGATATCGTTATCTTGGTCTTGCCCGACAAGAACCGCAGGATAAGACTCTCCATTGAAAAGCGTCACATTGATATCCCGCGCGTCTTCGATCACGTGAAAATTCGTGAGGATATGCCCCGACTTGTCGATAACGGAACCGCTGCCGCTGCCTTCGACCGACGATGCAAATAGAAACGAATCCATGCGAAGCGAACGTGTCGAAATATTAACGACACCGCGATTGCATTTATCGTAAACGGCGATGTTGATTTGCTCTTCAGGTGAATACTCCCCTAAGTCCGGCAAGACGGCGGGATCGCTGTTCGGGCGAACATTTACAACCGGAAAGTTGCTTTGAAGGGGAACGGTGTTTGGGTTTTGTGCCCGACCTGCAAGAGGCCAGCCGACGTCCTGCGTGGCCCATCCAACCAATAACCCCACACACAAACAGAAAAGCGCGAACAAACTTCGTCGCAACATGAAATCCCCTTTGCCGTTGGCTTTCTCGTCTACTGCCATGACTCGCATGCTTTCTGGAGTCGTCTTCATATATCCTTCAAGGTCTCTTCGCAAACAAATTTTATTTCGAGTTCGTTCGTATGTTCAGTCAGATCCCGCAGGTATTGTAGCAAATTCGGCTTCCTTCGCTAAAGCTGACTTGGGCAAATTGCAGGTCTACGCAATTATTGAAACGCAAAATACAGTTGCTGGCAGTTACGGAATACTTCTCGTAGGAAACCGTTACTAACTCTCCAAGGCTAATTGCCCAGCTTGAACAATTGAGTTTCGCTGTTGCGATTCGCGATCTCAATATGCAGTCAAACTGCTTTCGCGGAACTGCCTGATTGACCGTTCGTCGAATTGACAGCATGGCATTCCTCGAATCGGCCCGTTTCAATAAAGGAAATCGTCAAATCGGCTGTGCGTTGGGAAAATAACAATGAACTGTGCAACGCATTCACAGTCACACGGTCGCTCATTCCCTCCAAGCCCGTAGAAGCTCGCGGTACAAGGAAATCATAACGAGCAGCAATCACACCGAACTCGGTCGCTGGAACACTACGAATTTGATTTACAAAACTGTCGGGACGATCGGAAAGCTGGCATATCGATTTACAAAAGCTACCCAAAATTCTCGTGGCATAACGGGCTACCGGCGTGCCCAGATTTGGTGGAGCCAAGAAAACGATTCGACCAAGATTCGGCAATTGGCTTCGATCCAGCGCTGCACGAACGACGATAGCTCCCATGCTATGTGCGACGAAGTGTACGTTAATCTCCTTAGGCAAATCGTCGACAAATCTGTTCAGTTGCTCGGCGTGGAAGTCGATTGACTTTGCAAAACTTCGGTAACCCCAGTTCTCCACGCGGTATCCTCGACCACAGAGCTTTTTGCAGAGCGGCACCATCCAGGCTTTGCTGCTTCCTAAACCATGGACGACCACGATTATTTCTTGTCGTGAGTTGATAATGTTCTTGCTCACAACAAACCCAAAAAAGTCTTGACGCAAAATCATAGGGCAGTGAAATCGATTATCGCTTTTCCAGCGTGGGAAATACAAAGCTATTCCATTCTGGTAAACAGTCTCTTTGTGTTAGCCAGAATTGCCGAACTAAGCTCGTCCAATGAGATTTGTCTAGCCTCCGCAAGACACGTGGCTGTATGTGACACTTGCGAAGGCATATTAGGACGCATGTTTCGTTGCGGCTCAGGTGACAGATAGGGCGAGTCCGTTTCGACCAGTATCCGATCAAGGGGTAATGATGCCGCAACCAGCCTCAGCTCGCTCGATTTTTTGTAAGTCAACATGCCCGCAAAACTGATGTAAAGCCCCAGGTCAATGCATGCTCGTGCCATTGCTAGGTCACCGGTAAACGAGTGCATCACGCCGATGAGCGGACCATCTTTGGCGGCAGATTGGAGCTGTTCTAACATCTCGACCGCACAGTCTCGCATATGAATGATTAACGGCAGTCGAGTTTCACTGCTTAGTCGGCAATGGCGATGAAAGTAGTCAACCTGAATTTCCCAGGGACAATCGTTCCAGTATTTGTCGAGTCCTGTTTCGCCAATGCCGACGACGCGAGGGTTTACCACGAGATCGCAAATCTCCCCCCAGTCACCCGCCTCAGCCCGATTGCAATAGTTGGGATGGATTCCGACCGAAGCATAAATATTTGAAAAGCGCTCGGCAATAGACACACACCCTTGACTCGATTTCAATGTGGTTCCGACTGAAATGATCTTTTCCACTCGCGATTGTTGGCAGCGTTCCATGACCTCGGGCAATCGATTGCGTAGGCTTTCGTCATCCAAATGTGCGTGTGTGTCGATCCAAGTCATTAGACGGAAAAGAAAAATCGAGTGAGGTGATAGAACACGGGAGCAGCAAAGCAAAGAGTATCGATCCGGTCCAGAACGCCCGCATGTCCCATTACCAACGAACCGTAATCGTTAACGCCACGGTCGCGTTTGATAGCGCTCATCGTCATCCCTCCAGCGAATCCCATCATTGCCACAACAACACTCATAATGGCTGCTTCCCACATTTGAAATGGAGTTACCCAGTAAAGCAGGGCACCGACTATTCCGGTAGAAAAGGATCCACCAAAAAAACCTTCCCAAGTTCGGGAGCTACTAATTTCCTTGGCAATCACATGTTTGCCGGCCAATTGGCTCCAGCTCCACTGTAGGACGTCGGACAACTGGGACAGCAAAACAAAGAAAAACAGCAAGCCGGCGTTGCTGCCCGACCAAGATTGACCGTTGGACTGCTGAAGACGCAAATCGAGTAGTGCAGGCGCGTACGATAACGAGTAAACGCAAACCAATAATCCCGCTTGGATCTGCGCCGATCGCTCTAGATATCGTTTGTGATCGCCTGAAAAAGCTATGCGAGCCGGTATAAACAGGGATGCATAAACAGGGATCATGATGCTGTACAGGTCATAAAAATCGATCGACCTTCCTGTTCGCCATTCCCATTCCGTGCGACCCAGACCAATCAGCAAATACTGCAAAGGTGTAAAAATGACAAGACTATAAAACAGGGCGCGATGATCTCCGCGCCTCGTCGGCGTCATGGTAATGAATTCACGAAGCGCCCAAAACGACACGCCAAAGAAAATCACAATCGTACCTACACGGTGGAGCACGAGTCCAAACACCAAGATAGCGCACATCAACCACCATGCCTGCACTCTCAATACAAATCGCTTGACCAAGGCTGGATTGATCGAGGGATTCGACTGACGTGTCAGATTCCTGCTAATCGCTGTTGCGATCGCTAGTATTCCAACAACAACTCCCAACAAAGTGTACGTGGGCAGGTTTAACCACACCGGCTGCATGACGGCTTGCGCGGCATCTTTGACCGAGTCAAGCGGCTCCAACCATGCGAATAACCAGTTATCGATTGGGGTCGTCTCGGGCGGCACGAAATTCAGCTCACTAAAATTTATTCATCAACGACGAAAACGTCGTTTAGCTTGGGGACGAATCAGCCACAGGTTGCAGGACGTGTCACGCTCCAACGATTAGTGACCCGAATTACAAACGCGATCGACTGCCAACTCCTCTAAACCGAGTGTGACAAGCGTTGCTGCGTTCTATGATGGCCGATAGTTTACCAAAATTCGGGCTTATCAGAATTGGCTTTCAAAATTCCACAGGCAATTTACCTTCTAAAACTGCTCTTTAGGCCGTCGATTATGGCCTAGGGAAAGTACCTTCGTCTCGAAAACCCGACATCGGGTCTGCGTGGGAGTAATCGTAAACCAACCACTGATCACCGGATTTGTAAAACGTGACTTCAACAAATCGCGGCACGCGACCACTAAATCCATTCGTTTCCACATCGACGACAACATTCATTTTCACGACGACTCGCTGAGGCTCGACCTTATCCGTAAAACTGGTTTCATGAATTCCCGTAACCTTTGCAGATTTAAATTTATAGTTTGGCAACTCGGCTTGTGCTCGTCGGACTGTCTCGGTCGCCTCGGGGTGGATGGCGGCGATGATTTTTTCGAAGCGATTGGCTCCCAAGTCGTCGGCAACCGAATGAACGACTTTGCGAATCTTTTCTTGACGCGTTTCCACCCAATTAGAAATCAAAACCGCAAGCAAGGTTGCAATCAATATTCCTCCAGCCGAATACAACGCTGCTTTTTGGCCGGTTTGAATCCAACCATAAATCGTGATTGCAACAATAAACAGGCCCACACTTGCAACAATCCATGGGCTTTCCAACAAAATGTCGATCATGACAGAGTCCCTCAAACTGATTGAGACGAAGAGAAGTAGACAAGAGCGACCCCTTCGTTACTTATTGTCGCATTACTGGCATTCGACACAACAGGATTTTGCGAATTTAGCCCGCAAAGCCGATTTGATTGACTTACTTACTTGCAGTAGCCGATCTGCGCAACGTTTTATTGAAGCAGCAAAAATCTTCTCCCTCCGCAAAGGGAAATTTTAGTTCAAAAAGCAAAAACTTTTAGAAACCATGAGGACGGTTTCGCCAAGTGATATAATCTGGATTCGTCTGCCGTCTGTTTCGTACTTTACAAAGGCTAACAACATGCGTTTTTGCAAAGATTTGCTTAAAAAGGAAGTGCTCTATAAACGAATTACTCTCGCGGTGATTCTCGCTTTATGTTTTTCGCCCACACTCAGGGCGCAAAAAGCCATATACGACACACAGCAATCCGATGGGAAACGGCTAAGTGCTGATCAAGCCGCCAGGGCAATGAAACTACCGGCAGGATTTTTTGCAGATGTTGTCGCTTCGGAACCCGACGTACAACAGCCGATCGCGAGTGCGTGGGATAGTCGAGGCCGATTGTGGATTGCAGAAAATTACACTTACTCTGAAAACCCGCGAAATTTTGACACGGACCTCAAGGACCGGATTCTTGTCCTTGAGGACACCGACGGGAACGGAAGCTTCGAAAAGCGAACTGTGTTCTGGGACCAAGCTTCAAAACTCACGAGCGTTGAAATTGGATTTGGTGGCGTGTGGGCGCTTGCCCCTCCCAATTTGCTTTTTATTCCTGATCGAAACGGCGATGACATTCCCGACAGTAGACCGCAAGTTGTCTTAGATGGTTTTGATGCAGATCGAGTCCGGCATAATTTTGCAAATGGATTGAGATGGGGTCCAGACGGTTGGTTGTATGGACGGCACGGAATCCAAGCAACGAGTTTTGTTGGACAACCTGGGCAGCCCAACAGCGAACGTACGGAACTTAACTGCTGTATTTGGAGGATTCATCCGCAATCAAAACGTTTTGAAATCGTTTGCCAAGGTACTACAAATTCCTGGGGAATGGATTGGGACGCGAATGGTCATCTATTTTTCATCAATACTGTCATAGGTCATTTATGGCATGCCCTGCCGGGCGCGCACTATCAACGAATGTATGGCCAAGATTTAGATCCCAACGTCTACCAATTGTTGCCTCAAACCGCTGACCATGTCCACTGGAACGTGGAAAGCGAAGAGTGGCATCGAATTCAAAAATCAGGAATCAGCAAAGAAACCGACCAAGCCGGCGGAGGACATGCGCACAGTGGGATGTTGATCTATCAAGGCGACAATTGGCCGTCCGACTTACGAGGAAGCATGCTCACGTTGAACTTCCACGGTCGCCGAATTAATCGTGATAGCTTGGATCGAATTGGCGCGGGATTTGTGGGCCACCATCAACCCGATTGGGCGCAGTCCGAAGATCCTTGGTTTCGCGGTATCGATCTATCGACCGGACCCGATGGAGCCGTTTATGTATTGGATTGGTCGGATACCGGTGAGTGCCATGAAAATGACGGCATTCATCGACAGAGTGGTAGAATTTACCGAATTCGTCATGGCGAAATTAAAGCTGACCGAGTCGCCGATTTGCGGAACCAAGATGACGAATCGCTTTTCCAACTTCTATCGCATGAAAACAATTGGTATGCGCGACAATCGCAACTCATACTTACCGAACGTGCAGTCGCGGGAGCTTTGAGCAAAGCAACGTCGCAATCGTTATTGGCGAGCCTGCATCGATCAACCAAGGGACAAAATCAACTCGCGCAACTATGGACGTCGTACACTTGTGGCCTGACAACACAGTTAGACCTGCAATCTGCATTGAATGACTCCAATGAACACGTTCGCATCTGGGCTATAAAGTTGCTAACAGATAGACCGATGACCGACGACAACACGGTGGCGTTGTTGCAAAAACTGGTTTCACAAGAAAAGAGCGATTTGGTCAAGCTTTACTTGGCAAGCTCGCTCAACCGTATCGGCGGAGCAGGGTGGTGGGAGCTGGCGGGGACCTTAGCGACCCAGCGGCATTTGGAATCGGACCGCGATTACGGATTGGCACTTTGGTATGCCATAAAGGAAAATGTTGCGACGCATCCCGACCAAGCTGTTCGACTTGTCCAATCGAACCCAATTGCGCCCTTGCCCGAATTCATCGCACGACGACTCACTTCGCAAATCGATTCTGTTCCTTCAGGTGTTGACGCGTTGGTTCGAGTATTGGACCAAAACAAAACACGTGGCGCGATACTTCGAGGTATGACAACAGCCGTTCGTGGTCGCCGAAAGCTTGTGGCGCCTGCAAGCTGGGCAAAAACGGTCGCTAATCTCTCAAGTGACAATTCCCCAGAAACGAGACAAGCTGTTGCGACTCTGGGTGCCGTGTTTGGACAAGGGCTGGCGATCGAACAATTGAAAGAAATGGTTGATGACGGAAAACTGGATGCCATCTCTCGCCGCGATGCGTTAGATTCTTTGTTGGACGCCAAAGCAGAAGGTCTTGTCGAGCTCGCTTGGAAATACATCAACGACCGAGACCTATCGTCCCACGCCATTCGTTGCCTTGCTGCTGCAGGTGTGCGGGAAGATGCGGAACGCTTGATTCAGAATTTTGCAAATTTTGGAGCGCAAGGCAAAGTTGCTGCCATTCAAACTCTAGCAGGACGTCGCGACTTTGTACCGTTACTTTTGTCCGCCGTCGAATCGGAAAAGATTCCTCGCGATGCTGTCGATGCCTCCATGCTTCGGCAGATTCAAATGTCTGGCAACACAGAAACGATCAAACGAATGGCAACGTTGTGGCCGCAAATCAAGCTGCTCAACGAAAGCAAATTGCAGCGAATCCAAGATCTGGAAAAAATGCTTGCCAAATCAGATTCAAAAGAACCGAATCTTGCAAACGGTCGACGACTTTGGACTCAACACTGTGCGGGATGCCATCGTTTGTTCGGCGACGGGGCATCGATCGGACCTGAAATTACCGGTGCACAAAGGTCCAACATTCGATATGTATTAGAAAATGTTGTCGATCCGAGCGCAAGCGTTGCCGACAACTTTCGCGTCTCGCTGTATCTGCTGACTAACGGGCAAGTCATAACCGGAGTTCCTGTCAGTAAATCCGCCCAGTCCATCACGGTTCAAACTTCGAAAGAACAAGTCGTGATATTGACCGATGATATTGACGAAGTGAAGGCCTCGCAACTGTCACTGATGCCGGACGGATTGCTGGATGCGTTGTCCGAGTCGGACCAACGCGACTTGATTGGATATGTTCAATCACCGTTCCAAATCGATCTTCAGTCGGCTTCCGGAAAATAGCACTTGATAAGCAAGTAACGAAGTTCGGTAACCAAAAACTAAAAGACCCCGGCAACTTGCTGCCGGGGTCTTTTCCATTTTGATATGTCGAACTTTCGAAGCTTACCGGCCCGTTCCGCCACTTGTGCCTGGGACTGAATCCGAGGGCACAGAAGTTACATGGCTTTCAATTCGCCCTGCAAGTCGCATTGCAGCTTGCATTTCGTATTCGGAGAAGAATAGTTCGATACCCGTGTATTCAGAGACCATACGTGGCTTGTGGGCCAAATCCATCCAGGACAATCCATCCGTATAATGCCAAGCAATAGCTTGTGCAACGTTTTGGCTAACTTGGTTGTAACCCAGCAGACGGCATAGTTGTTCGACTTCTTTGCCACCGTCTACTTCTTCAAGACGAACGAGTTTGTATTTCAGACGTGGATTTGGATCTTTCTTGCCGTGCTCTAGGCAAACGGTTTGAACGCGCAGTTTGCGAGGTTGCTCGGGCTCGACGCGGAACAAACCACCGCCGCCACCCATGCCTCCCATACCACCGCCTCCCATACCACCGCCACCCATGCCACCCATGCCGCCGCCGCCCATGCCGCCGCCACCCATGCCGCCGCCGCCCATGCCGCCACCCAGACCTTCACCGCCGCCCATGCCGCCGCCACCCATACCACCGCCACCCATACCACCACCACCCATACCACCACCGCCCATGCCGCCTCCACCCATTCCCATGCCGCCCATTTGACCGAGGAGATGAACTGCGCCGAAGGTTTCAGGAAGTTTAATCTTGAGAGGCTTCTTGGTTTCATTATGGAAAACGATGGTGGCCTGTGTCGCATCCTTTGGAAGGAAGTCGACACTGACTTGCTTGGCTTCGATTGCTGCGAAGAGTTCGACTTCTTCGACCACTTCTTTTTCAGTTGTAGTTTTTGACTTCTTTGAAGTAGGCTCTGCTGCACGAGAAGGAGCACTCACGGAAATTGCTACCGTGATAGATCCGAGAAAAAGAAGCATCGACGAGAATAATCGCAACATTTTCGTCACCTTGGCTCGCTATAAATGAATGGTGATTCTAAGAACAGAAAATTGGCAGAACCGACGTTCGAGGGACGGGAATGGTGAAACCGGAATTTCATTCTTCGCGAACGTCGGTTCGCCGCTACCGTCTCTTGCAACAAATGTACCAGAACGATTGATTTTACTCCAACTTGTTTTTTCTAGATTAATTTACTTTCGACTTTTTACCAGAGAATTGCCATCGGAAGACTTAATTTATCGGGAACTTGGAAGGTATGGCAAAATCCACAGGTAAACGTGCCCAACCCGTTGAAATCCCTAGAAAAACTGGTACTCTCACCACCGCACATTTGAAACGTTTTATTGGAAAATTGCAGCGAAAGGGTTAATGCCATGTCAATGTACGTAGGCGAAGCTTTAGTTGGTGACGGAAACGAAATTTCTCATATCGATTTGCTAATTGGTAGCAAGGACGGGCCTGTAGGCGTTGCATTTGCCAATGCATTAGCAACACAAAGTGCTGGTCACACAAATCTTTTGGCCGTTTTGACCCCGAATGTCGCGGTAAAACCATCGACGGTCATGATTACGAAAGTAACGATTAAGGGGATGAAGCAAGCCGTACAGATGTTCGGCCCCGCCCAAGCTGCGGTTGCGAAAGCCGTCGCAGATTCAGTTGCCGCCGGAGTAATTCCCAAGGATCAAGCCGAAAAATTGGTAATTGTTTGCGGCGTGTTCATTCATCCAGCAGCTGAGAATGACAAGAAAATCTACGAATACAACTACGAAGCGACCAAGCAAGCGATTGTTGCCGCAATGGGCGGAAAACCTTCCGCGGACGAAATGATCGCCCAAAAGGATACGGCTGCGCATCCTTTTAAGGGTTTCTAAGCTAAGTCGTTTGGGAAGCCATCGAAACAAAAATTTTCCAAAATCAAATTTGTCTCGCAAACGCTCCCAAAAAATGTTTTCTTAGTTTACAAAAACGCGGACCCATCAGTCCGCGTTTTTTATTTCATGTGGCAAAATGCAACATCGGATAGCGAATTTGCAACACCCAAAACTCACTCCCCACTTTTCCCGACAAACTCATCGGTATTAAGGCAATGTCCAAACCAAAAACTCTGCTGCAATTCGATCCTGATTCGCTCCCTAGTTCTTTTGACTCGATCGTCGCAATCGATGCGGGTGTCGATTTTTTGCTTCCCTATGGACAAGTTGGATCCAAGGACGTCGAAAAGCTTGTCCATGGTTGTATCTTTACTCGAGGCCCACAGGACCTTTGCAACACTGCGATTTTCATCGGCGGGACGGATGTTCGTGCGGGTGAGGAAATCGCAGGCAAGGTCAAGAAGACTTTCTTTGGTCCAATGCGTGTTTCCGTGATGCTTGATAGCAACGGTTGCAACTCGACTGCAGCAGCGGCTGTAATAAGCGCTTCGCAACATTATGCCCTGACAGAGTCCCGGTGTCTTGTATTAGGTGCAACGGGTTCGGTGGGACGACGTGTTTGCCAACTCCTTGCCCTCCGCGGTGCGCATGTTACCGTGGCTTCACGGTCCCTTGATCGTGCGCAATCTTGTTGTCACGAACTTGAATCATCGGGAATTTCGGCGAGCAATCTCAGTCCGCTTGAAATGGATTCGACGAGTGTTGCAAAGGCGTTGTCTGGTTCAGATATTGTTTTCGGCTGTGGCGCCGCCGGTGCCGAGCTTGCCTCCATCGACGCTCTCAACGCGGCAACGAATTTAAAGGTCGCCGTGGATCTTAACGCCGTTTCCCCGACGGGACTTGGCGGAGTCGAGATTCATGACAAGGCCAAGTCACGCAATGGACGAATCGACTACGGGGCGCTTGGGGTTGGTGGCCTTAAGATGAAGATTCACAAAGCAGCCATTCAACAATTATTTTCACGAAACGATCTGTTCCTCGACGCTGAGCAGATGATGGAAATCGGCGAAAGTCTAGTTCAAGCCGCAAAGTAATTCTTTGTAGATCCCATCAGGCCATGCGAGCCATCAACAACTCGCGCTGGCACATCAGTTCTTTGGGAAGACTATGATAAAGGCGAAGGACAAATTCATTTTGACTTGTGATTTCAGCCAACCATTCGTCCTGGCTAAATTTCATCGCCGCAGCAAAATTTTCCTCAGTAAAGCCATCTAGCCCCACAATATTGAAGTCTTCCCATTGAGGCGTCCAACCGATCGGTGTCTCTTGACCAGGAATCCGTCCCTGGCATCTTTTAACGATCCACTCAAGAACTCGCAGATTTTCGCAAAAGCCCGGCCAAAGGAATTTCCCGCGATTGTCCTTACGGAACCAGTTAACGTGAAATATTCGCGGCAAACGTCGAATGCTTTTGCGCATATCAAGCCAATGCCCAAAGTAGTCGCCCATGTTGTAGCCGCAGAAAGGCAGCATGGCCATCGGATCCCGCCGCACTTGACCAATCTTGCCAACCGCGGCTGCTGTCGTCTCGGAGCTTTGCGTCGCTCCTAAGAAAACGCCATGTGTCCAATCGAATGCTTGAAAAATCAAAGGCATCGTCGAACTGCGTCGTCCACCAAAAACAATTGCGTCGATGGGAACACCATCCGGATTTTGCCAATTTGGATCGATGTTCGGACATTGGCTGGCAGGCGCAGTGAAGCGTGAATTGGGATGAGCCGCAGGACGTCCGCAGTCCGGTTTCCATTCAAGTCCCATCCAGTCAATAAGCTTTGCGGGTGGTTCCGACATGCCTTCCCACCAAACACAGCCGTCCTCTGTCATAGCAACGTTAGTAAAGATCGTGTTCTTGGACATCGCGTGCATGGCACCGGGATTGGAATGCCAAGAGGTCCCTGGTGCAACACCAAAAAAACCCGTCTCGGGATTGATCGCGTGGAGTTTGCCGGTCTCCCCAGGCCACAACCAAGCGATGTCATCACCGACCAGCGTTGTTTTCCAGCCTTGAACGGCCATAGACGGAGGCGGTTGAATCATGGCGAGATTGGTCTTGCCGCATGCGCTTGGAAAAGCCGCTGTAATGTACGTCTTGCGTCCATCTGGCGCTTCGATTCCCATGATCAACATGTGCTCTGCTAACCAGTGATTGTCGCGCGCAATCACACTTGCGATGCGAAGCGCAACGCATTTTTTGCCTAAAAGCGCATTTCCACCGTAGCCACTGCCAAACGACCAAACTTCGCGATCTTCGGGAAAGTGCACGATGTATTTTTCATCCTGACACGGCCAAGCAACGTCGTCCTGTCCAGGAGCAAGGGGCACTCCGACAGAATGAACGCAAGGCAAGAAATCGCCATTCGCCCCGAGCTTTTCCCAAACTTTGTTTCCCATATGACACATGATTTTCATACTGGCAACAACGTACGGCGAATCGGTTAGCTCAATCCCGCAAAGGGCAAGCGGGCTGTTCAATGGTCCCATGCAAAATGGAACAACATACAGGGTCCGGCCTCGCATACATCCGCGGAACTTGTCCGCCAACAGCGTTCGCATTGCACGCGGTGGATGCCAATTATTTGTAGGTCCAGCATCGATTTCGCGACGCGAACAGATGAAGGTCCGCTCCTCAACGCGTGCTACGTCCGATGGAGCGCTTCGGGCTAAGTACGAATTTGGATGCTTGTCCGGGTTTAGTCGGACAAGCGTCCCGCGTCGAACCATCAATTCGCACAAGCTTGCCCATTCTTCATCGGATCCATCGCACCAATAAACTTCGTCGGGTTCGCACAATTGAACGATTGATTCGATCCATTCGCAAACTTTGGAATGAGAAATCGGAGCAGAAGGAATGTTGGCAATTGAATTCATGACGGATTGCTCGCAATCGACGGCCTTGTCGGATACACAACAGCTATGTGTCAAAACTAGCTTGGAAAATGATGCACTGAAATCAACAATACTTGAAGTATTTCCCAAAGTTATACCACACCAAGCCAATTCGCTTCTACGCGATTTTTCTATTATCGAAAGCGGATTTGAAGCATATTTGGATCAAAACACATCGGCACCAAACGCACAGGGACTTGCAGAATTCATCCTAATCTGGAATCTTGCTCAATCAGCCGTTCTGATGAGTCTCATTTTTCTGCACGCTGCATTTTTTTGCGAAAGTTATTTAGACATGCCTACACCAGTTTCCCGACCGAAACCAAACGTCAAACCATACTGGCAAGGAGTATTTCCTGCGATTACGACTCAGTTGCATCATGATGGTTCGCTGGATTTGGAAGGGACCGCTCGACATGCTCAAGTCCTCATTGATTCCGGTGTCACGGGACTGATTTTCTTGGGTTCGTTGGGTGAAAATCAAATGCTGACTTCGGACGAAAAACGACTGGTCGCAGGCGAAATGGTACGCGCCGTCAAAGGCCAAGTTACGGTCCTTTTTGGCGTCGCCGAGTCCAGCACCGGCGAAGGCATTCGCGTTGTCAACGATTGCGAACGAATGGGGGCTGACGGCGTCATGTTGATGCCAGCCATGAGCTACCGGACTCCCGATCCTCAAGAAACGTTGGCTCACTTTCAAACGGTGGCGGGCGCAACCAATTTGCCGATCATGATTTACAATAACCCTATCAGCTACGGCAACGACATCACACCGGAAATGTTTGCCGAACTTGCTCCTATCAAAAACTTTGTCGCGCTAAAGGAAAGTTCTGCGAACACTCGCCGAATAACGGATTTGCATAATGTCGTCGGTGGTCGATATTCAATTTTTACCGGCGTTGACGACTTGGCAATGGAGTCCTGTGTGCTCGGCATCGATGGTTGGGTAGCTGGCACCGGGATCGCATGGCCCAAACAGAATCAATATTTGTGGGAAGCCATGCAAGCCGGGCGTTGGGACGATGCGATTTCAGTCTATCGCTGGTTCGCGCCGCTGCTGCATCTGGATACGCACGTCAAGTTTGTGCAATACATCAAGCTATGCCTTCAAGAAGTTGGGCTCGGCAAGGAATGGACTCGGGCTCCGCGTTTGCCGATCACCGGAACAGAACGGGAACGCGTCCTTAAGATCATTCGCGATGGGATCGCAAATTGCCCCAGGTGCGACTGAGATCGAATTTGCCCGACGCCCTTTGCACCAGTCCTCTCGCACCAATATTGGCTCCCATTATGGTTGAAAAATTCCGCGTGATCGATTCGCACACTGGCGGCGAACCTACTCGAATCATTGTGGAAAATGGTCCAGCAGTTGGTGATGGTCCCCTGTCGAAGCAATTAGAAGTGATGCAAGAACGGTTTGATCATTATCGGACCGCGATTGTAAATGAGCCGCGAGGTTCCGATGTCATGGTTGGCGCGCTGCTGTGCAAACCGCACGATCCACGATGCTCGGCAGGAGTTATTTTCTTTAATAACGTCGGCTATTTGGGCATGTGTGGTCACGGGACCATTGGGCTTATTGCGACGCTGGCTTACCTTGGACAAATCTCGTCCGGTTTGCACTGGATCGATACTCCTGTGGGCGCAGTTCAAGCCGAGTTGCACGAGGACGAGACCGTTTCGATTTGTAACGTCGAAAGCTACCGTTCAGCCAAAGATTTTTCTGTAGACGTTCCGGGGGTGGGAATTGTTACAGGCGATGTGGCTTGGGGAGGAAATTGGTTTTACTTAGTCAAAACGCCATCGTTTGATATTGAGCTGGAACGAGCAGACGAATTGACAGAGATTTGTTGGCAGATTCGATTGGCGATCAACAAGGCAGGCTTTCCGGAAGTCGATCACGTAGAATTGTTTGGCGACGCCAAGTACTGCGATGCCGACTCGCAAAATTTTGTCCTATGCCCCGGCAAAGCGTACGATCGGTCGCCGTGCGGAACGGGCACATCGGCCAAGCTCGCATGCTTGGCCGCCGACGGAAAACTGGATGAAGGCCAAGAGTGGACTCAAGCCAGCGTGCTGGGGAGTTTGTTTATCGGAAGCTTCCAATGGCTTAATCGCGAAAAAAATTCTATCTTGCCTGTGATAAGAGGCCGCGCATTTGTTAACGCCGACGTCACGATATTGGCAGATCATCGTGACGAATACGCATGGGGGTTTTAGTCACCCGAGCAAGTTTGCCTGCCTAAAAGCAAATCAGCCGCGTGCGCGTTCCAGTAGTGCCATCATGAGAAAGGCCAAGAGGCCGCGAAGTTCGTCGACTTGATCACCTTCTCCCAGTTTGTCGATTGCAAAACGCCCTTCCAGAAACGCACGCCGTTTCGTCAATCGCATGAAAGGCTGACCCGCATTGGTGCTAAGCAAATATTTGGGATTCAAAAAGTAACCTGCCGCCAAGCCAACGATCGGAATTTCGCCAAGTAACGCATCGCCGACTTTGGCAAGCGGATTCTCTTCCTGTATTGTTGCGTAATGCTGATCCGATTCATCCAGCAATTGATAATGAGCTTTCCAAATCGACCGCATTCCCTTTCGGCGAACGCCACCAAACGCGTTGCCGCTAGCATCGACAAAGTGATAGCAGGCCGACCAATCGATCATCCGATCCGCCTTTATTTCACACAACAAAGCTTGTTTCGATTCATCTCGAAAAACACTGACGTTCTCTTTGAGACGAAACATTTTCTGCTGAACGTAACACACGGTTTTATTTGCTGCATCCGTTACATGAATCTGGGGTGCCAAAGCCAAAATTTTGAATCGCATCTGAAGTGGGTAATCCATAGTCACCTCCGGTTTGAAAGGAAAACAGTAAGTTCCGTAATGTGCCGTTACCGTATACGCGCTAACACCGATTTACCAGTAGATTGCCCCAGGAAAACTTAAAAATAAAGACTTGCTTGGATCAAGAAGACTTCAACGTTTGTTTCGGAAAACGCAGAAAATCTGATTCGGAGTACTTAGTGACTGGGCAACAGAAAATTGAACGACACAAAATGAGTTGAAACACGCAGCCGATCGATACGCGGAGGATCTCTTGCGAGATTGCTTCACCAAACGACAGAACGCATGTCACTTGGAGTTGCGGTAAGAATAACTAAATGAACGTGAAATAAGTTAGGTGATGCTAACTTGACGCCCTATTCGATGAGCAATTTTGAGACTGGAGAGTATGGTTCCCTAGGAAAATTCGATACTCAATCCATTCGCATGAAACGTTAGCGAACGAGTTAGCTTTACAGAACAAGCGTGAAGTCTCAACGCTTGTCGCCATCTGTTTTGCTGTCGCTTTTATCATCGCCTTTATCGTCGCCATCGCCTGACGAAAACGATGGAGGAGAAGCGGTCTTGAGGGCTTCGATTTCTTCCTCTAGTCCGCCAAGATCGCGAATGGTTTGAACGTCGGGAGCTTTGGGACCAACTGGCTTCTGTTTGCAAGTAAAGAACTCGCTGACATAACGCTGTTGCCCTTTCTTTTCAGGCACTTTGAACTTATCGCCTTTTTGCAGTATTGGGCGATACTCTTTCATCTCGCCAAATTGTCGATCACCAGCAACTTGGCAAGGAAACCAATGCCCAACGCCGTTTTCATCCTGGAGAAAGAACTCCGGATAACAGTGTTCAGGAACCCAAACACAGCGAGCTGGAATATTACTTGCGCGGCAGATCGCGACAAATATTCCCGTCATCTCTTCGCAGTCTCCATATTTGTCATCCATCGCCTGGGTCGTGCTTCGGATTTTACCGTTGCGGTACTCGATGTTATCGCGCACCCAATCGTAGATTTTTTCGACGTGCTCCCAGGCGTTCGTTGGCTGACTATCTTTGATCTCTTTTGCGACTTTTTTAATTAGCCTATATTCGGGGTCAATATACGGTCCCGCTCCCATATACGGCTGAGCGGCTTTGGGGATTGGTTTTGCAATGACGAGCTTCGAAGGGTCCTTTGGGGCTTGGAGAAAGGACTTCTCGACTTGTACGGTAACGATTGCATTAAATTGATTCTGCGCCGGGACTGAGGGTGCCGTGATAACGAGTTGCATAGTGCCACCGGCAAGTTTTCGCGGCTCGTAAAAAGCACCGGGGGAAATGTCCGCTTGCTGGAATGTAACTTTTTGTTCTGGCCAGTCGGTTGGAAAAGGAATCGTCGCAAGGATATTCGAGCAGTTATTGTCGTTGGAGGAAAACTGCATGCCGAATCGCATTGTCAGAGTACGTGCGGCGTAAGTGGTAGGTGCTGCGTCGGACGGTACCGTAACCGCACTGTCTTTCACCTTTCCCGATTTCGGAGACGTTTTTTGTGCAAAGCAATCATCGACCAACAATAAAAGATTCACAACCGAAATGAGAATCAAAGCAGCCAAACGCTTCATGATCGGAACAAAGCCACTTGAGAATTGTGCATATTGACGGGAATTGTAAAATCGATTCCACCAACTGTTAAAAATAGTTCAGATCGGCACTTTCAGCATCTTGGCTAATCGAATCCAATTCGGATATCACAACGAATCACCATTTTACCCTGACATTCCTTACAAACCGGACGAAAATTGGACTGAACCATGAAAGCCATTGTTCTCGAATCGCCCAAGGTATTTCGCATTTCCGAGATTTCGGAGCCCAATCCGCCCGGTCCTGGCGAAGCATTGGTACGCATTCATCGCATTGGAATTTGCGGAACTGACTATGCAGGCTACCTCGGTAAAATGCCGTATTTCAGTTATCCCAGAATTCCTGGTCACGAACTTGGAGTCGAGGTAGTTTCGATCGGTGACCAAGTGACAAACGTACGAGTCGGCGATCGATGCGCTGTTGAACCGTACATCAATTGCCAGACCTGTTACTCATGCCGTCGAGGATTAACAAACTGTTGCGAAGCGCACAAGACGCTTGGCGTTATGTGCGATGGGGGGATGACCGAGTTGATGTTATTGCCAGCGAGGAAGTTACACCCGGCGAACAATTTGACTTTCGAGCGAATGGCTTTAGTTGAGACTTTGGCCATCGGTTGCCATGCCGTAAATCGTGCGAACGTTCAGCCACAAGAAAACGTGCTTGTCATCGGTGCTGGCCCAATCGGGTTGTCCGCGGTTGAATTCTGCCGAATTGCTGGAGCGCGAACCATCGTGCTGGATGTCGAACCTTCACGACTCGAGTTTGTTCGCGAGAGAATAGGTATTCCTGATGTGATCAAACTCGTTCCTGATGCTCCGACCGAAGCGATCGATCAATTGAAAGCACTGACAAATGGCCAATTGGCTGATGTCGTTATCGATGCAACGGGAAACAATTTGAGTATGGCAAGCGCGCTGGAATACTGTGCGTTCGGCGCTCGACTGGTGTATGTTGGAATTACGCAGAACATGATCACACTGCCACATACGCCTATTTTGCATCGTCGAGAAGTCACAATTTTGGCCAGTCGAAATGCATTGTCGGGTGACTTTACGCGGATCATCTCGCTGATCGAAGAAGGTCGAATTAATACCGTTCCTTGGATTACACACCATACCAATTTCGAAAACCTGATTGAGACATTCCCCAGCTTTTTACTTCCCCAAAATCGGGTAATAAAAGCCATTGTATCCGTGGACTAACAAACTCGCAAAGTTTTCTGGCGATTGCTGGACTACCTGTAAACCACAAAACCTGAGCCAACCTCCAACCTTTTTTTTGATCGAACCGCTCTCATGTTCAAGAACACATTAACGAATTCATTTTTCCATGTAGCTAGCGTCGCTTCCGTCGCAATATTATCCATCGTCTTGATCACGGAATTAGGATTTGCTCAAGAATCGGCGTCCACAGAATCACAACAAAAAAACGCCCCGTCTGTCCAACTTGATCAAGCACGTGATCTATCCAATGCATTCAAGTCAGCGGCAAACAAATTGCTGCCTTCGGTTGTGACGGTAATGGCCAAGATGGAAAATACTGTTTCGACTTTGGAAAATCTGGAATTGCTATCGACCGAAGAGATGTATCCAAGCATTGGTTCCGGTGTGATTTTGTCCGCCGAAGGCTTGATTGTTACGAATCATCACGTTGTCGCCAAAGCAACCGAAGTGCGAGTGCGTTTACACGATGGCAACGAAATCAAGGCCAAGAATATCCGATCCGATATTTCCAGTGACTTGGCGATATTAAACATTGAGCCGCGTGAAACACTCGTCCCAGTCAAGATCGCGGACTCGGACGCTGTTTCTGTTGGAGACTGGGTTCTCGCCATTGGCAGTCCGTTCAGCTTTGATCAGACGGTTAGCGTTGGGATTATCAGCGGCAAAGCACGTATCTTGCGTGAGCTTGTTGTCGGCCAGTTGCTGCAAACAGACGCTTCGATCAATCCAGGCAACTCGGGTGGTGCACTTGCAAATCTCGATGGTGAATTGGTTGGCATTAATACTGCCATCGCTTCGCGCAGTGGAGCGTCGCAGGGTGTTGGTTTTGCTATTCCATCGAACCGCATGAAATGGATCGTCAGCGAACTTCAAGAAATTGGAAAAGTTCGGCGATCTTACGTCGGTTTGCGAGCCGAACCGCTTTCACTCGACATGGCTCAGTTTACCGGTATTCCGATTCAAGGTGGCGTTTACGTCTCGTCCATTACGAAAGGTTCACCGGCGGATCAGGCTGGCATTAAGATGGGTGACGTTTTAATCTCTATCGCTCAACAAAAGATCCATACTCCCGCTGAGTTTGCAGAAATCGTAGAGCAACTGCCCGTTGATCAACCGCAGACCATCGAACTTGCTCGGCAAAAGGAGCGACTTTCTCTCCAGGTCTCACTCGTACCTGCTCCTGAAAAGAAGCGGCCTTGAGACCTCGTTAGATCTGACCAGCGTCTACCGAAGTACGGGCATTTCGTAATCTGCCGCTCATCCCCGTTCCCATTTGGAACGAGGAATGGAATCCAATGCGTCAAGAACACACATCGAACAGTCTATTTCGATCTTTCTATGCTATGCGAGCATGTTAACGCGAAACGATTTCTTTCGCGGATATTTCATCCTCTTCGGAATCGGCTTGATAATTTTCCATCGGGGGACAAGCGCAGACCAAATTCCGATCACCGTAAACGTTATCGACTCGACCAACGGGTGGCCAATACTTGACCGCGTAGCTCATAGAAGGATCAGGACAAACTGCAAGCCGCTTGGGATACGGCAAAGCTTGGCTTTCATCAAGTATCGAATCGAGAGTATGCGGCGCGTTGCGCAATGGGTTATTGTCCGCTGGCCATTTGCCCAATTTGACTTGCTCGTACTCTTCGTAAATCAAATTCATCGCTCTGCAGAACCGGTCAAGCTCATACAGTGATTCGCTTTCCGTTGGTTCGATCATTAACGTACCCGCAACCGGGAACGACATGGTTGGCGAATGGAATCCGTAATCTATCAAACGTTTTGCAATATCGTTGACATCGACATGCGCGTCCTTGTCCATCGGTCGCGTGTCGATAATGCATTCATGCGCAATCAGGCCCTTGTTGCCTGTGTAAAGGATTGGATAACGATCCTTCAAACGGTGCGCGATGTAGTTTGCGTTGAGAATAGCAACTTGTGTGGCGCGTTTGAGTCCAGCTCTGCCCATCATGCGAATATACATCCACGAAATAGGCAATATGCTGGCGCTACCAAAAGGTGCTGAGCTCACCAACGGTCCGCGGCGATCCGCGTTGACGTTGTCTTTGGGAAGGAACGGCGCGAGATGGCTTCGAACAGCCACAGGCCCAACGCCAGGACCGCCGCCGCCGTGGGGAATGCAAAAAGTCTTGTGCAAATTCAAGTGGGAAACATCGCCGCCAAATTTACCGGGCTTGGCCACCCCTACCAGAGCGTTCAGATTCGCGCCGTCGATATAAACTTGCCCGCCCGCCGCATGAACTTTCTCGCAAACGGATGTAACACCATCTTCAAACACGCCGTGTGTCGAAGGGTAGGTGATCATGATTGCCGCCACTCGACCTTCGTTTTCCGCAATCTTAGCATCCAAGTCTTCGAGATCCACATTACCGTGTTCATCGCATTTAACGACCACAACCGACATGTTTGCCATGTGCGCGCTTGCAGGATTGGTGCCGTGAGCACTGCTCGGAATCAAGCAAACGGTTCGATTCTTGTCACCTCGATATTCGTGGTAGTGCTTGATGGCCAACAATCCAGCATATTCGCCTTGTGAGCCAGCATTTGGCTGCAATGAGATGGCGTCATAGCCAGTGATCTGACACAGCATCGATTCGAGCTGTTCGATCATCACTCGATAACCTTGCCACTGATCGGCAGGCGCGAATGGATGAATACTGTTGAACTCTGGCCAAGTGACGGGCGTCAACTCGCTGGCCGCATTGAGCTTCATGGTGCACGAACCAAGCGGGATCATAGCTCGATCGAGCGCGATGTCCATTTCGGACAAGCGACGCATGTAGCGCATCATCTCGGTTTCGCTGCGGTATTGATGGAAGACCGACTGCGTAAGAACCGTATCGTTTCGCAGTTGAACTGGATCGAGCAGGGATTCGGCGGCTGGGGCCAAATCGGATTTGCCAAACAAACCAACGATCTGTTGCAATTCTTGTTCGGTTGTCGTCTCATCCAAGGCAATGCCGACTTCCGTATCGCTTAGCCGACGAAGGTTGAAACCTGCTGCGACTGCTTGCTTGACAAGCTTATCTGCCCCTCCGGTCGCGGTCACAGTCAACGTGTCAAAGAACTGATCGCTGCGACACGATACGCCAAGTTTCTGCAAAGATTTGTAAAGGCGAGTTGCCAAACCATGCACTCGTGTCGAAATGGCTCGCAGACCATCAGGTCCGTGGTAGCACGCATACAAAGTAGAGATAATGGCCAACAGTGCTTGCGCGGTACAGATATTCGACGTTGCCTTTTCGCGGCGAATGTGCTGCTCGCGCGTTTGTAATGCAAGCCGGTAAGCAGGTTTGCCGCTTCGATCGATCGACTGACCGACGATTCGGCCCGGCATCGTGCGTTTGAAAGCGTCCTTTGTTGCCATGAACGCAGCGTGCGGGCCACCCAGCCCAAGCGGCACGCCGAAGCGTTGCGCGTTGCCGATGGCAATATCCGCTCCCAACTCTCCTGGTGACCGGAGCAACATCAAAGCTAATAAGTCGGTCGCCATGATCGCGACCGAATTGTTGGCGTGAGCGTCAGCTATTAGCTTTTCGAATCGGCCAACCGTGCCATCCGTTGCTGGGTATTGAACGATTACACCGAAGGCGTCGGTCCAGTCAATCTTGTCTGTTCGATCGTCGAATTCGATAACTTCGATGGCCAAAGGTTCTGCGCGGGTTCGGATGACTTCGATTGTTTGTGGATGGCAATGTTTGGAAACCAAGAAACGACGCGCGTTCACTTTAGAACTTCGGTGGCACAACGTCATAGCCTCCGCCGCCGCAGTGCCCTCGTCAAGCAACGAGCAGTTGGCGATTTCGAGCCCAGTTAGTTCCGCAACCATCGTTTGAAAGTAAAAGAGGATTTCGAGACGACCTTGTGAAATTTCTGGTTGGTAGGGCGTGTAAGCCGTATACCATGCTGGGTTCTCAAGCACATTGCGTTGGATCACTTTGGGAGTATGTGTTCCGTAGTAGCCTTGTCCGATGAACGAACGGAGGACCTTGTTCTGGTTGGCAATTTTTCGCAGTTCTGCCAAAGCCTCTTCTTCGGTCTCGCCTGGGAGGAGATCGAGTGGCTGGTCATCATATATCCCGGAGGGCACAACAGTGCGAGTCAACTCGTCCAGCGAGTCGTATCCAAGCGTTGCCAACATGCTTTGGATTTCATCGTTACGAGGGCCGATGTGTCGCGAAACGAAGGGAGAGTATTTGGTAGCCACGGGTAGACTCCTGAGTAAAAATTTTGGGGCAATGCAAAGCGTCGACATGATTGAAGTCTTGCTCGATGATCCAAATGGCAGTTGTTGCCAAGTTGACTATTGAGAAAACTTCACGGACGTTTGCCCCTCTGTCCTTTTACCTGAGAGATCAGTTGCTCAATGTCTGAGCAACTTTGCCCCTTCGGTGGATCGCGTCACTTGGACGCAATCACTCTCCAGAGAAGGTGTATCAATACCGGCGGTCCTTTTGCCTGAGCGGTTCAGGGCTGTTTTGCACCTTCGGCGTTTCGGAAAATCTGCAGCCAATGACCGCAACTCACCCGAAAACTCTCGCGCCAGATATTCACCTCAGCCTGGTAGTATAGCTGGAACGTCTACTGGGCATAAGTCGCGTTTTATTTGCATTTCTGGGTGCAACTTAGGTCGCGATCATTCCGCTGTGCAAAAGTCAGAAAATTGCTGGTGAGGAGGCTTTCGAAAAGAAAACCTTGCTTATCGAACATTGGTATGATGCGTTTTCGCGACTAACGCAACGTCCTATCACTTGTTAGCCGGAAATACAGACAATGGAGAATTGCGAAACAAAACCTGTCAGAAGTGGGTGGCGGTCGGGTTTGTTCAAGCATGTTGGACTAATCACTATCGCTGTTGCTACATCGGGTGTCTTGATGTCGCGAGTCAAAGGCGGGTGGTCGCTTGAACCGCTGATTTGGCTTGCATTGGCTTGGCATCTAGGCTGGCTGTTCGTGGTTGACTTCCTCTTGTTCCGAGGACGCGGTCGGATAAAGACTTTGATGGCAATTTTGACTGGCGTCGCGGTGCTGATCATGTTTCCGTTTTCCGCAATTCGAAAAGCAGAGTATCGCGCGAGAATCCTTGGTGATTTAGAACAGCAAGGACGGATGGAGAAAGTTCAGTTGCTCAAGCAATGGAACTGGTGGGAATTACCAACCGGCGAGTGCATTCCGCGCTGCCTAGCTTGGCGTGTCCCCGTAGACGGGATCGATCGTCAAACATATCTATCTCTGAAGACAAATAAGAAGTTTGCAGATTTCCCAAAATGGTTTTCCGATGAAGTCGATCAATTGGCTATTTGCCTAGACGGTACACCTCCCCAATTCCTTCGCAATCGATTTGCACCTTCGTCTATTGAAACATCTAGTTTCGACCCGATCCTGAGTTTGCTAGATAGATCGCAAATTTACAATATCGATTGGATTGATCAAGTTGTTAGTTTGGATCGATGTGCAACGATGAGTCTGCTTCGTGTGAGTGCTTCCACGGCGACCTGGACTAAACTACTTTCCAGCAAAGAATTACAAGAATTGTCCGTGCGTGAAAGTCAAATTCCCGAGGAGAATTGGCGCTGCGACCTACCTCAACTGCAATCATTAAGCGTCTACGATACAACGCTGGGATCTCAAAGTCTAAAAAAGCTCGTTTCCGGCAGTCCAAGCCTGAAAAGCATTGCAATTTCAGTTGACCAACTCACCGACGATTTTGCAAAAGAAGTTGCAGGCAAAGACGAACTCAATGTCATCATCGTCGGAAGTGAACGTTCGGAAGGAAGTAGGGCCATGAGCGTACTGCAGATCAATCAAGAAGTTGCCTTTGATGGCAGAGTGGAACTTGCATTATACGATTTCGAATCATTAAATTTTGCCGACTCGCGTCTGCAAACGTTGATACGCTCGACTAAGAGCACGGAGATGATTGATTGCACGCTTTCGTTTCGTAATGTGAAAGACATCATTGAGTGTGAGCTTGTTCACAAGGTCTTTAGTCGTGGAAACTCAATGAATCGGAATGATCTGCAACTTCTCGTGAATTGGATCGCGAAACAATCTGGTGACTCTAAAATTCTCTCCAGCAGAATAGATGACTTAGTCGGACTAGAACTTTATCTACAAAATCGTAACGCTCCGGAATTCCCTGGACTTTTCGAATTAATCCGACGGACGATCAAACAGTAAATTGGATTACAATCACAGCAATTAGCCGACGCAAAAAAGCTGACATACATATTGCCCAGGACCCATTCGGCCGAATTTCTTGTTACTCGTTCAATATCGGTAGCATAGAAACGAATAGAACAACATGCATGGGGCCTATCAATCGCCGTCCGTTCCAAAACCATTCTTTACTCGCAATCAAAAACGAGCGTGCTATGCGAAACTTGCAATTGATGGTCGGAATTGTCGTGATTCTATTTCTTGGCGGAGTAGTGAACGGACAACAAGCTTCCTCTAAGAATGCGACTGCTGAAAAGAAAATGAAGGTCATTCTTCTGGACGAGGCTGGCCAACCCGTTTCTGACGCAAAAGTTCATGTTTCCATATGGTCCAAATCGCCGACGCCGCCTATTCAGGACTTCGTGTCCAATGCCGAGGGTGTTGTCGAGTTTAATAGGCCTGCTCGTTTGTCCATACTCCGTATTTGGACAAGCAAAGAAAAGTATGTCCCCATGTTTTCCCACTGGGAGTCGGGACATAACGAAGGTGGGAAGATCCCTGCGTCATTCAAAATCGTATTGCCAGCGGGTCATCGACTCGGCGGAACAGTTGTCGATGACCAAGGCAAACCTATCGCCGGAGTGAAAGTTGGAGTCTCGGTTCAAACCAACGAGCCGCAAACAGGCGTCAGCATGTGGCTTGCCGAGGGCGATAACGCGGCGACCACGGACAAGAACGGTCATTGGAGTATCGATACTGCACCTGCCCAGCCAGACGAAAACGGCGATTTCAAATTTTCGCTTTTTCTGACTCACCAAAATTTCATTAGCGATACGAAATGGCGCCAGGGGTTGATAGCGAGTGAGTTACGGGATGAAACTAGTGTTTCCACCATGGAGAGCGGTTACCGTATCAAGGGCATCGTCAAGTCTCACAAGGGACATCCGGTAGAGAAGGGGATCGTGGTATGGGGAGTTGATCCGTACATGGAGGAGGGATCTCAAGAAGTTGCAATCGGGAAAGACGGCTCGTTCGAGACAGCCCCGCTGACACCTGGTGTTTGGAAGCTAACCACAATCGGCGTCGGTTCCGCCCCAGTCATGAATGAGATTGATCTCAAGCGCGACTCCACATTGGATGTCGAACTTGGCGAACCCAATAAACTCGTGATCAAAGTCACCGACCCTCAAGGCAACCCCATACCGAAAGCGAGGGTTTCTATTTCGTCCTGGCGCGATATTAAATCACTGTACAACCACAAACACCCCAACGTAATCGAGTCGCACATCCCGCGTGAATGCGATGAAGAAGGGATTTATACTTGGGACTGGGCTCCGGATGATAAAGTGACCATCATCGCGTACGCAGAGGGCTTCAAAGAAACAGAATTCATCGTTTTCGCAGACCTGGACGAACAAGAAATCGTTCTAACGCCAAACATAAAATAAACAGGTCAGCCCACGCGCAGCTTTCGTTGGGAGGAACACACTGTATCGCAAATTTTGCTCCCGCCTCGCTGTCACACTCATGCTTTTCGCAAGGATGAGTTTTCTCCCTCAAGAAATATGCTCTTTTCTTGACTTTGCATCGGGATTTAACCAATGTAACAGTATTAGCGAGTCGAAATGTTGGAAGTGCACGAGGTGGACCAAATGGTAAAGAGTATTGTAGTGGCAGTTGCGTTTACGTTGGTGTGCAGCCTCTTCTTGGCGAGCTTCCTGCAATCTCCGCTATGTAGTTGCGGGCAAGTAGCGACCCGCTATCACGCAAGAAATCGGACTTCGGATTTTTTCCAGCGCGCAGCCGGTTCGGAAAAACGAGAAGCGTCAAATCATTCGAAGCGTTCCCCGAGCACCAGTGGGCGAGGAAGAAATCTGCACGATTTCCGATCCTAAATTCGTAATGCAATTGGCGAGGATGGATCCCGGCTCAGAACGCTGATGCCGATTTACTTTGCGGACTGAGTACCTGCTCGGTTTCAGCCTGCGGAATCTTTGAGACACCAAACGCGTTGGGAGTCGCTCGCATAAAATTGGCCTTTGCCATAACGCTGGGCAACCATCAGTGCTGCTTCGGCCCGCGAAACAAGCTGATCGGGATCATCATCCTTGCTTGCTTCTCCTACCCCAATAGAAATCGAATACTCGACCAGTTTATTTGCCGTCGGGAATACAAATCGATTCATGGACTCGCTAAAACGATTGAGCAATGGGGATAATGACGCGAGTGTCGATCTTGGCAAAAGCACGACGAGCCTCGACTGTCCGGTGCGAGCAACGATATCCATGTTGCGTAAAACGGAATCGAGATGCAGAACTTGAGCGCGCATCATGAAATGAAGTGCCACGCTACCGTACATTTGTCCGATGCGTGCCGCGTCGTCGATTTCAATCGCTAAGACGCAAAAGGGCTCGCCGCCTTCTTTCCATTCTGCTAATCGTTGGCGAATACTCCAAAACAAAACCGCACCGTCGCACCAGTTTGCGCGATTTGTTCTTAACGCCAAAGGCAATGTTGTCTGTGGCGTTTGGATTTCCTGCAACACCGCAGCGACTTTCTCGCGAGCGTTCAAGTCGACAACCGGTCGAGGTGTATTCACTGATTGGGAATCGAGCTGGGTGTCTACGGTTGTAGCCAAGTGCAGATGGCGGCCAGCATACCAAAAAGTTCGATTTCGACCTGCTTGTTTTGCGGCGTACAACGCTGCGTCGGCTCGTTGCAACAAGTGCTCGCAATGATCTTGGCGAGTCAGCATGGCTAGCCCACAACTCATGGATAAACTGAGGCACTGACCTTCGAAACTGAAACGTGTTTCGCATACGATTCGCCGAATTTGTTCTACTAGGTCAATAGCTTCGTCGATCGAAGTGCCGGAGATTACCAACGCGAATTCTTCGCCTCCGTAACGAGCGACGAACGTTTCGGGCGGCAACTGCTGTCGAATTAATTCGCCCAGACCTCGCAAGACAGCATCGCCGACATGATGGCCAAAACTATCATTTATCGTTTTGAAGTGATCGATATCAAAGAGTGCCAACATCAACGGGCAGCTAGTTTGCTGAGCGGCAACGCAGCGTTCACTAAACTCGCGGTCAAAGGCTCGTCGATTTGCCAAACCTGTCAATGAATCTGTCTGAGATTCGCTGGCACGAGCCATCAACTGAAGACGCAATTCGTGGTTTAGCGTCTCCATCTTGGTCAGATATTGTCGCGACTCGGTGGCAATCGATTCAAGTTCGCCGAGTTGGGACGAACAAGTAACGAGTTGCTCTGCTAACGCTTCTCGGCAAGCAGGTTCGATGGCCGAAGACTCTTGATGAAGAAGTTGCTGAATGCTGTCGATCTGCGCGATTAGGCCCGCAACTTGCGATTCCAAGCGCGGAGCCGCGACAGGCTGTGTGTCCTGCACGTCGATCTTGAGCGAACTATTATACCTCACGCGGGAAGCAGAGTCACATTTTCGAAGGTTTGAAAGTTCAGCGTGATCAGTGATGCGATTGCCTTTTGGTGGGTTGTGGAGAGTTCCTGGAGGCAGGTGTCGATGACTGCCTGAAAGTCGGCATAATTG